>DASUKM010000029.1:0-180599 GCA_036278735.1 Vicinamibacterales bacterium
GGCGGCCAGCGCGCGATCGTCGCCGGGGGTGCGCATGATGACGGCAAACGACTCGCCGTGCAGCCGGACGTCGAGCGGCTCCTCGGCCGCGGCGACATCCTCGCCGGTCCGGGCGCAGCCGGCAGCGACGCGTGCGATCTCCACGCGGCGGACGGGCGTCAGACTGTCGGGGCCGTCAGACATGATGCGCGCACAGTCAGGCCATGAAGGCCTGACCCACACTCAACCCCTATGTCAGGCCATCAGGGCCTGACCCACACGCCTGGCGTTCTCTGTGGGTCAGGGCGCTACGCCCTGACGAACCCATTCTACCGGCGTCGCGCCGACGCGCGGCGTGTACAATATCGACACCCGTCGTCGAACCACGCGGGATCCATCGGAGGTCATCATGAAACGATTCATCTCGGGCGCCCTCGCGCTTCCGCTCGCGGCGATCCTCGCCGTACCGGCGATCGCCGACGTGAAGACGCAGGACAGGACGCAGGTCAAGCTCGCGGGGGTCCTCGGCCGCGTGGCGGGCATGTTCAGCAGAAAGGCGGGGGGCGAAGGGATCGAGCAGACCGTCGCCGTCAAAGGAGACCGCAAGGCCACGTTCAACGACTCGACCGGCAAAATCGTGGACCTGCGCGAAGAGAAGGTCTACGACCTGGACATGAAGAAGAAGACCTACACGGTCACGACCTTCGACCAGCTGCGGCAGAAGATGCGCGAGGAGGAGCAGCGCGCGGAGAAAGAGGCCCAGAAGGAGCAGCCCGAGAAGGAAAAGCCGGAGCAGCCGACCGAGCCGCAGGTCGAGGTCGACTACGCCGTGAAGGACACGGGCCAGCACAAGCAGGTGGCCGGCTACGACACGCACGAGGCGGTCGTCACGATCACGGTGCGCCAGAAGGGACAGACGCTCGAGGACGGCGGGGGTCTCGTCATGACCGCCGATTCCTGGCTCGCTCCGGAGATCCCGCAGATGAAGGAGATGATGGACTTCGATATGCGGTACTGGCGTCAGCTCCAGGGTCCGGAGGTGGCGGCGCTCACCGCGCAACAGATGGCGCAGGTGACGGCCATGTATCCCATGGTGAAGAGCGCCATGGCGCGCATGCAGAGCGAGAACGCGAAGATGCAGGGGACGCCGCTCGCCACGACGACGACCTTCGAAAGCGTCAAGAGCAAGGAAGAGCGCGCGCAGGGGGACGACAGCAGCAGCGGCGGCGGCCTGGGCGGGATGCTCGCGCGGCGGATGAAGAAGAAGGACCAGTCGGCCGATACCGGCCGGAGCACGATCTTCACGACCGATCACGAGATCCTCAGCGTCGCCACCACCGTGGCCCCCTCGGACGTCGCGATTCCGGCCGGTTTCACGGAGAAGCAATGACCACCCCCAAAGCCACGCGTTCGGGGCGGCGGCGTTTTCTTCGCGTGCTGCCCGGCGCGGTGGCCGGGGCGCTGGCGGCCCCCGCCTTCGCCCGGCAGGCCGCACAGACGCCGCCGCGGATCACGCCGGACAACCTGGACGGCGCCGAAAAGATCTTCGGCCTCGACTTCGACGCGACCGAGGAGCAGCAGGCGCTCGGCGGGGTCAACCGCGATCTCGCCAGCTTCGAGCAACTGCGCGCGATCGACGTCCCGCTCGACGTCGAACCGCCGCTCGAGTTCCTCCCGTACCTGCACGGCGAGAAGCCGAAGCCGGGCGCGACGCCCGGCGCGCGGCTCGAGGTCGCGCTCCAGCCGCCGGGCCCGCGTCCAGCCTCGCTCGACGACCTCGCGTTCGCGCCGATCACCACGCTCGCGCCCATGCTCCGGCGCCGCGAGATTTCGTCGACCGAACTCACCCGCATGTACCTGGCGCGCATCAAGAAGTACGGGCCGAAACTCAACTGCATCGTCACGCTGTTGGAGGATCTCGCACTGCAGCAGGCCGCGGATGCCGACACGGCGATCCGCGCCGGCCACTACAAGGGGCCGCTCCACGGCATCCCGTGGGGCCCGAAGGATCTGTTCTCGGTCAAGGGGGTCCCGAGCACGTGGGGCGCGGCGCCGTACGAGCATCAGGTCTTCGATTACGACGCGACCATCGTCGAGCGGTTGCGCGAGGCGGGCGCGGTGCTCGTGGCGAAGCTGTCGATGGGCGCGCTGGCGCAGGGGGATCGCTGGTTTCGCGGCCAGACGAAGAATCCGTGGAACCCGGACGATCCCCGCCGCGGCGGTTCGAGCGGGTCGTCGGCCGGCCCGGGATCGGCCACGGCGGCCGGTCTGGTCGTGTTCGGCATCGGGACCGAAACGCGCGGGTCGATCATCTCGCCGTCGAGCGTCAACGGCGTCACCGGCCTTCGCCCGACCTACGGGCGCGTCAGCCGCTTCGGCGCGATGACACTGAGCTGGACGATGGACAAGGTCGGACCGATGTGCCGGTCGGTCGAAGACTGCGCGCTCGTGTTCAACGCGATCTACGGCCCGGACGGCCGCGACAAGGCCGTCGTGGACGCGCCGTTCGCATGGCGGCCGGAGGTGCCGCTCTCGACGCTGAAGATCGGCTACGTGAAAACGGAGTTCGAACCCAATGCCGCGAGCCCGTTTGGCGGAGGCGGCAGGCGGGGCGCCGCCGGACGCGAGGCCGGCGCGGGTCGCGGCCGCGGCGGACGCGGCATGAGCGAAGAAGAACGCGCGCAGTTCCTGCGGGATCGCGAACAGCAGTTGCAGCAGCTCAACACCGCCCTCGACGTCTTCCGCCACGCGGGGGCGACGCTGGAGCCGATTGAACTGCCGGGGCGGGATCTGTCCAGCGCCATCGGCTTCATGCTGAACGTCGAGGCCGCGGCGGCCTTCGACGATCTGACGCGGAGCCCGGAGGCCAACGACCCATCGCTCGGATCCTGGCCGAACACCTTCCGGACGGCGCGCTTCGTCCCGGCCGTCGAGTACCTGCGCGGCCAGCGCGTCCGCACGCTGCTGATGCGTGAATTCGGCAAGCTGATGGCGCAGTACGACGTGTTCCTGTCGCCGACGAGCAGCGCGAGCCTCGGGATTACGAACCTGACCGGGCATCCAGCGCTGGCGCTGAAGGCCGGCTTCGTCGACAATGCGCCCGTCGAGCTCATGCTCACCGGACGGCTCTACGACGAAGCGACGCTGCTTCGTGTCGCGCTTGCCTACGAACGCGCCACGACGTGGCACACGATGAATCCGCCGATGAACTGGGCGGGGTGATTACCGTCGTTCGCTCCGAACCAGCGCCGTCATCACCCGCCCCTGTTCGAAGCCGGTGAGGGTGTTGGCCGCGTCGAGATAGGCGTCGCGCAAGTCCCCCGTCATCGCATGCGCGGAGGCCACCGTCGTCAGGACGCGCGAGCGCTCGAAGGCGCCCTCGACCCCCTTGGCGGACCGCAGGACGGCGAGCAGCACGTCGTGGTCGGCCTCCGGACGCTGTCCGACATCCCGCAGCACGCGGCCGCGCTCGAACGCCGAGCCGATGCGGTCGACCACCTGAAAAAACGGCGTGCGGATGGCCGGGGTGACCGCGTGATGCTCGAGCAGCTCGCGCAGGAACGCGCTGGCTTCGAAATCCGAGTCGATGCCGGCGGCCGACTGCAGCGCGGCCGCGAGCGTCGCGTCGTCCTGGTCCGCCCGCGTCGCGACGGCACGCAGCACGCGATGCCGTTCGAACGAGCTGCCGATCGTGTCGGCCGCGCGGAAGAAGAGCGGCCGGGTCGTCGCGTCGAGCGCCTGCTGGGCCGCGATCTGCTGGAGCAGCCGCGACAGCTCGAAGTCGGACTGGATGCCCGACGCGTTTCCCAGAATCCCGGCGAGCGTTGCCTGCCCGACCGGTCCGCGCGACAGCATCGCGGCATACACGCGGTGCAGCTCGAAATCGGAGTGAATGCCCCGTGCCGCATCGAAGTACGCCGCGCGGGACGCCTCGCCGCCCGGCAGTTTGCCGGCCACCGAAATCAGGAGCGACGCCAGATCGAAGTCGGATCGAATCTCGCGCCCCGCCTGCGCGAGCGACTGGCGGGCCGTCGCGGGATCGAGCGAGGCCTGCGCGAACAGCTGGGTGAAGTACAGGCGCTTGACGAAACTCGAGTCGATGCGCGAGATCTCGGCGAGCACCGCCGTTGGCCCGCCCGATTTCAGGATGCGCGCGACGCGACGATCGGCGTCGATCCCGGTATTGCGCACGAATGACGGCAGATGCGCCTGCAGCCACGCGCGCCCCGCCGGGTCGAAGGGCGTCTCGACGCCGTTCACCCAATAGCGGCGCTCGATTGTGCCGCCCGTGTTGCGGATTTGCACCGTGTGACGCCCGAGCAGCGCGCCGTCCGAGATCTGGAGGGAGGCGCCGGGCGACATCGACTGCACGTCCGCGTCGTCGTCGGTGAAATCGAATTCGCCGTCGTACTTCACCGTCAGCTTCTCGCCGTCGTTCGACCACACCCACGTGCCCGACGAGCCATGGCGGGATTCGGCAACCGACTGGGCGGTGGCCACTGCCGCCGCCGGCGGCGGCGGATCGACGGGAGCCGCGGGCGGCGGTTCCGGCGACGTCAGCGGGTGGACGGCGGCCGGTGAGGGAGCGATGGTGGGAGCGGGCGCCTGAGCGGTTTTCGCGGCGCGCGGCATGCCGTCGGCGCCGGCAGCGATGCCGCACAGGAGCACGACCGCGGTGCAGCCGGCCAGCCAGGCAGGGCCGCGTCCGCCGTGCGGGCTCGGTCCCCCCAGCACACGCCGGACCCGCTGGAGCAGTGAGCCGCCGGTCGCCGCCATCGCCATCTCGCGGCCGCGGCGGGAGGCCGGCGTCGCCGGCGCGCGGCGTGCCGTTTCCAGATCCGCCAGCGCCGACGCATAGGCGACCGGGTCGCCGCAGAGGCGCACCGCGAGGTCGTCGCAGCAGTTTTCGCGTTCGGTGCGGATCCGGCGTGAGAGCCACCACACGCCGGGATGATAGAAGAGCAGCGTTTCGACGAGCGTCTGCAGCAGGTTGACGAGATAGTCCTGCCGGCGCACGTGCGCGAGCTCGTGCGCCAGGATGGCTTCGAGCTGCCCGGGCGCCAGTCCGGCGAGCGCGCTCGCGGGCAGCAGCACGACCGGCGTGAGCCATCCGATCACGGTCGGCACATCGATCGCGGTCGACTCGAGCAGGGCAACCGCGCGCCGCACGTGCAGACGCCGCGAGAGCCGTGAGGCCAGGGCCTGCCACTCGGGGCGCGCGGGCGATCCGGACGAGCGCGTGCGCTGAATCCAGATCCAGCCGGCGGCGAGCCTCAGCGTCAGGAACAGCACACCCATCGCCCAGGCCAGCATCAGCCCCGGCAGCAACGGCTGTGCGCGCGAGGCAAGCGCGGCGCTCCAGGCCGGGGGGGCCGCGAGCGGGGTCGCGACCGCGCCGATTGCCGGGATGGGGCTGACGACCGGCGCGGACGCCGGCATCGACGTTCGTGCCGGAGCGGAGGCCAGGATCGACGCCACCGCCGCGGACGGGGTGTGGGACGACACGACCGCCTGACGCCAGATCTGCGCCGCCGTCACGATCGGGACCGTCAACATCACTGCCAGCCCAATGGTCGCGACGACGTAGCGGATGTCGGCGGCGCCGCGCCGCAGGGCCGCGAGCGCCGCGGCCGTGAGCAGCGCCACCAGCGCGCCCTGCCAGACGAAGTGGAGCAGCGCCCAGGCGACGGCCTGCGCCAGCGGGTGACGGAACAACGGCTCAATCGCGCTCATGCCGGTTCTCCTTCCGCGATACGTCACGGGCATCGTCGATGAGGCGCCGAATCTCGCGCAGCTCGTCGGGGCTCGCGCGCCGGGCCGACAACGCCTGCACCACGAGCTTGGCCGCCGATCCGGCGAAGGCGCGATCCACGAGATCGCGCACGAGCTGCCGCTGGGTCTGATCTTCGCTGAGCCGCGCGCGATAGACGTGCGTGCGTTGCGCCTCGTCGCGCTCCACCAGCCCCTTCTCCGTCATGATCTGCAGCAGCTTCAGCGCGGTGGTGTAGGCGGCCGGGCGTTCGCGCACGAGGACGTCGTGCACCTGCCGGACGGTGCTCGGGCCGCGGTCCCAGAGGACGCGCAGGATCGCGAGTTCGGCGTCGGTCGGACGAGGGGTCGCGGGTCGCGTCATGCCTTTCACTATGTACGAACCACTTCGTAGTTGTCAACGAACGTGTTCGGAGCCGCTTTTGGCGGATAATCGTCGGTATGCAACCAGGTACCTACGCGCGTTTCGACACGACCGAGGGGCAGTTCACGATCCGGCTGTTCGACAAGGAGGCGCCCAACACCGTCGCCAACTTCGTCGGACTCGCCGAAGGCACGAAGGAGTGGCGCGATCCCGTTTCGGGCGAGCGCAAGAAGGCGCCGTTTTACGACGGCGTGGTGTTCCACCGGGTGATCAACGGCTTCATGATTCAGGGGGGGGACCGCCTGGGCCAGGGCACGGGCGGACCGGGCTATACCTTCGGGGACGAATTCCACCCCAAGCTGCGGCACGACCGCGCCGGCATCCTGTCGATGGCCAACGCGGGCCCGAACACGAACGGCAGCCAGTTCTTCGTGACGCTCGGACCGACGCCGCACCTCGACAACCGCCACTCGGTCTTCGGCGAGGTCGTCGAAGGGCTCGATGTGGTGAAGAAGATTGGCACCGTCCCCACCGGCCGCCAGGATCGGCCGGTGAAACCGGTCGTCATCAACCACCTGACGATCGAACGCGTCGCCTGAGGCGACGTCCTGCCTCAACAGCCAGGCGGGCCACCGCCTGGCAAACTCCTTGCTCTGTCGACATGATCAGGTCGATCTGTGCCCCTATTCTGTACATATTCGAGTCAGGCCCCGCCGCCGTGTGTCTGAAAGTCCACCCGGAGTCGCGATGAACGAACAGGGTCCGTGGCCGGCCGGCGCGCCCGTCGTCGCTCTCGCGCCCTCCGAAGGGGCGGCGGTGGTGCTCGACGAGCTCGATGCGGTCGTCTGGACTCGCGACGTGCCGACGGGGCGCTTTCTGTTCGTCAGCCGTGCCGTCCAGCGGTTGCTCGGCTATGCACCGGCCGACTGGTGCGGCGATGCGACTTTTTGGGAAGCCCGTGTCCTGCATCCCGACGATCGTGACGCGGTGACGAACGCGATCGTGCGTGCGCGCGGAGGCGAGCAGAAGGTCGCGCTCGAGTATCGGCTGCGCGCCGCCGACGGACGCGTGGTCTGGGTGCGCGACGGCATGCGCCGGGTCGGGCGCCGCGAGGGAGCCGGCGCGACCCTGCAGGGAGTGCTCGTCGACGTGACCGAGCGCAAGGCGCTCGAGGCGCGGCTGCAGCGCCGCGAGCGGCAGTTGCTGGAGTCGCAGCAGCTCGCGCACATCGGTTCCTGGGAATGGGATCTCGCCACCGACGCCATCCACTGGTCCGACGAGCTGTTCCGGATCTGGGGGCTCGAACCGGCCGGGACATTCTCCTATCCCGACTATCTGGCGCGGCTCCATCCCGACGACCGCGCGCGGCAGGCGCAGACGATCGCGCGCGCGCTGGCCGATGGCGGCTCGTTCGAGACGGAGCACCGCGCGACGATGCCCGACGGCTCGGTCCGCTGGATCTACGGCCGGGGGGAAGTCGTGGCGGGGCCGGACGGACGCCCGGCGAAGGTGCGCGGCATTTCGCAGGACATCACCGAACGCCGGCGCGGCGAAGAACGCATGCTGCAGCTCGTGGAGGAGCGGATCGCGCGCGAGCGCCTGCAGCGCGAGCGCGAGAACCTGCGCCGGCTGTTCCAGCAGGCGCCCGCGATTATCGCCGTGCTGCGCGGCCCCGATCTCGTCGTCGATCTGGCCAACGAAGCCTTCCTGGAGATGGCCGGCTGTCCGGCGGACCGTCTCGTCGGCGTGCCGCTGCGCGACACGGCGACGAACCTGGACCTCCATCCGCTGCTGGAGCGCGCGGCCGACGTGCATCGCACCGGACAGTTGGAGGCGGGACGCGCCGTGCCGGTGCGCATCGATCGCGACGGCGACGGCGTCGCCGAAGACGAGGCGTTCTTCGATCTCGCGTATCAACCGCTCCGCGAAGACGACGCCGTCACGGGCGTGATGATCTATGCCGTGGACGTGACGACGCAGGTACGCGCGCGGCGCGCCGAACGCGAGCACACGCGGCTGCTCCAGCGCAGCCAGGCGCGGCACGAAGGGATCCTCAACTCGGCGATCGACTGCATCGTGACCATGGACGCGCAGGGGCGGATTGCGGAGTTCAATCCCGCCGCCGAGCAGGTGTTCGGGTACCGCCGCGACGAAGTGGTCGGCCGGGACATGGCCGATCTGCTGGTGCCGGAGCGGTATCGCGACGCGCACCGGCACGGCCTCGCCCGGCAGCTGGCCACCGGCCAGTCGAACATCCTCGGCAAGCGCGTCGAGCTCTCGGCGTTGCGGCGCGACGGAACCGAGTTCCCCGTCGAGCTCGCCGTTACGCGCATCGACGACGTCGTGACCCCCCTCTTCACGGCCTACCTGCGCGACATCTCCGAACGCAAAGCGGCCGAACGCCGGCTCCTCGACAACAGCCGGCAGGCCTCGCTGATGGCCGACATCGGCCTGGGGCTCACGCGATCCGACGACCTGAAGGTGGTCCTGCAGCAGTGCGCGCAGGCGGTGGTGGATCGCCTCGGCGCGGCGTTCGCGCGGATCTGGACGCTCGATCCCGCCGCCGGGATCCTCGAGCTGCAAGCCAGCGCCGGCCTGTACACGCGCCTCGACGGCACGCACGGCCGGATACCGGTCGGCTCGTACAAGATCGGCCTGATCGCCGAGCGCCGGACGCCGCACCTCACCAACGACGTGATCGGCGATCCGCAAGTCGTCAACCAGGCCTGGGCGAAGCGCGAAGGCATGGTGGCGTTCGCGGGCTTCCCGCTGATGATCGGGACGGAGCTGGTCGGCGTGCTCGGCATGTTCGCCCGCCACGCGTTGAGCGAGGCCGACTTCCAGGCGCTGGCGATCGTCGCGCACGGGATCGCGCTGGGGATCGCGCGGGCGCGCGGCATCGACGCGCTGAAGGACAGCGAAGCGCGCTATCGCGAGCGCGCCGAAGACCTGACGCGGCTCGCGACCGCGCTCGAGCGCAGCAATCGCGAGCTGGACGCCTTCGCGTATGCCGCCTCGCACGACCTGCGCGCGCCGCTGCGCGGCATCGCCAACCTCGCGCAGTGGATCGAAGAGGATCTGCAGGGCTCGATCGGCGACGACACACGCGAGATGCTCGACCTGCTGCGCAACCGGATGCATCGCATGGAAGCGCTGATCGACGGCATCCTTCAATACTCGCGTGCGGGGCGCGTGCATCAGCAGGCCGAGCGGCTGGACGTCTCGGCGATCGTGCGCGAGGTGGTCGATCTGCTGTCGCCCGAATCGGCCATCGTCACGATCGACGACGACCTGCCGGTGGTGGTGAGCGAACGGCTGCCGCTCCGGCAGGTCTTTCACAATCTGATCGGCAATGCCGTGAAGCATGGCGGCCCGGGGGTGCAGGTGCGCGTCTCGGCGCGCGAGGCCGGCGCGTTCTGGGAATTCCGCGTCGAGGACGACGGCGAAGGCATTCCGCCCGAGTACCACGACCGGATCTGGGGCATGTTCCAGATGCTCGAGACCCGCGACAAGGTGGAGGGCACCGGCATCGGGCTCGCGCTCGTCAAGAAGCTGGTCGAGGCGCAGGGGGGACGCATCTGGGTCGACTCCACGCCGGGCCACGGCGCGACCTTCCGGTTCCTCTGGGCGCGCGCGCCTGCGGAGGCCGCGTGAACGAGAAGGGGCTCAACATCCTGCTCGTCGAAGACGACGACGTCGACGTGATGACGGTGCGCCGCGCCTTCGAGAAGAACCGGATCACCAATCCGCTGTTCGTCGCCCGCGACGGCTTCGAAGGGCTCGCGATGCTGCGCGACGGCGGCATGCCCGGCGAACGGCGCCTCGTACTGCTCGACCTCAACATGCCGCGGATGAGCGGGATCGAATTCCTGCGCGAATTGCGCGCGGATCTCCGTTTGCAAGCGACGCCCGTGGTCGTGCTGACGACGTCCAACGACGAGCGCGACAAAATCGAAGCGTACAACCTGAACGTCGCAGGCTATCTGCTCAAGCCGGTCACGTTCCTGAATTTCGTCGAGCTGATGGCAGCGTTGAACAAGTACTGGACGCTCGTCGAGCTCCCCTGATCGACTCGCATCATGCACTCCACGCTCTCCCTCCTCCTGGTCGACGACGACGAGCTGGATCGTCTCGCGATCGTTCGCTCGCTCCGGCAGGGAGGCGTGCCCGTCAGCATCTCCGAGCGCACCGACTGCGCCTCGGCGATCCAGGCGCTGAAAACGCAGGCCTTCGACTGCGTGCTGCTCGACTATCATCTGCCGGGATCGAACGGGCTCGAAACGCTGCACACGCTGCGCGCCGCCGGGGTGCACGTGCCCGTCATCACGCTGACCGGCCAGGGCGACGAGGAACTCGCCGTCGAGCTGATGAAGGCGGGCGCGTCCGATTACCTGAACAAGAACGCCGTCACGCCGGAGCGCCTCCAGCGCAGCATCCGCTACGCGCTGGCGATCCATCATGCGGAGGAGGAGCGCGCGCTGCTGCTCGTCCGCGAACAGAAAGCGCGCGAACAGGCCCAGGCCGCCAACCGCGCGAAAGACGAGTTCCTCGCCACGCTCTCCCACGAACTCCGCACCCCGCTCAACGCGATCCTCGGCTGGTCCAAGCTGCTCGCGAGCGGCCACCTCGACGAAGAGACCACCCGCCGCGCCATCCAGATCATCGACCGCAACACCCGCCTGCAGGCGCAGCTCATCGAAGACCTGCTCGACATCTCGCGCATCGTCACGGGCAAGCTGCGGCTCGACTTCCGGACGGTACAGGTGGCCTCCATCGTGGAGGCGGCGCTCGATTCGGTGCGGCCGGCGGCCGACCTCAAGCGGATCGCGATCGAGTGCGACCTCGATCGCGCGCACACGTCGCTGATGTGCGACCCGTCCCGGATGCAGCAGGTCGTCTGGAACCTGGTGACGAACGCCATCAAGTTCACCGCCGACGGCGGAAGCGTGCGCGTCTCCACCCGCCGGGAGGACGATCGGCTCGTGCTCGTCGTGGCCGACTCGGGCGCGGGAATCGCCCCCGACTTCCTGCCGTACGTGTTCGATCGCTTTCGCCAGCAGGACGGCGCGCCGACGCGGCGGCACGGCGGCCTCGGGCTCGGCCTCGCGATCGTGCGCCATCTCGTCGAGCAGCATGGCGGCACGGTGCAGGCCGAGAGCGACGGCGAAGGCCACGGGGCGCGCTTCATCGTGTCCGTCCCGACCGCGCCGATGCCGCAGGCCCTCTCCGACGCCATCGGCCTCGGCCCCGACACGCTCGACGGCATGCCGAACCTGACCGGCGTCGTGGTGATGGTGGTCGACGACGACGCGGACGCCCGCGCCCTGGTCACGACGGTGCTCGAATCGTACGGCGCGCGCGTCCTGCCCGTGGCCTCGGGCGCCGAAGCGCTCGACGCGCTCGAGGTCGAGCACCCCGACGTGCTCTTGAGCGACCTCGCGATGCCGTCGCAGGACGGCTACGCGCTCATCCGGCAGATCCGCGCGTTCGGCGATCACCGGCGCGTGCTGCCCGCCGCCGCCTTGACGGCGTTCGCCACCGCCACCGACCGCGCGCGCGCGCTGCTCGCCGGCTATCAGGCCCACATCCCCAAGCCGGTCGAACCCTCGGAACTCGCGGCCGTGGTCGCGGCGCTCGCGGGGCGCACGATGGCCAGATCCTGAGCTATGCTCTGAACGTCTCCGCCGATCGCGCGACGCGCACGTCCCGGCGGGCGCCCGCGGTGAAGTCTCGCGGCACGACACACAATCGAACAGGAGCCCCGATGCGCAAGGTACGAACCCGAACGTGCGGACGCCTGCTTGGCGCGGCGATCGTCGTCGCGATGGCGGGGGCCGCCGCGCCGCCGGCCGCGATGGCGCAGGATCTCACCCTTCACTCCAAGACCGCGATGCCCGGCAGACCGTCGGGCACCTCGACCATCTACTTCGGCCAGAACGCGATGAAGCAGACGTCCTCGGACGGACACGGCGTCATCGTCCGGCTCGATCAGCAGAAGATGATCCTGATCGACGACGGCCGGAAGACCTATTCCGAGATGACGTTCGAGCAGGCGCAGCAGGCCGGCAACCGGGCGATGCGCGGCCTCGATCCCCAGGCCGCCGAACAGATGCGGAAGATGATGGGGGGCGACAGCCCCGCGACGGTGACGGACGAGGGGCCCGGCGGACAGATTGCCGGCTACACGACCGAGAAATACGAGTTGTCGATGGGGCCGATCCAGACCGAGATCTGGGCCGCGCCGGAGATTACGGTGCCCGGCGCGTACTATGAGGCGATGAAGGCGCTGGCGCCCGCCAACCCGATGATCGACATGAGCAAGATGTACGACGAGATGAAGAAGGTGAAGGGGGTCGCCCTCAAGACGGTGATGCACATGAACATGATGGGGCGGGACATGGCCGTGACGACCGAGGTCACCTCGATCGACAAGGGCCCGGTCCCCCCCTCGACGTTCGACATCCCCGAGGGCTACAAGAAAGTCCCCGCGCCGATGGTCGGGTGACGGATGGGGGATGATGGAGGACGGAAGGCGGAGGACGGAAGACGGAGGACGGAAGGCGGAGGACGGAGCGGAGGGCGGAGGACGAAGAACGCGGACAGAGGCATGCACCCGCCGACGTCCGTCCTCCGCCCTCCGCCTTCCGTCCTCTACCCTCCATCCTCCGACTCACTGCACCTTCACCGTCCCGACCATGTTGGGGTGAATCGTGCAGTGATACGCGAACGTCCCGGCCGTCGCGAACGTCGTGCTGAACCGGCCGCCGGGATTGATGTTCCCGGAATTGAAGACCCCGTTGTCCGACGTCGCGGTGTGGGTGGTGTTGTCGGCGTTGACCCAGGTCACGGTCGTGCCGGCGGTCACCGTCAACGGGTTGGCTCCGAACGCCGTCGCGGTCATCGTCGACGCGCCAGACGGAATCGTGGCGGTCGCTCCGGACGTCGGGTTGGGAGTGGGGGACGTAGGGGCGTTCGAACTGCTGCCGCACGCGGACACGAGAGCGAACGCTGCGAGCAGCGCGACACAACGCAAAGACATGGGCGAAACCTCCGCCCCTCCCCAAGGCAAAGCGGCTGCCCATGCCGAATGGCGGATTCCGGCGCAAAAACGGCCGCCCGCGCCCGCCGGAGTTTCGCCCGGCGGAAGCGGTTACGCCCCTGGTAACTGACGGCCACGGATTACGCGGATCGCCGGGCCGGGCTCAGCGGCCGGCCGGCGCGGCGTCGAGCGTCAACACTTCAAAGGGCTTCAGGTGCACGACGGTCGGGGTGCCGGCGTGCAGCACGATGGCGGGACGGGCCTGATCGGTGCGCCAGGGGGATCGCGCCGAAAACGTGCGCGGCGCGTCGCGGGGCAGCTCGAACGCCGTCTGGACGTCGAGCGCGAACGTCTTCGGCTGGTCCGACGGATTCCGCAGCACGACGATGCCGAGCCTGGGCGACCAGGCCGCGTGGCCGTAGACCTCGAGCGCGGCGGGGTCGCCGCCGATCCAGTGCGTGTCCACCAGCACGTCCGCGTTGCGCCGCGCCCACGTCGCCGCCTCGGCGAGCACGTCCCAGTTGCGAATCGAGAGCAGCGACGGCGTGACGTACATTTCCTGGAGCTGCGTGCCGGTGCCGAAGTAGGCGTGAACGCCGTCGGCGAAATCGTTCTGCGGATCCGTATCGAGATCCTTGGCAAACCGGGCGTAGACGATGCCGTGCAGCATCAGGGAGTTGATGGGATACAGCGGCGCGCGCTCCACGACGTTCTCGTAGGTCTGCGCGTCGCGGTACGTGATCCACTGCTGACGCTTGGAACCGACGCCGGCGAAGCTGTGGTCCTCGCCGCCGCGCCAGATGGAATCGGCGTACTGCAGCCAGAACGGCGACGGCCAGGTGCCGGTCGTCAGGTTGATGAAGATGTCGGGCTTGATCGCGCGCAGTTCGTCGCGAATCAGGTGAATCGCCGCGTCGAAGTCGCTGCCGAACGCACTCCCGGCGACGACGCCGGTCGCGCGGCCGATGCCGTCGAACTTGAACTGGTTGACGCCGTACTTCTGGATCATGTCGACGCAGACGTCGCGGAACCGCTTGTAGTAGACCGGCCCCGACAACGCGAACCCGCGCGCATTGGTTTCGAACCCCTGCTGCTTCCCATACGTGAGCCGGAGCTCGCGCGGCTTGCCGTAGCCGCCGAAGGGGGACATCCACACCCCGGGGGCGGCGCCATATTTCGCGGCTTCGGTTTTGAGCGGCGTGAAGCCGTGCGGGAAGCCGGAGTTGAAGCTCCAGAGCGACTGCTGGTTGTCCCACCCGTCGTCGAACAGGAACGAGCTGAGGACGACGCCGCGCTTGCGCACCAGCTCTTCGCCGAACGCATCGATCACGGCGAGCGCGTCCTTCTCGTCGTACGGCGTGAAGTAACCGAGGTCGTACCAGCTGTTGTAGTGCAGGAACGCGCGGTACGGATGGACGCGCTCGGTTTCGGTGTAGCGCAGGAAGGCGCGGCGCAGCTGCCCCGGCGGCGCGATGCCCACGACCGCCGAGGTGACGAACGATTGGCCGGCGCGAATCGGCACCGTCCGGGCCAGCGAGCACTCGATCGTCGCGCCGTCGGCCTGGCAGTCGGACATGGGGTGCTCGACGCCGAGAAACGCGTCGCCGGCCACCGCGGGCGAGCCCTGCACCGAGCCGTCGACGTGCGCGCCGGGCGCGTGCGCGTCGATGAGGGTGACCCCCTGGATCGAGAGGTCGCGATCGAGCGGACCGATCGTCAGCTCCTGCCGCCAATAGGCGCCCCCCCGGCGGAGCAGCGCGCGCCAGACGATCGGGCCCGGAATGTCGTTCGCGGTGAACGAGACGGCGATCGCTTTGCCCGGCGTTCGGTCGGCCACCCGCGGTGCGTCGGGCTGCGGCGCGAGATCGCGGACCTCGGGCGCGCCGCTCACCGTCAGGCTCGACGCCGCCAGCGCGCGTCCGTCGCCCAGCGTGATCACGAACGCCTCGTCGAGCGCCGGCGTCGGCTGATGATTGGCGAGGTCGTCGAACCCGGCGAACGTCAGCCGTCCGTCCGCGACGCGCCAGGTGACGGCGATCTCCCGGTTGCGCAGCGACAGCGCGCCGTGCTGCGCCGTGGCGACCACGCGATCCGGTGCCGCGGCCCGCTGCGGCGGCGCACCGGCGTCCGCCACTGCCACAAGGGCCGCGCAGGCGCCGATCGCCGCAAGCCCCGCTCGAAACCGATGCATCGTGCCTCCTCGAAGGACCGGCCCCAGTGTAGTGCAGGCGCGCATAAAGTAGTGCTTGACCGCGACGCCGCGAACGAGTGAACTACAGCCGTGACCACGAACGAATCACGCCCCGACGACTCGGCGCCCTTCGACGAACGCGCGGCGCTCGCGGCGCTCGAGCGAATGCAGGATGCCATCCGCCAGGCGCGGCGCCAGCGGGAAACGAAGGTCGACGAGTTCGATGCGTTCCTGCGCACGGCGCGCGCCGAGCGGCTCCAGACGGCCGTCGACGCCGTCGAATCGGCGGCCGACGGCGAGGCGCTGAATGCGTTTCCGCCGGAAGCGCCTGCGGCGGCCGCCTCGCCATCGGGGGCCGTGCCCGGGCCCGCGCCGGTCCCCGTGGCCGAGAAAGCGCCGGCGCCGATGCCCGCGCCAGTTGCCGCGCAGGTGCCCGCGCCATCGCCCGTCGCCGCGCCGGCGCCGGTCATCGCACCGTCGCCCGTCTCGGCGCCGTCGCCTGTCTCGGCGCCGCCGCCAATCATCGCCCAGGCGCCTGTGTCCCGAGATTCGCCGCTCACGGGCCACGCGTCGGTGCCGGCGGACGTCGCCCCCGTCGTCGCTGCCGACGCCGCCGGCGCCGCGCCGCGTGCGGTGTCCGAACCGATCCCGCGCGCGCTTCAAAATCGCGGCGGTCGACGGTCCGCGGGCCGGATCGTCATCCCCGGGGCGGTCGTCGTCCTGGTCCTGATCGGACTGCTGTTCGCGCGCCCCTGGCGCAAGACGGCCCTCGCGCCCGGTGTTCTTCCTCACCCGGCATCAGCACCGCCGGGGTCGATTGCCGCCCCGCCCGCGGAATCGCGCGCCACGACGACGCCGATCCCGCCGGTGCCGTCCCTGCCGCCTCCCGCGCCGCCGGCGCACGCCATCGAACTCGAGTTGACGGCGACCGGCACGGTGTGGGTGCGCGTCGTGGCCGACGGGCAGCATCTCGTGGAGCGCGAGCTGCGCGCCGGCGAGGTGGTGCACGCGCCCGCGAATGGCGCCGTGGTGGTGCGCGCGGGTAACGCCGGCGCGCTTCGCGTGACATTGGATGGACGCGACCTCGGGCTGATGGGACGCGAGGGGCAGGTCCTGACCCGCACGTTCACCCCGGAGGCATCGCCCGCGATCAGCCGCTGAACGCTTTCGGATCGATCGGCCGATCGGGAATGCCGGTCACGACCGTCCGGGCGGGCGCGTCGCTGGCGGGGAACGACTCCTCGTCGGCTTCCTCGACCGCGTCCGGCTCCGGATCGGCGGTCACCAGCGCAAGCGCAAATCCGTCGTACCCCTTGGAGCCGACGGTCTGAATGACGGTCGCGCTCACCCGCGGTTCTTCGGCGAGCAGATCGAGCGCCTGCCGCATGCCAGCCACGCTCGCGTCCTTGCCTGAGTCGTCGACGACCGCACCGCTGCGCACGACGTTGTCGATCACGATGAGGGTGCCGGGGCGCGAGAGCCGCAGCGCCCACGTCAAGTACTCGGGCGTACCCGGCTTGTCGGCGTCGATGAAGATCAGATCGAAGGGGCCGCGGCCTTCCGCATCCAGCGCCGGCAGCGATTCCGAGGCGCGGCCCACGCGCACCTCCACGGCGTCAGCCAGACCCGCGCGTTCGATGTTGGCGCGGGCCACGTCGGCGTGCCGCGGGTCCGCTTCGAGCGTGATCAACCGGCCGCCCGGCCTGAGCGCCTGGGCGAGCCAGATCGTGCTGTAGCCGGCGAGCGTGCCGATTTCCAGAATGCTGGATGCGCCCCGCACGCGCGCGAGCAGGTGCAGCAGCTTGCCTTGCGGCGCGCTGACGCCGATCGGCGGCAGCCCGGCGGCTTCGCCGGCGCGCAGCGCCGCGGTCGCGCGCGCGTCGGGCTGCACCACGCGCGCCAGGTAGTCATCGACCGCCGTCCATTCGTTCTGCGGCATCGGATCCTCGCCCCCTCGCCCGACGGATGCGCAGCACCTCGAGCGTACCCGTCCGGGCGGCATCGGTCGTCGAGGCTCAACCGCCGGCGCGCGCCTCCGCGACGTCACCGTCCGGCATCCGATCGATCCTGCCCGATAGCGAATCGGTTGTCGAGTCGAGAGGAGCGGCGCGGCCGAGGAGACGGCTCGACCGCGCGCTGGCGAATGGGTTACTTGCTGACCGAAAAGCCCGACATCGTCACGTCGACGTTGTGCGCGACGCGCACGCCGACGATGCCGTCGAGGGAATCGAGCTTGCCCGGACCGACGAGCGCGTCCTTGTCGAAGCCGGCCACGACCGTGCCGTTGATCTGGCATTCGGCGCGGCTGCCGTGCACGTTCCAGCCCACTTCGTTGGTGACCGTCTTGTCGTCCCCGGCCTTGTGCACCGCGTCGTTGGCCTCCTTCCTCGTCAGCGTCGTGACCTGGCCGCCGCTGAACTCACGCACCAGGAACGTGCCGTCGCCGTACGCCACGCAGTACATGAGGCTCGGCTGGTCGGTGTCGAGATGGCTTCCGCCGATGAAGATGCCGTACGGGTGCGGATGTCCGGAGCGAACCCCGACCCCCGTTTCCTTGAAGGTGGCCTTGGCCGTGAAGTCGTCGGTGGCCTTGTTCGACGGATCCCAGTAGACGGCGGCCGGGCCCGTCGAGATCTGGAACGTGTCCCCGTCTTTCTTGAACTTGGAATCGTTGATGGAGCCGCCCCGTTTGGCCGACTGCGCGTCGATCTTCCCGTGCCAGCCCGGCGCGAAGATGCCGCCGCCGGCGACTTTCTGATCCACATCCTGATGACCCTGGGCCGCGGTGCCGATGCCGACCGCGAGCATACCGGCCAGCGCGACCGCGCCGACGTAGCCGAAGCGCATGAAGTCCTCCTTTTGCAACAGCGTTGTTAACGATATCACCACGGTCGCCGCGCTGCTGGGAGGCTGTTTCAGCGCCACGCGAGCACCCAGGCGCAGCCGGCCAAGCACGCGCGGCTGGGGCGTCTGCAGGAACACTGATAGACTCCTCGGCCATGCCGGCAGGGCCCATGATTCATGTCCGCGACCTGGTCAAGAAGTACGGCGAGCTGACGGCGGTCGGGGGCATTTCGTTCGACGTGCAGCCGGGGGAGGTCTTCGCGTTCCTCGGACCAAACGGCGCCGGCAAGACGACGACGATCAAGATGTTGACGACGCTGCTGAAGCCCACCAGCGGGACGCTGGCGCTCGACGGGCTCGACCCGGTCGCGCACCCGACCCAGGTCCGCCGGCGCTTCGGGATCGTGTTTCAGGATGCGAGCCTCGACGCCGAGCTCACGGCGAAGGAGAACCTGGAACTGCACGCCGCGTTGTACGCCGTGCCGCGGGCCGCCCGGATCGAGCGCATGGAGCGGCTGCTGAAGCTCTTCGAGTTGTGGGAGCGCCGCAACGATCTCGTCAAGCAGTTCTCGGGCGGCATGCGTCGCCGCCTCGAGATCGCGCGCGGACTGCTCCACACGCCGAAGATCCTGTTTCTCGACGAGCCGACGCTCGGCCTCGATCCGCAGACCCGCAATCAGATGTGGAATCACGTCCGCGCGCTCAACGAGCAGGAACGCGTGACCGTCTTCCTGACGACGCACTACATGGAGGAGGCCGAACGCGTCGCCCAGCGGATTGCGATCATCGATCACGGCAAGATCGTCGCCGAAGGATCCGCGCCGGCGCTGAAGGCGCAGACGAAGACGGAGACGCTCGAGCAGGCGTTCCTGGCGCTGACCGGCTCCACGATCCGCGACGAGCAGGCGACCGGGCTCGACAAGATGCGCACCATGGCGAAGATGTGGAACCGAAAGCGATGACGCTCAGCGTGATCCGGATGCTCTGGGTGCGGCAACTCAAACGCTACGTGCGCTCGCGCGCCCGCATCGTCGGGGCGCTCGGCCAGCCGCTGCTGTTCCTGATCGCGCTCGGCTTCGGGTTCGGGCCGGTCTACGCGCGCGCTGGACAGGGCAATTACATCCAGTTCCTCGCGCCGGGCGTGATCGCGATGACGATCCTGTTCACCGCGATTTTCTCCGGCATCGAACTGATCTGGGACCGCCAGTTCGGGTTCCTGAAGGAGACGCTCGTCGCACCCGTCTCGAGGCTGACGATCATGATCGGCCGGACGCTCGGCGGGGCGACGGTCGCCGTCGTCCAGGGGCTGATCGTCGCGCTCGCCTGCCTGATCGTCGGGTTTCGCGGCGGCAGCCTGGCGACGGCGCCGCACGCGGTCGCGTTCATGGCGCTCGTGGCGCTCATGTTCACCGCGCTCGGGACGGCGCTCGCATCGGTGATGGAAGACTTCCAGGGCTTCCAGCTCGTGATGAACTTCCTCGTGATGCCGATCTTCTTCCTGTCCGGCGCGCTGTTCCCGCTGACGCACGTGCCGCGCGCGCTCGCGATCGTCGCGGCCGTCGATCCGCTGTCGTATGGCGTGGACGGGCTGCGCATCGCGCTGACCGGCCTGTCGCACTTCGGCCTCGCGCTCGACTACGCGGTCCTCCTCGTGCTGACGTCCATCCTGCTCCTGCTCGGCAGCTATCTGTTCTCGCGCATTCAGGTGTAGGCCGCGCGTCCTGCCCGATCGGGTGATGCACGCGCGGACGCGCGCTTCTACGATCGGTCCATGCCCCTGCGCGATCCGTACACGGACGACGAGCGGCTGGACGCGTATTCGCAGGCGGTCGTGGCCGCGGTCGAGGCGGTTGGCCCCGCGGTCGCGAAGATCGAAGCGGGCCGCTCGGCGGGCTCCGGGTTCCTCTTCACGCCCGACGGCCTCGTCCTGACCAACAGCCACGTCGTCGGCGAGGCGGCCCGAATCGCCGTCTGCCTTCCGGACGGACGTTCACTGCGCGCCGATATCGTCGGCGACGATCCTGAAACGGATCTCGCGGTGCTGCGCGTGCCCGCCGACGGCGCCCCGCTCCCCTGGGCCACGCTGGGCGATTCTCGCGGGCTCCGCGTGGGTCAGATCGCCATCGCCATCGGGAACCCGTACGGGTTCCAGCACACCGTCACGGCGGGCGTGGTCAGCGCGCTCGGCCGCTCGCTGCGTGCACGGTCCGGACGCCTCATGGACGACATCCTGCAGACCGACGCCGCGCTGAATCCGGGCAACTCCGGCGGCCCGCTGGTGACGACGCGTGGCGAGGTGATTGGCGTGAACACCGCGATGATCGCGGCGGCGCAGGGGTTGTCCTTCGCCATTGCCGCCAGCACGGTGCGGTTCGTGGCCGCGCGGCTGATCCGCGACGGACGCGTCCGGCGCAGCTACATCGGCATGGCGGGCCAGAACGTCGTCGTGCCGCGCGATCTCGCCCGCACGCTCGGGATTGCCGCCGCATCCGGCGTGCGGGTGGCCTCGATCGAGCCGTCGAGCCCGGCCGACCGCGCCGGCCTGCGTCCGTCGGACATCGTCCTCGCCTTCGCCGGCGCGCCCGTGTCCGGCATCGACGACCTTCACCGGCTCCTGACGGACGACCGCATCGGCACCCCCTGCCCCGCCGTGATCCTGCGGCAGGGCGCGCGCCGGACCGTGACCGTCGTGCCAGCGGAGACGTGACCGTCGCGCCGCAAGACGGACGCCGCGATCCGTGCCGCGCTCGCGTCTCGGCAGCGTGCTACACCGCCACGATCCCGCGCCGCACCGCGCGCCGAACCGCCTCCGTCCGGTTGTGCACCCCCAGTTTGCCCAGGATCGATGCGACGTGGAACTTCACCGTCTGATCGCTGATCGACAGCCGCGCGGCGATTGCCTTGTTCGACAGTCCTTCGGCCAGCAGTTCGAGCACGTCCACTTCGCGCGCGGTCAGCGGCTCGACGGCCTCGTCCGCCTCTGAACGGGTACCCCAGAGCGGCTCCGCCACACCATCGCGGTCGTCGACGGGGGCGACCAGCAGACCGTCGGCGTCGAGACCTGCGGCGCGCGCGGCAGCAATCGTGGCGTATTCGCCGACAATCCTCAACGACGGATCGGCCCTGGCGCGCAGCTTCGCGCGCGCACGCGCCGAGCCGACCAGGAGCACACGCATCAGTGCCCGGGCCGTTCGCCGACGGTCATCGAGACGTCGACGGGCTGGCCGGCGCGAACGAGCCGCATCGGGACCGAACGCCCGACGCGATCGGCCATGAGCAGGTCGAGCAGATCCTCGGGGGACTCCACGGGGTGGCCGTCGAACTCGGCGATCATGTCGCCGATCAGGATTCCGCCTTCCGCCGCCGGGCTGCCGTCGGTGACGCCGACGACGAGCAGGGCGCGCTCGCGTCCGGGCAGGGCCTGCTGATTCGGCGACAACCGGACCGGCTGGCCGGCGATGCCGAGGAACCCGCGCTTCATGCTTCCGTGCTCGAGCACGGTCGCGGCCGTCTTCCACGCGATCGACGCCGGGATGACGACGCCGAGGCCGCGAATCGCGGCGGCCGTCGAGACGCCGAGCAGCCCTCCGGCTGCATCGAGGAACGCGCCGCCCGAAAAGCCATCGTGCATCGGAGCGGTCGTCCGGATCACCTGGTCGATCGAGCGCCGGCGTCCGGTAGCGAGCGGACCGCCGATCACGGACACGATCCCCACACTGGCCGTGAGCGAGTTGCTCCACGAGCGCGCGACCGCCAACGCGAGGTGACCCACGCGCGGCGCCGCGCTCGCCAGCGTCGCGGCCGGAAGCTGCAGGCCTTCGACGCGCAGCACCGCCAGACTCGTCGCCGGATCCCAGCCCGCGAGCTCCGCGTCGAGCGTCTGGCCGTCGGGACGCCGGACGCGGGGCGCGTGGTCTTCGCGGCCGAGGGCGCGCGCGGTCGTCAGCACCACGCCGTCAGCGTACACGAGCCCGCTGACTGGACGACGTCGTCCCTGAACCTGCACGACCGATGATGCCGCCGCGGCGACGACGTCGGCCATCTGATTTGAAAAATTGACGAGCAGTTCGGTGTTCATGCCCCATCGTCGCGCAACTGGCGAGACGGCGCATCACCCGATCGGGCGGAGGGCGGAAGGCGGAGGGCGGAGGGCGGAGGGCGGAAGGCGGGGGGCGGAGGGCGGAGGGCGGTGCCCGGGACCCACACTCCCCTGTCAGCGCACCCGAGCCAGACGCGCACGCCGACGGAGGAGCAATCCACAGCATCCGGACAGCGTGAGGAAAACCGAGGCAGGCTCCGGCGTTGCCGCGGGCGAGCCTTCGAAGGCGATGACGGCCTCGGACGACACGTCGCGATCGCGCGGCCCTTCGCGCACGCTGAAGCGGCTGAAGGTGACGGTGATCGCCGTGATCGTCGCGCCGCGGAGATCGGGAGTCAACGAGCCGAACCGGCGGCCGACGACCTGGGATTCGTCGTACACGTTCGTGCTCCAGACACCGTCGGGATAGCGGATACCGGCGCCGATCTCGTCGTCGACCCCGTTGGTCAGGATCGCGACGGCGTCATCGAAGTTCGCATCCGAAGCGGTCGCGCGAAACGTGTGGCCAACGATGTCGGGGCCGACCGCGAAGTTGAACAGCTCCGGCCCTGCATTCGTCACACGCCACGGAAACTGCACGAAGAACACACCGGTGGCGCCGACCGTCACAGGAAATCCTCCCAAACCCCACCCGACGCCGATGGGCCCCGAGGCAATGACGGGATCCGCGAACGAGGTGGCCGGCAGGACGAGAATGCCAAGGAGGGCCAGACATGGGCGCAGTTTCATAGGGCCTCCCCCTTGCGGAACGCCCGGCGCCGCACGATGA
The DNA here is from genome assembly GCA_036278735.1 of Vicinamibacterales bacterium. Classification (GTDB taxonomy): domain Bacteria; phylum Acidobacteriota; class Vicinamibacteria; order Vicinamibacterales; family 2-12-FULL-66-21; genus DASUKM01. Next base: position 23,055 of record DASUKM010000029.1, read on the forward strand.
GCCACATCGTCCCGGCCGATAACAGCAGCAGCAGCGGAGCCGGCTCCGGCGTCGGCGCCGGGGTGCCCTCGAACCCCAGCATCGCATCTACGGATGCGTAGCGATCCTGCTGCATCTGCTGGATGTCAAATGAGGTGAAGGTGAGTGTGATGGCGGTGAGCGCCGCGCCGCGCAGATCGGGCATCGACGAGCCGAATGGCCGACCCAGGATGTTCGACTCGTTGAACACCTCCGTGAGCAGAGTGCCGGTCAGATCTTGAATGGCCACGCCGATGTAGTCGTCCGTTCCGTTTGTGAGGACGGCAGCGGCTTCCGCGAAGGGTGGGTCTGCCGGGGTCTCGCGAAACGTGAGGCCCACGAGCTCGGGTGCGAGCGGAAGGGTGAAGAGTTCCGGCCCCGAAAAGACGGGCCGCCACGGGAACTCCATGAACATGCTGGCTGGGCCGACGGAATTCGTCACATTCCAGTCGAGCTGCAGATGTCCAGACGCAATCACGGGGTCGGCGAACGAGGTGGCAGGCAACGCAAGGGCGCCAAGCACAGCAACGGAGCAAAGCCACTTCATCTGGTCCTCCTCCTGACCCGATGGCGGGATGCATGGGCGGGGGATTCTCCTTTTGGAGAACGCGCGTGCAGGAAAGAGCCAGTGCCCTGCACGGAACGGTTCCGACCACGCGGCGCGAGTTGGGGCACAGCAAGAGAGATGCCCTGCGCGCGCGGACCGGCTGCACGCGAGGCGTCCGGTGCTTATTCGGAGCGGAGCGCGACGAGAGGGTCGACGCGGGCGGCGCGGAGTCCCGGCCGCAGACACGCGGCCGCTGCGACCGCGACCAGAACGACGACCGCGGCGCCGAGCGTCAGGGGATCGTAAGGACCGATACCGAAGAGGAGCGCGCGCAGGGAGCCGACAACCGCCAGGCCAGCCGCGAATCCGATCGCGAGCCCGGCACCCGCAAGGGCGAGTCCTTCTGCGAGCACGCTGCGCAGGACCCGCCGGTCGTCGGCCCCGAGCGCCATCCGGATACCGATCTCGCGCGTCCGCTGCGCCACGCCGTACGACATCGTCCCGTAGAGGCCGATCGCCGCAACGAGCAGGGCGAGCACTCCGAAAAAGCCGGCCGCCGCGGCCGCCAGGCGTTCGGGCAGGAGGGTCTGATCGAGCAGGTGGGTGAGCGGCGTCACGTCCTCCAGGATTTCGTCGCGTCCGAGCGCCGTCACGGCGGCTTGGAGTTCCCCGTGCGATGGGGCGCGCCCTTTGATCAGCATCGCCTTGTAGTCCGCCTCACTGCCCTGCTGCAGCACCGCCGTGTAGACGGTGAGCACGTTGCCGCCCATCAATGAGTAGAGCCGCGAGTCGGACACGACCCCCACGATCTCGGCGATCTGCTCCGGCGGACGACGGCCCAGGCGCAACGAACGTCCGATCGCGGCCGCCGTCCCGAACAGCCGGGTGGCGAGGCTGCGGCTCACGACCGCGACGCGCCGGCTCGTCGAGTCGTCGCTCCACGAGAAGTCGCGCCCTTGCAGGACCGATATTCCCACCGAACGAAAGAAATCCGGGGACACCGGGATCGTCTCCGCATCCACGGTTGCGGCCGCCGTCGAGACGGCGTCCTGCCAGCCCTCGCGCACGGCGGGCTTGAATAAGGTGAAGCTGACCGCGTCGACGCCGGGGAGCCGGCGCACCCGCTCCGCGAGACGCGGCAGGTAGACGTCGTTGTCGATGCCGCGATATCCATCCGGCACGGGAGTCGGATACGCAATCGTCACGTTCTCGCCGTCCCAGCCAAGATCCAGCGATCGCAGCTGTTCGAGCGTGCGCACGAGCAGGCCGGCGTTCATGAGGAGCACGAGCGTCGCCGCGATCTGGACGACCGTCAGGACCTTCCCCGTCCGCCGTCCACGAGTGGACGTCCGGCTGTCGTGCCGAAGCCACTCGGCATTTCCCCGGCGGCCGACGCGCCAGGCCGGCACGATCGCGATGGCCAGGGCGGAGGCGATCGCGAGCGCAGCCGCGAACACGAACACGCGCGTGTCGGGGGACGCGTCGAATCCGACGGTCACGATGACATCGCTCAGGATGCTCGACGCCATCCTCGCCGCGACGATGCGTGCGAGCAGGAGGCCGGCCGCCGCGCTCGCGCCCGTGAGCAGCAGCGCCTCTGTCAACAACTGGCGGACCAGCCGCCCGCGGCCGGCGCCGAGCGCCAGCCGGACGCCCAGCTCCTGTTTTCGAGCCTCCGCGCGCGAGAGCATCAGGGCCGCGACGTTCAGGCACCCAATGAGCACGATCAGCAGCGCCACGCCGAGGACGGCGAGCAGCGGCTTCGCGTACAGATCCCTCACGTGCGGCTCGACGCCGCGGGCCGCTGACGAGAGGGACAACGCGAGCAAACGGACGTCGGCGCGATCCTGCGCGGTCGCAGACGCCGGCACCGCAGCGTCGCGAAGACGAGGCCACCGCACCGCGAGCTGCGCTCGGGCCTGCGCCAGACTGACACCGGGACGAAGCCGGCCGACCGCCGTGATCCATCGGCTCGTGTGGGCCGGCAACGATTCGACCGACCGGCCGTCCAGCAGCGGCAGCGCGGTGATCGGAACGACGATGTCGGGCTCGACGACGAGCGCCAGTCCGGTGAAGCGCGGCGGCGCGACGCCGACGATCGCGAACGGCACGGTCTGGATTCGAATCGTCTGGCCGATGGCGGCCGGATCGCCGTGAAACAGGCGCTGCCAGAACGAGTAGCCCAGGACAGCGACCCGCTCGGCGCGCGGCGGATCGATGCCCATGTCGGACGACGACAGCAGACGGCCCGCGGCAGGACGAACACCCAGCATGTCGTAGAGGTTGCCGGTTGCGGCGGCAACACCGGGCCACGCCGTCTGATTGCCGACAGTCACCGCTTCGACCGACACGTCGCGCCAGCCGACGATCGTGGAGAACGGCCCGGGATCGCGGGCCAGCTCGCGAAACAGGGGGAAGGACACGTTCTCGTTCTCGCTGCCTTGGGCAACGGTGGCGATGCGCACGAGCGTACCGGGATCGCGCACGGGCAGTGCGCGGAACAGCAGCGCGTTGGCGAGGCTGAAAATGGCGGTGCTGGAGCCGATCGCGAGCCCCAGCGTCAGGAAGGCGGCGACGGTGAAGACCGGCGACTTGCGATAGCCGCGCCAGGCGTACCGCAGATCCTGCGCGAGGTCGGCGACCGAGCGCCAGCCCCGAGCGTCGCGGCAGCGCTCCCGCTGCCGCTGCAGACCGCCAAGCGCGGCCAGCGCGAGCCGCCGCGCCTCGTTGGGCGCAATCCCGCGCGCGACGTGCGCGGCCGTCTGCCGCGCGAGGTGATCCTGCAGCTCCTCGTCCAGGTCGCGATCGAGGTCGTGACCGCGGAACAGCGACCGCATGCGCATCCGGACGAGCTGCAGCCAGCGTGCGGCCATGTCACACCTCCCGGAGCTTGACCACCTGCGTGATCGCCCCCGCGAGACGGTGCCAGTTGGCGGCTTCTCTCTCGAGTTGCTTCTGTCCAGCCCTGGTCAACGCGTAGAACTTCGCGCGCCGATTGTTCTCGCTCGGCCGCCACTCCGCGGTGATCCAGCCCTCGTGTTCGAGCTTGTGCAACGCCGGATACAGCGACCCGTCGCTGACCTGCAGCACGTCGCGCGAGACCTGCTTGAGGCGCTCTCCCACCGCCCACCCGTTGAGCGGCTCGAGCGCGAGAATTTTCAGGATCAGGAGGTCCAGCGTCCCCTGGACGAGGTCGGACGGTTTGCTCACGGCCGCTCCTCTCGGTTACCGAGCCATGATAGGGCCGCTCGCCTCGGAACGCAAGCGCCGCCCTGCTGACGCCAGCCCACCGTGCCGGCGCTATACTCAGGATTGGTCCACGGGGGTCGTATGGCGCAGGCGGGCACGGTCGCGGAGAATCCGGTCACGGGTGAACGGATGGTCTTTCTTCGGACGGCGGCGGACACCCACGGTCAACTCCTTCGCTTCGATCACTTCCTGAAAATCGGGGGCTTCGGGCCCAACGAACACATCCATCCGCTGCAGGAAGAGCACTTCCACGTCGTCGAGGGCCGCATGGGGGTGGTGCTCGACGGCCAGGAGCACATCCTCGAGGAGGGAAGCGACATCGCGATTCCACCCGGCGCGCGGCACACCTGGTGGAACGCCGGCGACATCGAGCTGCACCAGATCACGGAGTTCCGTCCGGCGCGGTCGTTCGAGGTCTTCGCGGAAACGCTCGCGGCGCTCGGCCGCGAGGAGGGGATTTACAAGGGGCTCCGGCTGACGCTGCAGTTCGCGGTGCTGTCGTCCTCGTGTCCCGACAACGTGTACGTGACGAAGCCGCCGGTGCCGGTGTGGGTGCAGAAGCTGGCCTACCCGATTCTCGCGCGGATCGCCGCCTTGTTCGGGTATCGGCGACGCTATCTCCAGTACGCGCTGCCGGAGCCCGGGTCCTCCGCGCGCTCGCCTCACGCCGCGACGGGACCGCTGGCGGGAGGGGCGCGCCCCTCAGGACCGGGAGTTCGGGAGCCGGCTGATCGTCTCGCCGAACGGACGCATGGCGGTCGATAGCGCCTGCGCCTCGCGCTCCCCGAGCGAGAGCAGCTCGACCTGGGTGCGGGCTCGCACCGTGGCCGTGCGGCGCACGTTCTGAAACACGGCCCTCTCGCCGAAATGCTGGCCCGGTCCGAGAACGGCGAGCGTTCGCTCGACGCCGTCCTCGTGGCGGAGCACTTCGACCTCTCCCGTCCAGATCACATAAAGACTGCGCCCCAGCTCCCCCTCCCGGACGATGTCCTGACCCGGTTCGTAGTGTTCCCGCCGCACGCCGTACGGCTCGTTGACGTGCACGTCCACGATTTCGCGCCCCACCCACGGCGTGACCAGCCAGTCCAGCAGGATGCGGGCCTTGCGATCCCATGTCGGTACGAACGACAGGAACACGGCCCGCCAGAGCACCCAGGCGGGCAGGCCGTACAAGCGGATCCCCTTCACGTGCGCGATCGCCCGCCGCCGGCCGAGCGCACACGCCTCGCCGAGCCCCGTGAAGCGGTACGGCTTCGGCGCGGCGCCGGCGACGACGCGCGCGAGGTTCCGACCGGCCGTCTCCCCTTGTGTCATCGCGTAGGGCGCGAGGGTCGGACACGTGCCGCCGCGCGGGTGCGGCACGGCGGCGCAGTCGCCCGCCGCCCACACATGGTCCGTGCGCAGCACCCGGATGGTCGCGTCGGTCTTCACGCGCCCGCGTTCGTCGCGTTCGAATGGGAGCAGATCGAGCAGCGGCGAAAGCGCCGTCCCCGCGCAGCTGATGATCGAACGCGTGGGAATACGCTCGCCATCGTTCAGCACCGCCTCTTCCGGGGTCGCAGCGGCCAGGCGCGCTCCCACGCGCACCTCGACCCCGAGCCGTGCGAGCGCACGCTCCGCATAGCGCACCAGCGGCGGATGGCGCTGCTCCAGCTCCGGGAGAATGCGCTTCCCGCTGTGCACCACGATCACTCGCACTTCCTCCGGCCGGATCCGGCGATACTCCTTGCGCGTGACGATTCGAAGAAAGTCCTGCAATTCCGCCGCGACCTCGACACCGCCGAAATTGCCGCCCACGATCACGAACGTGAGCAGGCGCCGGCGCTCCGCCTCGTCCGGCTCGAACTCGGCCATCTCCAGCACGCTCAGGAAGTGACTGCGGACCTTGAAGCAGTCCCAGAACGTCTTGAGGCGCAGGGCATGCTCGGCGATGCCCGGATAGCGCGACAGATCGTCGACGGACCCGATGGCGATCACGAGATGATCGTACGAGAGGATGTACTGACGGCCGTCGAGCGCGCGGCTCGTGGTCACGGTGCGCGCGTCGACGTCGATCGCCTCGATGACCGCGTTGTGGAAGTGCGCGGCAGCCGGGAAGATCCGGCGCGCCGGACTGGCGATCTGTTCCGGCTGCATCCGCCCGCCGAGCATCTCGCCCACGAAGCCGTGGAACGTATGAAAGTTGTCGCGGCTCACGACCGTCAGGTCCACGAGGCCGCGCCGCAGCGCCGGCCCGAGTCCCCGCGCGAGACCCGCGGCGGCAAATCCTCCCCCGAGGCAGACGACCCGCGCCGGCGCGCTCATCGGTTCCTCCGGCTCGTCGGCGCACAGGCGGCAAACCCGCCCTGCGGCCCAGAAATGCGTGAACGTTGGCGACCGCAGGCGTCACACGAACGACGGATTGGCGGTGATCGTCGGCGCTTCCGGCCTATTTGTCAACCCGGTGCGATCGGGCGCGTGTCCACATATAATCTCGTAATCTCGGAGCCCTGCCGGCGACCTCATCAGCAGGCCCGAAGAGGTGCAGGATGATTTTCCAGGATGCACGCGATTACGAGGACGGAGAAGTCATCGTCACCGAGGGCGACTCCGGCGCCGATATGTTCATCGTCCAGACGGGACGCGTCGCCGTCACCAAAACGGTGGGCGGGCGGCAGGTCCAGCTCGCGATCCTGGAGCGCGGCAACTTCTTCGGCGAGATGTCGCTGCTCGAGTCCCTGCCGCGCAGCGCCACGGTGCGGGCCGTCGGCCCCGCCCGGCTGGTCGCGATCCGGACCGGCGAACTGCTGTTGAAGATCCGGCGCGATCCGACGTTCGCGTTCGAAATGCTGCAGCACATGAGCGGGCGGATCCGCCACCTCGACGACCAGGTCACGATGCTGCTCCAGGACAAGGGCGTCTCGTCGTCGGAGGCCGGCGTGGCGGCCGCGGAGATCGAATTCGCCGCGCCGGCGCGTGCCGGCGGCGCCGGCTGATCGTTCGTCAATCTCCTCCCGGGTGACCAATGGCACGTCTCTCTTGCGCAGCCGCACACATCAAGGACCACTACGAGGTGGTCGTCGTCGGATCGGGCTACGGCGGCAGCATCGCGGCCTCGCGCCTCGCACGTGCGGGGCGCTCCGTGTGTCTGCTCGAGCGCGGGCGGGAATTCCAGCCGGGCGAATTTCCCGACACGCTCCTCGAGGCGGCGCGCGAGTTCCAGACCGATCTGCCCTCCGGGCACGTGGGCTTGCGGACGGGCCTCTTCGACATGCGGGTCAACGACGACATCTCGGTGTTCCAGGGCTGCGGGCTCGGCGGCACCTCGCTCATCAACGCGAACGTGTCGCTGCGGGCGGATCGCCGCGTGTTCCAGGATCCGGTCTGGCCCACCGCGGTCCGCTCGGATCCCGCCGTCCTCGACGACGGCTATCGGCTCGCCGAGGAGATGCTCGCCCCCACGCCGTACCCGGATCACTTCCCCGCGCTCGCGAAGCTCGACGCGCACCTCAAGAGCGCGGGCGTGCTGAACGCGCCGGTCAGGCGCGCGCCCATCAACGTCACCTTCACCGCCGGCCTCAACCGCGCGGGAGTCCAGCAGGAGCCGTGCAACCTGTGCGGCGATTGCGTGACCGGCTGCAATCATCGGGCGAAGAACACCACGTCGATGAACTATCTGCCCGACGCGCGGCGTCACGGGGCGGACATTCTGACGGGCCTGAGCGTTCGATACGTCGAGCGTCGCGGCGGACGCTGGCTGGTGCACTATCAGATCCTCGAATCCGGACGCGAATCGTTCAACGCCGACACGCTGGTCGTCTCGGCCGACGTCGTGGTGCTCGCGGGGGGCAGTCTGGGCAGCACCGAAATCCTGCTCCGCTCACGCGCGCACGGCCTTCCGCTGTCGTCGCAGATCGGAGAGCGCTTCACCGGCAACGGCGACGTGCTCGCGTTCGCCTACAACTGCGATCAGCCGCTCAACGGCATCGGGCGCGGCGAACTGACGCTGTCGGATGCGAACGTGGGCCCGTGCATCACGGCCGTCATCGACCTGCGCGACCAGCCGAACGTCGACGACGGGATGGTCATTGAGGAAGGATCGATTCCGGGCGCCATCCGCGGCTTCCTGACCGGGGCGATGGCTGCCGCGGCGGCGGCCATCGGGCGCGACACCGACAGCGGCATCCGCGACGCGTGGCACGAGGGCACGCGTGAGCTGGCCGGACTCGTCGGCGGCGCGTACACGGGCGCCGTCCACAACACGCAGACATTCCTGGTGATGGCCCACGACGGCAGTGGCGGGCGGATGACGCTCGAGCACGACCGGCTCCGCATCCACTGGCCCGGCGTCGGGGACGCCCCCATCTTCGAGCAGGTGGCGCAGAAGCTCGAGAAGGCGGCGTCCGCGCTGGGCGGCACCTACGTGCGCAACCCGCTCTGGTCCGGTCTGACGAACCACGCGCTCGTGACCGTCCACCCGCTCGGGGGATGCGGCATGGCGGATCGCGCCGAACAGGGCGTCGTGAACCACAAGGGACAGGTGTTCGCCGGACCGTCGGGGACGGAGGCGTACGAGGGCTTGTACGTCTTCGACGGCGCCATCATGCCGCGTTCCCTCGGCGTGAATCCCCTGCTGACGATCTCCGCCTTCGCCGAGCGCAACGCCGCGCTGCTCGCGCGCGACCGCGGATGGACGATCGATTATGCCGAGCGCGCTTCGCCCGGGGCGGCGCCGCCCGACCCGAAGCCGGGCATCCAGTTCACCGAAACGATGAAGGGGTTTTTCACGCCGGACGCGAACGATTTTCAGCAGGCCTGGGATCTCGGCCGGCAGGCGAACTCCCCCTTCAGTTTTCTCCTCACCGTCTCGACCGACGACGCCGAAGCCATGCTGACGGATCCGCAGCACAAGGGGCGGATGGTCGGGACCGTGGAAGCGCCAGCCCTCTCGCCGACGCCGCTCACCGCCACCGAGGGGGTCTTCCGGCTGTTCGTCGTCAACCCGGCGCAGCCGGGCGTGCGCAACATGGTCTACTCCATGACGCTCACGAGCGACGAGGGCGCGCGATACCGCTTCAGCGGCTACAAGGTGGTGCGCGACGATCGCGGCCTCGACCTCTGGTCCGACACGACGACCATGTTCGTCGTCGTGTACCGCCGAGAAGGCGATGCGGAACACGAGGTCGGGAAGGGGCTCCTGCGCATCAGGCCGGCGGACTTCCTGAAGCAGATGAATTCGTTCCGGGCGATCAACTGCCCTTCGATCACGCAGCGGCTCTCCGTCATCGCGCGGTTCGGCCGGTTCTTCGGCGGGGCGCTCTACGACGTGTACGGCAGCGTGTTCGCGCGCCCCACGGCCTTCGGCCCCGAGACCCGCCCGCGCAAGAAGCGCACCCTGCTGCTGCCGGCGCCCGAGGTGGTGTTCGTGGAAGCGGCCGACGGGGCGCACCTCTGCCTGACGCGCTACCAGGCCGGACGCAAGGGGCCCGTGGTGCTGGTGCCCGGCGCAGGGACGTCGAGCCTCGTCTTCGTGCTCGACACGCTCGCCGTGACGCCGGCGGAGTTCCTCTGCGCGCATGGCTACGACGTGTGGCTGCTCGATCCCCGCAGCAGCCCCGCCGTCCGCCACACGCCGCTGGCCTGCTCGCTGGACGAAGTCGCGAAGTATGACATCCCCGCCGCCATCCGCAAGGTGATCGAGATCACCGGCGCCCCCGACGTCCAGGTCGTGGCGCACTGTCTCGGCGCCGCGGCGTTCCAGATGAGCGTTCTCGGCGGGTATCTGGCCTCGGGCGTGCGATCCGCCGTGCTCTCGCAGTTCGGCGCGTATGTCGGGGCAGGGCCGGCCGCGCGGCACTTCCCGCCCCAGGGGCCGGCGGCCGCGTGCGACGGCGAGGCGTGCGGACGGATCCGCCACGTCTGGGGGGAAGCGTTCGATCACGGGCAGCTCGACCCGCTGACGCACGAGGCGCTGCGCGGCCTCTTCGGACTGGCCGACGAGCAGATCGTCGACCATCTCGCGCGCATCTTCGAGAGCGGCCGCCTCGTCGACAAGGCCGGCGGCGACGTCTACCTGCCGCACGTCGATCGGCTGAACCTGCCGATCACGTTCATCCAGGGGGAGCGGAACGGCGTGCTGGCGCCAGCGGGCAGCGCACGGACGTTCGCGGCGCTCTGCGAGCGGAACGGACCCGCGCTCTACCGCCATCGAGTGTTCGCGGGGTACGGACACCTGGACTGCCTGGTCGGGAAGGACGCCGCGCGCGACGTGTATCCGGTCGTGGCGGCCGAACTGGACCGGTACAATGCCCTGCCGCGGTAGCCTGCGGCGTCGACCTGCCGGATGCGTCTATCCGGCCCCCGGCACCGCCGCGCGTGAATAGAACGTATTCGGGTTGACCTTGTCCCAGCGCTCGGGATCCCGCGACGTCCGGCTGTGCATGTACCGGAAGCCGCCGTGGCGAATCGTGATGTCGTCGAATCCCTCCGCCAGTCGTTCGAGCACCTCGTTCGTCATGCCCTCCGGCCTGATGCCGCAGTAGTACATGAGTTCGCAGAAGCGCTGATCGGGCCGGCCCTGCGCGAGGTACGGCGACTTGATGCTCTTCACGTAGACCGAGACGAACGTCATGCAGTGGTACTTGTCCCGGAACTCGCGCATGAGCTCGAACGACTCGCGGAACAGCACTTCGTACTCCGCGAGGGGCGCCAGCACGATGAACATCCGGGTCGGGTCGCCGACGGTGGAATCGAGGATCTTGTCGGTGAAGAACTCCACGTTCTTGATGGACGCGTAGGACGGACTCCACAGCACGCCCGCGATCCCGATGTACTTCAGGATCCGGTCGAGCCGCCGGGGCAGCCTGCCCGCCACGTAGCCGATCCCGTGCAGGTATCCGTACGCGAGCGAATTGCGGCCGCGCGCGTACGTCGACTGGGACGTCGGCACGTACGCCGAGAACTGACCGACGCTGGCCGTGGATCCGTTGCCCTTGCGGAACTCGGCAAAGACGCCGCGCTCGTAGAGCGCTTCGCCCGGGTCGTGGATGTATTTCGAGGATCCCTTCAGGAAGCCGTCCAGTGAACGGTAGTGGGTCTGATCGTTCCGCAGGATCGTCGTGTATTTGTCGATCCGGATCATCCTGACCGTGAGCGCCGTAATCACGCCGTAGCGGCCGAGGCCGGCGAGCAGCCGGTGGAACTGCTCGGGGTGCTCGGTCCGGCTGCACCAGCCGAGGTTGCCGTCCCAGTCGACGTATTGCAGGCGCTCGACCGTGTCGATGAACATCCCGAAGCGATGAGAGGCCGGGCTGATCCCCCCCACCGACGCGAAGCCGCCGAGCGTGATGTGGTTGTGATCGCCGATGATCGGCACGCCGAGCCCGCGGTCCGCCAGCACGTCGTCGAGGTCGGCCGACGCGAGGCCGGATTGGGCCGTGGCGGTCATGCCCGATTCGTCGATCTCGAGGATCTTGTTCATGTGGTCCGTCAACAGCACGGTGCCGCGATCCGTCAGGACCAGGCCGTTGCTGGAGTGCCCCTTGCTGCGGACGACGATCTGCTCGCCGAGCGCTTTGGCCTCCTTGACGCACCGGACGACCTCCTCGGCCGTCTCGGGGATGTAGACCTTGAGCGGCCGGCGGGGCGCGGCGTGCGGGTCGCCCACGCGGCCCCAGTCGTAGCCGAGGTGGTCGATGCTGTCGTGATTGAACGCTTCGTGGCTCGAGATTCTCGCCTGCCACGCGCCGCGGGTGCTGAAACTGACGGGCTTGCGTGTGCGGGCGGTCTGCGGTGCAGACGGCGCGCCGGCGTCGCGGTGGGGATCGGTGCTCGGAAGCTGACTGCCCATGGCGCGCCCCCTCCTGATCGGATGGCGCTGCGTCAGCGCGATGGCGACTGCCGCAGACGTCCTTCGGTGGCCGTCGGAGAACGAGGGCCTATGCTACTTCGCCTTCACGTGGACAACAAGAGCAGACGGCCCCCCGAGCCTCAGGACGCGAGCCTCATCTCCGCAAGGCCGGCCTCGCGCGAGACCGGCGGCACATACCCGAGTTCGCGCCGGGCCTTGCGATCGTCCACGGTGACCTCGTGTCCGCCCAGTGCGAGCTCCGTGCGGGTGACCAGCGGCCGCGGCAGCCACGCGGACAGGACGGCGGCGATCTTCGCGGCCCACCCCGGGATCTCGCGCGCCCCCGCGTCGACCCCCTGAGTGGCGAGCAGCGCGGTGATGAACGCGCGAAACTCGACGGGCTCGCCGTCGGTCAGGAAGTACACCTGGCCGCCCGCGCCCCGCTCGGCCGCAAGCCGCGCCCCGTACGCGACGTTGGCGACGTGACAGGTGGACGTCAGATAGCGGCCGCCATCGATCCAGCGAAACCGATGATGCTTCACCGCGTCGACGAGATTCAGCAACGGCACGGAATGGCCGCGGCCCCAGACCCATCGCGGGCGTACGGCGATCGTCTCGAAGCCAAGCGTGTTCGCGGCGAGCGCGGCGCGCTCGGCCAGCGCCTTCGTCCTGGGATACCAGCCGGCCAGTTTGCGCGGATATGGCCGCCGCTCGTCCGCGCGCACGATGGGGTTGCCGTCGGCGAGCACCGCCTCGGTACTGATATGGACGAATCGCTTCACGCCGGCAGCCTTCGCGGCGGCGAGCGCGTGCGCCGTCCCTTCGACGTTGACCCTCACGAACTCGCGCCCCGGACCGTACATCCTCATGTACGCCGCCGCGTGAAACACGACGTCGCAGCCGCTCATGCCATCGGCGAGCGCCGCGACGCCGTCGAGGTCGGCCCGCACCACTGAGTCGGCGCCGGCCGCGCGCACCGCGCGGGCAGCCTGCTCGCTGCGCGCGAGCGCGGTAACGCCGACTCCACCACTGTGAAGCGTCGCGATGAGCCGTCCCCCGACGAACCCCGAGCCGCCTGTCACAAACGTCCGCGTCAGTGCACTCCCCGTCGTTCGCTCGCCTCACCGCGTGGCGCGGCGCCGGCCGGTCCGGCCGTCGACAGCGCCGCCCGGCGGTCCACGGCCGCGGCAAGGAGGCCGAAGGCTCGTTCGACCCGCGGCAGCATGAACCCTCCCGCGAACAGCACCGCCGCGACGGGCCCCGTCCCCACTTCGTGCTGGATCAGGCGCGAGCCGCCTGGCGCGCCCTCGATCCGAAAGCGCCGGTACACGACATACAGGCCGGGCACATGCCCCACCTGCGCCACCCAGGCGAACTGGCGCGCGGCCGGGTCCACGTCGGTGAGCCGGGCACGATGACGGAAGGTGAACGCGTCCATCTTCATCGTAATGCGGACGGGTGTGCCGTCGCAAAACGGGCCGTCGAGCTCGAGGCGGCGGTGGAGCGGATTCCAGTCCGGATAGGCCGCAAACGTCTGCATCACGCGCCAGACCGCGTCAGGCGCCGATCCGAGGTCGTGCTCGGTATGAATCGTAACGGACACGGTGGGTGGCTCCCTTCAGCTCGCCGCCGCCGCGCGGCGGGCGAACACGATATTCGGATCGAGGCGGTCCCGCCGCTCGGGATCCGCCACGGTCCGGCTGTGCATGTAGCGCAGCGCGCCATGGGCGAGGCACAGGTCGTCGAGGCGCGACACCAGGTCGTCGAGTTCGGGTTCCTGGAGGGCGCGCGCCGTCATGGTGGTGAACAGGATCATCTCGCAGTAGTACTGGTTCGGATCCGGCGACAGGTAGGCTGAGCGCAGCGCCTTCACGTACATGCAGACGGCGTGAAAACAGCCGTACCTCGCCCGGAATTCGAGGCCGAGTTCGTACACGGCGCGAAACAGCGCGCGGTAGCTCTGGGAGGGGACGAGCAGGATGAACCATCGCGACCGCTCGCCCGCCGTGGAGCTGAGCATGCGGTCCGAAAAGAATTCGACGTCCTTGATGGTCCCATAGCGCGGCGGCAGCAGCACCCCGACCGTCCCGAGCGCACGCGCGATCGTCTCGCGGCGCGGCGACAGCAGCCCGGCCCGGCGGCCGACGCGGTGGTAGAACCCGTACCCCGTCCTGGCGCGCAGCGACTTCCAGCCGCTCTGGCGCGTGTCGCGATAGCACGAGACGTGGCCGATCCGAACCGTCCCGGCGTCGTTCCACGCTGCGCGGAGCATCGCGAGTCCATCGGGGCTGGCGACGATCGGCGCGCTCGCCTCCACGAAGGACTCCACCCGCGTGAACACCCGCCGGTGGTTGCGCAGCACGGTCCGCCGCTTCTCGATCCTGATGATGCGGCACGTGATCGTCGCGATGATGCCGAACCGTCCCGTGCCGCAGAGCACCCGGAAGAAGTGGTCGGGGTTCAGGCTCCGGCTGCACGAGACGACCTCCCCGTCGAACGTCACGTACTCGAGGCCGACGACGTTGTCGATGAAGAGCCCGTGCCGGAACGATGCCGGCCCGATGCCGCCGACGGAGGCAAAGCCGCCGACGGTGATGTCGTTGTGGTCGCCAATCACCGGCAGCCCGTAGCCGCGCGCGTCGAGCAGATCGTCGACATCCGCCGACATCACGCCGGCCTGGACGGTCGCGGTCATCTGCCGCTCGTCGACCGCGAGGATGCGGTTCAGCAGCGACGTGCTGAGCAACGGCCCCGGCGTGAGGACCAGGCGGTTGCTCGAATGGCCGCGGCTCCGCACGGTCAGGGTCTGTCCCAGCTGCTTCGCCTCGCGCACCGCCGCGACGATGTCGTCGGTCGTCCGCGGCAGATAGATTTTGGCAGGGTAGACGGGCGGAATATCCGGCCGGCCGACGCGCTCCCAATCGTAGCCAAAGGCGTCGAGCGCGTCGTGGTCGATCCCCTGGTGGCTCGTGTAGCGGGTCGCAATGGCGCCGCGCTCGTTCAGTCGCGTCGTATAGCCCATGACCCGTTACGCGAACGCGTGGATCCGCCGGCGTTGACGCTGCGCGTTCATGAATTCGAGCAGCCGCGGGAACACGTCGGCGTGGGTGTTCCGGCCCATGAAGACGTCCTGGTGGCCGTAGCCGTCGAAGACGTGGAGCTGGTGTCGCCCGGGGACGAGCGCCTCGAGGCGCCGGTAACACTCGATGTTGGAGTCGGTGAACACCCGGTTGTGACGGCCGGTGATGAGGAGCACGGGGGTCTCGATCTCGCGCGCGTACTGAAAATAGTCGTCCGGCAGCGCGCGGTGCGTCGGGTTCGACGGATCGTACTTCACGGCGGTGCCGCCGGCACGCAGCATCTTCCGCACGTGGCGGTAGTAGTGCATGCTCGTCCCGCCGTACAGATCGCCCCCCCGCCGGTGCGTCACGTCGAGCAGGTTCTCGTGCTCGTACAGCGCCGGCCAGCCCGTGCCCCACATCAGGCTCAGCATGTGGCACGCGGGCACGTCGCACTCGCGGTGGAACAGCGAGACGATCTTCGACATGACCTTGCCGCGCGTCAGCACCGGATCGTCGGACCACCGCGGGTTCAGATAGGGAATGCTGAAGATCGATTCCATGACGAACGGCGCGCACGTGATCTTGACGTTCGACCACGCGGGCACGCGCGGCGTCAGGCCCACGCTGTTGGCGACGACGCTGGCGATGCCGTCGACCGCCCGGCCGAAGAGGCTCATCATGAACGACACCGACCCGAGGCAATGGCAGATCACGTGGATGCGGCGCTCGCCGACGTGGCGCCGCATCTCGGCGAGCGCCGCCGGGAAGTCGTACAGCGCGATGTCGTCCATCGTGTAGCGGTGCATGCCCAGGTTGTAGGGGTGCCGGTTGCTCATCCGGAAGTCGAGCGTCCAGACGTCCGTCCACCCGCTGTCCAGCAGGAACTGCACCAGATTGCGGTGCTCGGGCATGATGAACATGTCCGACGAGGTCGTCAGGCCGTGGATGATCACGACGACGTCGTCGCACGGCTGGCGGGTGAAGCGCAGGAGGCTCAGTCCGAGCTTGTCCCCGGTGACGAACGGGTGCGTCGCGACATCGGCGTCGCGGACACCCTCGAGGGTGAACAGCGGGATCTCGCGCTCCATGGTGCCTCCCTGAGCGTGCCGATCAGATGCGCCACGGCTTCAGCGCGATGGCCCCGTGATCGATTTCGACGTAGTACGGCTGGCCGAACCAGCTGCCGGTGTTGTAGTACACCGCCTCGGTGCCCTTCAAGGGCAGCACGTTCTCGTTGTGGGTGTGGCCGAAGACGACGGCATCGAAGCCGCGCTGCGCCAGTTCTCCCGCGGCCTCCACGAACGCCGGGCCTTCGCCCCCCTCGATGAGCGTCTCGTCGACGTTGCCGCCAAACAGCCGCCGCTTCAGCCGAAGCTTGGCCGTGTGATAGCGCTTGAACCAGTGATACCAGGCCGGATGGAGGCGGCACAGGTAGTACGAGAACCGCGTCATCGCGTTCTGCAGGTCCGGATGCCGGATGAAGAACGGATCGTACAGGTGCCCGTGCTCCACGCGGTAGCGCTTGTCGCCCGACAGCACGTTGAGGAACGGGACGAGACGCATCCGGCTCCACTCGGCCATGTAGTGCTCGAGGATGATATCGTGGTTCCCGACCGTGTAATAGATGGTCAGGGCCGGGTACTTCTGGAGGACGCGCTGCGTGTCGGCGAGCAGCGCGGCGGTCTCGGCCGTGATCTTGCGCAGCGACGTGTGCAGCACGTCGATGCCGTCGCCATTGAAGCACACATTATAGCCTCCGGCGGCGGCGTATTCGAGAAACGGGACCAGGTGCGGGCGCGCGTTGCAGAAATAGCTCCCGATATGCGTATCGGAGGTGATCAGCAGCCGCTCTTCCCGCACATTGGTGATCATTGCGGCCCTCTCGAAAGGGGCGTCGGCATCTTGGGATCCTTTGCCCGGGATTGTCAAATGCGCGCCGGCACGCTACGATTCAGCCGCACTGTCCCGGTCGCGGCCCGGCTGATCGGGA
Organism: Vicinamibacterales bacterium; assembly: GCA_036278735.1. Classification (GTDB taxonomy): domain Bacteria; phylum Acidobacteriota; class Vicinamibacteria; order Vicinamibacterales; family 2-12-FULL-66-21; genus DASUKM01. Next base: position 39,749 of record DASUKM010000029.1, read on the forward strand.
GCGCCGCACCGCATCGCCCCCGCGCGTACAACAGAAAGGCCGATGCCACGCTTCGCCGCCGCAACCGCCGCTGCGTTCCTCGTGTTCGTCGGGGCGGCCCGCCTCGCGGCGGCGCAGGACGCTCCGCTGCTGACGATCGACGACGCGGTCGCGCTCGCCTTGCAGCAGAACCGCTCGATTCGCGCCGCCGCCCTGGACGTCGACAAGGCCGGGGACGCGATCGGGGCGCTCCGGGCCCGGCGTTTCCCCGCGTTCGAGGTTGATTTCCTCGAGGGACGGCTCCTCGGCGACTTCAACCTGCGCTTTCCCGCCGGTGCGTTCGGCACATTTCCGGCGACCGGGCCGGTGCCCGGCTCGGACATGACCATCAGCACACCCGCGCAGTGGACCTCGACCGCCCTCGTCCGGGTCACGCAGCCCCTGACCGCGCTGCACCGCATCGCCATCGGCGAGCAGCAGCTCACGATCGGCCGGCGGCAGGCGAGCGAACGGCTGCGCGGGGCCCGGCAGACGGTCGCGAATCAGGTACAGCGGCTCTACTACGGCATCCTGCAGGCCGACGGCGGCCTCGCCGCCGCGGAGCAGTCCCTCGCGATGCACCAGGAAGTCGCCCGGCTCGTCGCCGAGCGTGTGCAGGAGGGCACGTCGCTCCAGGCCGACGCCCTCGACGTCCAGGCCGCGATCGCGAAGCAGCAGGCGCAGATCACGGAGCTGCGCGACACGAGCGCGTCGCTGCACGAGCAGCTCAACGCGGTGCTCGGCCGCGATATCGCGACGCCGTTCAGCGTCGCGCCCGTCCCGCCGGCGGCCCCCGGCACGGAGACGCTCACCGATCTCGAGACCCGCGCGCTCGGCCAGCGGCCCGACGTGCGCGAAGCCCGGCTCGCCGTCGATCAGGCGGAGGCCGACGTGAAGCTCAAACACGCGGCCTTCATCCCCGAAGTCTCGGCGACGGTGAATTTCCTGAGCTTTTCGCGGATCCAGGTGCTCCCGCGGGCCGCCGCCGTCGCCGGCGTCCTCGCGACGTGGGAGCCGTTCGACTGGGGACGCAAGCGCCACGACCTGGCCGCGAGCGAGAAGACCGTTGAACAGGCGAAAGCCGCGCTTGCCGATGCGGAGGCGCGCGCGCGAACCGAGGTACGCAGCCGGTACCGGGCGCTCTCGGAAGCGCGCGCCCTCGTCCAGGCCGCGGATCTCGGAGCGCAGGCCGCGCGCGAGCGGCTCCGCCTCACCACCAATCTGTACCGGGAGCAGAAGGCCCTGCTCGAGGACGTGCTCCAGAAGCAGACGGCGCTCGCGGCCGCCGATCAGGAACACACCGGCGCCCTGGCCCGGCTCGGCACCGCCCGCGCGGATCTCGAGCAGGCCCTGGGAGATCCCCTGGGAGATCGATGATGCGCATTGCCGCTCTTCTGCCGGCTGCCCTGCTGTGCGGCGCCGCCGCCTGCGGCCACCCCGCACCCTACGAAAAGCCGCCCACCCCGGTCGTCGTGGAGGCGGCCGCGCCGTACACGGAAGCGAGCGGGGTGCGCTACTCGGCCTCGATCGAGCCGGACGTCCAGGTGGACGTCGCGTTCAAGACGGGCGGCTATGTGGATCGCCTGCTGCAGGTGCGCGCCCCGAACGGCCGGATGCGCGACGTGCAGGCAGGGGATCGCGTCGACCGTGGCGCGGTGCTGGCGGCGCTCCGCACCGCCGACTACACGACACGCCGGCGGCAGGCGACCGCCGCCGTCAAGCAGGCGCAGGCCGGCCTCGATCAGGCGACGCGTGAATTCGAGCGCGCCGATCGGCTGTTCGCCGCCAAGAGCGAGACGAAGGCGGACCGCGACGCGGCCGAAACCCGGCGCGACGTCGCCCGCGCGCAACTCGAGGGCGCACAGGCGGCGGCGCAGGAAGCGGCCAACGCGCTCGCCGACACCGAGTTGCGCGCGCCGATCGCCGGTACCGTCATGAAGCGGCTCGTCGAAGTCGGATCGCTCGCGGCGCCCGGCACGCCCGGGTTCGTCCTCGCCGACACCCGGCACGTGAAGGTCGTCTTCGGCGCCCCCGACGTCGCCGTCCGGGCGCTGCAGGTCGGGGCGCCCCAGGCCATCACGGCGCTCGCGCTCCCGGGCCGCACGTTCCACGGCCGCATTTCGCGGATCGCCCCCAACGCGGACCCGCGAAGTCGGGTGTTCGACGTCGAAGTGACCATCCCGAACCCCCAGGATCTCCTGAAGGTCGGCATGGTGGCGGGCCTCCAGGTCTCCGGGGCGACGTCGCCGGCCACGGCCCCGCTCGTCGTGCCGCTGGCGGCGGTCGTCGTGGCGCCCGGCGACCCGAATGGGTACGCCGTCTACGTGGTCGAGGCGCGCGATGGCCGCTCGACCGCGCGCGTCCGCCCCGTCCAGCTCGGCGAGACGTTCGGCAACTCCATCGCCGTCACCAGCGGCGTGCAGGCCGGCGACCGCGTCATCGTGCGCGGCGCCACGATCGTCGCCGACGGCGACGTCGTGCGGATTTCCCAGCCATAGGACGGGCCATGGCGCACGACCGCAGCGACGCCGATCTCATCGCGCACACGCACAACACCGCCCGGTTCTTCGTCGAGAACCGCCACGTCGCCTGGGTCCTGCTCGTCGCGGCGATCGCCTGGGGCGTGTTCGGCTACATCGAGATGCCGAAACGGCGGGATCCGGACGTGCCGGCGGTCGTCGCGGTCGCCATCTGCCCGTGGCCAGGCGCAAGCGCCGAGCGGATCGAGCAACTCGTCACGCGCAAGCTGGAGGAGCGGATCGCCGGCGACCCGAAGCTCGAGCGGATCGAATCGATCTCGCGCAGCAACGTCGCCATTCTGTACCTCCACCTGGAGCAGCGGATCGCCGACACGGGGCCCGCGTGGGACGACCTGCACCTGAAACTCAACAGCATCAATGACCTGCCGGCCGGCGCCGGTCCGATCCAGTTCCTGAAGGATTTCGGCGACACGTCGGCGCTGATGCTCGCCGTCGCGAGCCCGAAAGCGGACCCGGTGCTCGTGTCGCTCCGGGCGCGGGCGGTCCAGCGCGCGATCCGCGCGGTGCGATCCGGAACGCAGGGGACCGAGCCGCGCGCGTCGATGATCGTCTGCTTTCCCGAATCGATCCCGCCCGACGTCCCGCGCCGGCAGCGCGACGCGATCGGGGCCGCCCTGGCGACGAACCGCATCGGCCACGACCTCCGGCCGATCGACGGGCCCGGGTTCGTCGGCCTGGATCTCGCGACCGGTCTGGACGACCGCGGCCTGCTCGCCGCCCTGCAGGACGCCCTCGAGCGGCGTATCCACGTGTCGGAGTTCCACCCGGACATGTGGGCGCCTGTCGTGATCCGCGATCCGGCGACGGCCGCCGCGCGGCTCGCCGCGGTCGCCGGCGACAAGTACAGCTACCGCGAGCTGGACGACTACAGCGATCTCATTCAGCGCACGCTCCAGAACGTACCGCAGGTCGCCAAGATCTCGCGCACCGGCCTGCTGCGCCAGGCGATCTACCTCGAGTACTCCCAGGAACAGCTCGCCGGCCTGGAAAACCGCCTGCCGGAGATCCTGGGAGCGCGCAACATCACGCTGCCGGGAGGGGTGCTCGAGGTCGCGGGCAAGAACCTGGCGATCGACCCGTCCGGCGAATTCAAGAGCGCGAAGGACATCGGCGACGTCATCGTGGGGACGACCGAGAGCGGACGCCCCATCTATCTGCGCGACAACGTGAACATCCTGCGCGGGTACGAGAACCCGCCGACGTTCCTGAACTTCTTCAGCTCGCACGATCAGAAAGGGCGTTGGCGGCGCAGCCGCGCGATCACGCTCGGGATCGACATGCGCCCCGGCCAGCAGATCGCGGATTTTGGCGCGGCCGTCGACGCGGCGCTGGCCGGCCTGAAGCAGCGGCTGCCCGAAGATCTGATCCTCGATCGCATCTCGGATCAGCCGCGACAGGTGCGCGAGTCGATCGATCTGTTCTCGACGAGCCTCGAAGAAGCGATCGTCCTGGTGGTGCTGGTCGCGCTGGTGGGGTTCTGGGAGTGGCGATCGGCGGCCCTCATCGCGCTCTCGATTCCGTTGACGCTCGCCCTCACGCTCGGCGGCATGCACCTGCTGCGGCTGGACGTGCAGCAGGTCTCGCTGTCGTCGCTGATTCTCGCCCTCGGGCTGCTGGTCGACGATCCCGTCGTCGCCGGCGACGCGATCAAGCGCGAACTGGACGCGGGCCATCCGCCCGGCGTGGCCTCGTGGCTCGGGCCCACGAAGCTCGCCAACGCCATCATGTTCGCGACGATCACCAACATGGTGGCGTACCTGCCGCTGCTGCTGATCGGCGGCGACACGGGCCGCTTCCTCTACAGCCTGCCGGTCGTGCTCGCGTGCGCGCTCGTGATGTCGCGGCTGGTCTCGATGTCGTTCATCCCGTCCTTGAGCTTTTATCTGCTCCGTCCCTCGCCCCGGAAGCGCCGGACGCGTGAGGACCTGCGGCAGACCGGATTCAACTGGCGCTACTCGCGAGTCGCCGGCTGGGCGCTCGACCATCGATGGCTGGCCCTCGGCGCCTCGGTCGTCCTCCTCGCGGCCGGCCTGCTGAGCGCCCGCACGCTCACGCAGAATTTCTTCCCGAGCGACCTGCAGTATCTCTCGTACGTGGACGTCTGGCTGCCCGAGGACGCCACCCTCTCCGCCACGAATCAGGCCACGCAGCAGGCCGAGGCGGTCATCCAGGACGTGGCGGCGCGCTACGGACGCGAGCATCCCGGCGAGGACGGCAAGCCGCGGCGCGTCATCGAATCGCTGTCCGCGTTCGTGGGGGGCGGAGGACCGCGGTTCTGGCTGTCGGTGTTCCCGGAGCTGCCGCAGACGAACTACGCCCAGATCATCGTGAAGGTCGACGAGAAGCACGACACGGCGGCCCTCGTCCCGGAGCTGCAGCGGGCCTTGAGCGCGGGCGTTCCCGGCGCGCGCCTCGACGTGCGGCAGCTCGAGACGGGCAAGGCGGTGGGCATTCCGGTGCAGCTCCGGCTGTCGGGCCCCGATACCGGCACGCTGCGGCGGCTCGCCGGGGACCTCGAGGCGACGCTGCGCGTCATCCCGACCGCCGCGCGCGTGCGCGACGACTGGGGGGCGAAGAGCTTCTCCGCGACGCTGCAGGTCGAGTCCGATCGCGCCAACTTCGCGGGCGTCTCCAACCGGGACGTCGCGCTGTCGTCGGCCATCGGGCTGAACGGCCTGCAGGTGACCACGCTGCACGACGGCGACAAGGAGATCCCCGTCATCGCGCGCCTGCGGCCGGAAGAACGCGCCCGTCTGTCGGACATCCGCAATCTCTACGTCTACTCGACGACGAGCGCCACGAAGGTGCCGCTCGGGCAGATCTCGACGATCACGTACCGGATGAAGAACGAGCAACTGCGCCGCCGCAACCAGTTCTCGACGATCACCGTCTCGTGCTTCCCGGTGCCCGGCGCGCTGTCGTCGCAGGTGATGGACGCGGTCCGGCCGAAGCTGGCGGCCTTCCAGGGAACGCTGCCGCCCGGCTACCGCCTGGAAATCGGCGGCGAAGAAGAGGAAGCGACCAGGGGATTCCAGGAACTCTCGGTCGTGATGATGATCTCGATCGCGGCGATCTTCCTCGCGCTGGTGTTCCAGTTCCGCAATGCGGTCAAGCCGCTCATCGTGTTCTCGGCGATCCCGTTCGGCGTCGCCGGCAGCCTGGTGGCGCTCGTCGTCATGAAGACGCCGTTCGGTTTCATGGCGTTCCTGGGGGTCGTCAGCCTGATCGGCGTGATCGTCAGCCACGTGATCGTCCTGTTCGATTTCATCGAGGAGGCGCACGCCAACGGGGAGCCGCTGCGCGACGCGCTGATCGATGCCGGCATCCTGCGGCTGCGGCCGGTGCTGATCACGGTCGGCGCCACGGTGTTCGGGCTGGTGCCGCTGGCGCTCCATGGCGGGCCGCTGTGGCAGCCGCTCTGCTATGTGCAGATCGGCGGCCTCACCGTGGCGACGTTCGTCACGCTGCTGCTCGTGCCCGTGCTCTATGCGATCTTCGTGCTGGATTTGAAGATCGTCACGTGGGAGCGGGCGGCCCGGACGCAGCCGCTCCCGGTGGCCGGCCCCGAGCTCCCGGCGTGACGATCGTTTCCTTGCCGTTCCGGCCGGTCTGCCGCACAATGGCGCCGGCCGAGAGTGTCCTCCGGGAGGGCGCTCTGTCTGCCGACGAGTGGCGCACCTGACCAGCGACCCGAAACGGGCGCACGCAGACGGCAGGGAGGCACGGCTTCCTGTCGTCCCTACAACCCCAACGCGAGGAGGACGGTCGTGACTCAATTGACCCGCACGGGCACGTCGACCGGAAGCGCGGAGCCGTCGGGCGGCGCTTTCCTGCAGGTGAGCGGCCGCCAGCGACCACACACGGCTCTCTGGGAGGACGCCGTGACGATGCTGATCGGCATCTACGCGTTGCTCGGGTTGTTCTTCGACGGTTGGCGGCACAACAACCTGACCGGCATCGATACGTTCTGGTCTGCGGCGCACATCATGATCTACACCGGGATCCTCGGGCTCGGCGTGTGGATCGCGATCGTGCTCGCGCGGCATCAGACGTCGCTCCTTCACCTCGACTGGTCCGCTGTTCCTTACGGATACACGTTCGCATTCGTGGCGCTGCCGCTGGCCCTCCTCGCAGGGCCGGCCGATTTCACCTGGCACGCGAAGTTCGGCTTCGAGAACCAGATCGACTCGACGTACAGCCCCCCGCATCAGGGGCTCTTCCTCGCGGGCGCGCTGCTCGCCGCGATTCCGCTGGCGGCCGCCTGGCAGCGCCGCGGGACCTCGCCGTCGCTGCGTGAGAGCTGGCCCGCGCTGTTCTCCTTCAGTTCGTCGCTCGCGGTGGTGCTCTTCGTCATCCATCAGGTGGTGCCGTTCTACAGCCCGCACGCGATGGCGGCGGCGTGGCAGCGGGACCTGATCGGCCGCGTCGACGCATTCCCGGGAGGCGGGGCGGTGCACGCGGAAGGCCTGGCTCGCGCCGTCGAGCACTTTGGCGACCAGGCCTGGCCGTACTATTTCTACGGGACCCACATGACCATGATGGGGATCATGATGTTCTCGATCGTCGCCTTTGGCGGCGTGCTCCTGCTCCGCCGGCGCTGGCAGCTCCCGGCAGGCTCGCAGACGCTGATCTTTCTGTGGCTCGCGCTGCTCTTGCCGCTCCTGAGCCAATACCGGCAATGGCAGCTCGCCATCCCACTGGTCGTGACCGGAATCGCCGGCGACATCATCCTCAACGGTCTGACCAACGGCGCGGGTCCGCTGCGTCTCGGACGCATCCGCATCTACGCGGCACTCATGCCGGTCGTGCTCTGGAGCACGTACTTCGTGTGCGTGCAGCTTTTCAAAGGCGGTCTGGGATGGGGTGCCACCCTCTGGTTCGGCGTGCTCACGACGAATATGGCGTACTGCTACCTGCTCTCGCTGCTCATCTTTGCCCCCAGAGTCGAGGAAGGCGAAGGGGTCGTCGTGAGCGACCCGGCGGGTGTGGCGATCAGGTGAAGGTGAGCATGCCCGCGCGTGTGGACGCCGGGTGTCGCGGATGAGACGAAGAGGCGGAGGGGCGATGGCGTGGCCCCTCCGGCCGCGCGGCGCCGCTGCCGGGTCAGAACCCGATGCGATATTCGAGACGGAACACGTCGTCGTACCAGCCGACGTTCGTGAGCTTGTGGCCGTAGCCCACGTAAAATGAGCTGGCGTCGTGGATGGTCGTCCGCGCGCCCACCTTCAGGTTGACGATGTTGATCCCGTCGGCGGGGACGGCGACGCCGGCGGCCGTGCCGGGAATCTGCGTCTGGAACCCGCCGAGGACGTGCCATCCCACCAGCTCCACGACGGGCGCGAAGCGGACGCGGCTCGTGCTGACGACCTCGAAACTCGGCCCGATGCCCCAGAACAGGACGTCTCCCGCGAACTTGTCGCTGCCGGACGTGGGCACGCCGGCCGATCCCCCCGTCGGGTGCCAGTCGCCGAACTGCGACTCGATCGCGAAGCGATCCCCCGCACGCTGCAGGTAGAGCAACGCGGGAACGATGGCGCCGTGATCGGTGCCGAGCCCCTTGGCGGCGTCGCCGGAGGGGAACTCACCGCGAACCAGCACCGTCACGACGCGATCGGCGGTCGAGATCAGCGCGAGCTTCACGCCGGCGCGGATGTCGGACAGCCCGGACGTGCTCGGCACCGTTCCGGTGCCCGCGAGGAACGAGTTCGGCTCGAACCAGCGGAACGGCAGCTCGACGAAGACGGCGAAATGATTGCCGACGCCGTACTGGCCTTCGAGGTAGGCCTGCCGGTAATCGTAGCCGGTCACCACCGCGGGCGCCGGACCGGGCGCGTGCGGATCGAAGGCCGGCGGGTCGGCCGTCGCGAGCCCGCGGTAGCAGCCGCACTTCGCGTAGAAAAACTCGGCGCGGTCGGGGGACTTCCCGTCGAAGGCGGCGTCGAAGCGCACGCGGAAGTGCGACGACACGGTCGAATCCTCGATGTAGCCCACCATGCTGCCGCGGCGCTTCCCTTCGGGTGGCCGCGGCGCGGGTTGCTCGCTCGCGGCGCGCTGGGAGGTGCTGGTCTGCGGCGCCTGCGGCGCGGCCGACGAGTCAGCGGGCGTCTGAGCGGCCGCGGGACCGGCCGCGACAACGAATGCGAACAACAGAGCGGAAGTCTTCATCATCGTTCTCAGTCCAGCTGGCATGGTGACGCCAGTTTAGCAGAACGGCGCGCGGGGTGTCGGGCGCTACTTCTGGCCGAGCCGGCGCCGCAGTCGTTCGTAGCGCGCGGTGAACGGACGCCGATCCGACTCGCTGAGCCGATCGAGCATCGCGCCGAGGTTCTCGACGACGGCGGCGGCGTCGCTGCGTGCTCCGGCCGCCAGCCCGCGATCGGCCAGCGCAAGGTAACGGTCGACCGCCTCGGTCAGGAGCGTACGGGCATCGGCGGCGGCGGCCTGGTCCTTCGTCAGCGCGGCGAGATTCTGCAGCAGGTCGCCGAAGCGCAGGTGGAACTGCGCGGATTGCCGCGGGCGCGGCGCGGAGGCGACCTGCTCGAACAGCGTCAGCGCGCGGCGGTACTCGCCGGCCGCGTCGGGCTGACCGTGCAGCGCCATCAGGCGTCCCCGGAGCGTGTGCGTATCGGCCAGCTCCACGCCGAGCGACGGCGCGGGACGCGACAGCTCGTCGAGCAGCCGCAGCGCCTCGCTGCTCCGCTCCATCGCGAGGTCGGGGGCGCCCAGCGAGTCGAGCAGATCCGCGAGGTTGTTGCAGATCGTCGCCAGCTCCAGCTTGTTCTGGCGATTGCCCGGCTGGTCGCGCGCCGTCTGCTCGTCGAGCGCAACGGCGCGCTCGAACAGCGTCCGGACTTCCGGCAGGCGGTTGGCGTCCGCCTCGATCAGGCTGCCCAGATTGTTATAGGCGCGTCCCAGCTCCTGGCGCGCGTCGCCGGGGTCGGTCCCCCCGGCGAGCGGTTTGAGCAGCGCAATCGCGGTCCGGAAGTCCGCTTCCGCCGCACGGAACTGGTCTGCCCCCGGCACGGCGGTCTGCGACCTGAGAATGCCACGGTTGTAGTGCGTGCGGGCGAGCTGCCGCTGGTACGCGGCGTTGCCGGGATCGCGGCGTGTCAGGGTCTGCTGGATGTCCAAGGCCTTGTCGTAGGCTCGCTCCGCGTCCGTCGAGCGCTCCGACATTGGACGCAGCGTCTCGCCCAGCCAGTTCCACGCGTCGGCGAGCGCCGCCGCGTATTCGGGCCGGTCGGGCTCGTCGGTGTGGAGGCGATCGAAGGCGGCGATGGCGTCGCCGTAGTCCTTGGACGCTTCGTCGGGCTGGCCGAGCATGCGACCGATGTGCCCGAGGCGCAGCTTCGCCTCGGCGTTGTCCCAGTACAGCTCGGGGCTGTTCGGCTTCTCCTCGATGAAGCGCACGTAGAACTGCTTCGTCTTTTCGAGCAGCTGCCGCCGGAACTCCTGCATCTGCGGCACGTCGGCCGCCATCTGGGCCGGGTCGACGCTGGCCGACGCGAGGGTCTCGTCCACGGCGCGACGGGCGAGCGTGAAGTTCGATTCGGCGCGGCGTCTCTCGCGCCAGGCGACGTACGCGGTGGCGACGGCGATGAGCAGGAGCGTCGCGAGCACGCCGGCCGCCCAGCGAGCCCGGGCCAATTTGCTGCGGCGCTCCTGCTCCCGTTCGGCTTCGAGCCGCGCCGCCGTCTGTTCGCTCTCGTCGAGAAAGGCGATCGCGCGATCGAACGAATCGTTGTAGCGCGCCGCCCATGCGGCCGTCGGACTGTTGTCGCGCCGCCAACGGGACCCGAGCGCCAGCTCCGGATCCCGCCACAATCCGGCCGTCCCCTCGTCGTGCCAGAACGCCGCCTGCGAGAGGCGTGCATAAAACGCGGCCGACGCGCGCTCCTCCTCGGCCCACGTGATCAGCCGGGTCCAGCAGCGCATCAGGCTCTCGTGCGACAGGTCGACGATGGATCGCGAGGTGAGCGGAATCCGCGCCGGCGGCATCAGGAAACTGCGGCCGGGGCGGCGGAAGATCTCGATCGCCTCGGTCACCTCCGCCTCGGAGGCCTCGCAGATCGAGGCCAGGTCGGCCACGGACGTGGGACGCCGGACGCCGCGCGGATCCGAGAACGTGTCGGTCAGCGCCTTAAACAGCCGCTCGACCAGCTGTCCTCCGAGCCGTGCGCTGTCCGCGTACGCCTCCTCGGCGTGTTTCGACAGCGCGTCCTGCAGCGTGCCGACGGCGTCGTAGTCGGCGATGTCGATCGGCTCGCCGCTGGCGGCGTGCCGCTCCCAGTACTCCCACGTGCGCATCAGCGCGTGCTGGAGCACCGGCAACTGATCGGGATTGTCGCCGATGTCGTTGAGGATGCGCAGCACCAGCCGCGGCGCAATGGCGGCCCCTCCCACGGCCACGGGCCCCGTGACGGCGGCGCGCAGCTCCTCGCGGCGCATCCGCGGCACGAGATACTGCCCGTCGTTCACCGCTTCGGCGAGCCCCTGCACCTGCATGCAATCGCCGACGAAGTCCGACCGCATCGTCAAGACGACGTAGATCGGCACCTCGGTCTGTCCGGCGGCCGCGAGGAGGAGGTTCACGAAGACGATCGCCTCGTCGCGCGAGTTGGCGGCCTCGCGGCTGCGGCGGAACCGGAACAGCTCCTCGAACTGGTCGACGATGACGAGGAGGTTCTCGCCGGCGGGGATGCCCGACTGGCGTACGGCGCCGACCAGACCGAGCGTGCCGCGCCGCAGCGTCGCCTCGAGCAGCACGCGGTTCGTGCTCTGCAGCTCGCCGACGGCGCCGAGCACGTCGGGGGCATCGAGCGCGGCCGCCAGGTTGCCAATCGGATCCTCGCCCGGCCGGAGGATGGCCACGCGCCAGCTCGAACCGGCCGCGACCATGAACCCGCTGTAGAGCGAGGGAATCAGGCCGCAGCGCACCAGCGACGACTTGCCGCTGCCGGAGGCGCCAATGACCGACAGGAATCGCGTCGAACGGAGGCGACGCAGCAGCTCGTCGATCTCGCGCTCGCGGCCGAAGAAGAGATGATCTTCGTCGGGCTCGAACGGACGGAGGCCGGGGAACGGGTTGAACGTCGCGCGCGGCATCAGCCGGGCAGTCCTTCTATCCTTTGACGCGGTCCAGGAATGGCGCGAGCGGCTCGGCCACGAAGCCGTCCCACTGCGGGATCATCATGGCGTCGTGGGTCCGGAACCGGAACTTCTCGGGTGTCTTCGGCGGCACGAGCGCAATCGCGGTGACGGGCGCCGGCTTGGTGCGGCCGTAGCCGGCGCTCTTCTGCAGCTCCCGCAGCTTCCGGCGAAGCCACGGCTCGCCGGCCGAACCGAACACGATCAGCACGCCGTCGGCGACGCGCAGCGCTTCTTCGTGCTCTTCGCGGATCTCCGCCTCGTCGCCCTCGAACAGCGGCCGGATCACCTCGAGGCCCGAATCGAAGAGGAACTCGGCCCAGGGCCCGACGAGGTCTGCGTCGCGCTGATCGTGAATGAGATAGAGACGCGGGACGACGGTCGCGGCCGGCGCGGCCGCGGCCGGTGCGGCAGCCGCCGATGCGGAGGGATCGCGCGACAGCCAGTCGTGCACCGCCGTCCGCAGATCCTCGAACGGCGTTTCGAGCAGATCGCCCGGGTAGGCCCGCGGGTCCATGCGCAGACGCTCGATCACGGCCGCCTGCCGGGCGTCCTCGACCTGCAGGCCGTCGGGCATCCAGACGAGGCGCGAGAACGCGCCGGCCGCGGCGCGCGCGATGGCCAGCTCGTTCTGGAGTTCGATGATCGATGAGGTCCCTCCCTCCGGCACGAGACCGTAGGTGCGCCCGACGAGATGGATCGACATCCGGCACTCTGCCAGATCGGCGCGGACCACCGACTGCACGTCGGCCGCGACGTGGGCGAGCGCCTGCGAGGGCAGCACGGTGTAGCCGTGTTGCACCAGTTCCCGGCGGATCGCCTGATACTCCTCCCGCAAATCGCTCGTCGTGTCGGCCACGAACACCGTTCCGCGATTGGGCGACTCGGTCTCCCCGCCGGTGTCTTCGAGCGCCAGCAGCACCTCGCCGATGTCGTGCGCGAGATCGTCGAGCTTCATCCAGAACTCGCGCTGCGCGTCCGGGCCGAAGACCTCGTTCAGCTCGCGCACTTTGCCCGTGTCGGGATCGACCCGGAAGAACTCGTAGCCGAGGAGCGCCCGCAGCTCCACGGGGGTCATCTCGAGCGGCACCGGCGTCTTCAACACCTTGAAGACGCGCGCGCGGTCGCGCACCCGGATGCCTCCCTGCCGCTCCGCCGCTTTCCAGAACTCGAGCACCTCCCGGCGCGTCCACTCCGAACGGACGTAGCGGGGCGTGAGTACGGAGATCAGCACCGCGACGCGCTGGAGCCGTTCGACGAGCGTGTCGGCGAAAAAGTCGTTGCCCGTCAGCTTGGGATCGCGCCAGACTTGCGGCTGCTTCCCCAGGATCTGTCCGACGCGGATCTCGAGCGCCCGGTGGAGGTTCGCGATCCATCCCTTGTGCCCCTCGATCAGCTCCTGGTCGTCCAGGTGCGCGTAGCTGATGAAGGCGTCGCCGTCGAAATGCATGGCTGGTGACGATTCTAGCCGAATCGCGGAGCCGCGCGCCGCCGGCGGCGCTCCCGCGTCTTGACCGCCGGGGACAGGTGCGACAGTATGCGGCGAGAGACAGAAGGGAGCCTCGCCTGGCCGCGCCGTCCTCGATCGTCCCGCAGACCGCCGCCGACTATCAACGACTCGGCGCCGATCTGCTCGAATCGGGCGAGCCGATTGGGGCGTGCGACCGGTTGTCGGAGGGGCTCGCGCGGTTTCCCGACGACAGGCGGCTGCGCCAGCTGCTCGCGCTCGGGCTCGCGCGCACGGGCGCCAGCCAGTCGGCGAACGAGATTCTGCGCGGGCTCGCCGGCCAGCCGGACGCCGACGAAGAAACGCTCGGGCTGCTCGCCCGGACGCACAAGGATCTGGCGTCCGAAGCGGTCGCTCCGGAGGAGCGCGAGGATCATCTGCGGCAGGCGTACGGGTACTACTCGGACGCCTTCCGGCGCTGGGGCGGCTACTGGACGGGGATCAACGCGGCCACGGTCGCGCTGCTGCTCGGCGAACGCGACGAGGCGGCGGCGCTCGCGCGCGATGTCCACGCGCGCTGTCTCGCACAGCCGGACGGCCTGCCGGCGACGGAGCGGTACTGGATCGCGGCGACGCTCGGCGAAGCCGCGCTCATCCTCGGCCGGTCCGGCGAAGCGGGCGAGCGGTACGCCGAGGCGGCGACGCTCGGCCGCGGGCGCTTCGGCGTCCTGGCCTCCACGCGCCGCAACGCGCGGCTCCTCGCGCCGGCCGCGGGCGTCGGGCCCGACTGGATTGACCGCTTCCTGCGCGTGCCGCGCGTCGCCGTCTTCGCGGGCCACCTGATCGACGCGCCCAATCGTCCGGTGCGTCGTTTTCCACCGGCGCTCGAACCGGCCGCCCGCCGGGTCATCGACGAACGCCTCGCCGCGCTCGACGTCGGCTTCGGGTTCGCGGGCGCCGCGTGCGGCGGCGACATCCTGTTCCTCGAAGCGGTCGCGGCGCGCGGCGGCGAGAGCCACGTCGTGCTGCCGTACGACCGCGCACAATTCGGACGCGACAGCGTCGATGTCGTGCCGGGCTGGAGCCAACGGTACGCACGCGTGCTCGAGCAGGCCACCGAGGTCGTGCAGGCCTCGACCCAGCGCATGGCCGGCGGCGACATGTCGTACGAGTACGCGCTGCGCCTGATGGACGGCCTGGCGAGCCTGCGCGCCGACGAGGTGGATACGGAGCTGGTGCCGATCGCGCTCTGGGACGGCGCGGCGGGGGACGGGCCCGGCGGGACGGCGAGCGCGGTCGCGCGGTGGCGCGCCGCAGGACGCCGCGTCGAGGTGATCGACCTGCACGCGCTGGACGGCGGGACGTCACCCGTCGAGGTCCGGACGCTCGACGCCGCTCCAGCGGCGGCGACGGCATCTCCCCCGGCGTCCTCCGCCTCGTTCGCCCCCCGCATCGTGGGGGTCCTCTTCGCCGATGCGCGCGGCTTCAGCGGCCTCACCGACGAGCAGGTCGTCGCCTTCGTGCAGCACTTCCTCGGCACCGTGGCAGCCGAAGTGGAACGCGCCGCGCACCCGCCCATCCTCAAGAACACGTGGGGCGACGGTCTGTACTTCGTGTTCGATCGCGTGTGCGAGGCGGGCGAGTTCGCGCTGCGGCTCACCGAAACGCTGAACCACATCGACTGGAGCACGCACCAGCTGCCGAAGGATCTCGGGCTCCGCATCGGCCTGCACGCCGGGCCCGCGTATGCGTGTACGGATCCGGTCACGGGCCAGATGAATTATCTCGGCGCGCACGTGAGCCGCGCAGCCAGAATCGAACCGGTGACGCCCCCCGGCCGCGCGTACGCGAGCCAGGCGTTCGCCGCGCTCGCGCGCACGGACCAGGGGCCGGCGTTCCGCTGCGAATACGTCGGCCGCACGCCGCTCGCGAAGGGCTACGGCACGTATCCGCTCTACGTGGTCAGAAGGCTTTAGGCTTCCTTTCCCAGGCTTCGGGCGAGTTCCACGGCGGCCGCGCGGCGTGCCGGCACGAGCGTCGCCGACAGCGCCACCACCGCCACCACCAGCGCGCTCCCGGCCAGGACGACGGGATCGCCGGGCCGCACGTCATACAGATAGCCGCCGATCAGACGCCCCGTCCACCACGCGATCAGGAGCCCGGCGGCAATCCCAATCGCCGCGACGCGGCCGCCGTCGCGCACGATCATCCAGAACACCTGCGGGCGCGTCGCCCCGAGCGCCTGACGGATCGCCATCTCGCCCGTCCGCTGCGCCACGACGTACGCCACGACCCCGAACACGCCGACCATGGCGAGCAGGAGCGCGGCGATGCCGAAGCCGGACATCAGCCACATGCCGAGCCGCTGGCGGTCGAGCGACGAGGCCACCAGCGCGGTCAGGCTGCTGAAGCGCGCCGGCACCTTCGGGTCCGCGTCGTGGAGCGCCGCGCGAAACTGCCCGGCGCGCCTCTCGGGATGTCCGTCGGCCGTCGTCACGACGATCGAGGCGCGCAGGTTGAAGTACTGCGACATCGGGACGTACACGACGGGCTCGGCCGCGGCCGTCAGGGCCGCGTACTTGACGTCGGCCGCCACGCCCACGATCGCGACGGCGTCCGGGACCGGCCGCCGATCGACGACGTGATACCTGAACCCTTCGATACGTTCGCGGAGCGGATCGCGCCCCTCGAGATACCGCTTGACGAACACCTCGTTGACGATCGCGACCGGCTGGGAATCGAGGCGATCGTCGCCGGTGAACGCGCGCCCCGCCAGCAGCCTCATGCCCATCGTCGAGAAGAAGCCGGGCGTGACGAGCCGGAGCCGGCCGTTCGGCCGCTTGTCGGGGGGGATGCCGGGCTCGCTGAGAATGTCGACGAACGTGGTCGAATCCCACTCGTGCGCCAGCGGCAGCGAGGACGCGGCCGCCACGTGCGTGGCGCCGGCCCCGCGCAGCCGGGCCTCGACGCTCTGCCACCACGCCGCATGTCGCGCGGGATTTCCGTACGCTTGCGGCAGCAGGACGTCGATCGCGAGCCGTCCATCCGCCGTGAATCCGGGATCGATCCGCTGCAGGCGATCGTAGCTGCGCACGAGGCGCGACGCGCCGGCGACGAGCGCCACCGCCACCGCGATCTCCGCCGTCACGAACACCGCGAGCAGACGCCGCGTCGTGCGCGATCCGCGAACGCTCCGGCCGGTGTCGTTCATGACCCTCGCGATGTCGCCGCGGGCCAGCCGCAGCGCCGGAACGATCCCGACCAAAAGACCGCTGGCGATCGCGAGCGCGGCGGCGAAGCCGACGACCGTGACGTCGAATGTCAGCGCGTCGAGCCGCGGCAGCCGCGATCCGCCGATCCGCAGGAGCACGCGCACCGCCGCGTAGGCACCGGCGAGCCCGACGACCCCGCCGACGGCCGACAGGAGCAGCGATTCGGCGACGAGGTGCACGAGGATGCGGCGCCGGCTCGCGCCCAGCGCCGCGCGAACGGCGATCTCGCGCGCCCGCCCCGTGCTGCGTGCGAGCATGAGGTTGGTGACGTTGACCACCGCCAGCACCAGCAGCAACCCCGTCGCGCCGAACAGGATCAGCAGGATCGGGCCGAAGTCGCCCACGGTCGCCTCGAGGAGCGGACGCAGGCGATACGCGCGCCCCAGGTCCTGATCGGGATGCTTGCGGCCGAGCGCCGCCATCGTGCCTTCCATCGGGACGCGCAGCGAGTCGAGCGACGTGCCGGGCTTCAGCCGGACGTAGCCCTCGAAGTAGTGTCCGATGTCGTCCGGGGCGGCGTACGTGTTGAACCACACGTCCGTTCCGGCCGGCTCGTCGAAGTCGGGCGCCGCGACGCCGACGACGCGGACGGCATGATCGCGCAGCAGGATGGTGCTGCCGACGACGTCGCGGCGGGCGCCGTATTGCGTGCTCCACAACGCATGCGACAACACCACGACCGGAGGGGCCCCGCGCACGTCGTCGGCTGGACCGATCGCGCGGCCGGCGGCCATCGGAAGACCAAACAGATCGAAGAAGCCGTCGGTGACGCCGTAGGCGACGACCTGGCGCGCGGACACGTCGGTCGTGAGCGCGGCGTCCATGCGCACCGCACCTGCCGTCGCCACGACGGCGCGCGAGGAGGCCTCGAGGGCCCCCAGCTCCTCGGAGGCGACCAGCCCGATCGTGAACCGTCCGCTCGGGAAGTACGTGCGAACCGTGTAGAGATCCTTCGGGTGCGCGTACGGCAGCGGCGTGAGCAGGACGGCGTTGACCGTGCTGAACAAGGCGGTGGCGGTGGCGATTCCGAGGGCGAGGGTCCCGACGGCCGCGAGCGCGAAGGACGGCTGGCGGACAAGACGGCGCAGGGCCGGCAGCATGCGGGTCTCCTCTCGGGAGCATCAGAAGTCAGAAGTCACGAGACAGAATACAGAAGACAGGAGACAGAATACAGAACTTCGACGCGGCGCGATCGCTTACGCTGTGGGCACTCCTGTGGCCATGCGAAGCTGGTGGGCCCTCCCCGTCGTCCTGATCGTCTCCGGCGCGGCGCCGGCATGGGGGGCGCGACTGCCCCTGCGGACCTACACCACGGCCGATGGACTGCCGCACAACGAGGTCAATTGCCTCGCGCCGGACCCGCGCGGGTTCCTCTGGCTGTGCACGGGCGACGGGCTGTCGCGATTCGACGGCGTCTCCTTCGTCACGTATGGCACCGCCGAGGGGCTGCCACACCCGCGCGTGTCGCGTCTGCTGCAGACGCGCGACGGCCGCTATTTCGTCGCGACCGACGGGGGCCTCGCGCGATTCGATCCCGCCGGGGATCCCGCGCGCCGCACGCTGTTCGTTCCGGTCGGGATCAGGAGTGGGCCGCAGGGGATGCGGGCGACCGCGCTCTTCGAGGACCGCGGCGGCACGATCTGGTGCGGCACCGACCACGGCCTGTATCGCCTCGACGAGACGGTCCAGCCGTCGGTGCTCGATCCCGTCGACCTCGGGATGCCGCGCGAGTACGCGGAACAGCGGGTCGTCTCGGCACTCGCGCAGGGTGCCGGCGGATCGCTCTGGATTGCGACCCCGGACGGCCTGTACCGGCGCTGGCCGGACGGCCGCCACGCCCGCTACACCGTCGCCGACGGATTGCCAGGCGACTATCTGCACGACCTGCTGGTGGATCACGACGGGCATCTGTGGGCCGCCTCGCGGTATGCAGGCATCTTTCGCTTCGCGGCCGACGACTCGACGCGTCCGCCGGTCGTCGTCGAGCGGTACTCGATCGACGACGGGCTCGCGGCCGCCTGGGTGTTCGGCCTCTTCGAAACGTCGAACCACCGTTTCTGGATCGCGACCAACCGCGGGCTCGCGGAGATGACGTGGGACGGGCACGCGCGGCGGTTTCGAACCCTCGGCGTCGCGCAGGGGCTGTCGTCGTCGGAAATTACCGCGCTCGGCGAAGACGCGAGCGGGAACCTGTGGATGGGGACGAACACGGCGGGGCTGATGAAAATGGCCCGCACTCGCCTGCTCACGTACGGCCCGGACGACGGCCTGGTCGGCGTGAACGCGCTCTTCGAGGACGAAGCGGGAAACCTGTGCGCGCGCGGCACCGTGCCGCCGGAACGCGTCGGCACGGCCGGTGCACCGCCGCCTCCCTATACGCAGACGGCCGTCACGCGGTTCGGCTGTCTCGAAGGCACCCGGTTCGTCTCGTTCACGCCGGCCGCGCTGGACGATCGCTACCGGGTCGGGTGGGTGCAGGAAAACGTGACGCTGCGCACGCGCCGCGGTGAATGGTGGCTCGGCACGGGCACCGGCGTCTACCGGTTTCCCGCCAGCCGCCGCTTTCGCGCGCTCGCGCACGCCAGACCGATCGCGCGCTATACCGTTCGGGACGGCCTGGCCGCCGCGCAGGTATTCGGCCTCTACGAGGACGCGCGCGAAGGCGTGTGGGTGGCGACGGTCTCGCGCGAGCGGATCGGTCTCGCGCGGTGGGATCGCAGCAGCGTCACGTGGACCCGTTACGACACGGTTCCCGATCTGATGCCGCTCCTGCGCAGTCTCCCCAGAGCGTTCGCCGAAGACCGCACGGGCGCCGTCTGGATCGGCTTCGATGCCGGCCTGGCGCGCGTCCGCGGCGATCGCGTGCACGTGTTCACCGCGGCCGACGGCTGGTCGCAGCAGCCCGTGAGGGACATGCACGTCGATCGCCGCGGCCGCCTGTGGCTGGCCTCCTCCGCGGGTGGCCTCTTCCGCGTCGATGCCCCGGAGGCGGATCGCCCGGCGTTCATCGCCTACACGAAGGCGCAGGGGCTCTCGAGCAACAGCGTCGCCGTCGTCGCCGAGGACCTGTACGGCCGCATCTACGCCGGCACGAGCCGCGGCCTGGATCGTCTGAATCCCGAGACGGGGCGGATCGAGCAGTTCACGACGTCCGACGGACTCGCCCCTGGACTGTTTCGCGCCGCGCTGCGCGACCGGGCCGGCGTGCTCTGGTTCGGGCTGACCGGGGGACTGACGCGATTCGAACCGGTACCGGAGGGCCCCGCGCCGACTCCGCGCATCCTGCTGACGAATGTCTCTCTGAACGGCGCTCGCGTCGCCATGTCCCTGCTCGGGGTGCACGCGCTCGCGCTGCCGCAGCTCCAGCCGGGACGCAATCAGCTCGTGATCAGCTTCGGGAGCGTCGACTTCTCTCCAGGCGAACGCCTGAAATACCAGTACATGCTGGAGGGAGCCGCCGGAACCTGGAGCCCCGCGACCACCACTCGCTCGGTCGACTTCGCCAATCTCGCCGCCGGCGCGTATCGGTTCGTGGTTCGCACCGTCGGGTCCGACGGCCGGGTCAGCACCGAGCCCGCCTCCCTCGCCTTCGTGATTCTGCCGCCCGTCTGGCGCCGCTGGTGGTTCGTGCTGCTCGCGGGGCTGGCTCTCGCCGCGCTGGCCGCGTCCGTTCATCGCCTGCGGATGCGGCGCATCCTCGATCTGGCGAACCTGCGGGCGCGGATTGCGACCGATCTCCACGACGACATCGGTGCGAACCTCACCACCATTTCAATCCTGAGCGAGGTCGCCCGCCAGCAGCCCCGCACCGCGACCGCCGAAGCGCCCCTCGCCACGATCGCGCGGATCGCGCGTGATTCCGTGGCCGCCATGAGCGACATCGTCTGGGCGGTCAATCCGAGCCACGATCGACTCACCGACCTCGTGCGGCGGATGCGGCTGCAGGCCGAGGAGCTGTTCGCCGGCCGTGACGTGGCGCTCTCGTTCCGCGCGCCGGAGGACACGGATCCGGCGCTCGGCGCGGACGTCCGCCGCGACCTGTTCCTCGTCTTCAAGGAAGCCGTGCACAATGCGGCGCGGCACGCGCGCTGCCGGCGCGTCCAGGTGACGCTGACCCGCCGCCGCCGCACGCTCTCTCTCGAAATCCGCGACGACGGCATCGGATTCGAGGAGCCGCGCGCCGAAGGCGAAGGCCTGACGACCATGCGCACCAGGGCGCAGCGGCTTGGCGGCACGTGCGATGTCCTCTCGCGCCCGGGCCAGGGAACCATCGTTCGGGTCCGTGTCCCGATCACCCGAACCTACCGTAATCGGTAGGAGATCCGCGGCCGCGGCCGGTGTAGCCTTGGGCTCCCGCCCGGTCGGGCGGCCGGCGACGAGCCGGGCGGCGGCCCGCAAGGAAACGCGATGTCATGACGCCCGATTGCCAATCACCGAACGCCCAGCCCATTCGCATCGCGATCGTCGAAGATCAGCGAGAGGTCCGCGAGGGGCTCAGCGCGCTGATTCGCAACGCGCCTGGCCTCGCCTGCGTGGCCGGCTACGCCACCATGGACGACGCGCTGCGGCACATCGAGGGCGCGGCGGCCGATCTGGTGCTGACGGACCTGCGGCTGCCTGGCGTGTCGGGGATCGACGGCATCCGCATCCTGCGCGAGCGGTACCCCGCGATGCCGATCCTCGCCCTCACGATCTACGACGAGGACGATCGCATCTTCGAGGCGCTCTGTGCCGGGGCCTCGGGCTATCTGCTGAAGAACACGCCGCCGGAGCGGCTGCTCGCATCGCTGCGCGAAGCGGCGGCGGGCGGGGCGCCGATGTCGCCCGACGTGGCCCGGCGCGTCGTCCATCTCTTTCGCGAGTTCCGGCCGCCGGACAAAGCCCCTCACCGGTTGACGTCGCAGGAGACGGAAGTGCTGAAGCTGCTCGTCGAGGGCCATCACTACAAGACCGCCGCCGGCGTGCTGGGGGTCTCCGTCAACACGGTCGGCTTCCACCTGAAGAACATCTACGTGAAGCTGCAGGTCCACTCGAAGACCGAGGCAGTCGCCAAAGCGATCCGGCAACGGCTCGTCTGATGCGCCCCTGGCGGGCGGCCCCCTACCTGAACGCGTAGTTCACGCGCACGGCCAGCTGGAGTACAACGTCGACCTGAGCCGTGCCGGATCGCGCGGCCGGTGTTCCAGAGGTGTGGCATGCAGAAGCCAAAGGTGCTGACCATTTCGGGATGTTTCGTTGCCGCCGTCCTCGTGGCGTGGTGGACGCCGGCCGTCAAGGCGGAGAGCAACACCGTCACGTTCACGGTCACGCGCGTGCAGGAGCTGGTGTGCTCGGAAGGCTTCGGCGAAGCGTGCCCCAACGACTTTTACGCCAAGGTGGAGATCGACGCGCAGGGGCTGGTCCAAACCGGGAAATGGTGCAACAGTTGCGCGACCGACTTCGCGCCAAACTGGACGTTCACGAAGGACGTCGACCTCTCCCACAACCCTGTCACGATCCACGTGGAGCTCTGGGACCAGGACGACGGGTCGCCCGACGACCAGATGGACATCGCGGCCGGACCGAGCGCCCTCGACATCCAGCTCGATCTGAACACCTGCTCCTGGCACGGGGGCGGGCTGTCGGGCACCCTCGACACGCCGGCCTCGTCGGAAGGGAGCGGCGACGACTCGGCGCGCGTGTTCTTCACCATCGCCAGCTCTGGCCCGGCGTGCGGCGACTCGGATCAGGACGGCCTGTACAACGGGTGGGAGACGCGCGGGTACGACGCCAACAGCGACGGCATCATCGACGTGGATCTGCCCGCCATGGGCGCAAATCCGCAGCGCAAGGATCTCTTCCTCGAACTCGACTACCTGAAGGCCGCGGATCACTCCCATGCGCCGTCGCAGGCGGCCATCCAGGACATCGTCCGCGCGTTCACGGACGCCCCCGTCATCAATCCCGACGGGACCTCGGGGATCCAGCTCCATGTCGACGTCGGGCCGCTGTTCGGCGCCGGACAAGTGTTTCGCGAGGCGGACTCGACAGGTCTGGCCGGGACCTTCGGCGACTTCGGCGGCGGCGGCGAGGCCATCCCCGAAGCGGGCAACACGATCGTCGACTGGGACGGCGCGGCCGGAACCGCAGGCACGAGTTTCTTCGCGCTCAAATCGATGCGCCCCGAACGCGACCCGATCTTCCGCTATGTGATCTTCGCGCACCAGACGAACAATCGCGCGGCGGTCAACGACTGCACGTCCGGCTGGGCCAAAGGGATCCCCGGGACGAATCTGATGGTCACCCTCGGCGGCGTCAACAAGAACGGCGTGGCGTGCTGGGGCATGGATGCGGGCGGCCTGTCCGTCGGGACGGAACAGGAGCAGGCCGGAACGCTGATGCACGAGTTCGGTCATACGCTCGGACTCGGACATGGCGGCGTCGACAGCATCAACAACAAGCCGAACTACCTCAGCGTGATGAATTACACCTGGCAGGCCTGCAGCGTGCCGGCCGCCCCGTCCGGCGGCCAGCTTCCGGGCGGCTGCGACTATTCCCGCGTCGAACTGCCGGCGGCCGGCGTCGGCCTCGACGAGACCAGCCTCGACGAGTGTCTGGGCATCGACAGCAACCGCTTCGGATTCGGCGCCGTGGACTGGAACAAGGACGGCCACGTGGCAGGGGTGACGGCGTGTCAGGCCGGGTTCACCATCAACGTGAAGGCCAACATCAACGGCGACTGGACCGATACCGACGGCAATGGCGCCCAGAACGGTACCGAGCCCTCAATCATCGGCCCGCTTCCCGGCTACGACGACTGGGATCACATCACCTACGACTTCCGGACCATCGCCAACTTCGCGACCGGGGGCACGCCAACCGAACAGGAGCCCGACGCGAACACGATCGAGCGTTCGCGCGCGCAGTTGTCCGAGCAGACGCGCCCGGCGTTGTCGGTCGACGCGAGGGGCCCGGCAGACGCCAAACCCGGCGACACGCTGTCCTACACGGTCGACGTCGGCAACGCGCTCGCGCAGCTCTCGCGAGGCCCGGCCTTCGACACATCGCTGACCAGTACGACACCCGACGGCGTGCCGACGACGTCCGTGCTCGGCACGCTCAGGCTCGGCGAGGGCGCCACCCGCACGCTGTCGTACGTCGTCCCCTGTTCCGCGACGGACGCGACCACCCTGACGACCACCAGCAGCGCGACCGCGCACGGCCTGGTGCCCGATCCCGTGAGCGCGACCGACGCCGTGCAGACGGTCGTCCACGCGCCCGTGCTCGTGCTCGGCGTGAGCGCCACGCCTGCCGTCGATGCGGGAGAAGCGATCGCCTACACGATTTCGTACGCCAACACGGGCGGCGCCGCGGCGGGGGGCGTCGTGGTCACGGCGACGCTGCCAGACGACGTCTACTACAGCACCGCACTGGATCTGGGGACCGGACCGCGTCCCGACGCGGTGACAGTGAATGGCAACGGTACACGGACGCTGGAATGGAACGTCGGGACGGTTGCGGCATCATCGGGGACGGCCGTGATTTCGTTCACCGCGCGGCCGACGCTGCTCGCGACGAGCGGCCAGATGTTCACCGCCGGCGTGTCGCTCGCATTCGGGAACGCCAACGGCTGCGCGTACGACGCCCTGACGGCGTCGGCCACGACCGCGATCACCGTCGCCCCTGCGACGGGCGATCCGCTCGGCCTCGGGTACTGGCGGAATCAACCCGCCGCCGAACCGGCCGAACTCCTGGCCCGCATCCAGGCGACCGATCAGCGGTTCGACGGGTTGACCGGCGCCGCCGACGGCGCGCTGTCGCTGCCCGAAGTCGCGGCGATGTTCGCTCCGGGCGGCAACATGCCCAAGGTGCTGCTCGAGCACCTGCTGGCGCTCTACTTCGACCTGGCGTCACGACGCGTGAATGCCGGGACGGCCATCGATTCCAGACTGGACGCCGCGCTCGGACTCGCGACGGTTCGGGACGCGGTGGTGTATGCGCAGGACACGCTGGCGCTGCCGGTCGCCAAGAGTACGCGGGCCCGGTACAGCGACGCCGACGGCGCCCTCGAAGAGATCGACGAGGGACGCTGAACGCGCGCGGCTAACGCCGGAACGGGAGGGGGCGGACGGACTCGATTCGGTTCAGGCCGAGCGCCGCGACGTTCGGAACGCTCGAGACCACCGTGGCGCAGTGCCCCTTGAAATCGGGGCGGTCGCACACCTCCCAGCGGCCGCCCAGCACCTGCAGGCTGCTGACGCGCCGGCCGGCGCCGCCCATCCGCGAGCGCTCGCCGTCAACCGTCGCGGCTGCGCCGCGGTATCCCCGGCCGTCGAACAGGACGAGGCCGACGCGGGCCGCCGCCGGCGGCCCGTACGGCGCCCGTCCGCCCCGGCGCACCGCCTCGCCGGGCCGCACGCGCCGCAGCGACGAGATCGTGTCGTTCCAATCGAAGCGCTTCAGATTCGGCTGGTCGCCCGAGACGATCTGGCAGCGCCCCAGATAATTCGCGTTGACGCAGATCTCCCAGCTCTCGCCCGGCGCGACCCGCAGGCTGGAAATCTTGTCGTTGCTGCCATAGGCCTGCATGTTGGGCACGTCCTGCCGGAAGGTCATGCTGCGCCCATGAAAATTCGTGTCCTCGTACACGGTGATCCCCACGGCCCGGCCGAACCGGCGGCGCTGCGCATGCGCCGGCGGCGCCAGCAGGAGAACGGACAGCATGAGGCCCAGGAAGATTCGCGCGCGTACGCCCGGCACATGTGCAGTCATCGAGATCCCTCGTTGGCCCGGATTCTAACCCGCTTCCGGGACGCCCACAATCGGATCGTCCGAACCGCCGACGCCCCGATCGGGAGCGCGTTCCCTCCCGGACGTATGATGGCCGGGGCCGGAGGGTTGCGGAGCTGAGCCGCGAAGCTTTGAGCCAACCCCGGCGCGTTTTCGGCTTTACGGGTACGAACGAGATTTTCTCCACTCCTGAGAGGCTGTGATGACCACGACTGCAAACGCCACGGGGAAGGCGACGGCCGCCGAATCTCTCCTGACCGACGAGGTGCTCGCGCACTGCCAGGAGCGGGCGCCCGGGTACGACCGCGAAAACCGCTTCTTCACCGAAGACTTCGAGGAACTGCGCGACCTCGGCTATCTGCGCCTCGCGATTCCCGGGGAATTGGGCGGCTTCGGCCGATCGCTGGCCGAGGTCGTCCGCGAACAGCGGCGCCTGGCGTATTACGCCGCCCCGACGGCCCTGGCGATCAACATGCACCTGTACTGGACCGGGATTGCCGCCGATCTCTGGCGCTCGGGCGACCGGTCCATGGAATGGCTGCTGAAGCGCGCCGCGGCGGGCGACATCTTCGCGGCCGGCCACGCCGAGTCGGGCAACGACATCCCCGTGCTGCTCTCGACGACCAAGGCTGAACGCGTCGAGGGGGGCTACCGGTTCACCGGCCGCAAGTCCTTCGGCAGCCTGACGCCCGTCTGGACGTTCCTGGGCCTCCACGGGATGGACACGAGCGACCCGGCGGCCCCGAAGGTGGTGCACGGCTTCATGCCGCGCGACACGGAAGGCTGCCGGATCGAGGAAACATGGGACGTGCTCGGCATGCGCGGTACGCGGAGCGACGACACCATCCTCGACGGCGTCTTCGTCCCCGATCGCTTCATCGTCCGGGTCGTCCCAGCCGGCGCGGCGGGCATCGACCAGTACGTGCTCGCCGTGTTCGCCTGGGCGCTGCTCGGGTTCGGGAACATCTACTACGGCCTCGCGCAGCGCGCACTCGACGTCACGGTCGAGACCGTCCGGAAGAAGAAGTCGATCGCGATCTCACGGACGATGGCGTATCACGCCGAAGTCCAGCATGCGATCGCGGAGATGGGGCTGGCGCTCGAAGGCATCGGCCCGCACCTCGATCGGATCGCCGACGACTGGTCGGCGGGCGTGAACTACGGACACGGCTGGCCGGCCAAGATCTTCGCCGCCAAGTACCACGCGGTCGAAGCCGGCTGGCGCATCGTCGATACGGCCCTGGAGGTCACGGGCGGCTTCGGCATCTTCCGCCGCAGCGGCCTGGAGCGCCTGTTCCGCGACGCGCGCCTCGGGCGCATCCATCCCGCCAACTCGATGCTGACGCACGAGATCATGGCCAAGACGCTGCTGGGGATCAGTCCGGACGAAACGCCGCGGTGGGGGTAGACGCGGGTTCTCGGGTTCTCGGGTTCTCGGGTTCTCGGGTTCTCGGGTTCTCGGGTTCTCGGGTTCGCGGGTTCGCGGGTTCTCGGGTTCGCGGGTTCGCGGGTTCGCGGGTTCGCGGGTTCGGCCGATGGGGAGTGTCACGATTTTCGTGTGTGAGGCGTGATTCGCCTGCTTCTCTCCCTGTCACTGGAAGCGTGTGGGCGCTGTGGGAAACCGCGCGCTGTGCGGTTTTTCCAAGGAGCGGTGAACGCGATCTGGGCGTCCACGGCTCCGGCAGCGTGACGTGCGGTCGCCTTTTACGGGGATGTCGGGGTAAACCGATCGGGATGACGGATCGCCAATTGGTTCACCGCCGGCCGCCTGAATCTCCCGAACCGTCGTCCCGCGCGCGTACCTCGTGTTTCGGGATCGGTTGCGGCTCGAATGCGCCGGCGCGATCGCGGGGACCTCGATCGACCGGGGCCCGTCATCGGTCAGCAGGGGCTTGCCGCTCGTCCCGTCGCGCGATCATCGCTTTCCTGAACCGACGCACGGCCGCGTCGACCTCGTCCGCCGTGATCGGTCCCGACCCGGACGCATTGATCGAGGATTTCAGAGGGAACGGGCGCCAGCGGCGCCTCAGACGACGATTTCGGCTTTCGGGGCATGAACACTCCTCATGTTATGCCCCACCACACACAAAATTTCTGACCGGGTCGGCCGATGAGACCCCGCGGTGTTCTTCGCCAACCTGAGAACCTGAGAACCTGAGAACCTGAGAACCTGAGAACCCGAGAACCCGAGAACCCGAGAACCCGAGAACCCGCTCACGCAAACATCGCCGGACTCACCTCGAGACTCACTTCCGAGATCTTGTCCACCGGCAGGCCGGCGCGGTGGGCGTGTTCGAGGATCGCGGCAATGCTCGGCGCGTCGTACTCGCAGTAGATCTTTCCTTCCGCCTCCGACACGAAGCTGCGAATCCAGCGCACGTCGGGCATTTCGGCGAGCGCTGCCATCGACCGGTGCCCCGCGGCGTTGAGCGCGTCGGCGGTCAGGCCCGGGACCGATCGTTCGATGATGTAGCGTGGCATCGTTCATCCTTCCTTCTGGTTCGTCAACCCGGCCCGCGCTCCGGCGAGGCGCTGTTCCATCATAGCTTCCCCTGCCGGATCCTTCAGCTCACGGCGCAGGTCGCGCGCGCGCTCGAAGCTGTCGCAAGCTTCGCGGGCGTGGCCGAGCCGCAGCGACACGTCGCCGAGGGCGGCCAGGGCGTGCGCCTCCAGCAGGCGCTCGCCGATGCCGCGATTCAGCAGCACGCTTTCTTCCAGCACCGTGCGCGCCTCGTCGTCGCGCTGCAGCCGCGACAGCGTCACCCCGACGCTGTTCAGCATCAGCCCCTCGTTCGAGCGCTGCCCGGTCTGGCGGCAGAGGCGCAGGCCCGTCTCGTAGTGATCGAGCGCCTCGGCGTAGCGCTCCTCCGTCCAGGCCAGAATCCCGAGCGTGTTGTGCGCCGCCGCTTCGCGTTCCCCGTCTCCGAGGCTGACCGCGAGCGCAAGGAGTTCCCCGAAGCGCGTCCGCACGTCGGCTGCCGGGGCGCCGCAGCCCCGGGTGGCCCGCGCGATCCCCTCGACAGCCGCCAGTTCGCCCGGCCGATCGCCCGCCGCGCGCGCCAGTTCGCGTACGGCCGTCCAGTGCCGGACCGCCGCGTCCCATTCCGCGCGCCGCTCGTGCAGGCGGCCGAGGTGAGTCCGGGTCTCGACCTCCGCCTCCCGGTCCTCGAGCTGCGCGAACAGCGGGACCGCTTCGCTCAGATGCGCGATCGCGTCTCCCTCGCGCGACAACCCGAGCTCGAGCTCGCCGAGGGTGCGGAGCGCCTGCGCGAGGCCGTTGGCGTGCCGGACGCGCCGCGAACAGGCGACCGCCTCCGAATAGGTGTGGAGAGCTTCGTCGACCTCGCCGAGCTGCAGTTGAATGTGCGCGATCGCGTTCAAATGGAACGACCGCTGGATCGGCACCATGTCGACGTCCACCACGGTGTTGGCGCGCTGGAGATAGCTCATGGCGCGATCGACGTTGCCGAGGCAACGGTGGAGGTTCGCCAGGTTGTGCAGCACGTACGCGCGGCGGACCGGATCGTGCTCGAGCACCGGCAGCGCCAGCGCTTCCTCGAGCGCGGCCAGCCCCCGCTCGTACTCCCCCATCGTGCGCAGGAGGATCCCGACGTTCGCCAGATCGGCGGCCGTCGCGACGTCGTCGCGCCGTTCGCGATCGATCGCGAGCGCCTTTTCCGCCATGTCGAGCGCGTCCGGCAGCCGCCCCTCGAACCAGCGCAGCAGCCCCATGCTGCGCAGCACGTTTCGCTCGAGCGCGATGTCGGCCTGCTCGCGGCTCAGGCGCAGCGCGGTCCCCAGGGCACGATTGGCGGCGTCGAAGCGCTTCAGGATCGTCAGCAGGTCCCCCTGCCGCAGATAGGCCTCGGCCAGCCGGGGCGACGATCCACGCGGCGCCAGCAGCGCAATCAGGTCGGCGATGATCTGCTGCTGACGTCCACGCTGGCCCAGCGTCTCGCACAGGCGCTCCTGCTCCAACAGCAGATCCGCCGTCACGTCGCGGCGCCCGTCGTCGTCGGGCAGGTGCGGCACCCACTGCAGCACCCGCTCCACGAGCGCCTGCGCGTCGCCGTGCTGGCTGAGCGCGCGGAGCCGCTCGACGGCGTGCCGGCCGTAGCGGATGGCGCCGATCCACTCCTCGGCCGCGCTGAAGTGGTGCGCCAGCGTTTCGGCCACCTCCGGCGACCGCGGGCCCATGGCCTGCTCGAGCGCGTGCCCGATCACGGAGTGCAGCGTCCGGCGCTGGTGTCCGAGCAGGCTGCCGTACGCGACCTCCTGCGTCAGCACGTGCTTGAAGCGATGCGCGGGCTGCGGCACGACGCGCGTCTGCTGGATCAAGCCAGACGCGCGGAGCCGGTCGAGCGCGTGCTCGACGTCGAGGCTCGAGTCGAGCGCCGTCACGAGCAGCGCGCGGTCGAACTCCCGTCCAATCACCGAGGCCACCCGCAGGACTTCGAGCGCGTCGGGGCCGAGACGGTCGAGGCGCGCCCGGATGACCGCCTGGATCGTGTCCGGCAGACGCAGCGTCTCGACATCCCGGTGCAGCTCCGCGACGTCTCCCACGGTTCGGATGGCCCCCTCTTCGACGAGTGTATGCGCGACCTGCTCGATGAAGAACGGATTGCCGCCGGTGCGCTCGTACACCCGCGTCGCGAGATCCGCGCTGACGTGCCGCGCCTGGAAAACGGCGCGCAGGATCTGGCTCGCACCCTCGGGATCGAGCGGTTCCAGGCGAACGACGTCCGTCCGGCCGCTCAGTTCCGACAGGCCGGCTCCCTCGGGACGGCTCGTGACGACCAGCGCCAGCGCGCAGGAATCGACGATTTCCGCCAGCCGCCGGACGACGTCGCGGGAGGCTTCGTCGGCCCAGTGCCAGTCCTCGAGCAGCAGCAGGAGCGCCGACCGCCGCGCCAGCACCATGACGATGGCGGTGACCGCGTCGAGGAGCACCGTGTGCAGGTGATCGCCGCGCAGATGCCGGGGCAGCTCGATCCGCTCGCTCTCGAGCGACAGCAGGTGCAAATAGACGGCGACGAACGTCTCGAGCGACGAATCGAGCGCGACGATGCGCGCCGCGACCTCGTCGCCTGGAGGCCGGCGGCCCGGGTCGATGCCGAGGGCGTCGCCGAGGAGCTGCACGAACGGGAGATACGGGGAAAGGCCGCCGTACGACTGACACCGTCCCTGCAGCACCGTGACGCCGCTGTCGCTCACGCGGCGGCGGAGTTCGTGGAGCAGCCGGCTCTTCCCCATCCCCGCCTCGCCGACGATGCTCACGAGCCGCCCCTCGCCGGCGCACGCCCGCGCGACCACGCTTTCGAGCTGCCGCAGTTCCGCCGTTCGTCCGATGTACGGCGTCAGATCGTCGCGCTCCGACTCGACGCGCGTCTGCAGGCCCAGGACGCGGTACGGCGTGACGGGCCGCGCCCCCGGCGTCAACTCGATCGCGGGCAGCGGGTCGCTGGCGACGAAGGGGGCCACGCGGCGATGCGCGTCTGGTCCGATCGCGATGGTGTCGCGGGCAGCCGTCGCGCCGAGCCGGAGGGCCGCCTGCACGGCCTGGCCCGACAGATGGTACCGGCGGGGTCCCTCGCGCAGCCGCTGCACGAGCGTGGAGCCCGCGGCGATGCCCGAGTGCAGCGCGATCGACAGCCCGGCCCGGCGCGTGCCGCCCGTCGAAATCTCCCGCGCACGCGCGTGCAGATCCAGCGCGGCGCGCACCGCTCGCATTTCGTCGTCTTCGTGTCCGGCCGGAATGCCGAACAGCGCGGTGATCTCCTCGCCGATCGCCTGGTTGACGAGTCCGCCATGCTGCCGCATCACGTCGACGGCGTCGGCGTGGAACCGATCCACCAGCTCCTCGAGCTCGGCGACGTCGAGCTGCTCGATCAGCCCGGCGTAGTCGGAAATCGTCGACGTCAGCAGGGTGACGTGGCGCCGCTCGACGGCCGGGGTCGAGGCCGTCCGAACGCCGGCCTCCGGCCGCGGAAGCCCGTCGAGCGCGGCCGCGAACTCCGTCATCGAGGCAAAGCGCCGCGCGGGCGTCTTGGCGAGCGCGCGCGCGACCGCTTCCGAGAGCCGGCGATCGACCTCGGGTCGAACGTCCGACAGCGGCGGCGGTTCGTTCGTCAGGATCGCGTAAATCAATCCGGAGGGGGTCTCCGCGTCGAACGGACGCCGTCCCGCGATCATTTCGTAGAGGACGACGCCGAGCGACCACACGTCCGTGCGCAGATCCACGGTGTCTCCACGCGACTGCTCGGGGCTCATGTACGCGGCGGTGCCGATCCGCGTACCGGATCCGGTCATCGTCACGTCCGGCATCTTGGCCACGCCGAAATCGAGGATCTTCAAGCGCCCTTCGGGCAGCAGCATCACGTTCGACGGCTTCACGTCGCGATGCACGATGCCGAGCCGATGGGCGGCGGCGAGCCCGAGCGCCACCTCCCGCGCGAGCGCGACGGCCGCATCGACGGGGATCGGTCCACGCGCGAGACGCGCCTGCAGCGTCTCGCCGTCGTACAGCGGCATCGCGATGAACAGTTCACCCTCGGGCGTTTCGCCGATCTCGTAGATCGTGCACACGTTGGGGTGTTCGAGCGCGGCCGCCGCGCGCCCTTCGACGAGAAACCGGCGTTTGGCGTCCTCGTTGGCCCCCAGGTGCGGCGGGAGGAACTTCAGGGCGATCGTACGGCCCAGGCGATCGTCGTGGGCGCGGTAGACGATGCCCATCCCGCCGGTGCCGAGCGGCTCGCCGATGGTGTAGTGCGAGACCACGCGTCCGGCCGCGCTGGAGGGGCCGCGGCGCACCGCCGCGACGGCCGGCGATACGACGTCGTCGGCGAGTCGATCGAGCGCGCCGGAACCCTCGTGCGAGGCGAGCAGCGACTCCACCTCGCGCCGAAGCGCCGTATCGGCGCACTCGCGGTCGAGGAGCTGCCGGCGCTCCGCGCCGGACAGATCGAGCGCCGCGGCGAACAGGTCCTGCGCGCGACGCCAGCGCTGCCGTTCGGTCGGGGACGGATCGGGTTTCATCCGTGGCCTCCGTGTTCGCCGGTCAGGGCGCGACCTCGCGGTTCAGCCAGGCGCGGGCGGCCGCCCATTCGCGCTTCACCGTCGCCGGCGAAACGTCGAGCGCGTCGGCCGTCTCGTCGATCGTCATCCCGCCATAGAACCGGCATTCGACGATGCGGGCCTGGCGCTCGTCGAAGACGCGGAGGCGCTCGAGGGCGGCGTCGAGGTCGAGCAGCTCCGCGGCACGCGCCTGCACCATGCCGACGGCATCCTCGTCGAGCGTTTCGGCCGTGCGGCCTCCCCCGCGCTTCTGCGCCCGGCGCGCGACGGCGTGGTCGATCAGGACGCGACGCATGGCCTGCGCCGCGAGCGCGAGATAGTGGCTGCGATTCTGCCACTGGATGCGGTGAAGCTTCTCGAGTTCCAACCAGGCCTCGTGGACGAGGGCCGTCGTACACAGCGTATGGCCCGGACGCTCGCGCCGCAGCTCGCGGGCGGCGATGCGTCGAAGCTCCTCGTAGACCAGCGGCAAGAGGTCGTCCATGTCGGCACCCCGGGGTCAGATCTTGTTCTTTGCGCACCGGAC
Organism: Vicinamibacterales bacterium; assembly: GCA_036278735.1. Lineage (GTDB taxonomy): Bacteria > Acidobacteriota > Vicinamibacteria > Vicinamibacterales > 2-12-FULL-66-21 > DASUKM01. The sequence goes on from DASUKM010000029.1 coordinate 72,542, forward strand.
CCCGAGGTGCAAGAAACAAGATCTGACCCCGGAAAGGGGGCCCCTCTTCAAAAGCCGATTTCCGGGGCGGATCGGCTCACGCTACCAGGCGATGCCGTAGTCCTCGCCATGGTTGCTCGACCCGCCCCACAGGCTGTGGTGCCGGGCATCGATGAAGATGGCGTTGATCGGCCCCGAGGTGCGCGGCGCGAACTGGAGCGTGTATCCCATCCGCTGCAGGGCCTCGCGCGTGGCCTCGGGCAGCGACGTGGCCACGAGCATGCGGCCGGGCTGCGACTCGTGCATCCCGAACGACGATCGCATCTGGAAGCTGTTGATGTTGGGGGCCTCGGTCGCCTGCTGCACGGTCATGCCGAATTCGACGACGTTGAGGAAGAACTGGAGCAGATTCTGATCCTGCGAGTCGCCCCCCTGCACGGCAAACGCGAGATACGGGGCGCCATCCTTCAGCGCGAGCGTCGGGGTCAACGTCACGCGCGGCCGCTTGCCCGGCTCGATCACGTTGTACGGGCCATCCTTCGCGTCGGTGACGAAGCTCTGCGCGCGTTCGCTGAGGCCGATCCCGGTATGCCCGGCGATCACCGCCGGCACCCAGCCACCGCTCGGCGTCACCGATACCACCCAGCCTTCGGCGTCCGCCGATTCGATCGACGTCGTCCCCGCGTAGAAGCCGTTGAGGAACGCGGCATCCGCGACCGTCGGACGCTCCGGGAAGAACTCCGGCGCGCCGGAAAGACCGCTCCCGCCGATCACCTTGTCCTGCTGGCCGCTGCGCGGCTCGGCGGCGAAGGCGGCGGGATTCCACGCCGCGAGCAGCGCCTGGAAGGGATTCGTGCCGTGCTGATACGGGTACGGATCGCCGGGCTTCACGTTGGGATCGTTCTTCGTCCAATCGACCTGCGCGAAACGCGCTTTGGCGTAGGCCGGGGAGAGCAGCCCCTCGACCGGCTCCTCCGGCGGGAAGTACGGATCGCCGTAGTAGAAGTCGCGATCGGCAAACGCCAGATTCATCGTCTGGTAGAGCGTGTGGATGTACTTGGGCGAGTTGTAGCCCATCGACTCGACGTCGGTGTTCGCCAGCATCTCGAGCGCCTGGAGCATCACCGGACCCTGCTGCCAGATCGGCAGCTTGTAGACGTCGATCCCCTTGTAGGCGGTGTGCAGCGGCTCCTCGATCCGGACCTTCCAGTTCGCGAGGTCGTCCATCGTGAACAGGCCCCCTTCTTCACGCATGCCGCGCACCAGTTCGCGGGCGATGTCCCCTTTGTAGAAGCGATCGTACGCGGCGTAAATGGCCTGCTTGCGCGTCTTGCCCGACGCGAGCGCCTGCTGCTCCGTCTCGACGAGCTTGCGCCACGTGGACGCCAGATCCTTCTGGACGAAGATCTCGCCGGGCTCGGGCGCGGGATGCTCCGTGCCGGGATGCGTCAACATGATCTCGCTCGAGTACTTCCATTTCCCGAGCATGTCCTTGTAGTGCTCGATCGTGCGCGAGAGCTGCGCCTCCATGGCGTAGCCGTCCGCCATCTGGATCGCCGGGGCGAGTACCTCTTTGAGCGGCAGCGTGCCGTATTCCGCTTCCATCGTCAGCAGCCCGCCGACGGTGCCCGGCGTGACGGCCGCGAGCGGACCGTACTCGGGTGGGAAGCGATAGCCCTTGCCGTGGTAGTAGTCGGCGGTGGCGCCGGTCGGGGCGACGCCAAGCGCGTCGAGGCCGATCACTTTCCGGGTGCGCGGATTGTAGATGAGCGCCTGCGTCTCGCCGCCGCACGAGAGCGTGTCCCACATCGTACAGCCCGCGGCCAGCATCGCGGCCGCCGCGTCGACGGCATTCCCCCCCTTGCCGAAAATCAACGCGCCGGCGGTTGCCGAAAGCGGCTTGCCGGTGATCGCCAGCCAGTGCGCCGCGTGAAGCGGCGGCTTCTCGGTCTGCGAATACCGCGGATCTTCGGCCTGCCGCGGCTGCGCCGTGCGAGGCCGGGGCGCCTGTTGCGCGTGCATCGGAAACGACGAGAGCGTGAGGAGCGCCGCGGCCGAACAGACGGGCAGTCGAAGGCGAAGGAGCGTCATGGGCCCGTATTATAGGCCCGCCGCCGGACGTGCGGGCCCGGACGGTCCGGTGGGTTCACGAGACCTGGGGGCGTCAGCGCCGCCGCAGCACCAGCATGGTCATGTCGTCGAACTGGGGCGTTCCGCCGACGAAGGTTTCCACGGCCCGAAAGACGCGGTCGATGATCGTCTCCGGCGCGAGGTCCGCGGCCCGCCTCAACAGATCGTACAGCCGCGACTCGCCAAACTCAGCGCCGCTGGCGTCCTGGGCGTCCGTCACGCCGTCGGAGTACAGCACAATCGCATCGCCCGGGTGCAGGACGTCGCGCATCTCGCCGAACGGCAACCCGGGCGGCAACAGCCCGAGCGGAGCGCCCGTCGACGTCAGCGGAACGATCGCGCCGTCCGCGCGAAGAATCGCGTTGTCGAGATGGCCGGCGCCGACGAATCGCAGCTCGCCCGTGCCGGGCGTCAGATCGACCAGGGCCGCGGTGACGTACTTCTCGGGAGACGTCGCCGCGTACAACAGATCGCTCGCTGCCTCGGCGAGCCGCGGCAGCGGCACGCCGCGGCCCAGCAGCGCGCGCAGGGTCGCCTGCATGTTGCTCATCAGGAGCGCCGCCGGCAGCCCCTTCCCCGAAACATCCGCGACGCAGAGCAGCAGGTGCTGCGCCGCGCCTGGCACCGCCAGGGGCAGCGCGTCGTAGTAGTCCCCCCCGCAGCGCCGCGCTGGATGATTGCGGGCGGCCATGTCGTAGCCGTCGGGGCGCGGCAGCGTCGCGGGAAACAGGTCCGCCTGGATGCGCGCCGCCAGCTTCATCTCGCTTTCGAGCTTCGCGCGTGCCAGCTCCGTCTCCTGCTGCAGGGCGAGCAGCCGCTCGCGCTCGCGCGCCGCCTGGATCGTCCGTTCGAACAGCCGCGCGTTCTCGATCGCGGTCGCCGTCTGCAGCGCGAGCGTGTTCAGCAGCTTCAGTTGCGCCGCCGTATACGCCATCGGGACCGTGCTCCCCAGGGCGATGACGCCGACCACCCGCTCCCCCACCTTCATAGGGGCGCAGATCAGCGCCTTCAACGACGTCACCGCCGTGATGCGGCGCGCGTCGTGATCGACGTCGTTGACGATCTCTCCCACACCGCTCGCCGCGACCGTCCCGACGATCCCGTCGCCGCGTCGAACACCCGTCAGCGAGGCGAGCTCTTCCCCGAAGCGGGCGACAGGCGCCAGCGCGCCCTCCTCCTCGTCGAGCAGCATGATGACGCCGTCGGTCGCGACGATCAGGTGGCGCGTCTCGCGCAGCGTCAGCCGCGCGACACCTTCGACTTCCAGCAGCGCCGCGAGCTTTTCCGAGAACGCGTAAATCAGGTTGATTTCGCGATACAGGTGCAGCACTTCGGCGCCGAGCGCCTTGCGCTCCCCTTCGCGGCTCGCCAGGTGCTCGAGCAGCGCCGCGACCGCGCGCGCCCCGTCGGGGCCCGCGACCGACCCGAGGCTCGCCTCGTCGTACATCACGGGAAAGCGCCCGTTCGCCGGCGGCGTCGCCGGATCGCCGTGCAGCCGGCGGCCGCTGGCGTCGTCGATCGTGACGGCGGCGCCGAGCGCCTCCGCGTACGCCGAGACGAGCGCGCCGACGGCGGAGCGTTGCCCGAGGATCTGCCGCAGTGCGACGCGCGACACGGCTACATTCCGAGCACGTCGCGCGCCTTCTGCAGCAGCGCGTCGGGATCGAACGGCTTGGTCATGTAGAGATCGGCGCCGACCTGCTGGCCGCGCTGCCGGTCGAACTCCTGCCCTTTCGCGGTCAGCAGCACGATATAGACGTCGGTGAGGCCGAGGGTCTGCTTGGTGTGGCTGCAGACGTCGAAGCCGCTGAGCTTCGGCATCATCACGTCCAGGAACACGAGATTCGGCTTCACGGACTGAATCGCCGCGAGCGCTTCTTCACCGTTGGACGCAGTGAGCAGCTCCACGCCTTCGTCCTCCAGCTCTTCGAGGGTCTGCTGGATCAGCATGCGCAAGTGCGCTTCGTCGTCCACAATCAGAATCGTCGGGCTCACGTCGGCTCCTTGTCGATCACACGCGGGGCGCCGCCCCGCAATCTCGGTCGGATGGCGCGCGGGTCGACCCGCCGCGCCGGACCCCACGAGCCGCGCCAGGCGCGGCCCGGCGGCCTACTGATAGACCAGGAAGAGGACGTTCTCCATCCCCTTCTCGAACCGCAGCATCTGCACGGCGTCGGAGCGGGCCGACGACACCGAATTCAACATGATGATGTCGGGCTGCACGGCGACCGCGCGCGCGACGAGGTCGTCGCCGCGCGCTTCCGTCACGCTGTAGCCGCGCGTCGTCAGGACGTCGGTGAGCGTCCGGACCGTCGTCGCGTCCTCGTCGACGACCAGCACCCGCTTGTGCGACTTCTTCTGCTCGATCAGCGACCCCACCTCCTTGAAGAGCAGGTCGGTGTCGATCGGCTTGGTCAGGTAGCGGTCGACCCCCAGCCGGTACCCGCGCTCCCGGTCCTGCACGATCGACAGGATGACGATCGGGATATCCATCGTCGTCGGGTCGTTCTTGAGGACCGCCGCGACGTCGAAGCCGTTCATCTCGGGCATCATGACGTCGAGCACGACGAGGTCGGGCCGGTCGCGCCGGATGAAGCCGATGGCCTCGCGTCCGTTGGTGGCGAGGTCGACCCGATACCCCGCCTCGGTGAACTCCTGCAGCAGCAGTTCGCGGATGTTCGGGTCGTCGTCGACCACGAGGATGCGCGGCTGGCGCTCGGCGGTCCGCGGCGTGGTGACGATCACCTGCTCGCGGAGCTGGCGGATGAGCGCGGCGAGTTCGAGCGGCGCCGGCGCGACACCGGCGGCAGCGGCCTGCTCGGCCGTCAGCGGGAGCGAGAAGGAGAAGGTGCTGCCTCGCCCGACTTCGCTCTCGACCCAGACGCGGCCGCCGTGGTGCTCCACGATTTCCTTGCAGATGGGCAGGCCCAGGCCGGTCCCCTTCGGCTTGTCCGTCAGCGTGTCGCCGACCTGCTTGAACCGCTCGAACACCTTCGGCTGATCGACAGGGGCAATGCCGACGCCGGTGTCGGTGACGCTGACGACGAGCTCGCTGCCGCGTTGTCTCGCCCGACACGTCACGCTGCCCGCGTCGGTGAACTTGACCGCGTTCGAAATCAGATTGATGACCACCTGGATGAGGCGATCGCGATCGGCCGTGACCGTGGGCAGGCCGGCGGACACGTCGGTTTCGAGCCGCAGGCCGCGCTGCTCGAACAAGGACGCCGTCGCGGCGGTCGCGCGGTCGATGACGTCGCCGATCGTGACGGTTTCCATGTGCCATTCGAGCTTGCCCGCCTCGATTTTCGCCAGGTCGAGCACGTCGTCGATCAGCTTGGTCAGCCGCTCCCCTTCGCTCACGACCACCTTCAGGTTGTCTTCGACCTGGCGAATCGTCTGCTGAACTTTCTGATCGCCGCTCTGCACGAGCGGGAAGATGCGGTCTTCGAGCCGCTTCTTGATGATCTTCGCGAAGCCCAGCACCGAGGTGAGCGGCGTCCGCAGCTCGTGGCTCACGGTCGAGAGGAACGCGCTCTTGGCGGCGTCGGCCTCCTCGGCGGTCGCCCGCGCGCGCTCCGCTTCTTCGAACAGCCGCCGAATCTCGTGCTCGTGCTCGTTCAATTGCCGGTAGGCGTGCGCGTTGTCGAGCGCGATGGCCGTGTACGACGCGAGGCTCTGCATCACGTTCAGGTGATGCGTCGTGTAGGCGTGCTTCTCGAAGCTCTGGATGGTGATGATGCCGAGCACCTGTTCCTTCGCGATGAGCGGCAGGTAGATGATCGACTGCGGATGCGTCGACATCGATCCGTCTTCGAGCGGCCGGGTCTCTTCGTCGTAGCGCCCCACGTACTGCGAGTACTCGGCGGACAGATCGTTGATGAAGACCGGCTTCCGGTGCTCCACGCACCAGACGGGCAGCTGATCGCGGTCGGTGGTGCTCCGCGTGTAGGGCGCGTACCGCTTCCCCTTCTCGATCGCCAGGCGGTACTCGATCTCGTGGCGATCGGCGTGATAGAGGCCCACGCCAAAGACGTCGGCATCGGCGAGCTCGTTCACGCGCTCGTACAGCTTGCCAAAGATGGTGTCGAAGTCCAGCGACGACGTGATCTCGCGTCCCATCTCGCTGAGCAGTTCGACGTTCTTCTTGCCCTCCCCTTCGGTGCGGGCCAGCGCCTCGGCCGCTTCGGCGCGCAGCCGCGCTTCGGCAAACTGCGAGCGCTGCCGCTCCTGGCCCAGGACGCGCCGGCGCACCAGCAGCGCGCCGCCGTAGCAGGCAAACAGGAACGCCAGGAGGTACCCGAAATCGGCCCACCAGGTCCGATACCAGGGGGGCAGGATCCGCAGCGCGTACGTCGCCTCCCCGGTAACGACGCTGCGGATGTCGCGCGCGCGGACGCGGAACGTGTACGTCCCGAAGCCCAGGTTCGTGTATTCGCGCTCCGGCGTGCGCGTCCAGTCGGACCAGTCCGTGTCGAGACCGTCCAGCCGCGACTGGTACATCGTCGCGCTCTCGTCCACGAAACTCGGCAGGGCGTACTGGAAGCGCAGCCCCGTGAGCGACGCCGGCAGCTTCAGGCCCGCCGCCGTGCCATCGCCGTCGAACAGCGTTCGGTCGCGGCCGTCGGCCACGCGGCGGATGAGCACGGGCACGGAACCAGTCGCCGGGAGCTTGCGGGTCGTGTCGAACCGGACGAAGCGCCCTTCCGCAAACTGCAGCCACAGCACACCGTGTTCGTCGGGAAGAATGCCCGCGATCGGCGTCGTGCCCAGGCGGCCCAGCGTCCCGCGATCGACGGCCCAGCGTCCACCCGGCTCTCTCCGGAACACCGCCGTCTCGCGGCCGAGATTCATGAACAATCGGCCGTCGGGAGTCCCGACCATGACCCCGCCGGCGTACGGATTCATGCCGACGACGTGATCGAACACCGGATCGCGCACGAACCGGTTCGTGGACGGGTCGAAATGCGCGACGTAGGGATCCTCCAGGCCCGCTGAAAACAACGGCTCACCGCCGACGTCGATGACCCCGACTCCCCCTTCGGCCAGCCCCTGCGCCGGACCGTACCGTTCGATGTGTGCCGTCGGACGCGGCACGCCGGCCGTCGGCTTCGCGTCGAACCGAACCCGCAGCAGGCCGCGCTCCGCCGTTCCGGCCCACAGCGAGCCGTCGGGGTTCTCGAACAACGATCGAATCTGATCGTTGGTGCCCGGCACCCGGCCTTCGTCGATCCATCGGCCGTCGACCCACCGGATCGAGGCCAGCCCGTCGAACAAGGCGGCCCATACACGGGTGGGATCGGCTCGCGAGGTCAGCAGCCAGTCTGGCCGGAAGCTGAGATCGGCCGAGACCTCGACCGGCGTCGACACCGTGCCGGTGATCTGGAAGATGCCGCCGGTACACGCCATGAGGAAGGCCGGCGGCCGTCGGCCGGTGGCATCGTTCACGGTCGTGAACGACCAGCACTGTGTGGAGAGCTTCCCCTGCAGGGGGGCAAAATGCGCCGACCCGGTCGCGGTAGAAGCGGGAACCAGGAACGAGGCGCCTGATTGGGTCCCAAGGTACAACCGCCCGTCATGGCGAAGCCCGCCGTTCGGAAAACTGATGAGCCCATCTTCGGGGCCGAAGTAAGACAGGGGCGAGGGGGCTTCGACTCGCGCGATGCCGCTGTCGAGACCCGCCCAGAGTCCCCCGTCCCGATCCGGCGCCGCGAAATACACCGTGTCGGAGGGAAAGCCGTTCGACCGGTTCAGGACGAGGACGCGCCGTCCCTGGTGATCGATGATCGCCATCCCGCCATTGGTGGTCGTCAGCGCGAACGTCCCATCCGGGAGCGGGCTGCCCCGGTACAGATCCAGCGGCGCGAGAAAGTCGTCGATCTCGGTCGGAAACGGCTCGAGGGCATGCCCGTCGTAGAGGAACAGCCCGCGGTTCCGCGTACCAATGAGCAGGCGGGACGCGTCGTACCGCATCACGATCGGAAAGGGCTCGTTCTCCAGGCTCTCCGTTCCGGGCAGCGGCCGGAGCGCGGTGCCCTCCAGCAGGTTCAGTCCCGCTTCCGGCGTCGGCACGTACACGCGGCCGTCGACCTCCGAGGCGCGAGAGAACCGCGATGCGGCCTCGATCACCGTCATCTGGTCGTGGAACCACCGGAAGATCGCGCCGTCGGTCTGGAAGTAGACGCCGGCCGGCGTCGCAAACGTCCGCCAGACGTCGTTGAACGACGTGCCCTTCGGCAGGCGGTCGACGAGCGACACGTAGTGCATCGTCCCCTGCGCGTCCGGCTCGAGATAGCCGAACGTGGCGGAGGCGCCGACGTAGATGCGACCGTTCTCGTCCATCGCGAGCGCACGGACGGAACCGGCCGTGTTGCCGACCCGGATGACTCGCCACGTCGCGCCGTCGTATTCGAGGATGCCGGCGTTGTTGCCGAAGTAGATCACGCCACGGCGGTCCTGCAGGATCGTCCAGGTCTGGCTGCCCCCTCCCACGTCGAAGGGACGATACAGGCGGGTGAACGGGCGGCCTTCCTCGGAACTTCGGGTGATGCCCGGGGACGGCGCAGCCGCGGGGCGGGTCTGCGCATGCGCGGGAATCGCCAACAGGGCGAGACCCAGTCCGAGAGACACCGCACATCGCGTCATTCGTCGGCTCCGGAAACAGGACATCCGGCGCCGACGCCTTCGGATCCCCGAAGCGGCGGCCGACGGAACTGGCTCAGTGATGCTGAATCTTAGTCGAAGCAGCCCGGGACGCCAATACAGGTGGGCAGGACCGGCCAGGATTGGTCCGTCAGCCCGTGAAGGGCTGACCCACACCGGTCGTGTGTGGGTCAGGCTCTCTGCCCTGACGAACCGGTCACCGGCTCCCGCACGCGGGCGCCGCCGGAGGCGTCCACGCGGGAAGGGCGGCGCCGCCGCTGCGCGCGAGCAGGCGATTCACCTCGGCGATCTTCGTCGCCTGCAGTCGACGCAGGCCGTCGAATCCGCGATCGATCGACGTGCACGGGCCGTCGACGCCCGCCACGACGCTGGGCGTGGGGCCGAAGTCGTCGACGAGTTGATCGTTGAGGCGCCGGCCGAGATCGCGGTGCGCGACCCCGAAGCCGGCGGGCCCGTCGGCGAGCGCGGCGAGCGCCGTGCCGGCGTCTCCCGCGGCGGTCGCGACCTGCGGATCCGCACTCGCCTTCGTCAGCGCCGCACGCAGCGTGTCGATGTAGGTGACCGCGTGATACGTCGCGGTGATCCCCGCCACCATCCGCTGTTCCAGGCGGAACTGCGCGGCGAGCGCATCGGCGGGAACCGTTACGCGCGGGTCGGCGACGACGGTGATCGGCTGCGTATAACGGCGCCCGTCGACCTCGAGCGTCGCCGTATACGTGCCCGGCAGCACCATGGGGCCGACCAGCGTCGTGCGCGGCGTCTGGCCCGGCAGCGCGTGCCAGCTCAACGTGTACTCGCGGTAGTCGAGCGGCGTTCCGCGATAGCCGTAATTCAGCGTGGGCGGATCCGGGTACCGCAGATCCCAATTGATCCGGTGCATGCCCGCGGTCGTCGGCAGCACGATCGGCGGCTCGAGCCAGTACTCGGGCACGTTGGCCATCGTGGTGTCGGGCGCCGGAGGGACGCTCGAATATTCACGAATCGTGTGCCCGGCGGCGTCGCTGATCGTCAGCGTGACCGTTCCCGACGCCGGCGTGGCCAGGTCGTAATCGAGGATGGCTCCTTCCGGCGGATTGTCGCCAACCTTCATCTCGGGAGGCAGCGGGGTATCCTGCGTGTTGTCCCAGCGCGCGTGCGACGCGGGCGCGGGCCGGAAGAAGAAGGCAGGCGCCTTCGATGCTTCCAGCGCGCGCACCTGCCGCAGCGGCGTGACGTCGTCCAGGATCCAGAAGCCGCGGCCGTACGTGGAAATCGCCACGTCGTCTCCGTGAATCGTGAGGTCGCTCACGACCGTCGTCGGCAGATTGAGCTGGAGCGACTGCCAGTGGTCGCCGCGATCGAACGAGACCCAGACGCCGGTGACGGTGCCGGCGTAGATCAGGTTGGAATCCCGCGGATCTTCTCGGACCGTGCGGACGACCGCGCCGTCGGCGATACCGCTCGTGATCTCCTGCCAGTGCTGGCCGTAATCGCCGGTGCGATAGACATGCGGATGATTGTCGCGCGACAACAGCGCGGCGTATGCGGTCCCCGCATCCTTGTGGGACGCATCGATCACGTTGACCCCTCCTGACGGCAGGTCCGGCGGCGTGACGTTCGTCCACGTCCTGCCGGCGTCGCGCGTCACGTGGATCAATCCGGTGCTCGCGCCGACCCAGATCACGCCTGCCGCGACCGGTGAGACGGCCATCGCCTGGATCGAGCCGCCTGGCGCCGGCGCACCCACGCCGCCTGCCGGACTCGCCGGCGTCCGGGCGCCGGGCACCGCCGCCAGATCGGGGCTGATGGTGTGCCACGTCAGGCCGCGATCGTTCGAGGCGAGCACGTGCTGCGCGGCCATGTACAGCGTGTGCGGGTCCTGCGGCGAAAACGCGAGCGGCGGCGCGCCGCCGAAGCGATCCTCGGGCGTGGGCTGATACAGCACCTGCACCTGCCTCGTCTTGCGGTCGAACCGGCGCAGCACGTGATACCAGCCCTGCGTGTACATGTAGCGCGTGTCGAGCGGATCGGCGATCAGGAATCCGTTCTCGAAGCCCCCCGCCCGGTACCAGTCCCGCGGCCGGATCTCGCCGAAATCGCTGCGGCTCTGCACGCAGGCGGTGCCCGAATCCTGCTGCGGCCCGCAGACGTGATACGGAAAATCGTTGTCGGTCGAGACGCGATAGAACTGGCCGTCGACGAGCCCGTAATACGGTGTCCACGACCTGCCGCCGTCGACCGAAATCGCGGGCCCCTGATCGACCCCGACGATCATCCGCCGCCGATTCGTCGGATCGATCCAGAGAAAGCGCGGGTCGATGCCGCTCGGCGCGCCCCAGTACGAGGCGACGTGCCGGCCGCCATCGGTGGATCGGTACATCGACGTGCCCATCAGGTAGACGACGTCGGGGTTCTGCGGATCGGCGTACATCTTTCCGCCCGCGCTCGCGATCTGCCGCGTCCCGAGCGTCCACGTGTCGCCGCCGTCGTCCGATCGGTAGAGCGCGCGCGCCGATCCGGCCCCGCGGCCGCCGGTACCCGCGACCGCGTACAGGCGCCGCCCCTGCGTACCCGATGACGGCGAGAACGCGAAGATGCGAGCCCCCTCCGGCAATCCGCGGCTGCCGACCTGCTGCCACGTCGAACCGCCGTCCGCCGACTTGTAGATGCCGGCCTCGGAGCCTCCTGCTGGCGCCGGGCCAAACGGCGAGCCGCCCGCCAGCAGCGCGAACGCGATGTGCGGATCCTTGAAGTCGAGGTACACGTCGGAGGCGCCAAGCGAGCCGTCGTCGGGCAGCACGCGCTTCCAGGACGTGCCGCCGTCGGTGGATCGGTACACGCCGCGCTCGACGGGTCCCGCCGCCTCGGTGGTCTCGCGAGGCGCCGGGGCGCCGCGCCGCCCGGCGGCCCGCGGCCCCAGCGCCGCGACCAGCAGCGTGTTCGCATCGCGCGGATCGACGACGATGCCGCCGATGTACTGCGAATCGGCCAGGCCCACGTTCGTCCACGTCCGCCCGGCGTCGGTCGACTTGTAAACCCCCTTGCCCGCGGTGAAGGACCAGCCTGACTGATCGCCCGTGCCCACGTAAACGATCGACGGATCCGAGGGGGCGACCGCCACGGCGCCGACCGACGCGACGTGCACCTGGTCGAAGATCGGCGCCCACGTGGTGCCGGCGTTCGTCGTCTTCCAGACGCCCCCTTCCGGCAGCCCGACGTAGTACGTCGTCGGATCGCCGGGCACACCGGCCGGCGCAGCGACGTAGCCGGAGCGCGGCGGCCCGATCGATCGCCAGTGGAGATCCCCGAAAGACGCCGGGGGCACCTGCTGCGCGTCAATCGGCAGCCCGAACGCGGCGGCCGCCAGAAAAGACGCGACAACGGCGACGCGGGCGCCACGCCCGCGTCCGAACACCAATATCATCTCGCGCATGGAGGCTCCTGGCCGTTCATTCGCCCGGGTGGTACGTTCGCTCGGTATGCCCCTTCAACTGATCGGGATAGAAGTACACCTCGCGCAGGTTGCCGGTGCTGTAGCGCTCGGCCTCGTCGTTGAAGTGCGGCGTGCCCACGTGTCCGCTCTCGCCGCCCGCGGTGATGGCGCGCGCGTGAATCCGATCGCCGAACTCGACGACCGCGACGAAGCTGTTGCCGCTCGTGCCGTACCACTTCTTCGTGTTCGGGTACGCGCGCGCCCCGAACGAGGCGAGCGAGCCCCACCGCGACGAGGTGAAGCCGACGGGAATGCTCGGCTGCGCGTCGTCGAAGTGCGGCTCGATGTCGTCGTTGATCCGCTGGAAGCGATTGATGTTCCCCCACGGCGTCTTCCAGGTGCCGAAGTCGGCCGTCAGCTTGTCGGAGGCCGTGACGAGCGCCTGCAGCAGCTCGTCGGGCGTGGCCTTCGTGACGACGTACTCCTCCGCCGACACGCCGGCGGATCGCGCCGTGCGGCCGACCTCGCGCTCGACCGCTTCGCCCCAGAACACCGCCAGCGCCGTCGGCACCGACGACACCCCCCAGCGATCGTCCCAGTTCCGCAGGAGATCGATCTGCGCCGCGACCTTCGCGCGCAGCGGGTTGTCCCGTGACAGCCCGTCCCAGGCCTTCACGAGCGGCGGAATCATCCGGCCGAACGACGGCAGGTAGCTGTCGAAGGCCGTCGCGAGCAGCGAGTCGAGCGTGAAATTCGTCTTGCCGGGGAGCACACGGAGCGCGTGACGCCCGCGCGGCGATTCCTCGCGTCCGGTTTCCACGTAGGCGGGAAAGTCGGCCTTCTTCGGGCTGTCGGGCCCCGCGGCGGACCACGGCCAGTTGTTCGAGTTGTACAGCCACCCGGTTGCCGGATTCAGCAGGTTCGGGCTCTGATCGACCGACAACACGCCGTGCCAGTCGGTCGCCGGATTGCTGCCGTCGACAGGCTTCGTCCAGTCGAACTGCGGATCGCGCCTGGGGATGAAATTGGCGTGGAAGTACGCGATGTTCCCCTGCGTGTCCGCGAAGATCGTGTTGTTCGACGAGTTGGTGTGCAGCTCCATCGTCTTGCGGAACGCCTGATAGTTCCTCGCCTTCGTCCTCGAGTACGACTGCTCGAGCGCCTTCAGCGGCTCCTGCATCAACCGGATGGTCACCCACTTGTCGCCGGCCTTCCGGACGACGGGTCCGTGCTGCGTGTAGTACACGGTGAAGGTCTTCTTCGCCATGCCGGCGCCGTCCTTGTAGGGGACGACGATCGTCTTCACCGTCATCGGCACGTCCTTGTCGCCGTACCGGTAGTAGTAGCGATCGCCCTTCTTGACGACGGTCTCGAGGTACTCGTCGATCGCGTCGACGCCGCTCGACGTATGCATCCAGCCGGCGCCGGGGTTGAAGCCCTGGTAGACGAAGAACTGCCCCCACGTGACGGCGCCGTACGCGTCGAGACCCTCGTCGCTGGCCATCTGAAGTTCGGAGCGGAAGAAGAAGGACGTATGCGGGTTGATCAGCAGCAGCGCGTGGTGGTCCTTCGTGATCTTCGGGCCAATCGCGATCCCGTTGGAGCCGGTCGGCTCCGGCGGCGCCCCTCGATCGTCGTCCCCGGCCGGCGCGGCCGCCGGCTCGTCGCCGCCATAGAACGCCTGGAGCTGGTTCAGGTTCACGCGCTCGATGTCGCCGCCGATGCTGCCCTCGCTGAAGGCGAGCGCCATCCACGGCTCGAAGTGCGTGATGACGCGCGGCTTCACGTCGGGATGCGTCGCGAGGTAGTAGTTGAGGCCGCCGGCGAACGCGTCCATCAACTGCTTCAGCCACGCCGGGCTCGCGTCGTACTGCTTCTTCAGCGCCGCCGGGTCGATGAACAGCTTCATCCGCAGATCGCGGTAGATCTGCGGCGCCCCTTCGGTCTCGGCCAGCCGGCCGAGCGCGTTGATGTAGTTCGTCTCGACGCGGTTGAAGTCGTCTTCGGCCTGCGCGTACTCCATGCCGAACACGGCGTCGGCATCGGTCCGGCCGTGCACGTGCGCGATGCCCCAGTCGTCGCGGACGATGGTGACGCGCTGCGCCTCGGTGTGCCAGGCGGCGGACTGGCCGGCCTCGTGGCGCGCGGCGGTCTGCGGCGCCCAGGCGAGCGACGCCATCGCCAGGAGAAAAACCATCTTCTTCATCTTGCCCCCCAGAGAGCGTTCGAGCCGACGGACGAAGTGGCACATCGTCGCACAGCGCACGGGCCCGGGACAACCGGCGGGCGAGATGAGTATTCGGAGGGTTCAGGGTGCCGCGTTCCGGGTTCCGAGTCGGGTTCGGGCACCTCGCACCTGAACCCGACCCGGAACCCGAACCCGGAACTCGGAACGACAAGGATGGGGGTCGTCAGTCGTGCCGGAGCGCGACGACCGGATCCACGCTGGCTGCGCGCCGGGCCGGGAGGTAGCAGGCGAGCGTGCCGACCGCGACGAGCAGGGCCGACACGGCCGCAAACGTCGGCACGTCCGTCGGTGTGACGCCGAACAGGAAGCCGCGCATCGTGCGCGTGACGCCGAGCGCCGCGACGAGACCAATCGCCACGCCCGCGAGCGTGAGCCGCAAACCACGGCCCAGCATCAGTTCGACGACGCGCGCGCGCGAGGCGCCGAGCGCGACGCGCACGCCGATTTCCTGCGTCCGCTGCGTGACCGTGTACGACGCCGCCCCGTAGAGCCCGACGCACGCCAGCACCAGCGCGACCACGCCAAAGCCGACGAGCAGCAGCATCGTGAACCGCTGCCGCGCCACCGCACCGTCGACGATCGCCTGGAGCGTCTGGACGCGGGCGAGCGGCAGATCCGGGTCCTCCGCCCGCACCGCTTCACGGACGGCGGCCGCCGTGGCCGACGGGTCCGCGCTCGATCGGACCGCCAGCCGCATTGTCTGCATCGACGGCCAGACCTTCTGCGTGAAGGGCACGTAGATTTCCGGGCCCGACGACTCGCGCAGCGACGCGTGTTTGACGTCGGCGACCACGCCCACGACCGTCATGTTGTACGGCAGGATCGGCAGGCCGACCTGCCTGCCAATGGCGTCCTGGCCGGGCCAGTACGCGTTGGCCATTGCCTGGCTGACGATCGCGACGGGAGCGCCCGCGGTGTTGTCGGCGCCGGTGAATGCCCGCCCTTCCATCACACGGGTGCCGACCGCCGCAAAGTATCCAGGGGAAGCGATCGTGTAGGCCGCGAAGGCGGGGTGATTCGGCGGCCGGCCGGGGACACGCAGCCCGGTGCTCTCGCCCGGTCCGCCCATCGGGAGCGTTTCGCCGAGCCCGGCGGCGCGCACCCCGTGCAGCGCCGAAAGCCGGCGCAGCGTGCGGTCGTAGAACTGCACGATGCGAGCCGTGTCGGGATAGCGCGCCGTCGGAAGCGTCAGCTCGAACGTGAGGACGTGGTCCGCGTCGAATCCGCCGTCCACCTGCATCACGCGAACGAAGGTCCGCACCAGCAGCCCCGAGGCGACGACGAGCACGAGCGCGAGGGCGACCTCGACGACGAGGAGCCCGTGCCGAAGCCGTGAGTCGCGCGCGTGGCCGACCGAGCGGCCGCCGCCGCCGCGCAGCAGCGATCCCGGGCTCGCCGCGCGCGCGGCCAGCAGCGCGGGCGCGGTGCCGAAGCAGAGGCCCGTCAGCAGGGAGACGGCGAGCGCGAACCCGAGCGCCATCGCATCGAGGTGTATCTCTCCGAGGCGCGGCGTGCCGGCCGGCCCCCAGCGCTTCACGAATTCCACCCCGCCGGCCGCCAAGAGCACGCCGCCGCCCCCGCCGAGCACGCCGAGCAGCAGGCTCTCGCAGAGCAGTTGTGCGATCAGGCGTGCGCGCGTCGCCCCGAGCGCCGTCCGCAGCGTGAACTCGCGCATGCGCCCAATCGATCGCGTCAGCAGCAGGCCGGCGACGTTCGCGCAGACGATCAACAGCACGATCCCGACAGCCGCAAACACCAGCAGCAGCGGACGCCGCGAATCGCCGACGATCTGCGTCGTCGCAGGGACCAGGCGGGAGTGGAACCAGCCCTTCGCGGCGGGGATGCGCCGCTCCATCTCCCGCCCGAAGAGATCCAGCTCCGCCTGCGCCTGCTCGAGCATCACCCCGCGCTTCAACCGGCCCACGACCGCCAGTTCCGACGGCTCTCCGCGCCAGGCGGGACCCGTCGGCAGCGCGAGCGGCACCCAGACTTGCGTGTGCGCCGGAAACGAAAAGCTGCCCGGCAGCTCGCTCGCGCGGGGAAAGGTGAAGCCCGGCGGCATGACGCCGACGACGACGTACGGCTGGCCGTCGAGATCGATGGGACGCCCGACGATCGAGGGATCGGCGCCAAACCGCCGCTGCCACACCTCGTCGCTCAGGACCGCCTCGCGGTCGTGGCCGGGTCGATCCTCGTCCGCCGTGAACACGCGGCCGAGCGCCGCGGGGGTGCCCAGCGACGGGAAAAAGCCCGCCGACACGCGTGCGCCGTCCAGTCGCGCCGGTTCCCCGGCGCCGGTCAGGTTGAACGAGGCGCCCAGAAACGCGCCGAGCGACGCGAACGTCCGCGACTCGCGGCGGAGCGTCAGGAAATCCGTGCGACCCCACGGAATCTCGGCGAATCCCACGTTGATGCCCGGCGGCGCGATGCGCCAGGGAAATGCGATCCGATCGGCCGCCGGATACGGCAGCGGCTTCAACAGGAGGGTCTCGACGACGCTGAAGACGGTCGTGGCCGCTCCGATGCCGAGCGCCAGCGTGAGGATGGCGACGGCGGCGAGAAGGCGGTCTTTCCGCAGCGCCCGCAGCGCATATCGAAGATCCGCGGCAAGCACCTCGAACGGACGGACGCCCCGCGCATCGCGGCAGGCTTCGACGGCGGCGTCGACGCCGCCGAAGTCCAGACGCGCGCGGCGCGCGGCTTCGGCAGGCGGCAGACCCGCCTCGCAGTACTTCTGCGTCTGCGCGTCCAGGTGCGCGCGCAGCTCCTGCTCGAGCTCGCGGTCGAGCGATCGGCTGCGAAACAGGGCGCGCGCGCGAAAGCGGACATCGGTCCACATCTTTCCCTTCCGCTTCTACACTAGCGCACGCTGATGTAGAAGCGCAAGGGGAACGGCGAGAGGACCGGAAGCGACCGCCGCGACGGGATCACTGCACCCGGAGCGTGCCCTTCATGTCCGGATGGAGCGTACAGATGTAAGGGAACGTGCCCTTCGTGCGCGCGACGTACGACCACGAGTGGCCTTCGGCAATCTTGCCCGAGTCGAAGTGCCCTTTCGCCGTGGCCGTGTGCGTGATGAAGTCCTTGTTCACCCAGACGACGGTGTCCCCCGCGTGCACGGTGAGGACCGCCGGCTCGAAACGTGACGAATCCATCGTCACCGTATAGGTGGCGGGTGCGGGTACGCGCGCCGCGACGCCACGCCCCGGGCCCGCCAGCACGAGGAGGACCGTCGCGGCCGACAGGACGATCGAACGGGATGACACGCGCATCACGCGGGCCCGGCTTCTACTTGCTCAGCTCGGCCTGAAGATGCTGCGCGTGCTCGAGGTGCGACACGAAGGCGGGCCGGACCTTCACCAGCAGCGCCTTCAGTTGATCGTTTTTCGCGCCCGGAATCAGGGTGTGATCGAGCGCATCGATCACCTGCTGGTGGTACGCCACCTCGTGGTCGACGTACGCCTTGTCGAACGCCTTGCCGCTGAGCCCCTTCAGGGTCGCGAGGTTCGTCTCGCCCCCGGCCTTCAGGCTCTGGCTGGTCGGATTGTCTTCGGGCGTGACGCCGAGCTTGTGCACCAGATCGACGGCCGCTTTGTTCACGCCCGTATGGTCGGTGACCATCAGCTGCCCGAATTTCTTCACGTCCGGGTTCGTGGCCTTCTTTTCGGCGAGCTTGCCGGCATCGATATCGACTTGATTGGCGGTGACGACGATCGACGCAATCTGCGGGTCGGTCACGTCCTGCGCGGATGCGGACGCGGCGGGCAAACACAATGCACTCACGACAACGGCGGCAGCCAGAATCTTCATTACACCCTCTCCTTTATTAACCGGGGGGCTTCGCCCCGCCGGACCCCCCGACACGCGCCCTCGCACGCCGCTTCGCCGGCGCGCTCCTGGCCCGTGCGGCGCGCGCTTCGCTCGCGCCGGTCCTCCCCCGACCTGAGCCGGGGGGCTTCCGGACCCGCTCGGGAATTCGTACCCCTCAACGATCCAGAGTCGCCGCGCGCAAAAAGGTGACAGGTCGTCGACGCGGTCGGGCTCGTGCAGCGTCTCTTGCATGACTCAGCAGACCCGCGCCTTGCGCAGCGCCGTCCTCGCGGCCGTGGCGGGCAGCGTCGACACGTTCGGCTATCTCGCGCTCGACAGAGTGTTCATCAGCCACATGACCGGCAATACGGCCGTGCTGGCGATCGCGATCGTCCAGCGGAACTTCGGCGAGGCGTTCCATCGCGGGCTGGCGATTCCGGCCTTCATGGCGGGATCTCTGGCAGGCGCGGCGCTGGTCGACAACGCGGAGAGCACGCGCCAGGTCGCCCATGCGCTGCTGCTCGAAGCCGCACTCCTCGCGGGGGTGGCCGTGCTGAGCTGGAGCGGCGCCATCGACCGGCAGAGCTGCGGCGCCGGCTGCATGCTGCTGCTCGTCCTGCTCGCGTCGGCCGTCGGGATTCAGAACGCGGCGCTCACGCATCCGGGCACGCGCGGCACCCACACGACGCACATCACGGGGCCGCTCACCGATTTCGCTGTCGAGATTGTTCGAACGGCCGAGCCGGATCGTCAGGCCGAGACACGCCCCGGACGCCTGCTCGGCCTCGCCGTCCGGCTGCTCGGCTTCTTCGGAGGAGGCGTCGCCGGCGCCCTGCTGTTCCAGGTCGCGCCGATGACCGCGCCGCTGATCCCCGCCGCGGTGCTGGTCGGGCTCGTCTGGGTCGGTGCCTGAAATCAGTCACCAGTCGCCAGTTACCAGTTACCAGTCGCCAGTCGCCAGTCGCCAGTCGCCAGTCGTTAGACGCAGCGTCCCGTGCGTTTCTGCAGCCGCTCGGCGTCGCGCCGGACGACATCGGCGTGCGTGAGCGCGTGCCGCACGGCGGCGACAACGGCGGACAGCGCGGGCTCGGAGCGATCGTGCAGCCGGTAGTGCACCCACAGCCCATCCCGCCGCGCGTCGACGAGGCCGGCGCGCCGGAGGGCGGCCAGGTGGCGCGAGGCTTTCGGCTGCGGGATCCGGAGGCTCTCGTGGATGTCGCAGACGCAAACCTCCCCGCCGAGCAGCAGCCCCAGGATCCGCAGCCTCGTCGTGTCGCCCAGCACTCGGCACAGGCGCGCCATGTCCGGCAGCCGGTGACTCATATATTTGCCTTGACGAATATAGCACGCCTGTCGTACCGTTCCTTATATTCGATTGCGCAGATATAACGCGGGGGCCGGAGAGGGGGACACATGTCGGACATCGAACGGGCGGTTCGCGAGAAGTACGGCGCCATTGCCGCGGGCGTCAGGCAGTCGCCGGCGGCCGCCAGCGTCGGGTGCTGCGGCGCGCCGCGGCCGGCGGCCGATGCCGCGGCCGCCTGCGGCTGCGGCGATCCCATCAGCGGCCGCCTCTATTCGGACGACGAGACCCGCGCGGTGCCGGCCGAAGCGCTGGCGGCCTCGCTGGGCTGCGGCAACCCGACCGCGCTCCTCGCGCTCGAGCCGGGCCAGGTCGTGCTCGATCTCGGGTCCGGCGGAGGCATCGACGTGCTGCTCTCGGCCCGGCGCGTCGGCCCGGCCGGCAAAGTCTACGGCCTCGACATGACCGACGAGATGCTGGCGCTCGCGCGCGAGAACCAGCAGAAGGCGGGGGCCACCAACGTCGAGTTCCTGAAGGGCGCGATCGAAGCCATCCCGCTGCCCGATCGATCGGTCGACGTCATCATCTCCAACTGCGTGATCAACCTGTCGAACGACAAGGACGCCGTCCTCCGCGAGGCGTTTCGCGTCCTGAAGCCCGGCGGCCGCTTCGCGGTGTCCGACGTGGTCGTCCGCGGCGAGGTGCCCGACGACATCCGGCGGAGCATGGAACTCTGGGTCGGCTGCATCGCGGGGGCGCTCGACGAGCAGGCCTATGGCTCGAAGCTGCGGGCGGCGGGATTCACCGACGTCGAGGTGGAACCGTGGCGGGTCTACGATCTCGAGGACGCGCGGGCGTTCCTGACCGCAAGCGGCGTCGACGTCGACCGCCTCGCCGCGGACGTCCAGGGGCGCTTCGTCAGCGCATTCGTGCGCGCCCGCAAACCGGAGGCGACGCGCTGCTGCGGTCCGGACTGCTGCGCCTGAGGCCGTGCGGGCCTTGCCGTTTCTCCATTGACCGGCTCACGCGCTTCGGTGATGATTCGTCGACGCGCATGCCGGCCCGACGGCATGGCGGTTCACGCCCCTGAGCCCGATGGACCCCATCTGCACCGAACCCTCGGAGTCGCGGTGCGTGCTGCCGCGCCGGACCCGGCTCGACGAGCTCGAGTCGGAGGCGATCTACGTGCTGCGGGAAACCGCCGCGCAATTCGAACGGCCGGCGCTCCTGTTTTCGGGCGGCAAGGATTCGATTACGCTCGTGCACCTCGCCCGAAAGGCGTTCTGGCCCGGCCGGATGCCGTTCCCGCTGCTGCACGTCGACACCGGCCATAATTTCCCCGAGACGCTCGTCTATCGCGACTGGCTGGTGAAACGGCTCGGGTGCGACCTGCTCGTCTGCTCGGTTCAACAGTCGATCGACAGCGGCCGGGCGATCGAGGAAGCCGGACCCGCCGCCAGCCGGAACGCGCTGCAGACGATCACGCTCCTCGATGGACTCGTGCAGCATCGGATCGATGCGGCGCTCGGGGGCGCCCGTCGCGACGAGGAAAAGGCCAGGGCGAAGGAACGCGTCTTTTCGCACCGCGACGTGCACGGCCAGTGGGACCCTCGCGCGCAGCGGCCCGAGCTCTGGGCGATCTACAACGGGCGCAAGCGGCCGGGCGAACACTTCCGGGTGTTCCCCCTGTCCAACTGGACCGAGCTGGACGTCTGGTCCTACATCGCGCGGGAAGGACTGGCGCTGCCGGCCCTCTACTTCGCGCACCCACGGCGGGTGTATTGGCGGGACGGTCTCCTGCTCGCCGACACCCCCTACGCCGCGCCGCGGCCCGGCGAGGACGCTGCCACCCGGATGGTTCGCTTCCGCACGGTTGGCGACGCGACCTGCACCGGGGCGATCGAATCGACCGCCGCGACCGTGGAAGCGATCATCGACGAGATCGGGACGCTGCGCCTCAGCGAACGCGGGGCGCGCGCCGACGACCAGCGGAGCGAGGCGGCCATGGAAGACCGCAAGAGGCAGGGGTATTTCTGATGGTCGTCCGCCGCGGCGCCGTCGTCGCCGGCGAACAGTCAGGCACCGGTCCGTCCGGCGCGATCCGGCTCGTACCGCCGACGCCGCTGCCGGAGCGCTACGCGGCCCAGGCCCTGCTTCGATTCACCACGGCCGGCAGCGTCGACGACGGCAAGAGCACGCTCATCGGGCGCCTGCTCTACGACGCGGACGCGGTCCTCGAGGACCAGCTCGCCGCCGTCGAACGCGCGAGCCGTCACGGCGGCGAGCACGCCATCGACTTCGCGTTGTTCACCGACGGCCTCCGGGCGGAACGCGAACAGCGGATCACGATCGACGTGGCCTACCGGTACTTCGCGACGCCGCGGCGCGCCTTCATCATCGCCGACACGCCAGGGCACACCGAGTACACCCGCAACATGGTCACCGGCGCGTCCACGGCCGACCTCGCCATCATCATGGTCGATGCGCGGAAGGGGCTCGTCACGCAGTCGAAGCGTCACGGCTTCATCGCGACGCTCCTGCGGATTCCGTACATCGTGGTGGCCGTCAACAAGATGGACCTGGTCGACTACCGGGAGGACGTCTTCGCCCGGATCGCGGCCGAGTACCGCGACTTCGCCGGAAAGCTCGGCGGCGGCGCGCTCGTTTTCGTCCCGATCTCGGCGCTGCATGGCGACAACGTCACGCGGCGCAGCGACCGCATGCCGTGGTACGCCGGCCCCACGCTGCTCCACCAGCTCGAGACGGTGCCGGCGGGCGCCGACCGCAACCTCGTGGACTTCCGGCTGCCCGTCCAGCACGTGGTGCGTCCCGACCAGGACTACCGCGGCGTGGCCGGCCGCATCGCATCGGGCACGATCGCGCCCGGCGAAGAGGTCGTCGCGCTCCCTTCCGGACGCGCGACGCGCGTGCGCGCCGTCGACTCTGCCGATGGTCCGATGCCCGAGGCCATCGCCGGCGACTCGGTGGTGCTGACGCTCGACGACGACATCGACCTCGGACGCGGCGGCATGCTCGTTCGCCGCAACAACCTGCCCGTCATCGGCACCCGCATCGACGCGGTCCTCTGCTGGCTCGACGACGCCCCGCTCGACCTCTCGCTCGCGTACCGGCTCCAGCACACGACGCGCTCGGTCCAGGCCTCGATCACCCGGCTCGTCCACCGGATCGACGTGGACACGCTGCATCGCAGCTTCCCGCCGACCCTCGAGGCGAACGACATCGGCCGGGTGGAAATTACGACGGCGGCCCCCGTGTTCCACGATCCGTACTCCCGGAATCGACAGACGGGGAGTTTCGTGCTCGTGCATCCGTTCACGAACGCCACGGTCGCGGCTGGAATGATTCGCGGTGCCGTCCAGACGGCCGACGAGGTGTTCGGGCGCGGCGATCCCCATCGGACGGCTTCACCCGATGTGACGTGGGAGCCAACCGCGGTCTCGCGCGAGGACCGCGAGGTGCGGCACGGCCACAAGGCCGCCGTCCTCTGGTTCACCGGGCTGTCCGGTTCGGGAAAGTCGACGATCGCGAGGCGGCTCGAACGTCGATTGTTCGATGCCGGGTGCAGCGTCCAGTTGCTCGACGGCGACCGGCTCCGGCACGGGCTGTGCGGCGATCTGGGCTTTTCGCCCGCGGACCGCCACGAGAACAACCGTCGCGCCGCCGAACTCGCATGGCTCGGCGTCGAACAGGGGGACATCGTCGTCTGCGCGCTGGTGTCGCCGTACGCGGAAGACCGCGCGCGCGCCCGCGCGCGGCTGCAGGCCGGCCGCTTCATCGAAGTGTTCGTCGACTGTCCGATCGCGGAGTGCATCCGGCGGGATCCGAAAGGGCTGTACCGGCGGGCGCTCGCCGGCGAAATCCCGCGGCTGACGGGAATCAGCGATCCGTACGAGCCGCCGGAGCATCCCGAGTTCGTCGCCCGGACGGATTGCGAACAACCGGAAGAGATCGTGGAGCGGCTGCTGGAGCATCTCCAGTCCAGCGGGATACTCCCGTGGCGTTGAGCAGGCACGAGTGGCGGCGCGCGGCCAGGGTCGTGACGCGGCCTGGAACGCTGGTCCGCAGCGCGCGGGAGCGGCTCCGTATGCGGCAGTACGATCGTGATCTGATCGCCCATGTCTGCGGCGACCCGACCAAGCGCGACGCCGTCCTGCTCGCCTCGTATCCGAAGTCGGGCAACACGTACCTGCGGTTCATCTTCGCGAACATCCTCGCCCTGCAGGAACTCGACGGTCGCGTGGTCGACTACACCGTCCTGGATTCGTCGCTTCCCACGGATCAATTCCGTCAGGATCTGCTGTCCCCCTGGCCGTTCCGCACGCTGCCCTGCCTGCTGAAGACGCACCATCGCCACCGCGACGTGTTCCAGCGGTTCCGCCGCGTCTTCCTGTACCGGCATCCGTTCGACACGATGGTGTCCGCCTACGAGTACTTCCGCCGCCGGGTCGCGCCGCAGCCGTTCGGCGCCCCCGGCGAACGTCTGGCGCTGCAGCCGTACGGGGGAACGCTGCGCGAGTTCGTGCGCGAGCGATTCGACGGGTGGTGTGCGCATTTCCTGAGCTGGCATGGCCGCGCGAACGCGACCGTCCGGTATCAGACGCTCAGGAACGATCCGGTGACCACGATGGAGCGCCTGATCGATCGCCTGGATCTGCGGGTCGACGGGCGCGTCCTCGCGGAGGCCGTCGCGCGCTCCTCCTTCGACAGGGTCCGCCAGCTCGAAGACGAACGTGGCAAGTCGGAAAAGATGGCGCGGCTCGACGGCCGATTCGCGCGGTCCGGCCGGGTCGGACAATGGCGCGAGCGCTTCTCGTCGGAGGACCTCGACTACATGCGCGGCCGGCTCTTCGAATACCGGATCTTCGAGTTCGAAGGTTCGCAGCCGGACCACCCCGCCGCGTCGCTCGAACACTGACGCGCGACGGCCCGTTGTCCGGTCGGCTTAGAGCGCTGCCCGGCGCAGCCGCAAGGCGTTGGTGATCACCGACACCGAGCTGAACGTCATCGCCGCGCTCGCGATCATCGGACTGAGCAGCAGACCCACGACCGGGTACAGGACGCCCGCGGCGATCGGTACTCCGAGGACGTTGTACACGAACGCGAAGAACAGGTTCTGCCGGATGTTCCCCATCGTCGCGCGGCTGAGATGCCGCGCGCGGACGATGCCGCGCAGGTCCCCCTGCAGCAGCGTGATGCCGGCGCTTTCCATCGCGACGTCGGTGCCCGTCCCCATCGCGATGCCGACCTGCGCGCGGGCGAGCGCCGGCGCGTCGTTGATGCCGTCGCCCGCCATCGCGACACGCTCGCCGCGATCCTGCAGCCGCTGGATCACGGCGGCTTTCCGATCGGGCAGGACCTCCGCCTCGATGCGATCGATCCCGAGCGTTCTGGCGACCGCCTCCGCCGTCGTGCGGTGATCGCCGGTCAGCATCACGATCGTCAAGCCCTCCTGGTGAAGCGCCGCGATGGCCTCGGCCGTGGTGCGCTTCACGGGGTCGGCCACCCCCAGCAGCCCGGCCGGACGGCCGTCGATCGCCGCAAACATCACCGTCTGCCCCTCGTGTCGCAGCGCGTCGGCCCGGCTCCGCAGCGCCTCCGCGTCGATCCCCAGCGACGTCATGTACCGCAGCGTCCCGATTGCGGCGGTTCGTCCGTCCACGACCCCTTTCACCCCCTGCCCGGTCGTCGATTCGAACGCGGACACGGCGGCGAGATCCACGCCGCGATCCCGCGCCCCGGCCACGATGGCGCCGGCGACCGGGTGTTCGCTGACGTGCTCGACGCTGGCCGCGAAGCGCAACAGCCCCACCGCGTCGAACCCCGGCTGCGGTTCGACGGTCACGAGTGCGGGCTTCCCTTCCGTCAGGGTGCCCGTCTTGTCGACGACCAGGGTCGTCACCTGCTCGAGGAGCTCGAGCGCCTCGGCGTTCCGGATCAACACGCCGCTCTGCGCCCCCCGGCCCGTCGCAACCATGATCGACATCGGCGTCGCGAGACCGAGCGCGCACGGGCACGCGATGATCAGCACCGCCACCGCGTTGACGAGCGCGTGCGCGAGCCGCGGCTCGGGTCCCACCAGGGTCCAGACGACGAAGGTGACCACGGCGATGCCGATGACGATCGGGACGAACCACGACGAGACGAGGTCGGCGAGCCGCTGGATCGGCGCGCGCGAGCGCTGCGCCTCGCTGACCATCCTGACGATCTGCGCGAGCAGCGTCTCGCTGCCGACCCGCTCGGCCCGCATGACGATCGATCCGGTGCCATTCACCGTGCCGCCCGTCACCGCGGCGTCGGGGCGCTTCTCCACCGGCATCGGTTCCCCGGTGATCATCGACTCGTCGACGGTGGTCGCTCCCTCGAGCACGACGCCGTCGACAGGAATCCGCTCGCCCGGCCGGACGCGGAGGCGATCGCCGGCGACCACGTGCGCGAGCGGCACGTCGGATTCCACCCCGTCCGCCGCGATGCGCCGGGCGGTGGCGGGCGCCAGCCCCAGCAACCCCCGGATTGCGGCACCGGTGCGGCTTCGCGCGCGCAGCTCGAGCACCTGCCCGAGCAGCACGAGCACCACGATCACGGCCGCCGGCTCGAAATAGACCGCGACGTGTCCGCCGGCGCGGAGCGACGCGGGAAAGACGCCGGGCGCCACCGTCGCGACGACGCTGAACGCGTACGCGGCACCGACGCCGAGCGCGATCAGCGTGAACATGTTGAGGTGCCGGTTGCGGATCGACGCCCAGCCGCGGTGAAAGAACGGACGCGCGCCCCACCACACGACGGGCGAGGCGAGCGCCAGCTGGATCCAGTTCATGAGGCGCGACGGGATCGCGCGCTGCAGCGGCTGGCCGGGCAGGAACTCCGACACCATCAAGGCGAGCAGCGGGACGGTGAACGCGAGCGACACGCGGAAGCGCCGCATCATGTCGTCGAGTTCGGGATTGCGCTCCTCGATCGTCACGGTGCGGGGCTCGAGCGCCATCCCGCAAATCGGACACGCGCCCGGCCCGTCGCGCACGATTTCCGGATGCATCGGGCACGTCCACTCGGTTTTCGTCGCCGGCGCCGCGACGACGGGCTCGAGCGCCATGCCGCACTTCGGGCACGGGCCCGGTCCGATCTGGCGGACCTCCGGATCCATCGGACACGTGTATTCGCGGGTGTCGCCGGGTGACGCCGTCTCGCCGGCCGCCGCCGGCGGGTGCAGGAAGCGTTCGGGATCGTCGCGGAACCGTTCGAGGCAGCTGTCAGCGCAGAAGTAGTACGTGTGACCGCGATGTTCGACGGTCCCCACCGCATCCGCCGGACTGATCGTCATCCCGCAGACCGGATCGACGACCTCCGCGGGCGCCGCGGCGGTCAGGTGCGCGTTCGTGCTCATGAGGTCTCCAGCTTTCAGCTGCCAGCTTCCAGCTCAAAAGGAGGCCCTTCTTCCTTGCAAAGCTGGAAGCTGGGAGCTGACAGCTGAGCGTTCATTGCTGAGCGCGTTTATAGACGGACGTGCCGCCGACGAACGTTTCGTCGACCTTCGCGTCGCGAATCTGGTCCTCGGGAATCGTCATGATGTCGGCCGACAGGACGACGAGATCCGCCAGCTTGCCCGGCGCGATCGAGCCGAGCCGGTCTTCCTGGAAGATCGTGTACGCCGCGTTGATCGTGTACGACCGCAGGGCCTCCTCACGCGTCATCTTTTCTTCCGGATGGAACGCCTGCCCGTTCTTCATGCGGCGCGAAACCGCGCAGTCGAAGTTCGGAATCGGATTGACGTCTTCGACCGGCGCATCGGTCCCGTTGGCGATGATGGCGCCGCTGTCGATCAATTTGCGCCACGCGTACGCCCCTTCGGCGGCCCTCGCCTCGCCGAGCCGCTGCACGACGTACGGACCATCGGAACAGGCATGAATCGACTGCATCGAGGCGATCACGTGCAGCCGCCCGAACCGCGGGATGTCGCTCGCCGCGAGGTGCTGCGCGTGCTCGATCCGCCACCGCAGATCCCTCGCCTCCGGATGCGCGCGGAAAATCTCCTCGAACAGGTTGAGGACCTCCTGGTTGGCGCGGTCCCCGATCGCGTGGACGGAGACCTGGAAGTGCTCCTTCAGCGCCGCCTCGGCCATCTGCCGGATCGCGGCGATGGGCGTGACGTTGAGCCCGGTCGACGTCGGCAGATCGTCGAACGGCTGCAGGAACCACGCGCTGTGCGTCCCGAGCGCGCCGTCGGCCGTAATCTCGCCGATCCCGCGAACGCTCAAATGATCGTCGCCGTAGCCGTCCAGCCAGTAACGGGAGAGCTGCTGAGCGAGCGCCTCCGGCGACTCGCGATTGGCCTGGACGAGTACCCATAGCCGCACGGGCACCTTGCCCTCGTCGACCAGCTGCTTCATCGAGTCGATTGTCGCGAACGACTCCCCTTCGTCTGAAACGGCGGTGACCCCCTTCGAGGCGAGGTCGTGCGCCGCGAGCTGGACCGATCGCTCCGCGTCGGCGCGCACTTCCTCGGGCGTGCGCTTCGCGAGCTGCTGCCGGAGCACCCGGTTCACGAGATTCTTCGCGTTGTCGCGCAGCATCCCGATCGCGCGCCCCTTCGCGTCTCGAACGATCTCGCCCCCCGCCGGGTTCGGCGTGTCGGGTCCGATGCCCGCCAGCTTCATCGCGGCTTCGTTCACGATGACGGCGTGGCCGCTCGCGTGCTTCAGAATCACCGGATTGTCGGGCGACGCCTGGCTGAGCGTGTCGTTGTAGGGCAGCCCGTCGACATTCGGCTGCGGCGGATGATCCCACTTGGCCTGATGCCAGCCGGTCCCCTGGATCCAGGTGCCCGGCTTCGCCTGCTTCGCCGCGGCCGCGACCATCGCGACGATGTCGTCCCAGGTGTGCGCGTTTCGCAGATCCAGCGTCTGCAGCGCCTCGCCAATCTCCATGAAATGCGCATGCGCGTCGATGAAGCCCGGGATCAGCAGCCGTCCGTTCAGATCGACCACGCGCGTCGATGGCCCGATGTAGCGCTGCACGCCGGCGTCGCTGCCGACCGCGAGGATCCTGTGACCCGCGACCGCGACCGCCTGCGCTTCGGGGCGGCTGGCGTCCATCGTGACGACGTGGCCGTGCCGCAGCACGAGATCCGCCGGGCCCCGCTGCCAGTACCAGGACGTCGAGGCGGGTGCCCCCGCGGGTGTGGGACGCGCGCGCTGGGGCGCCGGACGAGCACGGGGCGCCCGCGACGCCGCCGCGGCGTCCGTCGAGGGTGCGGCCGCGATCGTGGCGACGGGGGAAGTGCACAGCAGGCTGCCCGCCCCGGCGAACACGCCGGCGCAGAGCAGACGGAAGATCCGTCCGGATGTCATCTGATTCATCACTCCTCGATTGCCGGGTCTGAAGATCCGGCCTACCGGTCCTGCGCGAAGGCGCGAGACCCGGCCTACTCTCAATGCTTGGGCGGCTGCAGCCCGCGATCGACGAGCATCGGCTCGATGCTCGGACCGCGGCCGCGCCAGTCGCGATACATCTTCGCGAGATCCTCCGTATTGCCGCGCGACAGCACCATGCGGCGGAATCGATCCCCGTTGGCCCGCGTCAGCTCACCGTGCTCCTGAAACCACGCGAACGCATCGTCGGCGAGCATCTCGGTCCAGAGGTACGCGTAGTAGCCGGCGTCGTAGGCGTTGCCCCAGATGTGGAGGAAGTAGCTGGAACGGTAGCGCGGCGGCACATACGCGAGGTCGACGTGGTTCTTCTTCAGCGACTGCGCCTCGAAGGCGTCCACGTCCTGCTGCGGCGCGCTCGCCGGGAGCGTGTGCCAGGCCATGTCGAGCAGCGCGGCCGAGATCGTCTCGGTCATGTCGTACCCCTTGTTGAACAGCTGCGAACTCTCGAGCTCGTCCACGAGGGCCGCCGGCATGGGGGCGCCGGTCTGGTAGTGCTTCGCGTAGTGGGCGAACACCTTCGCGTTGAGCGCCCAGTGCTCGTTGAACTGCGACGGGAACTCGACGAAGTCGCGCGCGACGTTGGTCCCCGAGAGGCTGGGGTATTCCTCGTCGGCAAAGAAGCCGTGCAGCGCGTGCCCGAATTCGTGGAACATCGTCGTCACGTCCTCGAACGAGAGCAGCGCCGGCCGGCCGGGCGCGGGCTTGGTGAAGTTGGCGACGTTGTAGATGACCGGCTGCGTGCCGAGCAGCTTCGACTGCTGGACGAGATTGTTCATCCACGCGCCGCCCGACTTGTTGTCGCGCTTGAAGTAATCGGCGTAGAACAATCCGAGCGGCCGCGCGTTGGCGTCGATCACCTCGAAGACCCGGACGTCCGGCTGCCAGACCGGAATGTCGTGGCGTTCCTTGAACGTGATGCCATAGAGCTGGTTGGCCGCGTAGAAGACGCCGTTCTGCAGGACGTCGTTCAGCTCGAAGTACGGCTTGATCTGATCTTCGTCGAGCGCGTACTTCGCCTTGCGCACCTGCTCGCCGTAGTACGTCCAGTCCCACGGCTCCAGCTGGAACGAGGCCTGGCCCGCGTGCGCCCGATCCGAGTCGATGACGTGCTGCCGATCGCTGGCTTCGGCACGCGCGCGTGCCGTGGCGGCCGGCACGAGGCGATCCAGGAACGTCATGACGGTGGCCGGCGTCTTCGCCATCTGATCCTGGAGCTTCCAGGCGGCGTTGTTGTCGAAGCCGAGCAGCTTCGCGCGTTCGGCGCGCAGCTTCGCCATTTTCGCGATCGTCTCGCGCGTGTCGTTCGCGTCTCCCTTCTCGGCCCGGGTCCAGGAGGCGTCGAACAGCGCGTGGCGGACGTCGCGGTGCTCGAGCGACGACAGCGCCGGCTGCTGCGTCGTGTTCTGCAGCGGCACCACCCACTGGCCGGCGAGCTTGCGCGCTTTCGCGTCCTCCGCCGCCGCGGCAATCGCCTCGTCGCTCATGCCGGCGAGCGCACTCTTGTCGGGCTCCACGAGCGCGCCAGCCTTGGTGGCCGCGAGCAGCTCGTTCTCGAATTGCGCAGACAGCGTCGAGAGCTGCTGATTGAACTGCTTCAGCGTGGCCTTGTCGGCGTCCGACAGCTTTGCCCCGGCGTGCACGAACTGCTGATGGTCGTATTCGACGAGCCGGAGTCCCTCGGGACTCAGCTTCAACGTGTGCCGCTGGCCGTAGACCGCCTCGACGCGCGCGAACAGCTTCGGGTCCAGCACGATCGCGTCCTGGTGTGCGGCGAGTTTCGGGGCTTCCGCTTCCTGGATCTTCTGCAGCGTCTCGTTCGTGTTCGCGCCAGTCACCGCGTCGAAGGCAGCCTCCACGCGGTTGAGCATCTGCCCCGACTTCTCGAGCGCGACGATCGTGTTGACGAACGTGGGCGGGTTCGGATCGTTGGCGATCTGCTCCACCTCGGCGATCTGCTGGCGCATCCCTTCCTCGAACGCCGGCTGGTAATCCGCGTCGGTGATCTTGTCGAAGGGCGGCACCTGGTACGGAAGCGGACTGGCGGCGTAGAACGGATTGTGGCTGATGTCCTGCGCGGCCGCCGGAGGCGCCGCCTGCGTCGTGCCCGTCGTCTTCGGCGAAGACGGCGATCGCGAGCAGCCGGTGACCCCGACCGAACCAGCCAGCAGCGTGCAGCAGGCGAGGGTGAGCGGCGTGGGGCAGACACGGGACATCGGCAATCCTCTTCACGGGGGGCGCCGGCCGGCGGACTCGCGCGGCGCGCTGATCCTTCAATAATAGATGATGCCGTGTGCCACGAGCAGCCCGACGATTGTGTCCCGGTTCTCGCGGAACGCCTGCCACACCGAGGCGCACCACGCGTCGATCGCGCGATCGCGTTCCGCTCCCGCGCGAGCCGCCAGGACGGTTTGCGCCGTGACGGCGCCGCGATCGCGGGGAAGCACGAACGAGGGCCAGACGTGTTTCTGCCGGCCCAGCGCCATATGCGCCCGCTGCACCTCCTTGCCGGTGAACTGCCGCTCGACCTTCAGATACAGGCCGAGCAACCCGAAGGTCAGCTCGATCGGCTTCGTCCGCTCGTCGGCCTGCTGCACGGCGAAGGCGTCGACGACATGCTGATGGATGAACGCCGGATCGCCGTGCGCGAGCGTGTAGCCGCACAGCTCGTGGAACGCGTCTTCCTCGGCGCTCATCACAGCGGCGTCGCGAGGCGCCGTTCCCTGCCGCGCGCTGCGGCGCTACTGCGTGACATGCACGAACGCCCGGTACACAGGGACGCCGTCGAGGAGCACCACGCCGTGGTACCAACCCGCGACAGGCGGGATGCTCGAGGCCCACGACGAAATGCCGCTCGCCCCCGGGCGCAGATTGATCTTCTTTGGCTTGCTCGTCGTCAGGACCCGGTTGGCGGCATCCATCAGGCGGAACGAGAGCGCTCCCTTCACGCGGGATTGCGGAGCCCACGTCACGAACGCCACGAAGGTCCCCTCTGAGGCCGCGAACTCCTCACGGAGCTCCGAGGCTTGCGGCATCGATCGACCCTTGATCAGCGTCTTCGCGAAGCCTCCGGACAGCACGTTTTCGCTGCCGCGCAAGGCCGGCAGCCACTCGCCCTTCGCGCGGAGATCGGCCAACGGCTCGAGAGGGGCGTCGGGAACGAGACGAATGAACGACGCGGGGACGATGGGCACCCCCTTCAGCCTGGCGCGGGCCTCCAGCAGTTCGGTGAGGGTCGACAGGCCCGGCGTCAGCCCGCCGCCGACGAGGCCGATCAAGTCCCCGAACGCGTCGAGCACGGGCGCGCCTGGCGCGGGATCTCCACCGTCCCACTGAGCGATCCACCGGGCACCGGACCCGTCCCCGTCGACGTGCCCTGTGACGGTGCCGGTCGAAAGGAGCCGGTTCCCCGACGCGGCCCCCTGCATCGAAAAGCAGCGGTCACCCACCACGACCGCCGACGCAATGCTGAGAGCCGCGGCATCCGCCGGTGCAGCCGCCCGCAGCACGGCCCAGTCCTGCGCGCGGTTGATCCCGGCGACGGCGTCGATCTTCTGACGCGAGGCGTCCGGCATCGTCGCCACGAGCGCGTCGCTGCCGTCCATCGCCGCGACGGCCGTCGCGAGCCGGCCGGGCGCGAAGACGAACGCGGCGTCCGCGTCGAGATGCCGGCCGTCGCCAGCCTCGCGGTCCAGGAGCACGAAAATTTTCTGGAGACGCGCGAACATCTGCTGAGGGCTCAGCGCGCGGCGGGTGGCCGCGGCGGCCCGCATGGCCATCGGCGTCAGTTCGAACGTATAGCGGCCGGCAGGTTGGCCATCCATCGTCGCTTCGATCGACCAGACGCCCGCCGGCAGCGAAGGTTTCAGCGGCAGCGAGAAATACGCGCCGAAAGGGGAAGCCTTCGCGACGTAGTCGATGGCGGTGCTCGACGACAGAGAAGCATCGGGACTTCGCCAGAGCACCCCGATCCGATGAGGTCCCACCGGCCCCGCCCATTGAAAGAGCACGATGACCTGAGTGTCTTTCGATGGGTCGAAGCGCGCCCGCTCTTCGTTCAGTCGATACGTACCGTTGACGTTGGCGCCGTCCGGTCCGGACGCAATGCGCAGCACCTGCACACCTTGCTCCGCCCCGGCCACGACCGCTGGCAGCAGGACGAATGCGAGCGCGCCGATCACCCACCCCTTCATGACGGTTCCTCCTGCGCTGTCAACCGCGCGCCGCGTCGCGCCTCATGGCGCGCCCGGCGTGCCCCACACGCGTCGCGTGAATCGCCATGATCGGTCGCGAGGCGCCGTAGCGGATTATCCGCCCAACTCCACCCGCTCGAAAAGGATGCGATCGCAGCGATGACGCGCGCACGGGACGGCATATTTTTTTGATGTGCGGCCTCGGCACTGTGCTACGCTCGCACGCCGCATCAGGCGTCGACGACGCCGACCTCCGCCGGTCTACCGCGTCGCCGGTGACCGACCGCGAAATCATCCTCCAGGCAGACTTGTTCGGCGGTTCGTAGACTTTATTTCTCAGGAAAGTTGTCTATGCAGCGAAAAGGCCGTGTCGTCGCCATGCTCGTGCTGTGTCTCGCCGCGTGTTCCGCTCTCATCCTCACGCCTGCGCCAGCGCGCGCGCAGACGAGCAGCCCCGTCCTCGATCAAACGGTCGCGGCCGACGGCACCGCCGCGAGTCTCACGACCAACCCGTTCAGCACGACCAGTCCCGGCGAGTTGCTCGTCGCCTTCGCCGCGGCCGACGGTCCTGGCGCCGGAGGGCAGTCGCTGACGATCACCGGCGCGGGTCTGACGTGGGCGCTGACCCGGCGCGTCAACACGCGCCTGGGCACATCGGAGATCTGGACCGCGACCGCGTCCGGCCTGCTCTCGAACGCGACGGTGACCTCCGCCGAATCGATCGGCGGCTACGCGCAGTCGCTCACCGTCGTGACGTTTGCCAACGCGGCGCTCGGCGCGGCCGCCGCGGCCGACGCCGCCAACGGCGCGCCGAGCGTGTCGCTCACGACGTCGCGCGCGAATGCGCTCGTCTACGCCGTCGGCAACGATTGGGACGCCGCGATCGCGCGCACGCCGGGGACCGGACAGGTCGTCGTCCACGAGGACCTCGCGGCGACCGGCGACACGTTCTGGGTCCAGGGTCTCGTCGATCCGGTCGCCTCCGCCGGCCTCACCGTGCAGGTCAACGACACGGTACCGGTGACCGACCGCTGGAATCTCGCGGCTGTCGAAATCGTTCCGCCCGACGCGCCCGGGTTTCTCCTGGTCGCCTACAACCCCACCCAGACCGTGGGGCTGCAGGATACCGTCACGTACGACATGCTCGTCTCGCCGTTCGGCGGCTTCACCGGTCCGCTGACCTGCACCGTCGACGCGATTCCCGCCGGCGCGACCGGCGCGATGGAACCTCCGGGCGGACCGCCGCACCCCGGCCCGATCGCGCTGCGCGTCACGACCGGCGCCGCCGTCGCGCCGGGCACGTATCACCCGGTCGCGACCTGTACGGCCGACGGCCTGTCGGCCTCGACGGCGGTGACGTCGATCGTCACGGCGCAGCCGGACATGCGCGTGGTGCTCGAGCCCAACAGCCTGTCGCTCGCCCAGGGGCAGAACGGCGTCGCGAATTTCCAGGTGCAGTCGATGAACGGCTACGCCGGCCTCGTCGACATGTCGGTCACCGGCCTGCCGGCAGGCGTGTCGGCCGTGTTCACGCCGTCCACCCTGACGCCCACCGCCCTGGGTACGCTGCAGCTCGCCGTCGCCTCGACGGCCACCCCCGGCGTGTACCCGCTCGTCGTCTCGGCGGCCGCCGAGGGAGGCGGCCTCACGCGTCAGGCGGCGTTCACCCTGACGGTGCTGCAGAACGGCGGCACCGGGGAGTGGCGGCAGCAGGCGCTCGGCAAGACGCCCGCGCTCTTCTATGGCTCCATCGTCGGCGACGTCGGCAACACCGGACGGACCCGCGTGTTCGCCTCGGGCGGCAACGGCCTGATGTACGAGTACGCCTTCGATGGGACGGCCTGGAGTTTCACGCGCATTCCGTTCGGCGTCACCGGCGACGGCGAGATGCACAACGGAACCGTCGGGGCCGGCCGGAACGACGGCGTCAACCGGCTCTACATCGCGGCCAATCTCAGCGGCCGCGTCTACGAAGCCACCTGGGCCAACGGCGCGTGGCAGACGCAGGTGATCGCGACGCTGCCCGGCGCGACCGACGTCGTGATCGGCGACGGCCGGAACGACGGCGTGATCCGGACGTACGTCTCGTGGGAAGCGGGCGCATCCGAATTCACGTGGAACGGCACCGCCTGGACGCAGGTGAACCTGGGCACGAGCGAGGGGGGCGAGGTGCACTGCATCGACATCGCCCGCGGCCGCAACGACGGCGTCAACCGCGTCTATACCTCGAACGACGCCAACGGCCAGGTCGTCGAGTATTCGTGGAACGGCAGCACGTGGACCCGCGTACTGATGGGCACGAACCTCGACGTGCGAAACGTCGCATTCGGCCCGGGCCGCAACGACGGGATCGTCCGCGGCTACGCGGCGTCGGCCGACGGCAACGTGTACGAGTACACGTGGACGGGCGCCGCCTGGCAGAACGTCTCGATCGGAAACGCCGGCCGCGGCGGGATCAAAGTTCATGCGAATCCGGTCAAGGCCCGCGACGACAACCTCTATCGCGTGTACGCCGCCGCCGACGATGGGGGCGTGTACGAGTACTCGTGGACCGGCACCACCTGGCAGCCGCAGAAGCTCGGCGCGGCAACGGCGTACATGTACGGCCTCGACGAGGGAGACGGCCTCAACAAGGGCACCACGCAGATCTACGGCACGAGCTACGACGGCAACGCATACCTGTTCGAGTGGATGTCGGCGAACCCTCCCCCGCTCGTGATCGTGCCGAATCTCGTCGGCCTCCAGCAGGCGTCCGTCGCCGGCGTCCTCAACGGGCTCGGTCTCGCCGTCGGGAACTCTTCGTCGCAACCGAGCACGACGGCCCTCATCGGCGTCGTCGTCGCGCAGTCGCCTGCGGCAGGTACGCAGACGCCGCAGAACACGCCTGTCGACATCGTCGTCTCGTCAGGCGTGTCGGTCCCCTCCGTCGTCAATCTGACGGAGGCAGACGCGACGGCGGCGTTGTCGGGCGTGAACCTCGTCGCGAGCGCGAGCACCGCCCCGAGCCCGACGGTGCCAGCCGGATCCGTGATCTCGCAGAGTCCGGAGGCCGGGACGCACGTGTCGGGCGGCAGCACGGTGGCGATCGTCGTCTCCTCGGGGCCGCCGCCGCCGGTGAACGTGCCCGACGTCCGGAACATGGTGCTCAGCGCGGCGGAGAACACGATCGTCGCGGGATCGTTGACGGTCGGCACCATCACCCAGCAGTCGAGCGCGACCGTGGCGGCCGGTTCCGTCGTGGACCAGAACCCGGCAGCGGGAACCTCCGTTCCGGCAGACAGTCCGGTCAACCTCGTCGTGTCGAGCGGGCCGCCTCCCGTCAGCGTTCCTGACGTCGTCAACATGACGCAAGCGGCGGCGGCCTCCGCCATCGCGACTGCCGGCCTCGCCGTCGGTACCGTGACGTCCGCCCCGAGCGCGACGGTGCCGGCTGGATCGATCGTCAGCGAGAACCCGGGCGCCGGCAGCCTCGTTCCGCCAGGGTCCGCGGTGAATCTCGTCGTCTCGTCCGGTCCGCCGGCTTTTGCTGTCGACGCGACGGCCGCATCGGACGGGGCGGGCAGCAGGACGATTACCGGGTTCAGCACCGCGAATCCGGGCGATCTGCTCCTGGCCTTCGTCGGCGCCGACGGGCCGGCCGGCGGCGGACAGGGCGCGACGCTCGCGGGGGGCGGCCTCGCGTGGTCGCTGGTGACCCGCGTCAACCAGCAGGCGGGCACGGCCGAGATCTGGCAGGCGACCGCGGCTGGCCCACTGTCGAACGTCAGCATCACGTCCACGCTGCAGTCCAACTCGTACCGGCAGTCGCTCACGCTGATCGCCTTCACCGGCGCGACCGGAACCGGGGCGGCGGCGGGCAACAATGCGAGGAGCGGCGCCCCGGGGGTGTCGCTCGTCACGACCCTCCCGGAGTCATGGGTCTACGGGGTCGGGAACGACTGGGACAATGCGGTGGCCCGCACCGTTGGGGCCGCTCAAACCAAGGTTCGCGAGTGGGTCGACTCCTCGACGGGCGACACCTACTGGGTCCAACGCACGTCGTCGTCAATCCCAGCGGCAAGCACGACGGTGCAGTTGAACGACACGGCTCCGACGACGGACCGGTGGAACTTCGCGGCCGTCGAGATCCTCGTCGCACCCGGCGAGATCGTGCCGAACGTGGTGAACCTCACGCAGGCTGATGCGACCAGCGCGATCACCGGCGCGGGGCTGGTGGTCGGGACCGTCACGACCGCGCCGAGTGCGACGGTGCCGGCCGGATCGGTGATCAGCCAGAATCCAGCCGGCGGGACCTCCGTCGCGCAAGGCAGCAGCGTGGCGCTCGTGATCTCCTCCGGTGTCGCCATGGTGGACGTGCCGAACGTCGTCAACCGGACGCAAGCCGCGGCGACGACCGCTCTCACCGGCGTCGGTCTCGTGGTCGGTACCGTCACGACGGCCTCGAGCGAGACCGTGCCGGCGGGCTCCGTCATCAGCCAGAGCCCTGCCGCGGGCACGTCCGTCGAGACCGGCAGCGCGGTGGACCTGGTCGTCTCCACCGGTCCGCCGCAGGTGACCGTCCCGAACGTCGTCAACTCGACGCAGGCCGCGGCGACGAGTGCGATCACCGGCGCGGGGCTGGTGGTCGGGACCGTCACGACCGCGCCGAGTGCGACAGTGCCGGCGGGATCGGTGATCAGCCAGAGCCCGGCTGCGGGTTCGCTCGCGAATCCGGGTAGCGCCGTCAATCTGGTCGTCTCGACCGGGGCCACATCGGAAGGGATCGTCGAAGAGGCGGTGGTTTCGTCGGACGGACGGGGAACACGCACCGCGAAGTTGACGACCGCGGGACCCAACCGCCTGATCCTGGCGTTTGCGGCATCCGATGGACCATCATCCGGCGGTCAGACGCTCACGGTTTCCGGCGCCGGGCTCTCATGGACGCTCGTGCGCCGCATCAACACGCGGCTTGGGACGTCGGAGATCTGGCAGGCGTTCGCCACCGCGACGCTTTCGAGCGCCAGCGTCTCGTCCACCCAGGCGCGAACAGGGTACCGTCAGTCGCTGACGGTGGTGGCGTTTGCCAATGCGACGGGTGTGGGCGCCTCATCGACGTCGAACGGCGCGTCCGGCGGGGCGGCCGCCAGCCTGGTGACGACCGGCAGCGGCTCGCTCGTCTACGGGGTCGGCAACGACTGGGATCGGGCGGTCGCACGAACGCTCGGTCCGGCCCAGGTGAAGGTCCACGAACGCGTGGATACGACCACGGGAGACACCTACTGGGTGCAGGCGCATGCCGGTGCCGTTGCGGCCTCCGGCACGACGGTGACGCTGAACGACACGGCGCCGACCGCTGATCGCTGGAACTTCGCAATCGTCGAAATCGTGCAATAACCGGAGCGCGAGGCGGAGCCGAGTGCTCCGCCTCGCGCTCATCCTTCACGGCGTGGGCGTCACGTCAAAAATCTCCTTCCATTCCAGGATCCGCCACGCCTTCACCACGCCGTTGATCACGAACGGGTCGCCATCCACGAACGCCTGCGCCGCCTCGCGCGTCGTGAAAATCCCCATCGCGCCGTCGCGTCCAACGTCGGCGAACGTCCCGATCATCAGCAGGGTCCCGCGCGCATGGAACGCCTGCGCCCGTTCGAGGTGGGCGGGAAAATGCGCAGGCGCCTTGCGGGCGACGTCATCGGCGGCGTCGTAGAACACCACATACTTCATCGGCCTGCCCCTCCGTCAATGGGCCTGTGGTCAGTACGAATCGCCGGGGTCAGATCTTGTTTCTTGCAGAAGTGTCACCTGCAGAGGTCACCGGCGTGGGCGCCTTCCGTGTCCTCCGACGAGGACACAAATGCAAAGAACAAGATCTGACCCCGTGTTGCTACCGGCGCGGGAACAGGAACTCGTAATCGGCGCCGGCGGGTTTGCGGTAGTACTTCTCGAGAAAGAGACGCACGGCTTCGGCGTAGCTCAGATTCGGCTCTGACGCGGGACGGCGCCAGCGCACCTGGACGTTGTGCGCACCGGGCGGGAGTTCGATGGCCCCGTGCGCCACGCGGGCTGGCTTCCCGTCGACGGTCGCGGAAACGGGCGTGACGAACCACGGCAGGTGGAAGACGACGGCGCTCGGACCCGCCCCATCCTTCCAGTGATTCGAGAGCGACAGGGTGGCACCGTCCCGGCGGCACGCGAGGGTGTAGCTCACCCGGCCGAAGAACGTCGGCGCGTCGCTGACCTTCACCTGCCGTCCCGCTTCCACCCACTGCGGCGCGAGCGCCGAGGTGATGTGCACCGCCGTTCCCTCTTCGCGCACGAGGAGATTGCGAATCTGCTCCATGAACCGCGCGGCGAACCAGCCGTGCGGAGTGAAGTTCCCCCGCGGATCCCGCGTGGACCACGCGGGGATGCCGAACTCGAAGCCGGCGTTCGTGCTGCTCGTGTGCGCGAGGATCGCGTAGAGGTCCTCGATCACTTTCTCCTGCTCGCCGAGCATCGTGTTCCCCTCGGTGATGTAGAACGTCTCGTAATGGTGCAGCGTGCCGTGCGGCTTCGTGCTGCCCGCCTGCTTCTGCTCTCTCGCGACCCAGGCGTTGCCGCCATAGGTCATGATCCCTTCCTGATAATTGTTGTCGCGGACGATCGCCAGCGTGGCGCGCGCGAGCGGATCGTCCTTCGTCAGCACCTCGAAGGGATACAGCCCGCCGCTCGCATTCGCCCAGTCGTTACCCGCCGTCACGCTGTCCATTCCGGGAGGAATGTAGCCGCCTGACTGCGCCGCCAGCGCGCGCAGCTGCTTCAGAAAATTCGCTTCATAGTCGTCATGAATCTTCTGCCAGCGCGCGGCGTCGTCGGGACGGTTCATCGCACGTGCCAGATAGACGGCGTACTTCAGGCCGAGCAGCGCCCAGAAGCTGTGGCCGGTGTAGTGGCCCGTGATCGCTTCGTTGTCGTAGGGGCCGGCGGCGGGCCAGAGGCCACGGGGATCGGTCGCGCACTTCTCCACGAACTCGTCGACGTGCGGGCCGAGCAGCGGATAGATTTCCGCGAGGAGCGCGCGGTCGCCCGTCGTGCGGATGTGCGCGCCGAAGGCCCAGAGGACCTGCCCCCAGTAGTCGTCCTGGACGGACAAACGTGCGTCAGGAGGCTGCGGCGCGCCGGGCTTGAAGAACCCGATCGGCTTGCCGTCCTGCCAGACGAGGAAGGCGTCGAGCGTCGCGCGCGCGAGATCGGGACGTCCGACCATGTCGTACACGCGTACGAAGTACGACCCGTCGCGTACCCAGAAATAGTTGTAGTGAATGCGGTTCACCCGCTGATAGACGCGACCGCTCTCGCTCTCCTCGCGCGCGACGAGATCGTTCACCAGGCTCGTGCGAAACGTGTTCATGACCTTCGGATCGGCCACCGAGAAGTGATCCGCCTTCGCGACTTCCGCCTTCCAGAACGCGATGGTCTTCGCGCGGTAGTCGTCGTATCCCGCCTCGACGATGGACGCAACGGCCGCGGACTTCGAGAGGAGCGTTGGGACCGCCGGCATCTTGAAGCGGAACACGCGCGATCCGCCGGGCCGGAGCAGGAACTCGTACTCGAGGGCGGCTCCCTTGTCCGCACTGGTGACGCCCGGCATGCCGGCTTTCGCGTCGTCGGTCGGACCGACGAATACGAGATGGCCCCCTTGGACCATCCGTCCGTCCTCGAACGACACGTTCGCGCTGCCCGCCGCGAATGCCGCCTCGTCCATGAACAGCCTGGTGTGCCAATCGCCGCGCTGCGTCCGCAAGGCGTGGTCGAGCGCCTGCCGCTGGCCCATGAACCAGTCGTAGTCGTGATCGACGTTGATGGTGGAGGCGATGCGGCCGAAATTCGCGCCGAGCGCCGCCCGTCGCGGCCGCGCACCGGGGTTGCGGACCGTGCATTGAATGAAGGTGACGAGATTTGCGCGCGGATCGAGACCCGGTGGGGCCGCGAACGCCTCGAAATCGTACCGCAGGCCGTCGCGGTCGAAGCCGAAGCGGATGACGGGCAGATAGCCGTCGAGGAGCGTCTTGACCCGCTGCTTCACCGGCCGCATGGACGTCGGCGCGCCTGCGTAGAACGACAACTGACCGTGCGAGCTGACGAAGGCGCCGTCGTAGGTGACGACGATGGCCTTGGGGGAATTCTCGAAGCCGAGCTGATCCGTCGGCGCGCGAAAATAGCTGAACGGGGCCGCGAGCTCTCGTCGGATCGAGGCCGCGGGGGTCTCCTGTGCAGCCGACGCGGGCTGGATGCCCTGGATCGCCAGCAGCGTGAGCACGGCCGAGGCGGCCGCCATGCGCCGCGCCTGTGTCATTGCATCCCTCCGTGTGGCCGGCATGATATCAACCAGCCACGATTCTCAGGACCGCGGCAGGTCCAGCAGCACGACGTCCGATTGCTCCTGCACGCGCTCGACGACGAGTTCCCGGCCGTCCGGTGAAATATCGAAATCGCGAATCTCGAAATCCGGCGAGAAGTTCGTCATCTGGCGCTCGCGCCCCGTGGCGAGGTCGATGAGCCAGAGATTCTTGTGCTGGATTTCGCCGCGCAGCACGATCAGCGCATCGCCCCCGGGCACGAACACCAGGCGGCGGGCGCCGCGCGTGAGCGTCATCGGCGGCAGGACCGACGGCGCCGCACCCGCGCCCGCGGCCCGGACCGAAAACGTGGTGCCGACGTCCGCACCGGTGTAGACGACGAAGCGTCCGTCGCGCGCCCACACAGGATCGATCGAGTACTCATGAACGAGGCGCGACGGCGGCCGCCCCGCGATCGGAATCATGAACAGGTGGGGCTCGACGGGATCGAGCACGGCCGAGGTGATCGACTGCCCGTCGGGCGCCCACGCCGGCGCGCCCTGCAGAGCCAGGCCCTGAGCGACGACCCGCGCGTGGGTGCCGTCGGCATCCATCGCGTACAGCAGCGACTGCCCGTGCTGCCGGACCGAGAAGCCGATGCGCGCGCCATCCGGACTGATCGCAGGCCCCCCGACGAGATGGGCGCCGGGCGCGGACCACAACTGGGTGGCGGCGCCATCGGTCGATTTCCAGATGCTTTCGCCGCCGCCGTCTTCGGCGACGAACAGCAGATAGTGCAGCCCTTGCCGGGGAGAGAACCCGGTCATCGTCGGCAGGGGGATGCGTGACGGCGGTGCCGCCGGCTCGAGAGCGGCGGTGAGCGGCACGCGCCAGAGCGTCCGCTTCGGATTCGCGAGGGTCACGACCAGCCGCCGCCCGTCGGCGCTCGCGGCGAGCGACGTGTAGCGATCCGGACCTGAAATCAACCGGTGCGGCACGCGACGCTCGACGTCCATGCCGTACAGCCACGGGCCCGATCCGTCCGGGTCGGTCGCGAGATACACGAGCGTCCGCCGGTTCAACAGCACCGGATATTCGACGCGGCTGTTGTGCGACGTGATGCGTTCGCGCGCGCCGCCGTCCGGCCGGATGCGCCAGATGTCCAGCCGATCGGGCAGCGAGCCTTGGACGAAATAGATATAGCGCCCGTCGGGGCCCCATACCGGAAAATGCGTGTGCTCGCCAGGCGGCGCGATGAAGATCCGGCGGCCGTCGGTGCGCCGCTCGGCATCGGTGACGAACAGCGGATCGCCGGCCGCGGTCGTGTGGTAGACGAGCCGCGATCCATCCGGCGACCAGTCGCATTCCGCCACGCCTGCCAGCAGCGGCCGCGGCTCGCCGCCGAGCGCGGGGACGGCCCAGACGCCGATCCCGCCGGCCTCGCGTCCTGCCTGGCGCGCCCAGAACGTCACGAACGCGCCGTCTGGAGTGAACCCGAGCATCCGCACCGACGGGTTCAGCAACTCGGACGCGCGGCCGTGGGTCAAGTTGTGAAATCGTCCTGAGCCGATCTGCGTGAGCCAGATGTCCGTCGGGCCGTCGTGTTTCGAGAGGAACGCGACGAAGCGGCCGTCGCGCGACAGCGCGGCCGCCTGCTCCTCGCCGTCGAAATCGCTGATTCGCTGGAAACGCGCGGACGCGATCGGATCGCGCCAGAACAGACCCGTCGCACGGAACCAGGCGGTCCCGGCAACGCCGGCCAGGACCGTGATCGCCGCGATCCCGATGGCGACCCGGGATCGGCTCGAGCGCCTCGTCGCTGCCGGCGCCGGCGGGCCGGCCGCCGACGCGCGGCTGCCCGTCGTCGGCGGTTGCGGCGCGTGGCGAGTCTGCACCCACGCCTCGAGTTC
Organism: Vicinamibacterales bacterium; assembly: GCA_036278735.1. Classification (GTDB taxonomy): domain Bacteria; phylum Acidobacteriota; class Vicinamibacteria; order Vicinamibacterales; family 2-12-FULL-66-21; genus DASUKM01. The sequence goes on from DASUKM010000029.1 coordinate 115,927, forward strand.
GCCGCGGTACGCGTACACCGATCCGATCCTGTCGTGCAGGTGCCGGTGGACGGGCATCCCCTCGCGCTTTTCCCAGCGCTGCACCGTCGTGACGTCGCGACCGAGATAGGACGCGATTTCCTTCCAGGAGTCCAGCCGATCGGCGGGGGGCGACGTGGACGGCGGACTATCCCGGATCGGCTCGGTCATGCGCTCTCCTGGTCTGAAGCGCGTCAGGCGGCGGGGAGGCCCGATTGTAGCGCGCTCCGACCTGCGCCGATCCGCCGGCCGGCAAGGAGCCCGCTCGGACGGCGGGGCCGCAAACGACGGCATTCGACGGAATTGCGCAGGATTTCCAGGAGTGAGGCAGGTTGCGGCTTGTCCGGCCTGAAGGCCCGGGGCAACGTGAGCGTTCACCGCGGACCCGCCGTGGCGGCTCCGCCGCACACCTGGAGGTTTCACATGATGCACACATGGACTCGATGGACGACCGTCGTCGCCGCGCTCGCGCTTCTGACCGGCACGGCCGGCCAGGCGCACTCGCCTCGGCATTTCCACCTCAGGGGGACCATCGCCGACGCCACCGTCCCCAGCGACGGCGCCTGGGTCATCCGCGGCACCTGGTCGCTCGACGCGATCGAAGGGCCCCACGGCGAGTTGTACCACGCCGACTTCTCGGCAGCTCTGACGATGGAGCGATCCGACTACTGGCTCGTGACGAACCCGGCGGCCGATCCCGAGCTATTGAGCACGCGGAACGCCCACACGCACCACATCCGGCTGTTTCATGGCCGCGTGACTCCGATCGAGAACGGATTCGAGGTGAAGGGAGACGGCACCGTGACGGTCAACGGCGGCAACCCGCCGTTCGACAAGACCTCGTGCATCACGGTCGACATCACCGGCAATACGCTCGTGCGGTTTTCGAACCTGAAGCTGACGTTCGGCGATCCGGCCTCGACGCATTTCGGCGACAACCCGATCGCCGGCGTCGTCCGCTGACTCGGGGTCAGATCTTGTTCTTTGCACGAGTGTCCTCGACAGAGGACACTCGCGAACGGGGGAACGCCTCACCCACAGGGCCGCGCTCTCGACGTGGTAGAGCGCGGCCACACGGGACGACGCCGTCCTATTCGTGCCGCAACGCGCGGCTCGGATGGATGGCGAGCGCGCGCCGAACCGGCACGTACGAGGCGACCAGGCCGACGATCGCAAAGAGCGCGAGCGTGCCGACGAACGGGACGGGATCGGCCGCCGCGATGCCAAACTGCAGCCCGCGCAGCAGGCGGACCGCGCCTGCGGCAAGGAGGACACCGAGGACGCCGCCCGCGACAAGCAGTCGCGCCGTCTCGCCGATCGTCATGCGCACCACCGCGGCTCTGTCGGCACCCAGTGCCACACGGATCCCGATCTCGCGCGTGCGCCGCGCCACCATGTACGACGTGACGCCGTAGATGCCGATCGACGCGAGCAGGAGGCCGATGACGCCAAGACTGCCCGCGATGGCCGCCGAGATGCGCAGTTGAATGGCGGCTGGACCTGCCTGGTTCTCGAGCGCGTCAGCCGCGAGAACGGGCAGACGGCGATCCATGGCCAGCAGCAGCTCGCGAACGCGCGGGATGCCGCGCGCGTCGCCGCGCGCGCGCACCAGAATCTTGATCTGGGCCACGTACTGCTGCGGCATCGGAAGATAGATGTACGGACGCGCCCCTGTCCCTCCGCTGCGCACGTCGGCCGCGATGCCGACGATAGTGATCGGGTACAGCGCTGGCGCGCGCCCTGGCTTTCCAGGATCGATCAGATTGGGCTGCAGCAGCACGTGCCTGCCGACCGCTTCGTTGGGCGGCCGCGACGGCCAGAATCGACGGACGGCCGCCTGGCTGACGATGACGGCGCGAGCCGACGATACCGTGTCGGTCTCGTCGAAATCGCGCCCCGCGATCAGGGGGATACGAAGGAGGCCGAAGTACCCTGGTGTGACGACGTCGCCGAGCACCTCGAATGCCGGCCGCCCATCCGGAGGGGACACACCGGGTACGCCTATCTGGAAACCCATCGCGCCGCGGGTCGGCGTCCCCGATGCCAGCGCAGCCGCCTGCACCTCGCGCATCGATCGCAGTCTGCGCTCGAGTTCGGCGGCGAAGCGCGGACCCGTCACCCGCGTGTAGGCGGCGGTCGCGAGGTCGATCGAGACCACGTCGACGCCGTGCGCATCGAAGCCACGATTGACCGACGCGGTACGAACGAGTGCGCGCGTCAGCAGTCCGCCGACGATGACGAGGACGATGCTGAGCGCCACCTGCGCGACGACGAACGTGCGCCTCAGCCGAAGCGCGGAGGCGCTGCCCTGCTCTTCTGCCTGGAGCAGCGCGAGCACGTCCACCCGCGCCGCACGAATCGCGGGAGCAATCCCGAATGCGACGGCGGCGGCGAACGACAGCCCAAGCGCGAAGGCGACGACACGATCGTCCTGCACGAGCGACGGCTCGAAAGGCAGCGGCAGCGACGGGAGGACGCGCAGGACGGCCGCGTTCATGGCGCGCGACAGCAGCAGGCCGGCGGCTCCGCCGATCGTGAAGAGCACGACGATTTCCGTCAGGAGCTGCCGAACCAGCCGACCCTGACTGACCCCCATCGCCACGCGCACGGCCATCTCCCTGGCGCGCCCCGCGGCCCGCGCCAGCAGCAGTCCCGCGACATTCGCGCAGGCGACGACCAGCACGAGCGAGACAATGGCCATCAGCAGGGCGAAAAAGCCGCCAACGAGGATGCGCACGCCGTACGGAATGGGCGAGGATCGATCGACGCGCAGCTTCGCGAACAACTGCCGCCGGCGCGCGAATTGCGGCCCGACGGGCTCGCGTCCGATCTCCTCGATCTCGGCGCGGGCCTGCGACAGCGTCACGCCCGGCCGAAGTCGCGCGCCGACCAGACCGATGCCGAGCGGCGCGCGGCCCTCGGCCGGCATCCACAGGTCGGGAGCGAGAATCGTGTTGCCATGGAACTCGCGCCGCGCGACGCCCATCACGGTGTACGTGCGATCGCCGAGGCGAATCGGGGAGCCGACGACTTTCGGATCGCGCTGAAAGTGTTCTTCCCAGAATCGGTGGCTGAGCACAACGACGGATGCCGTATCCATCTCGGTGAACATGCGGCCGGCGGCCGGAGTGACGCCCAGCGCGGTGAAGAAGTTCGCGGTCACGAGATCCGCAAACACGGGCTGCGCTGCGTCCGCCGGCTCGTCGATCCAGCTCATGGGGGTCAGGTTCAAGGCGTAGGCGAAGACGTCCTGGACGCGCGTGACGCGTTCGCGAATCGCGGAATAATGTTCCCGATCGAGCCCCTCGACGCCGACGGGACCCAACATCAGACTGATGTCCACGACGCGATCCGGGTCGGCGATCCCTGGCGCGGTTCGGATGAGAAGCGCGTTCACCGCCGTGAAGACGGTCGTCGTCGCGCCGATCGCAATGGCGAGCGAGAGGATGGCGGTTGCCGCGAACGCCGGCGTGCGCCGGAACAGGCGCACCGCATAGCGCACGTCCCGCACCGCATCGTCGAGGGCTTGAAACGACCGCGCGGCCCTGTGCTGTTCCTTGATGCGCTCGACTCCTCCGAGCGCGACGCGTGCCTGGCGATGCGCCTCGTCCGGTGAGAGGCCGCGGCGCCTGTATTGCTCGTCGAGCAGCGCGAGGTGCGCTGAAATCTCACGCGCCAGATCGACGTCGCCGGCATGAGGGCGCAGCACGTTCATGAGCCGGCGGAAGGCCCGTCTCAGGTGAGACATACCTGGCGTCGGCGCTCGACCATCGTCCGGCGGGGCCGCCGGTCGCGAGGCATCGTGCCGCGCACGATCTCACGTGTTCCACTTAGTTGTCAAGTGGAGCAATCCGGGGCGGTCTGACGCGGCGAGCGTCTGAGGCGGACGCGGATGCGACCGCTACTCGGTGTGCAGCACGCCCGAGGGCGCCAGGCGCGACGCTCGCCACGCGGGGATCATCGTCGCGGCCGCGGTGATGCCGCCGACGAGCACGATCGCGGCGGCGAGCATGATCGGATCGGACGCGCGAATCGCGTACACCCGACTCGCGACGACCCGGCCGGACAGATACGCCGCCAACAATCCGATCGCTGCGCCGACGAGCGCAAGCATCGCGCCGTGCGTCATCACGAGCCCGAAGACGCTCCCGGGCGTCGCTCCCAGGGCGAGGCGCGTGGCCATTTCGCCGCGCCGCTGCGAGACGCCGTAGGCGACGACGCCGTAGATCCCGACGGCGGCGAGCAGAAGGGCGACGCCGCCAAAGATCAGCATCAGCGTCATCCCGAGCTGCTGCCGGCTGAGCGTGCCGGCGACCAGGTCCGTGACGCGTTCGAAGTCGACGGCAATCCGCGGATCGAAGCGGCGGACCTCGTCGCGGATGGACGCTTCGACGCCGGCCGGATCGGCGGCTGAGGTCGAGACGACGATCGTCTGCCGCTGCAGCCCGCCGGTCTGCGTGATGGGCGAGTAGTACGCCGGTTCGGCCGGCACGCTCACCGACCGTTCGCGCACGTCGTCCACCACGCCGACCACGGTCAGCTCGTTCCGGGGATCCGGCGCCGGGTAGCCCGCGGCAAACTGCACGCCGATCGGATTGTGCCCCTTCAGATAGAGCTGCGCGAACGTCTTGTTCACGATCGCCACCGGCAGCGTCTTGGCCCGGTCGTCCGTCGTGAAATCGCGCCCCTGCAGCAGGCGGGTGCCGCTCGCGCCAAAGAAGCCGGGGCTGACGGCGCGCGCGCGCGTGCCCATCGGGTTGGCGGAGTCGAACGGCTCCCCGTGCAACTGCGCGAACAACGAGGCCTCGAGCGTGTTGCGCAGCGGAAAATTCGACGTGGCGCCGACCGCCGTCACCCCCGGCAGCGCGCGCAGACGATCGAGGAGCGCCCGCCCGGCCGCATCGACGGATGCCCCGTTCGGATATTTCGGCCCCAGGAACGACACGTCGAAGAAGAGACGCCGCTCGGGCACGAATCCCAGATCGGCGCTCCGAAGGTTGGCAAACCCGCGCACCAGCCAGCCCGCGCCCGCGACGAGGACGATCGCCAGCGCGATCTCGATTACCGTCATGGCGCTGAGCCATCGCGTGGTCCCGCGCCCGCCGGTGGCCGAGCGGGTGCTGTCCCCCATCAACGTACGCACGTCGGTCGACGCCAGCCGAAGCGCGGGGGCAAACCCGACGAGCAAACCGGACACGACCAGCGTCGCGAGCGCGAACAGCAGGACACGACCGTCGAAGCTCAGGGCGTCGAGACGCGGCAGTTTCGACGCGCCGAGCGCGAGCAGCGCCCGAACCCCGACGTAGGCGAGCGCGACACCGAGCGCGGCGCCGGCCGCCGCCAGCACGACGGATTCCGTGAGCAGTTGGCGGATGATGCGTCCCCGCGGGGCGCCGATCGCCACGCGGACCGCCATCTCGCGGCTGCGGGCGGCGCCGCGCGCCAGCAGGAGGTTGGCGACGTTGACGCACGCCAGCAGCAGCAGGAGCCCCGTCGCCGACATCACGATGATCAGAATGGGCCCAAGGTCGCCGACGACCGACGCGACGAGCGATTTCGTCACGAACACGCGGTTCATGTCGGCCGCCGGAAAGTCGTGCGCGAGCTGGGTCATGACCGGGGCCATTTCGGCATTGGCCCGCTGCAGCGCAACCCCCGGCCTCAGGCGCATGAATCCGTCCAGGAAGTGATTGATGTCGTCGGGGCCGAGCTGATCGCTGAACCAGAAATCGACGTCGTGCGGCGTGTCGAAGCCGCGCGGCGCGACACCGGCAATCGTGGTCGTGAGTTCGGCGAAGTGGATCGGCTTCCCCACGATGTTCGGATCGCCCCGATACAGCTCCTGCCAGAGCCGGTACGAGACGACCACCACCGGCGGCGCCGGCGGCGGACCGGCCGGCGGCTGCGCGCCCGGCGCCGGTCGAGGACGGGGCGGCGGCGGAACGAAATTCTGAGGCGTGAAGCCGCCAAGCGTCATCGGCAGCCCGAACAGGTCGAAAAAGCCTTCGGTGACGCCCCAGGCCGTCACGTGCTCCGGCGTGCCATCCTCGTGCAGGAACGTCAGCTCGACCGACTGCATGCCGGCTGCCCGGACGATCGAGGGCAGACCCGGATGACCGGGGCCTGCGTTCAAGCGCGAGACGGCCCCGTTCGACAACAGCCCCGTCGTCGGACGTCCGTCGGTCAGGGCCGAGCGGACGCTGTAGAGATTTTCCGGGTGCGGATACGGCAGCGGCTTCAGCAGGACGGCGTTGAGCGTGCTGTAGATGGCCGTGGTGGCGCCGATCCCCAGGGCCAGCGTCGCGATCGCCGTCAGCGGAAAGGCGGGCGCGCGCAGGTAGCCGCGCAGCGCGAACTTGATGTCCTGAAGCAGTGTTTCCATCGAGGCTCCTCTTGACTGAGGTTAGACGTCAAAAGATTCGCGGCGGACGAGTCGGCGCCAGACCGCGCGCCGACCGGCCCGACGACGCTGTCGGGGCATTTCGCAACGCTTATTGTTGCGCCGCAACATACATGGTATCGTGATACATGCCCGTCGCCACCGCCCGCAAGGTGGACGCGTTGCGCCACGATTTCCGGTCGGCCGCCCAACTGGCGGACCTGCTCGGCGTCAACCGATCCCAGGTGACCCGCTGGCTGCGCGGCGCCGGCATCGACCCGGTGAACGCGGAAAAGGTCGATCTGCTCGAGCTCGTCTGGGCCAACCTGCTGCGGCTCTACGAACGCGAGGCGGCGCTCGAGTGGCTGTTCGGCATCAATCCCCGTCTCGGCGACCGGCGTCCGATCGATCTGGTCCGCGCCGGCCGCACGGAGGAACTGATGCGCGCCATTCGCGCCGAACGGTCCGACTCGTTCGCGTGATCCTGTATCGCGCGTTTGCCTGGGATCGCGGCGCCGCCGCGGATGCGCCGGACGGTCCGCTCTGGTTCCCCCGGATGTACCAGGGCGAAGGGCGCCACGACAACCCCGGCGTGTACGGCTGCCTCTATCTCGCCGACCGCCCCGTGTCGTGCATCGTCGAGCAGCTCGCGGCCTTTCGCGGGCAGCGGCTCACGCCCGCCCTGCTCCGCCGCCGCGGCCTGCCGCTGGCGCTCGCGACGATCGAGCTGGAGGATCGCGCCGCGATCGTGGACTTCGACGATCCGGCCGTCCTCCGCCGCGAGCGCCTGCGCCCGTCCGTCGTCGCCACCCGGCATCGCGACCTCACGCAGCCGCAGGCGCTCGCGCTGTACCGGCAGCACGACGGCGCGGCCGGCCTGCGCTGGTGGTCGACCTGGGAGTCGCTGTGGATCAACGTGACGGTGTTCGACCGGGCCGGGCCGCAGCTCCGGCTCCACGCCGTACGTGAGCTGACGCTGGACGACCCCGCGGTCGTCGAGGCCGCCGACGTGTTCGGCCTGCGCGTCACGCACGGCGCGGGATGACCGTTGGATCCCGCGCGGGATCCAACGGTGTCCGACGGGGTGCGCCGCTTACTTCGTCGGGGGAAGCGCCGCCGCGATGGCGGTTGCCGCGGCCGAGCACACGGGATGTCCCCATCCGCTCGCGCTGACGCCGGGCATCTGTCCCGGCTGCGGCGTGATGTCGTACACGATGTTGTCCTTGCGGTTCGGATCGCCGCTCACGCCGGCCGGGACGTAGTCGAGATTCAGGGCATTGCGCGTTCGCCAGGCGATGTTGTGATCCGCGCACGACGAGTCGCCGCTGACCCCGAGCGCCCCCACCAGCCGCCCCTCGGCGTTGTAGAGCGCCAGACCTCCGGCGAACACGTTCACCCCACCGATGCGGTTGCCCACCATCGGATCGTTGTCGCGCCCGTTCTGCGCCGGGTTGCCGCCGTAGGCCACATCCGTGTCCACCGGGTTGCTGGCCTGCAGTCCGTACAGCGTGCCGCCGGGCTGGACGGCGGAATACAGGTTCGCGGTCGAGAGCGCGAGCTCCGGCAGGCTGAACGCGTTGGCCGTATTCGCCTTCTGGGCAGAGATGGCGCGGCTGCCCGGCCACTGGTCGCCGCGATCCCCGCCGGTGAAGGCGACGGCGCACACGACGCCGTCGCGATTGACGACCGTGGCCCACATCTGGAAACCGAAGCCCCCGTTTGCCTGCGACTGCGCCCCCTGGAGCGCCGTGCGCAGCGCCGCGTGCGACGGCAGACCTCGGCAGGCGCTCGAGTGGTCGTCGTCGCCCGCCCGCGCCGTCCCCATGCCGACCATCAGGATGCCTGCCAGGACCACGCCCGCGATGAACGATCCGTTCTTGGTCATCTCGTCCCCTCCTGACAACGCGCCGTCGGTTCCAATGACGGCGACAGACAGGGAACGCTAGGCGTACGCCTCGGGGAAGTCAAAGCAAATCGTCGAGGGCCTCAGACCTCGCGCACGCGGCCCGATCGACCGGCGCGTCGCGGCTTGCGCGCCGGCGGCAGGCCCGATGCGGTCTGCAGCGTTCGAAGGCGCTCGATCGCCGGCCCGAGCGGCTGCCCGCTCCGCGGCATCCCGGCCCACAAATCGCCGACCTTCTCGACCCGCGCCGGCATCGAGCGCAGCGTGAAGCTTTGCGGCACGACCTCGCCGCGTGTGACTTCCTGCCACGTGCAGGGCGCCGAGACGGGCGCGCCCGGCTTCGCCCGGACGGCATACGCGGCGGCAAACGTCGCCGAGTACACGTTGCGCCCCGTATCGACGAGGATGCGGCCGCCGCGGTCGGCCTTGTGGAACTCCTGCGTCAGGCGCTCGGGATCGCGCCGGACGAGCAGCGTGCCGACGGCGTCCGCGAATCGCGCCGCGGCCGGCAGGTCCGCTGATCCGTCGAGCGCGACGACGATGTGAAACCCCTTCGACCCGCTCGTCTTGATCCAGCTCCGTAATCCGACTTCGTCGAGCAGGTCGCGCACCGCGATGGCGGCATCGCGCACGCCTTCGACGTCATCGTCCGTCGAGGGGTCGAGGTCGAACACGCACAGGTCAGGGTGGCGCAGATCGGGCACGCGCCTGGTCCAGACGTGCGGCGTAATGCAGTTCTGATTGGCGAGCCAGACGAGCGACCGCGTGTCCGTCACCACGACATGATGGACGGTGCCGCCGTGCTTGGGCACCTCGACGCGCTCGATCCACTTGGGGAACCCCTTCGAGACGTCCTTCTGGATGAACCCGGGCGCGCCGATGCCGCGGTGATAGCGCTCCATCGTGACCGGCCGGCCGACGATGTGCGGCAGCATCGCCGGCGCGATCGCTTCGTAGTACCCCGCGAGCTCCCCTTTCGTGACCCCGACGTCCGGAAACAGGATCTTGTCGGGATGGCTGATGGGCATGATCACGGACGGATCTCGAGCAGCCGCGGGTGGCGGAGCTTGCGGTGGACGGTCCGCTCGACCCACGCGACGGCTACCAGTGGATCGGTTCCGCGTCTTTGTACGGGCGTCGGTCATGAGTCCATCGCACCCTTGCGCGACAAGCCGTCGAGCAAGAGATGGAAATACACGAGGCCGGCATACGGCTGCCATCGCGCGACGGCCTTCCGCACGCCGGCATAGTCCAGCGGACCCGGACGTCCCAGCCACAGTGCCAGCCGTTTCTGCGCGCCCACGTCGTCGCCGGGGAACACGTGCAAACGCCCGAGACCGCGCAGCAGCACGTACTCGGCCGTCCAGCGCCCGACGCCGCGCAAGTCGAGCAGCCGCGCACAGGCCCCGCTGTCGTCCTCGTCCGCCAACGACGTCAGGTCGACCTCACGTGCTTCGATCGCGCGCGCGAGCGCCAGCAGCGCCCGGACTTTCTGCCGGCTGAAGCCGATCGCCTGACAGCGGGCCGGCGCCAGCCGCGCCACGTCGGACGGTCGGGGAAACGCGAACTGGGTATCGGGCTCGGCGCCGCGCTGGCTCGCGGCCAGCCGTGCGAGTCGATTGAGCAGCTCGAGGCCGACCTCCAGCGACAACTGCTGACACGCAAACGCATTGACCAGCGCTTCGAACGCCGTCGGGAATCGCGGCGCTTTCACGCCTCGGAATCGTTCGGCGAGCGGCCGCAGCCGCGGATCCCGCGCGGCCACCCGATACCACTCGCTCAGATCGAGGCGAAGGCCGAGCAGGCGATCGAGCGTCGACGTGACGAGTTCACGGCCGGACGACGTTCGGGGCGCCGGCGTGGCGGTCGCGATCAGCCGCGGCGCCGTCGTCGAACCCGCCTGGCGCGCGGCGAGTTCGGTGGACCGCCCTCCCACAACGATGATCCGGCGGTACGTGTCGCCATCCCAGCGATCGATCGCGTTGCGCGCGCGGCGGCGCAGCGCCCAGACCGTGAAATCGAGGCGGAACGGCGGAACGGGGCGCACGGTGAACGTGAGCGGCGGTCGGCGATGGCCCATGCGGGCGCTCCTCCAACGGGCGGGCGCCTTCGACAGCGGCACGTGCTTCCGCCCGAGGTGGCGGGTCCTACCTCGGCCGCATCGAATCGCGCTCCCGGCGATCGAGGTGATAACCATCCTATCAGCAGCAACAGATGCACCATTGTCCGGACGTCGCGGAAACCGCAAGGATGGATCGGATGGCTCGCGCCCGGACTGGCGCCGCGGAGGAAGAGCATGCTCTGGCCGTTTGGCGTGTACTTCGCGATCGTCGTGGCGCTCGCGGTCGCGCTGCTCGGCCTCTCGGCCGTGCTCGGCGAGCGGCACGAGGAGCGCGCGACCGGCCTGCCGTACGAGTCCGGCGTCGCGTCGACGGGATCGGCGCGGCTCCGGTTTGGCGCGCGGTTCTATCTCATTGCCGTCTTTTTCGTCATTTTCGACCTGGAGGCGGCGTTCATCTTCTCGTGGGCCGTCGCGCTGCGGCAGCTGGGGTGGCCCGGCTATGTCGAAGGGGTCGTCTTCATCGCCGTTCTGAGCGTCGCGCTGGCGTACTTGTGGCGCATCGGCGCGCTCGATCTCGCCTCCCGCCGGTCCGTCCCATGACGCGGTGGCGCCGATGAAATGGTCGCTGACGCCCGCCGGGAACGAACCGCCGCACCCGCGGCTCGAAGATCAGGTGCGTCGGCTGCTCGTGATGAGCCGGCTGCAGGACCTGGTGGCGTGGGGACGCAAGTCGTCGATCTGGCCCTTCAACTTCGGTCTCTCCTGCTGCTATGTCGAGATGGCCACCAGCCTCACGAGCAAGTACGACATCGCGCGGTTCGGCGCCGAAGTGATCCGCGGCACGCCGCGCGAAGCCGACCTGATCGTGATCGCCGGCACCGTCTTCATCAAGATGGCCCCCATCATCCGTCAGCTCTACGAGCAGATGATGGCGCCGCGCTGGGTCATCTCGATGGGATCGTGCGCGAACTCGGGCGGGATGTACGACATCTACAGCGTCGTGCAGGGGGTCGACACGTTCATGCCGGTCGACGTGTACGTGCCGGGATGCCCCCCGCGGCCGGACGCGTTCATGGAAGGGCTGCTGCTGCTGCAGACCCTCGTCGGCTCGGAGCGGCGTCCCTTGAGCTGGACGGTCGGGCCGCAGGGCATCGAGCGGCCGCGCGTCCCGTCGCTTCGCGATCTGAGGCGCCCCGAGCGGCAGCGCGCCACCACGCTGCGGCCCCCCGACGAGGTCTGAGTCCACATGTCGATTGCGGCCGAGTTGACGGCGGCGGATCCCGGCCTCGCGCCGGGGGAGCAGCCCACGCGCGATGGCATCGCGACCCTGTGGGTGTCGCGCGATCGCGCCCACGGCGTGCTCGAGCGCCTCAAGCGCACGTTCGGCTACGCGATGCTCTACGACCTGACGGCGATCGACGAACGCGTGCGCCGCGACCGTCCCGACCCGCGCGTCCGCGACTTCACGCTCGTCTACCATCTGCTCTCATTCGACCGCAACGACGACGTGCGGGTGAAAGTGCCGCTGGCCGCGGACCAGGCATCGATCGCGACCGCGACCGACATCTGGGCGTCGGCCAACTGGTACGAGCGCGAAGCCTGGGACATGTTCGGCGTCGTCTTCGAGGGGCATCCGCACCTGACGCGGATTCTGATGCCGCCGGGCTGGCCCGGGCACCCGCTCCGCAAGGACCATCCGGCGCGGGCGACCGAGATGGGCGTTTTCGAACTGCCGGAGGCGCGCGCCGCCGAGGAGGAGCAGGCGCTGCGGTTCCATCCCGAGCGCTGGGGCCTGACCCGCGGCGAAGACGACGAAGACTTCATGTTCCTCAACCTCGGCCCGCAGCACCCCGGTACGCACGGCGTGCTGCGCGTGATCCTCCAGTTGAAGGGAGAAGAGATCGTCAACGCCATTCCGGACATCGGCTATCACCACCGGGGCGCCGAGAAGATGGGGGAGCGCCAGTCGTGGCACACCTACATCCCGTACACGGATCGCGTCGATTACCTCGGCGGCGTGATGAACAACCTGCCGTTCGTGCTCGCGGTGGAGCGGCTGGCCGGGATCGAGGTGCCGGACCGCGTGAAGGTGATCCGGGTCCTGCTCTGCGAGCTGTTTCGGATCTCGAGCCATCTCGTCTGGTACGGCACCTTCGCGCAGGACCTCGGGGCGCTGTCGCCGGTCTTCTACATGTTCACGGATCGCGAACGGCTGCTCGAGATCATCGAAGCGATCTGCGGCGCCCGCATGCACCCGAACTGGTTCCGGATCGGCGGCGTCGCGCAGGATCTGCCGAACGGCTGGGACCGCCTGGTCGCCGGGTTCGTCGCGTACCTCACGCCCCGGATGGACGAATACGACGCGCTCGTGATGCGCAACCGCATCTTCAAGATGCGCACGAAGGGGATCGGCGGATGTTCGGTGGCGCAGGCGATCGACTGGGGCGCCACCGGGCCGGTGCTGCGCGCGTGCGGCCTCGAATGGGACTTCCGCAAGAAGCGCCCGTACTCGGGCTACGAGCAGTTCGACTTCGATATTCCGACCGGGCAGCACGGCGATTGCTTCGACCGCGCCGTCGTCCACGTTGAGGAGATCCGGCAGAGCCTGCGCATCATCGAGCAGTGCGTGCAGCACATGCCCGCCGGTCCGTACAAGGCGCTCGATACTCTCGCGACCCCGCCGCTCAAGGAGCGCACGATGGAGGACATCGAGACCCTGATCACCCATTTTCTCGGCGTGAGCTGGGGTCCGGTGATCCCGGCGGGGGAAGCGCACGTCGGCATCGAGGCCACCAAGGGCAACAACGGCTATTACCTGACGAGCGACGGCAACACGGTGCCGTACCGCGTCCGGATCCGCACCCCGTCGTTCGCGCACATGCAGATGGTGCCACTGCTCAGCCGGGGCGTCATGATTCCCGACCTGCTCGCCATCCTCGGCAGCCTCGACTACGTGCTCGCCGACGTGGACCGATGAGGATCGCATGCTGAGCGACGACGAGCGGCGCGAGATCGAGGCGGAGATGACGCGATACCCGACGCGGCGCGCCGCCTGCGTCGATGCGATGAAGATCGTGCAGCGGCACCGCGGCTGGGTCTCCGACGAGAGCCTGCAGGACATCGCCGGGCTGCTCCAGATGACGCTCGACGAACTCGACGGCGTGGCGACGTTCTACAACCTGATTTTCCGCCGTCCCGTCGGGCGCCACCTCGTGCTCGTCTGCAACAGCGTGAGCTGCTGGATGCTCGGGGCGGATCGCGTCAGCGCGGGGATCGCCGCCGCGATCGGCGCGGGCCCCGGCGAGACGACCCCGGACGGCCGCTTCACGCTGCTGCCGATCGTCTGCCTCGGGGCGTGCGACCACGCCCCGGCCCTGATGGTCGACGGCGACCTGCACGGCGACGTCGACCCCGCGCATGCCTCCGACCTGCTCGCGAGGTACCGCTGATGCCGCGCGTCCTCACCGCGAACATCGACGCGAATCAACCGCCGCCCGACCGGAGCGCGTACGAGCGGCGCGGCGGCTACGCGGCATTGCGCGACACGCTGCGGACCCTCTCGCCGGCCGACGTGCAGGCGCGCGTGAAGGACTCCGGCCTCCGCGGCCGCGGCGGCGCCGGGTTTCCGACGGGACAGAAATGGAGCTTCGTTCCGATGGGGCCGGCGGCCCCCCGTCCAAAATACCTCGTCGTCAACGCCGACGAGATGGAGCCCGGCACGTTCAAGGATCGCCTCCTGATGGAAGGGGACCCGCACCAGCTCGTCGAAGGCACGATCCTGAGCGCGTACGCGATCGAAGCGGACGTCGCCTACATCTTTCTCCGGTGGGCGTACCGGCTCGCGGCCGAGCGGCTCGAACGCGCGATCGCGGAAGCGTACGACGCGCACTACCTCGGACCGCACATCCTCGGGTCTGGATACAGCCTCGAGCTGCACCTGCACGTCAGCGCCGGCCGATACATGTGCGGCGAGGAGACGGGCCTCCTCAACGCGCTCGAAGGCAAACGCGGCAACCCGCGGGCCAAGCCGCCGTTCCCCGCCCTTTCGGGGCTGTGGGGGAAGCCGACGGTCGTCAACAACGTCGAGACGCTGTGCAACGTCCCGCACATCCTGTCGAAAGGGGTCGACTGGTTCAAGCAGGCGAGCCTGACCGGCGAGGGGGGGACCAAACTGTACGGCGCGAGCGGCCGCGTGAAGCGGCCCGGCCTGTGGGAGCTGCCGCTCGGGACGCCGATGCGCGAGATCCTCGACGACCACGCAGGCGGCATGCGCGACGGCGTCCAGTTCAGGGGCGTGCTGCCCGGCGGCGCATCCACCGACTTCCTCGTGGGTGACCACCTCGACGTCGCGATGGACTTCGCGTCCATGCAGAAGGCCGGCAGCCGCCTGGGCACCGGCACGATGATCGTGCTCGACGACCGCACGTGCCCGGTCGGCATGGTGCGCAACCTCGAGGAGTTCTTCGCGCAGGAGTCGTGCGGCTGGTGCACGCCGTGCTGGTCCGGGCTGCACTGGGCCGCCGACATGCTGCGCGATCTGGAAGAAGGGCGCGGCGAGGCCGCCGACCTCGATCGGCTCGCGGCGCAGGCCCGTCTGCTGGCCCCGGGCCACACCTATTGTGCCCTGGCGCCCGGCGCCGCCGAACCGCTGCAGAGCGCGCTGAAGTACTTCCGCGACGACTTCGAGCGCCACGTGCGCGAACACCGCTGTCCCTGGCAGTGACATGGCGAGGATCTTCATCGACGGCCGGCCCTGCGACGTGCGCGACGGGATCAACCTGCTCGACGCCTGCCTGTCGCTCGGCTACGACCTGCCCTACTTCTGCTGGCATCCTGCGATGGGGTCGGTCGGCGCCTGCCGCCAGTGCGCCGTCAAGCAGTTCCGCGACGAGCACGACACGCGCGGCCGGCTCGTGATGGCGTGCATGACGGCCGCCGCGGACACGACGCGCCTCTCGATCGACGACCCGGAGGCGCGCGAGTTCCGCACGAGCGTCGGCGAGTGGCTGATGGTGCACCATCCGCACGATTGTCCGGTCTGCGACGAAGGGGGCGAATGCCACCTGCAGGACATGACCGTGATGGACAACCACACGTATCGGCGATACCGGGGGACGAAGCGGACGTTCCGCAATCAGGATCTCGGGCCGTTCGTGAACCAGGAAATGAACCGGTGCATCCAGTGCTACCGGTGCGTCCGGTTCTATCGGGACTACGCCGGCGGCCGCGACTTCGACGTGCAGTTCCTCCGCGACCGCGTGTTCTTTGGCCGTCACCGCGACGGCGTGCTCGAGAGCCCGTTCAGCGGCAACCTCGTCGAGGTCTGTCCGACGGGCGTCTTCACCGACAAGACGCTGAAGCGGCACTTCACCCGCAAGTGGGACGAGCGCACCGCGCCGTCGGTCTGCGTGCACTGCGCCGTCGGGTGCAACACGGTTCCCGGCGAACGCTATCTGCGCCTGCGGCGCATCCGCGCGCGCTTCAACCATGACGTCAACGGATACTTCCTCTGCGATCGCGGCCGCTACGGCTACGAATTCGTCAACGATGTCCGCCGCCTTCGCGCGCCGCGGGTCGGCCGCGGCCCGGATCAGCGGGACGCGACGGCCGCCGATGCGGTCGAACGGGCCGCCCCGAGCCTCGCGGCGGGACGGGCCATCGGCATCGGCTCGCCGCGCGCCTCGATCGAAGCCAACTTCGCCCTTCGCTCGCTGGTCGGCGCCGGCCGGTTCTTCTCGGGCGCCTCGGAGGCCGATCACCAGCTCGCCGCGCTGATCCTCCAGATTCTCCGCACCGGGCCGGTCCCGACCGCATCGCTGCACGACGTGGAACAGGCCGACGCCGTGTTCGTCCTCGGCGAGGACGTTGCCAACACGGCCCCGATGCTCGCGCTGGCGCTCCGGCAATCCGTCCGCCGCCAGCCGATGGCGATCGCCGACCGGCTGCACATCCCCGAATGGGACGATGCGGCGGTGCGCGAGGCGGTGCAGGACGCCAAAGGCCCGCTGTTCATCGCCACGCCCATCGCGACGCACCTCGACGATGCGGCGACGGCGGCCGTACGCGGAGCGCCCGACGATCTGGCGCGCCTCGGGTTCGCCGTCGCGCGCGCGATCGAGGCGAGCGCCCCCGTCAGCGGATCGGCGGGCCCCGGCGAGGCGCGCGATCATGCCGGGACGATCGCCGGGACGCTGCGCGAGGCGGCCCGGCCGCTGATCGTGTCGGGCACCGGCTGCGGCAGCCGCGCCATGATCGAAGCGGCCGCCAACGTGGCGTGGGCGCTGCATCGCGCGGGGCGCCCGGCGCGTCTGGCGCTGATCGCGCCCGAGTGCAACAGCCTGGGGGTCGCCCTGGCGGACGCCGGCGGGCTCGACGCGGCGTTCGACGCGATCGACCGCGGCACCGCGGACACGATCGTGGTGCTCGAGAACGATTTGTACCGGCGCGCCGCCCCGGCCGCCGTGCGGCGCGTGCTCGATCGCGCCGCCCACGTGATTGCCATCGATCACCTCGCCACGGCCACCACGGCCGCGGCCGACGTGGTGCTGCCGGCCGGGACGTTCGCCGAGAGCGACGGCACCCTCGTCAGCTACGAGGGGCGCGCGCAGCGCTTCTTCCAGGTGTTCCCCCCCGACGGCGAGGTGCGCGAGAGCTGGCGCTGGATTCGCGACCTCCTGGCGGCCGCGGGGCGCACCGACGCCGCCGCGTGGCAGACGCTCGACGACATCACCGCCGCGCTCGCGTCGGCGCTGCCCGCCTTTGCCGCCGTCGCGGGCGTGGCGCCGCCGGCGACCTTCCGCATCGCAGGCCTGAAGGTCGCGCGCGAACCGCATCGCTACAGCGGCCGCACCGCCAAGTACGCCGGCGTGACGGTGCACGAACCGAAGCCGCCCGACGACCCCGATTCGGCGCTCAGCTTCACGATGGAGGGCTACACGGGTCAGCCGCCGTCGGCGCTGATTCCCCGCTTCTGGTCGCCCGGCTGGAACTCGGTGCAATCGGTCAACACGTACCAGACCGAGGTCGGCGGCCCGCTGCGCGGGGGGGATCCCGGCGTGCGCCTCGTCGAGCCGCCGGCCGGGTCGTCGCCGGCGTATTTCAAAGACGTCCCGCCGCCGTTCGAGCGTCGCGCCGGCCAGTGGCTCTGCGTGCCGCTGCACCACATCTTCGGATCGGAGGAATTGAGCGCGCTGGCGCCGGGTGTCGCCAGCCTGGCGCCGCAGCCGTACGTGGCGCTGAATCCGGACGACCTGGCGAGCGCCGGCGTCGAGGCTGGCAGCGAGGCGACGGTGACGATTGGAGACGACACGTTCCGGCTTGCCGTCCGGGCCGCTCCGTCCGTGCCCGCCGGCATCGCGGGGATCGCCGCCGGCCTGCCGTCGCACCCCTGGCTGCCGCTTCCAGCGCTGGGCCGCATTCGCAGGGGGGAGGGCGCGCGATGACCGCGATCCCGGAGCCGCTGCGCTCGATCGTCGTGATCCTGATCGTGCTCTTCGGGCTGCTCACGATCGCGGCGCTCCTGGTGTGGCTGGAGCGGCGGCTCCTCGGACGCTGGCAGGATCGCTACGGCCCGAACCGCCTCGGACCGCTGGGGATCTTCCAGACGGTCGCCGACACGATCAAGCTGCTGACGAAGGAAGACTGGATTCCGCCGTTCGCCGACAAGCCGGTGTTCGTGATCGCGCCGGCCGTGATCATGGTGACGGTCCTGCTGGCGTTCGCCATCGTGCCGTTCGCGCCGGAACTGCAGGTCGTGGACCTGAACGTCGGGCTGCTGTTCTTTCTCGGCATGTCCTCGCTCGGGGTCTACAGCGTCGTCCTGGCGGGGTGGTCCTCCGACAACAAGTACGCGCTGATCGGCAGCCTGCGCGCCGCGGCGCAGATGCTGTCGTACGAAGTGTTCATGGGCCTGTCGCTGATGGGGGTCGTGATGCTCGCCGGCTCCTTCAGCCTCAACCGCATCGTGGCGGCGCAGCACGGGCTGTGGTTCTGCGTCCCGCAGATCGTCGGGTTGATCGTCTTCGCGAACGCGGGAATCGCCGAGACGCGGCGGCTGCCGTTCGACCTGCCGGAAGCCGAGAGCGAGATCGTGGCGGGCTACCACTCGGAGTATTCGGGGATGAAGTTCGGGATGTTCTTCATCGGCGAATACCTCGGCATCACGCTGATCGCCGCGATGATCGTGACGCTGTTCTTCGGCGGGTGGCGCGGGCCGTGGCTGCCGCCCGTGGTCTGGTTCGGGCTGAAGACGTTCGTCCTCGTGTGCGGATTCATCCTGCTGCGCGCCACGCTGCCGCGGCCGCGGTTTGACCAGTTGATGGAGTACGGCTGGAAAGTGATGCTGCCCCTGGCATTGCTGAACCTCGTCGTCACCGGCGCCATCGTGGTGGCGCGCGGCTGAACCGGAGGGCCGATGCTGAGTATCGTGAACAGCTTGTGGGTCGTGTTCCGGCACCTGTTCCGCCGGCCCGTCACGATTCAGTATCCGGAGCAGAAGGCGTACCTGCCCCCGCGCTGGCGCGGCCGGATCATCCTGTCGCGCGACCCGGACGGCGGGGAACGATGCGTCGCGTGTTATCTCTGCGCGGTCGTCTGTCCCGTCGATTGCATCGCGCTGCAGGCGACCGAGGACGAGCACGGCCGGCGCCTGCCCGAGTTCTTCCGGATCAATTTCTCCCGCTGCATCTACTGCGGCTTCTGCGAAGACGCCTGCCCGACCTATGCGATTCAGCTCACGCCGGACTTCGAGATGAGCGAGTACCAGCGCCCGAACCTCGTCTACGAAAAGGAAGACCTGCTGATCGACGGGCCCGGCAAGTACCCCGGCTACAACTATTACCGCGTCGCCGGCGTGACGGTTGGCGGCAAGGACAAAGGGGAGGCGGAGCGTGAAGCGCCGCCCGCCGACGTCCGGACGCTGCTGCCCTGACGCCATGCCGGCCACCTTCTACGCCGCCGCCGTCGTCGCGGTCGCCGCCACCGCGCTCGCCATCAGCCGGAAGAACGCGGTCCACGGACTGCTGTACCTGATCGTCTCGCTGCTGGCGGTGGCCCTGATGTTCTTCGCGGTCGGGGCGGAATTCGTCGCCGCCCTCGAAGTGATCATCTACGCGGGGGCGATCATGGTCCTGTTCGTCTTCGTGATGATGCTGCTGAACCTCGGGCCGCAGAGCGTCGCGCAGGAGCGGCGCTGGCTGCCGCGGCGCATATGGGCCGGCCCGCTCGTCCTGACGGCCGTGCTGATCGCCGAACTGATCTACGGGCTCGCGTCGGCCGGGCCGACGCCGGCGGGAGCGGCGATCGCCACGGCCATCGATCCCCTGCACGTCGGGGTGGCGCTGTTCGGTCCGTATGCGGCCGCGGTCGAAATCGCGTCGATGCTGCTGCTCGCCGGGCTCATCGGCGCGTATCACCTGGGGCGTTCCCCCGGGGAGAGGAGCTGATCGCATGGGCGCGGTGCCGCTCGCGCACGGACTCGTCGTCGCCGCCCTGCTGTTCGGCCTCGGCTTGCTCGGCGTCCTCGTCCGGCGGAATCTGATCTTCATTCTGCTGTCGATCGAGGTGATGCTGAACGCGGCGGGACTCGCCTTCGTGATCGCGGGCGCGCGATGGGGGCAGGCGGACGGCCAGGTCATGTTCCTGTTCATCCTGGCGACCGCGGCCGCCGAGGTCGCGGTCGGGCTCGCCCTCGCACTCCAGTTCTATCGCCGGCTCGGCTCGCTCGATGCCGATGCCGCGGCCGCGCTGCGAGGCTGACGTGCTGTACTGGCTCTGGCTCGTTCCCGCGGTCCCCTTCGCGGGCTTCCTGATCCTCGTGCTGGCGGGGCGCCGGCTGGGGCGCGCCGGCACCGCGGTGGTCGGGGTCGGTTCGATTGCGGTCGCGACCGCGATCGCATTTGCGATCGTGCCGCCGTTCCTCGCCCTGCCCGGTCCGGACCGCGTCTTCACGCAGACGCTCTGGACCTGGATGCGGATCGGCGATTTCACCCCGACGGTCGGACTCCGGCTCGACGCGCTCTCGCTCGTCATGATGCTCGTCGTGACCGGCGTCTCGGTCCTGATCCACCTGTACTCGTCGGCGTTCATGGACGGGGACGAAGGCTACGCGCGCTTCTTCTCCTACATGAACCTGTTCGTCGGGTCGATGCTCGTCCTGGTGCTCGCCGACAACCTCCTGCTGCTGTACCTGGGATGGGAGGGGGTCGGGCTGTGCAGCTACCTGCTGATCGGGTTCTGGTACCGCGATCCCGTCAACGCGAACGCCGGCCGCAAGGCGTTCATCGTGACGCGCGTCGGCGACACCGCGCTCGCGATCGGCCTGTTCCTGATCGCTACGCATCTGGGCACGCTCGACATCCAGCTGCTGATGGCGCGCGCCGCCGCCGCCTGGGCGCCCGGATCCGCGCTGCCGATCGCGGCGGCCGCCCTGCTCCTGGGAGGCGCCGTCGGAAAGTCGGCGCAGCTGCCGCTGCAGACCTGGCTGCCCGATGCGATGGCCGGGCCGACGCCGGTGAGCGCGCTGATTCACGCGGCCACGATGGTGACGGCGGGCGTGTACCTCATCGCGCGCACGCACGTGCTCTTCGCGCTCGCGCCCCCCGTCCAGTTCGCGGTCGCGGTCGTCGGCGCGGCCACGCTGCTGCTGGCGGGCTGCAGCGCGCTGACGCAGCGCGACATCAAGCGCGTCCTCGCCTACTCGACGATCAGCCAGATCGGCTACATGTTCCTCGCCCTCGGGGTCGGCGCCTGGAGCGCGGCGATCTTCCACTTCATGACGCACGCGTTCTTCAAGGCGCTCCTCTTCCTCGGCGCAGGCGTCGTGATCATCGAGATGCACGAGGAGCACGACATGTTCGAGATGGGCGGCCTGCGCCGGGATCTCCCGGTCACGTTCTGGACGTTCCTGATCGGGTCGGCCTCGCTCGCGGCCGTGCCGCTCGTGACCGCCGGGTTCTACAGCAAGGACCTCATCCTGTTCGACACCTGGTCGTCCGCCGCCGGCGGACCGTGGCTCTGGCTCGCGGGTCTGGTCGGGGCGCTGCTCACGTCGCTCTACACCTTCCGCATGGTGTTCGTCACCTTCTTCGGCGAGCGGCACCGCGCTCCGGCCGGACGTGCGGGGTGGCGCATGACGCTTCCGCTCGTGGTCCTCGCTGTCCTGGCGATCGTCGCCGGGTTCGTCGAACTGCCCCCCACGCTGGGCGACAAGCCGTATTTCACCGGGTTCCTGCTGCCGGTGCTGCCCGCCGTCGCGGCCATCCCGGCGCGCGCGCTCGATCTCGGACGCCTGCAGATCGCCGCCGGGCTCGTGTCGCTGGCCGGCATCTACGTCTCGTGGCTGCTCTACGGCGGGCGCCGCGCGACGGTGACGGCGCTCATGCGGCACCCGTCCGCCCTGGTGACCCGCCGGTTCTGGTTTGCGGGCTGGGGCTTCGACTGGCTGTACGACCACGTGTTCGTGCGGCCCGTCGTGTGGTTCGCCTTCGCCGATCGCCACGACGTTGTCGATCGGATCTACGACGGTCTCGCCTGGAGCAGCCGCGCCGGCTGGCGCGCCCTCAGCGCCACCGAAACGGGCCGGATCCGCGCCTACGCGGCTGGCGTGACCATCGGGGCCATCATCATTACGACGATCGTGATCTGGACATGATTCTCGCCTGGCTGATCCTCGTTCCCGCCATCGCCGGCGTCCTCGCGTGGGCCGCCGAACGCTGGAGCCGCGCGTGGCCGCGGTGGGTCGCGCTCGCGGGAACGATCGTCGATCTGGTGCTGGCGGTGCGGCTGTGGATCGCCGCCTGGAGCGCCGCCGCACCACCACCCGGCCACTGGCTCGTCGAGTTGAACCTGCCATGGATCGACGCGCTCGGCATCCGGTTCCACCTCGGCCTCGACGGCCTCAGCCTGCTGCTGGTGCTGCTGACGGCCTTCCTCGGCATCATGGCCGTGGCGTGCTCGTGGACCGAAATCCAGGATCGCATCGGCCTGTTCCACCTGCATCTGATGTGGGTGCTGGCCGGGATCATCGGCGTGTTCCTCTCGCTCGATCTGTTCCTGTTCTACTTCTTCTGGGAGATGATGCTCGTCCCGATGTACTTCCTGATCGGGATGTGGGGCCACGAGCGGCGGATCTACGCCGCGGTGAAGTTCTTCATCTTCACCCAGATCAGCGGCCTCCTGATGCTCGTCGCCATCGTCGCGTTGTCGGTGGTCCACGGCCGCGCGACCGGCGTCTACACCTTCGACTACGTTCAGCTGCTCGGCACGCCGCTTTCGCCGACGACCGGGTGGTGGCTGATGCTGGGGTTCTTCGGCGCCTTCGCGGTGAAGCTGCCCGTGGTGCCCGTCCACACGTGGCTGCCCGACGCGCACACGGAGGCACCCACGGCCGGCAGCGTCGTGCTCGCGAGCCTGCTGCTCAAGACCGGGGCCTATGGCCTGCTGCGATTCGTGCTGCCGCTCTTCCGCGATGCGGCGGCGTCGTTCGCGCCGGTGGCGATCGGGCTCGGGGTCGTCGGCGTCCTCTATGGCTCGGTGCTCGCGTTCGGGCAGACGGACTTGAAGCGCCTCGTCGCGTATACGAGCGTCAGCCACATGGGCTTCGTCCTGATCGGCGTGTTCGCCGGCACCGCGCTCGCGCTCCAGGGAGCCATCCTCCAGATCCTGTGCCACGGCCTGAGCACCGGGGCGCTCTTCATCCTGGTCGGCGCCCTCCAGGAGCGCACCCACACGCGCGACATCAACGAACTCGGCGGCCTGTGGCCCATCGTCCCCCGGATGGGGGGCATGACGATGTTTTTCGCACTGGGGGCGATGGGGCTGCCGGGGCTGGGCAACTTCGTCGCCGAGTTCCTCGTGCTGATCGGCACCTATCAGGTCAGCCCGACGGCGGCGGCCTTGGCCTCTATCGGATTGATCATCTCGACGCTCTACGCGCTGTGGATGATCCAGGCCGCGTTCCAGGGACGGTCGCGGGAGACGATCCGCATCCGCGATCTCGGGGCCCGCGAGATGGCGATGACGGCGGCGCTCGTGGTCGCGCTCGTGTGGCTCGGCGTGTATCCGCAGCCGGTCATCGACGCCGCCGTCCCCGTCGTCGCGACGCTGACGACCGGGCCGCAAGGGGCCGCGCGATGACGTCGGGCGGCTTCGTCGCGCTCGCGCCGATGGTCGCCGTCGCGGCGACGGTCGTCGTGCTGATGATCGCGATCGCGATCGGCCGGCACCCTCGCGTCACCATCGGGCTCACGCTCGCCGGGCTCGCGGTCGCGTTCGCGCTGCTGTTCGCTGCCGGCGGATCCCCGGACCGCGCCGCGCCGCTGCTCGTCGTCGACGAGTATGCGCTCTTCTACACCGGCCTGATCCTGGCCGCCACGGCCGCGATCGCGCTGTTGTCGATCCGCTATCTCGACGAGCGGCCGGAGCCGCACGACGAGTACTACCTGCTGCTGCTCCTCGCCGCGCTGGGATCCATCGTGCTCGTGTCGGCGGCGCACTTCGTCTCGTTCTTCCTGGGACTCGAGCTGCTCAGCGTGTCCTTGTATGGCTTGATCGCGTACCCGCGCACGCGCGAGCAGGCCGTCGAGGCTGGCGTGAAGTACCTCGTGCTCGCGGCGGCGTCCGCCGCATTCCTGCTCTTCGGCATGGCGCTCGTGTACGCGGAGCTCGGCACGATGACGTTTGCAGGGCTCGCGGCCTCGGCGCCCGATCGGGTGGTGCTCGCCGGCGTCGGCCTGATCGTCGTGGGCTTCGGCTTCAAGCTGGCGCTGGTGCCGTTTCACCTCTGGACGCCAGACGTGTACGAAGGAGCCCCTGCGCCGGTCGCCGCCTTCCTCGCGACCGTCTCGAAGGGGGCGATGCTGGCGCTGCTGCTGCGCTTCTTTGCCGGAATCGACCTGCGCGCCCACCACGCGCTGTTCCTCGTGTTCGCGCTGCTGTCGATTGCCTCGATGGTGGGGGGCAACCTTCTGGCCCTGCTGCAGCTCAACGTCAAGCGGCTGCTCGCCTACTCGTCAATCGCGCATCTCGGCTACCTGCTGGTCGCCTTTCTCGCGAGCGGCGCGATGGCCGCGACGGCGGTCGCCTTCTATCTCGTCGCGTATTTCGTCACGATGATCGGCGCCTTCGGCGTCGTCACGGTGCTGTCGTCGGGAGAGCACGAGGCGGAGACCCTTGACGACTACCGTGGCCTGCTTGGCCGCCGGCCGTGGCTGGCAACCGTGTTCAGCGCGACGCTGCTGTCGCTCGCGGGCATCCCGCTGACGGCCGGGTTCGTCGGCAAGTTCTATCTGACGGTCGCGGCCGGCGGTGCCGCGCTCTGGTGGCTGCTGGTGGTCATGATGGTGACGAGCGGGATTGGCCTCTTCTACTACCTGCGCGTGATCGTCGCCATGTGTCTGCAGCCGGCGGGAGAGGCGGCTGCCGGCGCGGCGGCGCCACGCCTGCCGCTCGCGGCCGGCCTGACGCTCGCGGCCCTGACGGTGCTGCTCGTCTGGTTCGGCGTCTATCCGGCGCCGCTGATTGCCCTCATCCGGTCGGCGGTCACCGGTATGGCCTGAGGCACGCTTCGAGATCGCCCTGGCGTCAGCCGATCACCCACACGGCAAGCCCCTTTGCCGTCCTGACGAGTTGTTCGGCCAGGTGTCCGGCGCCGAGCCCGCGAAACCACGGATGCGCCTGATGCCCGACGACCACCGTCTGGCATCCGGCGTCCCGCGCCAGGAGCAGCACGTCATCGACGGCCGTGCTGGCGTCGCTCGGCGACCACACGCGCGTGTGAATGCGACCCGACGCCACGCCGGCTCGCTCCAGCGTCGCGCGCGCGGCGCGCAGGGTCCGGTTGGCCTCCTTCTCGATCGTCGCCGTCCAGCGCTGCTGCTCCAGCCACAAGTCCGATTCGATCTGCTCCTCTCGCCGCGGAAGCTCGGACCCGCCGGATTCCAGCAATTCGGGCGGCAGACGCGGCACGATGCAGGCGAGATGACACTCGATCGCCGCGACGCGGGCCGCAATCCGGCCCGAATACTGCACCGCCCCGCGTGAGGCGTCGGTCGCGTCCACGATCACCAGCAGGTTGATCGTGCTGGCGGCGCCCCCGCGGCCGCTCGTCTTCGCGCTGCGACGCCGACGACTCGACGGACCCCGGTTCGCTGTGCGCTTCGCTGGCTTCATGTTCTTCACGCCTCTGCCGATCCTTCGTCTTCCGGACCGTTTCGGCAATGGTGCGTTTGTACTGCGCCGGCCAACGAACGTCGACCACGCGCGTGCGCCGAAAGACGCCTTGACGTGGGCTTCGGCGCGGCAGATGGCGGCGAGGATCGTGTCTGGCGATCGGTCCGGTCCTCAGCGCGAAAGGGGGGCCAGACGGCGCAAGGCGGATCCCTTGTGGGCCGCCACATGATCCGTGCGCTCGCTCTGAATCAGATACTGCGGATCGGCGAGGGTCGCGTGGTGCACGTAACCCTTCCACCGGAAGTTGGCGGTCATCACCTTCGTGATGACGCCGCGTACCCGTCCGGCTTCGGAATTCCACGACACGCGATCGCCGACCGCGAATCTCCGGCACATGGTGACCCCGCCTTTCTCCTGTCCCTCCGGCGCGCATCAGGCTCGTTGTTCGGTCCGCGAGCGGCGCTGGAGCGGGGGGATGACGTAGACTGAGGCCAGGCCGCATTTTTCAGGCACGCTGTCCATGGCTGTCGACCAGTCCACACCGTCCCGCACCGCACCCGACGCCCTCACGCTCGAGTTGTACCGCAAGATGCTCACGGTCTTCTATGTCGAAGAACGGCTGAAGATCTTCGTACGCCAGGGCAAGTGTCCGTTCCACGCATCGACGCGCGGCCACGAGATGCTGCAGACCGCGATGGCGCTGCTGCTCGAACCGGGCCGCGACTGGTTCTTCACCTACTACCGTTCGAAGGCCCTCGCCATGGGGATTGGCCTGCCGCTCGTCGATCTTTTCCTCGCCATGCTGAGCCGCGAGGGGGATCCGAACTCGAACGGCCGCAACATGCCCGAGCAGTTCTCGTCGCGCGAACTCCATCTCGTCGCGCAGACGGCCTGCACCGGCACTCAGTATCTGCCGGCCGTGGGCGCCGCGCGCGCCGTCGCCCGGGACGCGCCGGGGACGATTGTGTACGCCTCATCGGGCGAAGGGGCGACGAGCGAGGGGGAGTTCTTCGAAGCGCTCAACTGGGCCGCGCGCGAGCGGCTGCCGGTGCTGTTCGTCGTGCAGAACAACGGCTACGCGATCAGCGTGCCGCAGCGCGAGCAGACCGCGTCGTCGATTGCGCGGATCGCGCAGGGATTCGACGTCCCGGCGATTTCCGTCGACGGCACCGCGTTCGACGCCATCTATCGCACGGTGCCGCCGGTGATCGAGCGCGTGCGGCAGGGGGGCGGCCCCGCCCTCGTCGAGGCGTCGGTCGTCCGGCTGGATCCGCACTCGTCCTCGGACGATCAGCGCAAGTATCGAAGCTCCCGCGAGCTGGAGACGCCGCGGCGCGCGATCCCGTCCTCGTCACCGAGCGCTACCTGCTCGACCACGGCGCCCTCGACCCCGCCGCGGTGGAGTCGCTCCGGGCCGCGATCAAAGAGGAGGTCGACCGTGCCGCCGACGCGGCCGACGCGGCGCCACTCCCCTCCACCGCCGATCTGCTGGCGCACATTTTCGCGCCCGACCCGACGGTCGGGCAGGAGCCGCCGGTTCCTCACTCGATCTCGGCGGAACCGATCACCCTCATCGACGCGATCAAGCACGGGCTGCGCGAAGAGATGGAGCGCAACCCGAAGATCGTCATGTGGGGGGAGGACATCGCGGACCCGAAGGGAGGCGTGTTTGGCGTCACCCGCGGCCTGACCGACGCCTTCCCGGGCCGCGTGATGAACTCGCCGCTCGCCGAGGCCAGCATCGTGGGGGTCGCGGGCGGGATGGCAATCGCCGGGTACAAGCCGGTCGTCGAGATCCAGTTCGCCGACTACCTGTGGCCCGGCTTCATGCAGATGCGCGACGAGATCCCCACTGTCCGCTGGCGTAGCCAGGGGACGTGGAGCTGCCCGGTCGTGGTGTGGATTGCCACCGGCGGCTACATCAAGGGGGGGCCGTGGCATTCCGCGTGCGTCGAGGGGATCTTCGCGCACGTGCCTGGCTGGTACGTCCTCTTCCCGAGCAGCGCCGACGACGCGAAGGGGCTGATCAAGGCGGCCGCGCGGGCGAAGGATCCGGTCCTCTTCCTGGAGCACAAGGGCCTGTACCGCCGCATCCAGGCCAAGGCGCCTGAACCCGACGCGAACTACGTGGTTCCGTTCGGGCGCGGCCGCATCCGCCAGGCCGGCACCGATGTGACGATCGTGGCCTGGGGCAGCACCGTTTATCTCGCGCTCGAGCTCGCGCGCCAGATGGAGCCCGAGGGACGATCGCTCGAGATCATCGATCTCCGCTCGATCGTGCCGCTCGACGAAGCGTTGATCGACGCCAGCGTGCGCAAGACCAGCCGCGTCGTCATCGCGCAGGAAGACACCCTGACGATGGGGTTCGGCGCGGAGGTCGCGGCGAGAATCGCGCAGAACAGCTTCGAGTTCCTCGACGCGCCCATCGTGCGCGCGGGCGCTCGCGACTCGTTCGTGCCCGCGGCGCCGAATCTGGAACTGGCGGTGCTGCCATCCGTCCAGGACCTCCGGAGCGCCGTCGAGCAGGTGCTGCGATTCTGAAGCGCCGCAACGCCGGCGCGCCGACGCCGTTTCGACGAAGCGCGCCTGACCCCGCTACTTCGAGGCGATCGAGTACCGCACCAGCACGCCTTCGACGAACTCGGCGGTAATGCGCTGATCGTCGAGGGAGTACGTGGCGGCGACCACCTTCAGCGAACCCTCCTGGCGTTCCACGCTCTTTTCCGGCCGGCCGAGCAAATCCTCGACGTCGGCGATCGTCATCCCCTTGCGCAGGGCGCCGGAGCCGCCAGCCGCGGGAGCCGGACTCGCGGCGACGGGGGCGTCCGCCGCATCCGGCGCGGCGGCGAAGTCGACGTAGTCGGCAAGGGCCCGCATGACGCCGTCCGGCCCGAGACCGGCCGGGAGGCCGTCCTCGTAGTGGATGTTGAAGCGCGAGCCGCCGCGCAGCCGCTGGTCGGCGACCCGCGCCTTCTTCGCCTCCTCGGCGGTGGCTGCCTCGGCGCGGTTGTTGGCGTCTTCGCGCTCCCGCTCGGCGCGCACGTCGTCGAGTTCGTGCTGCAGCCGCCGCCGGCGCCCGGAATCGTGCTCGTCCTTCACCGCACGTTCGAGCTCCTTCTCATGTCGGGATTTCGACACGGACGGCACGTACACGCTCGTGCTCGTATCGTCGCCGAACGTGCCGAAGCCGCCGCCGGCGAGCTGGAACTCGATCAGCGTGTCCTTCACGTGCACCTTGGTCACCATCACGGTCTCGCCCGAATGGATGGCGACCCCGGACGCCTTGATGCGGCGCGAATACTCCTCCATGTCGATCGGCCGCCGGGCGCCGGGGAACACGTCGATGCCGTCCGAGGTACCCGGCATGTCGATCTTGACCGTCACGGACTTGCCTTCGAAGGCGTCCCGGAGTTGCGCCTCGCTCTGGGCGAACGCCGGGCCGGCGGCCGACAGCGTGAGGCACACCGCGAACAGGAGCGTTTTCATCTGCACACCCCTTGGTCGAATTGAAAAAGCGGTGCGGAGAATCTAGCACGACCGGGGCAATCGACGAAATCGGCCGGTGGGCGCTCCTCGGGTTCGGGGAGGCGTCGTCCTGACCCGGGATGGCGGGTGGATGACGCCTCGCTCGCGGGCGATCGGGAATCCAGCACGGCCCCGGGCGTCAGGCTGACGCATAATGGTCGCGGCGCGCGCGTTGGCGGGCGCGGCGAGGAGGAAACCATGAGACGCCTTGGGTGGGTGGCAATCGCGGTCGCGCTGTGCGCGGCGGTGCCGCTGGCGGCGCACCAACAGCCGCAGCAACAACAGCAGACGCTGCCCAGCGAAATTCCGCAAACCTTTACGCCGGTCACGACCAGCTTCGACTACGAGCGCCGCGTCGTGATGATCCCGATGCGCGACGGCGTGAAGCTCCACACCGTGATCCTCGTGCCGAAAGGCGCCAGCCGTGCGCCGATGCTCCTCACCCGCACGCCCTACGATGCCGACGCTTTGACGACGCACGAGCACAGCACGCATCTCGAGCCCATCCTGCAGGGGTACGACAACGCCGCGGACGTCATCGTCGACGGCGGCTACATCCGGGTCGTCCAGGACATCCGGGGCAAGTACCACTCGGAGGGAGATTTCGTGATGAACCGGCCGCTGCACGGGCCGCTGAATCCGACCGACGTGGACGAGTCGACCGACACCTACGACACGATCGACTGGCTCGTGAAGCACGTCTCCGAGTCGAACGGCAAGGTCGGGATTCTCGGGATCTCGTACGACGGGTTCCTGCCGCTGATGGCGCTGGTGCACCCGCACCCGGCGCTCGCGGTCGCCGTGCCGATGAATCCCATGGTCGACGGCTGGCGCGGCGACGACTGGTTCCACAACGGCGCGTTCCGCGAGGAGATGATGTCGTACATCTACGAGCAGGAAGCGTCGCGATCCAACGACATCCACTGGCCGATCGCGTTCGAAGACGATTACGACCTGTTCATGCAGGCGGGATCCGCCGGCGCGCTGGCGCAGGCGCGCGGGCTCGATCAGGTCGGCTTCTGGCGAAAACTCGTGGCGCACCCGAGCTACGACGCGTTCTGGCAGGAGCAGGCGATGGACACGATCCTCGCGCACGAGCCGCTGAAAGTTCCCACGATGATCGTCGCGGGGCTCTGGGATCAGGAGGATATCTACGGCGCGATGGCCGTCTATCGCGCGGTCGAACCGAAGGACACGGGGAACGACCTGCTGTATCTGGCGATTGGGCCGTGGTACCACGGCCAGGAGATCAACGAGGGCAGCTCGCTCGGCGCCGTCCGCTTCGGCAGCGACACGGCGCTCTGGTTTCGCCAGCACGTGCTCGCGCCGTTCCTCGCGCACTACCTGAAGGACGGCGCGCCGCCGATGGACGTCTCGCCGGTCACGGCGTTCGAGACCGGCACGAACGAATGGGAACGGTTGAAGGCCTGGCCGCAGGCCCAGACGCGGAAGCTCTATCTCGAGCCGGGGCTCCAGGTTGGCTTCACCGCACCGGCGTCGGGCGGCGGGGCGTACGACGAATACGTGTCCGATCCTTCAAAGCCGGTGCCGTACCGGCCGCGGCCCAGCCGGTATCCGGATCCCGGCTGGCACACGTGGCTCACGGGGGATCAACGCGAGGTGTCAGGCCGGCCCGACGTCCTGGCGTTCGCGTCCGATACGTTGAAAGAACCGCTGGCGATCAGCGGACAGCCGATGGTCAACCTGGTCGCGTCGACGACCGGCACCGATGGCGACTGGGTCGTGAAGCTGATCGACGAGTACCCGCCCGAAGTGGCGGCGCAGCCGGAAATGGGCGGCTATCAGTTGATGGTCGCGGCCGACATCTTCCGCGGCCGCTACCGCGAGAGCCTCGAGACGCCGAAGGCGATCGTTCCCAACGAGCCGCTCGTCTACCGGTTCGCGCTCCCGACGGCGAACCACGTGTTCCTGCCCGGCCATCGGATCATGGTGCAGGTGCAATCGAGCTGGTTCCCGCTCTACGATCGCAATCCGCAGACGTTCGTGCCGAGCATTTTCTTCGCGAAGCCGGGCGACTATCGGAAGGCGACCATCCGGATCTATCACGCGCCGGGCCGCGAGAGCGCGATCGAGCTGCCCGTGCTCGCGGCTCCAGCCACAAGCGGGCGCTGAAATCGCGAATCGTCGCGAAACCGGGACTCAGGAAGCGGCGGGGCCTGGCTGATCGTACGTGATGTTGAAAACCGTATCGGTCAGCCAGCGCCGGAAACCCTCGTTGTCCATGAACTGCTTGAACAACTCGGTTTCGTCGTTCATCATCCCGACCATCACCCGCTTGAGCGCGTTCTCGAACTCGACCCGGGCGTTCTGCTCGTCCGAGTTGCGCCTGGCGTTCTGGTACGCGTGGTCCGCCGCGACCCGGCTGGGAATCTCCTCGGTGATGCGCCTGCGGATGCGGTCCTCGTCGCTCCACTTGATGTGGCCGAACTGCTCGTTGAACACCTTCAGGATGTTCGAGAGGCGGTCAATCTCGGGCTCCGGCCTGTAGCCGCCGCCGCTGGTCGGCATCGGCTCGATTTCGGCGTCCGCATCGGGAAGCTGGATCCTGATCGCGGCCTTCTTCTCGACCCGGTAGCTGTCCATGTCGATCGCCTGCAGGATCCCCCTCGACAGGTCCTCCTCCCTCGGGGCCGGCAGCTTCGAGACGAGGAAGTTCAGGAAGATCGATCGCTTCTCCCAGTCCGCATTCGTGTACGGCAGGATGGACGACAGAAAGCCGTACGCGCGCAGGAACGCTTTCGCCTTCCCCTTGAAGTCGACCTGCCCGTCTTCGTCGAGCTGCTCGCAGTACACCGCCACGGACGCATCGAGAATCGGATCGAGCGTGCCGCGATCCGCGCCGCCCAGGTACAGCGAGACCAGGTCGTCGATCTGTGTCGGCGAGTACACCTGATATCCGTCGAGGGACGCCTGCAGGTCGTGCAGCTTGTTCGGATCCGTCTCCTGCGACAGAACGGTCGTCCTGTAATAATCCGCAAAGGCCTTCTCGATCGTGTCCGCGTCGTTCATGAAGTCGAGCACGAACACGTCGTGCTTCTTCGGGGACGCGCGGTTCAGGCGCGAGAGCGTCTGGACAGCCTTGATGCCCGAGAGCACTTTGTCCACGTACATGGTGTGGAGCAGCGGCTCGTCGTAGCCGGTCTGGAACTTGTCCGCGCAGATCAGAAAGCGATAGGGGTCCTCCTCGATCTTGTCGGCGATCTGGGTGGAAGGGAACCCGTTCAACGACGCTTCGCTCACCTTCGCGCCGCCGTACTCGTGCTCGCCCGAAAAGGCGACGATCGCTTTGTAGCGGCTCTTGCGCTCTCCCAGATAATCGCGGATGGCGTGGAAGTAGTGGATCGCGCGTTCGATCCCGCTCGTCACCACCATGGCGCGCGCCTCGCCGCCGATCTTGTCGAGCGCCAGCACCTGCTCGTGGAAGTGGTCCACCATGATCTCGGCCTTGAGCCGGATCGCGTGCTCGTGGCTCTCCACGTAGCGCCGGAGCTTCTTCTTCGCGCGCTTCGTGTCGAATTCCGGATCCTCCGCCACGGTCTTGACCAGCTTGTAGTAGCTGTCCACGGGGGTGTAGGACGCCAGGACGTCGAGGATGAAGCCCTCCTGGATGGCCTGCTTCATCGTGTAGGCGTGGAACGGCCGGTGCTTGACGGTGCCGTCGGCCTGCGGCTCCGGCTCGCCAAAGATCTCGAGCGTCCTGTTCTTTGGCGTCGCCGTGAAGGCGAAATAGCTGGCGTTCGGCAGGAGCCTCTTCGACTCCATCAGCCGGTTGATCCGGTCTTCGAGCGTCTCGTCCTCTTCTTCCGGCTCGCTCCCCGCCTCCGAGAGCGCGGTGGACATGGCGGCCGAGGCCTTCCCGCCCTGGCTGGAATGCGCCTCGTCGATCACGATGGCAAAGCGCCGGCCGCGGTGCTCGCTTCCGATCTCCTGGACGACGAACGGGAACTTCTGCACCGTCGTGATGATGATCTTCTTGCCTTCGGCGATGAGCTTCCGCAAGTCCCCTGAATGCTCGGCATGTCCAACGGTCGAGCGTACCTGCGCGAACTGCTTGATCGTGTCGCGAATCTGCTGGTCGAGGATGCGCCGATCGGTCACGACGACAATCGAGTCGAACACGACGGCATCGTCTTTCTTCAGACCGATCATCTGGTGCGCGAGCCACGCGATGGAGTTCGACTTCCCGCTGCCCGCCGAGTGCTGGATCAGGTACCGCCGTCCGGCGCCGCGCGCCTGCGCGTCCGCGAGGAGACGGCGCACGACGTCGAGCTGGTGATAGCGCGGCCAGATCTGAATCGACTTCTTCTTGCCGCTCTTCGGATCCTTCGTCTTGACGACCTGCGCGTAGTTCTCGAGGATGTCGGTCAGTCCATCGCGCGTCAGGATCCGGTTCCACAAATACTCGGTCTTCAGGCCGGCGGGGTTCGGCGGGTTGCCGGCGCCGTCGTTCCAGCCCTGGTCGAACGGCAGGAACCAGGACGCCTTGCCGAGGAGGTGCGTGCAGAAGCGCACCTCCTGGTCGTCGACCGCGAAGTGCACGACGCAACGGCCGAATTCGAAGAGCTTCTCGCGCGGGTCCCGATCGCGCTTGTACTGCTCGACCGCGTCGCCGACGGTCTGCTTCGTCAGCCGGTTCTTCAGCTCGAAGGTGGCGATCGGCAGGCCGTTGAGGAACAGCGCCACGTCGAGCGCGCGCTGCGTTTCGTCGCGGCTGTAGCGGAGCTGGCGCGTGACGCTGAAGCGGTTGCACGCGAAGCGCTCGGCCGCCTTCTCGTTGCCGGGAGATGGCGTCCCGTAGAACAAATCGACGTGGTGCGGACCGTGCCTGATGCCGTTACGCAGCACGTCAATGGTGCCGCGCTTCGTGATCTCGCCTTGAAGTCGCGCGAGGAACTGCCGCCGCGTCGGCCCGTCCGTCTCGAGCTGCAGCGGGTCCAGCAGGTGCTCCTGGGTAGAGCGAATGAAGCCGCGCAGCTGGACGAGATCGAGGCAGTACTCGCGGTCGTAGTGATTCGCGTCGCCGAGCAGCCAGCCGGTGCCTCCGGCGACGGGAACGGCGGTCTCGGTGGCGCGATGCGCGGGCACCAGGACGTCGGTCCGTCCCGTCATGGCCCGGACGATCAGTTCTTCGAGACCGCGCTCCGTGGTGTCGGTATGAGCCATGTAGGCTCCCGCTATGAGCCTGCCGGTCCATTGAGAGGCAGCATTCTGACCCGGGCAGCGCTTTCATCGATCGACAGGAGCACGCCGCGCTCGATGTACAGTCGATGCGTTTGGATGGCGTTCACCACCAGGTCGACCGTGGCGTCCGCATTGAGAGAATGTGTGCGGACCTGGAGGACGCTTGGCGAACCATCGCCCGTCGCGGCCAGAATGGCCGAAAAGTCCAGATCGCTCGTGATCAGCACACACTCGTGCTGCTTCACCCAGGCGAGCACCTCATCGTCCGGCGCCGTGAGAGCCCCAATGCTGGACCAGTGAACCGCTTCGAGCCCACGTCGACCGAGAGCCGCGACCCAGGCAGGCGAAAGATTCATGTCCACCAGCAGCTTCACGGCCGGCCCAGCGGAACTTCCACTTCCTCGGCGCGCCATGCGGCGTAGGCCAGCGCCTCGGTGATGTCATCCGCCTCGAGATACGGGTAATCGCGCAGGATCTCGTTGCGCTCCACACCCGCGGCGACGAGGCCCACAATCGTGCCGACCGTCACCCGCATGCCGCGGATGCAGGGTTTGCCTCCCATGATGCGGGGATCGCGAGTGATACGCGTCAATTGGGGCATGTCAGGGCTCCTGCTCCGCTCCATTGTGAGTCAAATGGCCGACGCGGCCAAACGCCGCCGCCAACCCCCTTCACGTGCCGGCCTCCTCGGCAACCGCCTGGGCCTCCTCGTCGGCTTCGTCCGACGCTGTCTCGGACCCTTCGTCCAACTCCTCCGGCTCCTCCGCTTCCTCGGGCAGGTGCGCCGCCGCTTCGCGCACATCGAGCTTGCCCGTGACGACGTCGGCGATCAGGCGGGTGCGGTACTCCCGAATTAGGTCCAGTTCTCGTCTGACGCTCTCAATTGTCTCGACACAACCGGATGTGTTGCGAGAGATGTAGTCGGCGATGGCGGTCTGCTCTGAGTGGCTCGGAACGGCCAACGTGAAATTGCGGATCGTCGATACATTCACGTGAGGCGCGGTTGCGCCCATCAGATCCTGATTTGCCTGGGCAACGACCGAGGAGCTGTTGAGCAGCCACATGATGAAGCGCGGGTCGTGCTGATCGCGAATCCGAAAGATCATCATTCGTTGCGAAATACATAGGTGAACATGTGGCGGGACGCACGCGGCGATGCCAAATCTCTCGCCTTCACGCGAGTAGAGAATGTCGCCTGCGGCTGGTTCAAGTCTCTGAACCCACTCGCGATACACGTCTTCGTTGACGCGGCGAGCACCGTTCAGACGAATCGTCCCTGGGGAGATGTCCGCGGTGCGGATAGCCGGATATTGGCCGTCCGCCGAGTACACAGGCGTGGCATGTAGACAGTCGACGATTCGCGACGCCAGGTACTTGAAACGAATCAGATTCCAATGCGCAGGAATATCGCCGAGCCACGCAACACCGGACGACTTCAAGTGGGCGGTCGGGTCGAGACCTCGCGTTACCGCGTGAGTGACGATGGTCCGCTTCTGCTCCTCCAGCAGCCTGATCAGCTTCTGCTTGGCGCGGATGTAGCGCCGGATCCGCCGGTCCGCGTGCCCGAGGAAACAGGCAATCGCAGCTTGTTCGCGGAGCGGAGGCACAAGGCACGCGAGATACTTGAAATCTCCCCAGTCGAGGCTCTGTCGGAGACCCGAGCCCAGCCCGTAGAAAACCTTCATCAGGTCGTACGTGTGGAGGAGCCAATAGCCGTACTCACGCGTCAAGTCAGACGTGGTCTGAAAGCAGAGATATGCGGATGTAATGATCCCTCTCTCGCGACTTAATGCGAAGCGGAGGCTATTCCAGTCGTTCTGCAGGTCCGTCGGACGAACTACGATGTCCCCAGGTACAACGATCTGGTACGTCTGGAAAGAGGCCGGCACGAGACCGTGCAGGCGGTCCGCAGGCTTGACCACGATTCTTCCGTAGCTCAGCGACAGTACCGTGGCCTCAGAAAGGCCCACATTGGGAACGCGCTTTTCTCGGAAGCACGCCCGCCCAGGTTTGATGGCCCAATGCGTCGGCAGATCCCCCAGCCACGGCACGCCGGAATCCTTCATCGCGGGATACGGCTTCAACGAATCGATCACACCCGCGCTCCACCGATGATCTGAGCCAGCAAACCCTCCCTCTCCTTCTCCAGCGCCAGAATGTCGGCCCGAATCTCCTCCAGCGTCCGCAGCGGCTGCGGCTTGTAGAAGTAGCGCGTAAAGCTGATCTCGTACCCGACCTTTACGCTGTCGGCGTCGTACCAGGCATCTGGCGCGTACGGCAGCACCTCGCGCCGCAGGAACGCGTCGATCCCACCCCCCTCGAGCAGTGGCACCTGTTCCGTGTCGCGCAGCTCTGAATCGGGCTCGTACTCGACGACGACGCGCTTCCCGCCGACTGTCGCGGCGAACAGTCCACGAAGCGGATCGGCGGCCGCTCCCTTCTTGTGAATCTTCCGGATCACCGCGGGCGCGTCCTCAGCGCGCTCGCGCGTCTCCTTCAACGCCTTGATCTCCTTCGGAGAGTACGCGCGCTCGGGATCGACGCCCTTCAGGCGCAGCGGGCGTTCGACGGTGACCTTCGAATAGCCGAAGGTCGCGTTCGGAAAGATCTTCGATTGCTCGGTCTCCTCGAACTTCAGGAACGTGTCGCAGATACGCTGAGTGTCCTCGACGGACAGCTCGCAGTTCTTCTTTCCGAGATTCTTGCGCAGCGGCCTGGACCATTGCGTCGCCTCGATCAGCTGCACGCGTCCCTTGCGGTGGGCCGGCTTCCGGTTCGTGAGCACCCAGATGTAGGTCGCGATGCCCGTGTTGTAGAACATGTTCAGCGGCAGCGCGACGATCGCTTCGAGCCAGTCGTTCTCGACAATCCAGCGGCGGATGTTGCTCTCCCCCTGGCCGGCGTCGCCGGTGAAGAGCGACGATCCGTTGTGCACCTCCGCGATCCGGCTCCCGAGCGCGGTGTCGTGCTTCATCTTCGAGAGCATGTTGGCCAGGAACATCATCTGGCCGTCGCTCGAGCGGGTGACGAGCGAATACTCGGGATCGCCCGCGTGCTCGATCGCGAACCGCGGATCCTTGATGCCGTCCTTTCCGCCCATCCGCTCGAGATCGCTCTTCCAGCTCTTGCCGTACGGCGGATTCGAGAGCATGAAGTCGAACTCGCGCGACGGGAACGCATCGTTCGCCAGCGTCGAATGCTCCGGCCCGCCGACGATGTTGTCGGCCGCGTTGCCTTCCCCCTTGAGCAGCAGGTCCGCCTTGCAGATGGCGTAGGTCTCGGCGTTGATTTCCTGGCCGTACAGGTGCGTCGCCACCTCCTTGCCATGCGCGGCCGCCAGCTCCTTGAGCCTCGCCTCGGCGACCGTCAGCATGCCGCCCGTCCCGAGGGCGCCGTCGTAAAGAAGATACGTGCCCGACTCGATCCGGTCGGCAATAGGCAGGAAAATCAGGCCGGCCATGAGCTTGATGACGTCGCGCGGCGTCCAGTGCTCGCCGGCCTCTTCGTTGTTCTCTTCGTTGAAGCGCCGGACCAGCTCCTCGAAGACGGTGCCCATGCCGTGGTTGTCGAGCCCCGCTGGACTGAGGTCGACGTCCGGGGACGTGAACTTCTCGACGAGCGTGCCGAGCGCGTCCGCCTTCGAGAGGCGCGGGATCTGGTGCCGGAACTCGAAGTTCTCGAGGATGCTCTGCACGTTTGGCGAGAAGCCGTCCAGGTACGCCTCGAAATCCGCCTTGAGTTGCTGCTGGCTCGAGCGCGCCTTCAGGTCGCGCAGCGTGAACTTCGACGTGTTGTAGAACGCCTGCCCCGCGGCCTGCCGCAGCGCGGGGTCCTGATTCGTGATGCCGGCCTTGTCGAGCGACGTCTTCATGTCGAGCACCGCTCGCTTGGTCGGTTCCAGCACGGCATCGAGCCGTCGCAGGACCGTCATCGGCAGGATGACGTCGCGATATTTTCCCCGCACGTACAGGTCGCGGAGCACGTCGTCGGCGATGCCCCAGATGAAGTTGGCGATCCAGGTGAGTTGTCCTTGGTCCATCGCTTTGTCAGTAGTCAGTCTGCTGAGAGCTCACGAATGCCGCCACATCCCGTCGTCGATAGCGGCTCGGACGAGTGGCGCGAACCAATCCCGATCCAGGAGCACGATTCTCTCGAATCGTGCCAGAGTGAACTGCCAGTCGAGAAACGCCGGTTTGGTACACGCGTCCTTCGCTGCGACAGCTCCCGGGCCGGGCTTCGAGTCCCACACCTTCTCCATGGTGCAGGGCACGATCAGCGCGTCCATCGTCCTCTCCCTGGATTCCGTCCTCA
This sequence comes from Vicinamibacterales bacterium, assembly GCA_036278735.1. Classification (GTDB taxonomy): domain Bacteria; phylum Acidobacteriota; class Vicinamibacteria; order Vicinamibacterales; family 2-12-FULL-66-21; genus DASUKM01. Next base: position 154,495 of record DASUKM010000029.1, read on the forward strand.
CGGATCGTTTCGTTTGAAACGCGCGGCGACGTCTGGCAGGTACGTCGCAAAGAAGCGCTGTTGCTCTGGCCGCAGTCGATCCCAGGATAGTTCTTCGGGGGGCTCTCCAATCCCACCCCGCAATCGCATTCTTCCCGGTGGGAGCACGTCCATTTTGGGATTGATATAGCAGCGGCGGGTCTCATCCTCGTACTGGAAGAGGGAGCACACGTCGAAGTCGTCGAACGCGCAGACACAAGCGGCCTTGGTGTTGTACTCGATCAATCCGCCCGCTGCCATGACGTGGTACTCCTCGCGCGTCAGCCGATGACCGCCCAGCCAACGCCGCACAGGTGCGGAACAGAGGCGCTCGAACAACTTGTCGCTCGCGTTGTTCACGCCGTCGAGATGGTCACGGAGATCCTTGACTCGGCGGTGGACTTGGGCGGCTTCGACGTCGTCCTCGAGCCGGCCGTTGATCGCCTCGGACAACCCCTGCAGCGCGTCGGCCGCTGCCCTGCCTTCGGTCAGCAGCACCTGGAAGTCCTCGGACCAGTGGGCGTTCTCGGTACTCATGCGTGTCTTCCTGTCGAACACGGCACGGCCGCCGAGACGTAGTCGGCGAGCGCGCTCAGGACTATCGATGAAGCGCAGGTATCGTCGTCCTGATATGCGTCTATGTCAACGGGCGAGTAATGTCGTCGGGCTCGTTGATGCGGGTGCGCCGCTCTCATGATGGTGCACCGTGCGGTGATCGGCACGACAGCGGCCGGCGTAGAATGGCAGCCGGGCCGCGAGAGCGCGATCGAGCTGCCGGTCGTCGCTGGCACGGGCGGGCGGTGAGATCCGCGCGAACGCGCGCGGCGTCATCTTGCGCATAATGTCATCAATGCGACGCCTCGCGACGGTGATCGCCCTCGTGTGCGCGGGCGGGTGCGGCGCATCCCCATCGGGCCCCTCGCCAGCGGTCGCCTCGTTCCAGGGGCTCTGGGCCGGCACGTACCGCATCACGAAATGTGACAGCAGGCGTCACTGCGTTGAGAGCGTCGGCACGACCCAGGCGTTCACGCTGCGGCTCGCGCAGGCCGGCGCCGGCGTGAGCGGCGTGTTCGAGACGCGTGGGCTCGTGGTCGAGGTCGGCGGAGTCTCGGACGGGAACGGCCACGTCACGTTGGTGGGATCCTCGGGTCCGGCATCGACGACGGAGCCCGGCACGGTGCAGGTGTCGAGCTTTTCGATCGCGCTCGACCCGGCGCTCGGCCTGACGGGCGCGGTCGAGTACACCGAGTCGGGCCCTGAAGATTTCTCCGGCACCATAGCCACCGTCTCTTACGCGGCAACGGTCGTCTCGGCCACCCTGCGGCCGTTGAGCGATCTGGCGGGTTGGACCGGCACCTGGCGCGGAAGCTTCGTCGTGCGCGACAGCGCATGCGTCGGCTGGCACGGCTACTGTTACCCCGACGAGACGGGCTCGGTGGTCCCGCTGACCCTGACGATTACCGACAATGGAGACGTCTCCGGGCAGGTGACGCTCAACTCGCGCGTCGTGCCCGTCACGGGACACGCCGGCAGCACCCTGCAGTTGACCGGTGAGATGTCGCGGGCGGGGAGCGGCGGCCCGGAGGTGACGCGAATCCTGGCGTTCACGGCCACGAGCGACCGATTCGGGCGGCTCACCGGCACGCTTCGCTACAGCGTCGAATGGCAGCATGGTTCGCCGGCGCCTTTGTCCACGTATGACGCGGAGCTGTTTGACGTGATCAAGGACCCGTAAAGTGCGGTCCGGCTTCGCTCGGGGGACACGCGATGGCGGTGAGGATCGTCAGGCTCGGGACACCGCGCGCGCCTGGTGAAGGCGTGCGGCTCGGCACGGTCAGGCGGCCGCCGCGCGGCGTCCCGAAGTCGGAGTTCGCGAAGCAGAACTGGTACGACGTCTGGCTGCCGGCGCTCTCGCCGAGCCCCGCACGGGGTGCGCGCATCGCATAGGGTCACAACGACGTGGCGCCGTGCTTCCGCAGCGCCGCCTGCACATCCGGATTTCCTTCGGCCATTTCGAGCAGCGAGAGCGGCTCGCCGTTCCCGGGCGCGTGAATATCCGCGCCGGCGGCGACGAGTCGATCGACGACGGCCGCGTAATCTCCGCCGCGGGCCCGGCGATGGACCGATCCGAATGCGGCCCAGCCGAGCGGCGTGCTGCGGTGAACGGGGTCGCGGCTTTCGACCGGCACGCGTCCGCGCGCGAGGATCGCCTCGACCAGTCCGACGTCCCCCATCCAGCTCGCCGCGTGAAGCGCCGTGCCTCCATCCACCGCTCCGGCGGTTTCGTCGAAGCCGAGCCGGAGCATGAGGTACGCGGCTTCACGGCGGCCGTCGAAGATCGCGTGCGCCAGGCGCGAATGATCGGCGCGTGCGAGCGAGGTCATCATCGACGGGTCGCGGTCGAGGAACGCCCGCGCGCCGGCTTCGTCCCCCGCCATGACGGCATGGACGAAGCGCACGCGCACCGGGCTGCGGCGCACCAGCAGGTCGTACACCTCGCGATGCCCGAACTTCAGCGCCACGTCGTGCGGCGACACCAGGAATCCGAGGGTCCAGCAGTAAATATGGAGCGGCGGCACGGGCGCGTACCCAGGCTCGTTCACTCGCGCGGCGATCGCATCCGGATCGGCGTCCAGCACGCGTCGCGCGAGGTCGGCGTCGCCGAGCCGAGCCGGCATGAAGATGTCGGGACTGGCGCCGCGCTCGAGCAGGCGGCGGCACACGTCCGGCCGCTCCGCGAGCGCGTACTGGGCGGCGGTGGACTTGTGGTCGATGCAGCGCGCCTGCTCGTCTGCGCCGTAATCCAGCAGCAGGTCGGCGATCGCCACGGTGGCCGCCTCATGCAGCGGCTGCTGCCCATCGCCGCCGCGCGCGTGCACGAGTGCGGGATCGGCCGCCAGCATCTGCCGCAGCTCGTCGATCCAGCCCAGTCGTGCCGCGGCGTTCGGGGTCAGGGTCAGGCCGTGCGACAGGAGGAACCGCGCGGTGTCGTCCGTCGCGTTGTCCAGCACGCCGTAGGGGCCGTTCTCCCAGTCGCTCCGGAGATGAAGATCGGCGCCGGCGGCGATCAGCGCCTGCAGCATCGCGACGTTCTTCGCGGCGACGTGTACGGCCCGCTGGCCGAACGCGAACATCGGCGCGTCGACCTGCGCCTTTACGTGCGGCGATCGGAGCAGCCGTGTGACCGCACCGACATCGCCGTGCGAGACCGCGTCGCGGAACGCCGTGATGTCGCGCGCCCGGAGGCGCTCGACGAGCTTCGGCCACGAGTCGACGCCCGCTTCGCGCGCGATGGCGAGCTGCGCATCCGCAAGGCGCAGCGGGCGCGGGGCGCCGGCGTCCGATCGGACCGCCTTGAGGCGTGCGATCGCCGCGGGATCGCCGTTCCGGGCGTCGCCAAGCAGATCTCTCGCGAGCTTGCGCTGCTGTTCGAGATTCGTGGGCGTGTGCGGGTGGCGCGTGGACATGGACGACCTCCTTCATGAAACCGCCCGTGTCCGCATCGCGGGCTGAAGAAAGTCGCGTGACGAGTGGCGGTCGCCGAATGGCAGGTGGGCGCCGCCCTTCCCGCGGACCGGAGGCGCCCTGCAGGCGCCAGGGGAAGCATAGCGCAGGCGGGCGGACTCGACAACGCCGTCTGACGGCTCCGCCCTCCGCCCTCCGCCCTCCGCCTTCCGCCTTCCGCCTTCCGCCCTCCGCCCTCCGCCCTCCGCCTTCCGCCTTCCGCCCTCCGCGCTCCGCCCTCCGCCTTCCGCCTTCCGCCCTCCGCGCTCCGCCCTCCGCGCCGGATCGCATAGGCTGTTGCGCATGAGTCTTCGCGTGGCGCTCCTCGCCCTGTCCCTCACCCTCGTCGCGGCCGCCCAGGTCCAGCAGTCGGCCGTGGACCCCGCCATCGCCCACGAACTCGACAGCATTGCCGCGATCGACAACCATGCGCACCCCGTTCTGTCGCCCCCCGCCGATGCGACCGATCGCGAGTTCGATGCGCTGCCTGTCGACAACATGGCCCCCCAGACCGACGCCGTCGCGCTGCGCGCCGACTGGCCGCCCCTCGCCGATGCCTGGCATGCGCTCTTCGGCGTCGACCTGAAACCGCCGCTCGACGCTGAGCAGATCACGCAGCTCGATGCCGCACGCGCGCGTGTCAAGGCGCGCGAGGGGGAGCACTATTCGGCGTACGTGCTCGACAAATCGGGTATCGGCACGATGGTGGCCAACCGCGTCGCGATGGGGACCGGGGTCGAGCCGCCGCGCTTTCTCTGGGTGCCTTACGAGGATGCGCTGCTCTTCCCGCTGAACAATGCGGCAATGGCCGGCGCCACGCCGGACCGTAAGCAGTTCTTTGCGCTCGAAGACAAGGTCCGTGCGCGCTACATGCGCGACGCCCGTCTGACACGGCTGCCTGCGACGCTCGACGACTACGTCACCCGGGTGGTGCTGCCGACGCTGCAGCGGCAGCATGCAGGGGGCGCGATCGCGGGCAAGTTCGAGCTGGCCTATCTGCGGTCGCTCGCCATCTGGAATCCGTCGCACGACGCTGCCGCGGCGATCTACGCGAAATTCGTTGACGGCCGCACGCCGCCCGATCCGGCATCGTACAAACCGCTTCAGGATTATCTCTTTCGCACGATCGCGCGCGAGTGCGGGCGCCTCGGGATGGCCGTGCACCTCCACTCGATGGCGGGCGCCGGCAGCTACTTCTCGATTGCAGGCGGCAACCCGATGAACCTGGAGCCGCTGTTCAACGACCCGGCGATGCGCCGCACGAACTTCGTGCTCTTGCACGGCGGATGGCCCTTCGTGCACGAGACCGGCGCGCTGCTGCAGAAGCCGAACGTCTATCTCGACCTCTCGCAGCAGGCGCTCGTCATTCCCGCGCGCACGATCGCGAGCTGGCTGCGCGAATGGCTCGAGCTGTTCCCGGAGAAGGTGCTCTTCGCGACGGACGGTTACCCTTACAGTACGAGTCTCGGTTGGGAGGAGTCCACGTTCCTCGCCGCGCGCAACGCGCGCGAAGCGATTGGCATCGCCCTCACGGGCATGGTCCACGACGGCGAGATCACGCCCGCCCGCGCCTTGCGGCTCGCGCACCTGGTGATGCACGACAACGCCGCCGCGCTGTACCATCTGGAACGCTGACCCTGAGCCCTGCGCTGAATCAGCTCCCCTTCGGAGCCCTGACTTCGACGGGGATCCCGTCGGGCCCGAGACACTGAAAGACGAACGCCGGGCCTTGAACGCCCAGCGCCAGCTTCATCGCGACGCCGGCCGCCTCGAGGCGCTCGTAGATCTCGCGTACCTCACTGGTGTGTTGCAGCGCGAATCCCACGTGGAAGTCCGGTGGATACGACGGGGCCGGCGAGTTGAACAGATTGCTCAACGCGAACTCGAACCCGTCGTCGCTCTCGAAGATCGCAATCTGTGTCTGACGCTGATACCGGCATCGCAAGCCGAAAAAGCGCTCGAAGAATTCACGAGCGGCGTCGACGTCGGACACCTGAAGGTCGAGGTGATTCAACCTCATGGGCAGAGCTCCATCACCGGATGATCGCACGGACTCCCGCTGTCCGCGCGCCGCGACGCTCGTCTGGGGTGAGCTGGGAACTCCGCGAGTAGGAGAGTCCGAGGGGCAACGCCCCTCGGATAAAAATGGCTACCGTCGGCTGGCGACGCGCGGCGCGTCCGACGGACGTGCGACAGCCGCTGGCACGGGCTGCGGCTGCACGGCCGCCGCGCGCGACACCACCGGAGCGGCTGCGGCCGACGGCGTGAAGCGTGCCGCGAACAGGATGAAAATCAGGGCGCCGACCGCGGCACCGATAGTACGACCCATGAATGCTGTGCCTCCTTGCGGCTCGAATCCGCAAGCGGCATGCCCTCGCACACCCTGACACACGCGGGGAAATTCAGCGCCATTTCGGGAAGGCCTGCGCTGTGCGGAGCACACGGCGCCTGACGATTTTCGATCGGAAATCACAGAATCGGCGTGCCGCCGGTATCCCGTCCGTCACGCGATCACCACCGGGATGATCCTGGGCGTCGCCCCCTTCTCGGCCAGCCAGTACTGATCCTCCTTCACGACATCGATGCACAGCTCGTACGCGCCGGCGTCCAGCTCGCCTGGATCGACCACCAGGCGAAAGGGAACCTCGTCCTCTGCGGTCTCCGGCAGTCGCTCCAGCGCCGCACGGAATTCGCGCACGGCCTGGTCGTGCGCGGACTGCCGAAACAGGCGAGCGCCCAGACGCAGCGGCTCGCCGCCGGTGCCCTCGGGCCACGGCTTGCCGCGGGTGTTGCGCACGGTGCCGCCCAGAACGGCCGTGCCGCCGCGCGAAAGCGTCAGGGCGTCGGCGTCCACCGCGATCTCGTGGCTGAACGCCTCGATCCGCAGGGTGGCGGTGGCCTGCACCGCCCCGTGCAGCGCCATCCAGTTCCGGCGGTCCATCAGCAGGTCGATCCAGACCTCGTAGATGCCGGGCGCCAGGCCGCGAGTGTCGATCGGCAGCACGAAGTCCATTTCGCCGCTCTGCGGCACGCGGCAGTCCGGCGGGCTGGTGCGCACCTCGCGCACCCACACTTTGCGGCGCCCGATTCGAGTGAGGTACGCGGCCACGCTCCACCGGCCGGGTCCGCTGCCGACCTCCCACACGGTGTCCGACAGATTGCGGATGCGGCCCGTCAGCGTCACGACGTCCGCCATCAGCACGCGCGTGTTCGGGTTGTCGAGCGTCACCTCGTAGCGACACTCCGTGAACACCAGCTCGTTCGCCTTCTTGCGGTGCGACGGCGCGATCTCCTCGAAGAAGGTTCGCTCGGGGAAGGAGTAGCGCGCGATCGTGCCGTCGTTGTCCACCCCCTGCCAGGACGACAGGGTGAACGCGATCTGGTTCTGTTCGCACCAGGCCTTGTACTCGGGCGCCAGATAGAGCTGGAGCGGATAGCCCACGTAGTTGACCGAGACCTGGAAGCCCGCATTCCGCAGCAGGAGGATCGAGCCCTTGAAGAGCTCCCAGTTGAATCCCTTCGAGGTGGGATGGAGGCTGCAGTTGATCCCGGAGAGCCCGATGGGCACCTCGCCGAACCCGTCCACCACTCGAGGCTCGCCGGCCTGGACGCGGCCGCGGGTGAACTCCATGATGTTGCGGCTGATGTTGGAGGTCATGTAGCAGGCGAACTTCTGCGTCACGAGGCCGAGCACCGGGATGGTCGCTTCGCTCAGCAGCGGCTCGCCGCCCGTGATGCTGAGGATGCCGTACTCGAAGCGATCCAGGATGTCGCTCCAGACGTCGACCCATTGGTCGACGCTCAACTCGGGGTCCGACGAAGGAAAGTCGTTCCTCACCCGCTTCTCGCCGGCCGCGCAGCCGCAGTAGGCGCAGGTGTAATTGCAGGCCAGCGTCGGCGACCAGATGAAGTAGGCCATGCGGCGCTGCGGCGTCTCCAGACGCTGCGAGCAGAGGAAGAGCGAGACCTCCTTCTCGATGTCCTTGCGCTGCCCTTCGAAGGTCTTCTCCAGCCGCCCCTGTCCGTCGACCTGCCACTTCGTCGTCCAATCCAGGTCGCAGGCGTTGTAGCAGCGCTCGTGATCGCACACGGTCGGATCGACAGCCCCCTTCCAGCCGTCGCGCGCGAGGTTGAACATCGGCGCCCGGCGGGCGTTGTAATCCGCCAGGCAGCGGTACACGTCGCCGTTGGGATAGACGTGGAAGTAGCTCACGCCGGCCGAGCACAACATGTGACCGGCGAACTCGAGCGTCATGATTTCGCTCCCGGCACGCGACGGCCGCGGCGTGCGTACGCCTGCGGCGGAGGACGGAAACCAGCACCGCGCTTCGGACCGCTCGACGAGCCGTCGAAAGAGTCACGTGGACGCACAGAAGATGAACAGCAGGGCTCGGATGCGGGTGTCTGGCTCGGTTTCAGCGTAGCACAGAGGCGCACGCGAGGCGCGACGAGTGCGTCAGTCCGCTCGCAGAGACTCGACGGGATCCACGCGCAGCGCCCGCTTCAACGGCACGAAGGCGGCCGCCATGACCACGCCGGCAAGCATGAGAACGGCGGCGGCGTACGTGGCCCTATCCACCGGCGACACGCCGAACAGCAGGGTGTGGATCACACGTCGGACGGCCACGCTGAGCATGATCCCTCCGGCGGCCCCCACCCCGGCGGCTGCCATCGCCCGGGCGCCGGTGGCGGCGATGATGTCCTGCCTCGACGCGCCAAGGGCCAGCCGGATGCCGATGTCGTGGTGCTGCTGCGCAATGACGTAGCTCAGCAGGCCATAGACCCCGACGGCGGCCAGCATGAGGGCGATCGCGGCAAAGATCGCCACCAGCACCGTATTGAGCCGGCGGCTCGCGATGGTCTCGTCGAGCAGGGCGTGAAGCGAGCCCATGCGCGATACCGGTTGCTGGGGATCGATCGCGCGCACGGCGTCCTCGAGAGCCTGGACGGCGTTCGCCGGCGCATTCGTCGTCGTGCGCACGACGATCCACAGATTCAGCGGGGCGACCTGCCTCAACGGCTCGTACGATTCGGTGAAGACCGGCGCGTCGATGCCCCCGCGTTTCGTGTCGGCCACGACGCCGACGATCCGCATCCACGGACTGGTCGCGCCAAAACGAATCCGTCGTCCAATCGCGTTCCCCGCCGGCCAGTATTTCTTGGCCGTCGTGTCGTTGACGATCGTCACCCGCTCGGCGTGCGCACCGTCGGCATCCGTGAAGTACCGGCCGCGAAGCAGAGGAATCCTCATGGCGCGGAAGAACCCCGGCGTCACCGCGTCGTAGGTCAGCGGCGTCCTGATCGCTTCCGCCCGGCCTTCGATCTGAAAGTCCCCGGAGACCGGCAGGCGGCTGAGGAGCAACGACGTGGCGCCCGCGGCCGATTGAATGCCGGGCACCGCCCGCAACCGGTCCGTCAGGCTCTCGAAAAAGGTGACGCTCTTTGCCCCTGCGTCGTACTTCGCGGGCGGCAGGCTGACGTGGCCGACCACCATCTGGTCCGGATCGAACCCGAGGTCCACCGCCTGCATGTGCGCGAAACTTCTCAGCAGCAGGCCCGCGCCGGTCAGGAGCACGAAGGCGAGCGCCACCTGAACCGCGAGCAGTCCCGTGCGGATCCATGCCGCGCCGCGGTGTCCGCTGATGCGCGATCCGCCGCGGATCAGATCGGCCCGGCCCCGCCTGGTTGCCTGAATCGCGGGGACCGCGCCGAACAGGAGCGCGGTCAACGCCGTCACGACCACCGCGTACACGGCGACCGTCCAGTTCACGTGAACGTCGCGGAGCTGCGGCAGCGCGGGCGGCGCGAGGCGCACGACGGCCCGTACGAGGCCGGCGCCGAGCGCCAGACCGATAGCGCCGCCGATCCCGAAGAGCACCATCACCTCGGTCAGCAACTGCCGGATGACGCGACCGCGTCCCGCGCCGAGGGCTTCGCGCAGCGCGATCTCGCGCTCCCGCTCCGACGCGCGCGCGATTAACATGCCGGCCACGTTCGCGCAGGCGATGAGCAGCACGAGGAGGACGGCACCCTCCAGGACGAACAGGGCGGGCCTGACGGTGGCGGTCAATTCGTCCTGCAGGTCGACGAGCGAGACGCCGAGGCTTCGATCGCCGACGTATTGCGCCGCCAGCCGGCGCGAGAGCGCATCCATCTCGCCCTGCGCCTGCGCCAACGTCACCCCGGACTTCAGGCGGGCGACGGTCCAGAGCCAGAACGTGCTTCGTGCCGCGCGCAGATCGGCGTCCGGCGCGAGCGGTTCCCAGAGATCGATGTCGCGCGCCGGATAGACGAACGAAGACGGCATGACGCCGACCACCGTGTACGGATGGCCGTCCAGCGTGATCGCGCGGCCGACGATACGCGGATCGGCGCCGAACCGCCTGGCCCAGAGGCCATGGCTGAGGATCGCCTTGCGAGGCGCGCCGAAGGCGTCGTCGCCGGACGAAAACGCGGTGCCGGCGAGCGGGCGTGCGCCCATTACCTGGAAGAAGTTCCCTGTCACGCGCGCGCTTCGCACCTGCTCGGGGTACTCCGAGCCGGTGAGCACGTGCGTGGCCGTGCTGTAGGCGGCAAATGCCTCGATGGTCGTGCTGTCGGTCCGCCAGTCGGCCAGCCGCGGATAGGACGTGAGATCGTGATCGAATCCCTGCTCGGGGTTCCTGACCCACACCATCACCAGACGATCGGGGTGATCGTAGGGGAGCTGCCGCAGCAGCACGGCTTCGACCACGCTGAAAATCGCGGTGTTGGTCCCGATCCCCAGCGCCAGTGTGATGAGGGCGGTGGCGGTGAACCACCGCGCCTTCCGCAACGTCCTGAACGCGTACCTGAGATCGTTCAGCACGAGGTCACCATGTTCCCTGGGCGCTTCGACGAGAACGCCGCCGATCGCGTGGAGGCAGACGAGAACGGCATCCAGCGGCCCGAGAGCATTGCGGAGACTGTCGGCGAACACGCGCCGCATCTCGCCGGCGTACTCGTCGCGAAAGCTCGCCGGATACAAATGCAGCGCCGCGACGAAGATCGACGTCGCGAGACGTTTCACGGGCGTCGTCCCGAAGGTGTCCGCAACAGCCCGGTGGCCCGGGCGTCGGCGAGCAACCGCGCCAGCCGGCGAGCCTCCTCTTCGGCCACCCTGCGCCCGAACCGCGTCAGCCGGTAGTAGCGCCGCCGCTCATCGTCCTGGCGCGGGTCGGGGCGCTCGGCCAGTTCCTCGATCAGCCCGTCCTCCAGCAGCCGCTTGATCGACGCGTAGAGACTGCTCGGGCTCAAGCGGAGTGCCCCGTTGGTGCGTTCCGCCACGTCGAGCAGGATTGAGTACCCGTGACGGTCGCGGTCGGCGAGCGAGACGAGGATGTGAAACGTGGCGCGCGGCAGCGATCGCATCGCGGACACTATATCCGATTATGCTATAGCGATCGAGGGAATAGATGGGCGCGATCGTCACTCGCGACGCAGGCACACCGCCGGCTCGGTGCGCGAGGCCCGGATGGCGGGCAGCGCCGTCGCCGCGAGCGCGACGATGGCGAGCAGCACCGGCGCGGCACAGAGCGCCGCGGGATCCAGCGGGCTGACGTCGAACAGCAGCGATCGCATCAGCCGGGCCGCCAGCGCCGCGGCCACGAGGCCGGTGGCCGCTCCGCCCACGATCATCCGCGCGCCGTCGGCGACGACGGCCGTCGCGATGCGGGCGGGCGTCGCGCCGAGCACGAGTCGGACACCGATCTCGCGCGCCTGCCCCGTCACCGTCCAGGCCAACAAGCCGTAGAGTCCCGCGGCGGCGAGCACCACCGTCAGGCCCGCGAACAGCACGAACAGCGAGAAGTTCGACCGCCAGGGCGTCTCCAGTCGCGAGACCACGTCGTCCATGACGTCCACGGTGACGGAACCCTGGCCGTTGAGCGCCCTCGTGCGCTGGCGGATCGTGGGCGCGAGCGCTGCCGGCTCGACGCCGGTCCGGAACATGAAATCGCCGATGCGATCCGGCGACTGCGCGAAGGGGGCGTAGATCGTCGGCGTCGGCGCCTCGAGCGTCCGGTACCGCATGTCGGCCGCCACGCCGACGATCGTTCGGAAGACCGGCTGCGCGCCTGGTCCGCGGTCCTGTGCAGGCACCTGCAGCCGCTTGCCGAGCGCCGGCTCGCCGGGCCAGGCGAGGCGCGCAAATCCCTCGCTCACGATCAGCACGGGCATCGTCGCCGCACGGTCGGCATCGGTGAAGGACCGTCCCTCGACGATTCGGCCCCCCAATGTCCTGAAATAACCGGGCGTGATCGTCTCGACGTTCACATACGGATTCCGACCGCCTTCGGCCGGCGTCTGCCGTTCGGTGCGAAAGCGCGAGTCCAGGCCAATCGGCCCCTGGAGCGGCCGGAGCGACACGCCGGCGGCCGAGATCACGCCAGGCACTGTGGAAAGGTCGTCGAGCGCGCGCGTCAACAGCAGGCGTGCCTCGGTGTCGCCGATCGGCCCGGCCGGCATCGCGAAGTGCACGGCAAGCAGATGTGACGGCTGGAAACCCAGATCGAGTCGGCCAAGCTGGCCGACGCTGCGGGCGAGCAAGCCGGCAGCCGTCAGCAGGAGGACGGCGGCCGCCAGCTCCCCGGCGATCAGGAGACGCCGCAGTGGCGCGCGATGACCAGTGCGAACGACCGTCGCCGCGTCGCGGCGAAACACCTGCTCGATTTGGCGCATGGTCAACGCCACCGCGGGCGTGATCGAGCTGGCGAGCGCGGCCAGCAGGCCTGTTGCCGCCGCCGCGCCAAGCGCCGCCATGTTCACGCCGGCGTCCGACAAGCGCGGAATATCCGCTGGCAGCCGCGAGACGATCGCCGGCAATCCGATCATCGTGAGGCCGAGCCCGCCCGCCGATGCGAGCGCCGAGACGATCAGGGCCTCGCACAGCAGAAGGCGCGCCAGTGCCGCACGCGAGGCCCCGAGCGCCAGGCGTATGGCGTACTCGCGCGATCGCCCCGCCGCGCGGACGAGCATGAGCCCTGACACGTTGGCGCATGCGACGAGCAGCAGCACTACCGCGGCAGCCAGCCACGCAGAGACGCCGGCGCGGGCCGGCCCGAGGATCGCCGCGACGATCGACCGGACTCGGGACTCGACGTGCGCCTCACGATGTGTCCGCCGCGACTGATCGGCAATCACCCGGTTCAGGTCTCTCCGCGCCGCGTCGATGGACGTGCCGGGTTTCAATCGCCCCACCACGAACAGAACGCCGATATCGAAGATGTCGACCGGCCCGTTCGGGATGCCGTTCGCGATGCTCGTCAGGTCGGGCACCAGCGGAGTCCAGACGTCGGTGCCGGCAGGAAACATGAACGCCGCGGGCATGATCCCGACGACGGTGAACGTCTGGCCGCTGAGGGTGATCGTCCGGCCGACCATGCCGGGATCGCCGCCGAACTGTCGGCGCCAGAAGCCGTCGCTCAGGACGATCGTTCGCGCAGAGCCGCGACGGTCGTCGTCGGAATGAAACGTCCGGCCGAGCAGCGGCGTCGCGCCGAGGAGATCGAAGAAGTTGCCGCCAACCGAGCGGTATCGCACGGGGACCGTGCCCGTGTCCGTGCGCAGATCCCAGATCCACTCAGTGGAGCCGATGGGACAGAGATCCTCGAATGCGTGTGTGCCGGCGCGCCAGTCCTCCACGTCGCGGTACGACACCTCGGACTGCGGCACGAGCTGGTCTTCGCCGGCGATGACGAGGCGCGCCTGGTCGACGAAGGGAAACGGACGAAAGAGGACGGCATCCGCAATCGAAAACACCGTCGTGGCCCCGGCGATGCCGAGGGCGAGCAGCAGCGCGGCGAGGCCCGTGAAGGATGGGGTCGCGCGAAGGGCCCGCGCCGCCAGCCGGAGATCGCGCAGCCATGCCGACATGCACCCGCCTTTATATCGCACGAGCGGGCCGCCACACGGATGAACACTCGCATGGGGCCAGCGGCGTGGGCGACCTCAGCGCAGCGTGAACCGGACCATCACCGTCATGAGGACCCGAACGGGCTGCCCGTCGAGTCGCGTTGGCGTGTACCGCCACTGGCGCACGGCGTCGATGGCGGCCTGATCGAGCAGCGGCACCGACTTCACGACGTGTATGTCCTCGACGCGGCCGTCGGGGCCGAGCACCGCTTCGAGGATCACCGTGCCCTCGACGCGCGCCGCGCGCGCAATCGCCGGATAGATCGGTCGTACGGCGGCGAGCCGCGCGGGTGCCACGACGCCCCCTCCCACGCGCACGGTGCGTGGCGCGACAGGCGGCACCGGCGCGGGCGGCGGCATCGCGGGAGGCGGACCCATCGCCGTGCCCGCACCGATCGAGGCACCCTCGGGCAGTCCGCCCTCGACCGGCAGATCCGCAGCAGCCGCCGGCGCAGGCGAGGGATGCTCGGGCAGGATCGCCGCCGGAGGGGTCAGCGGCACTGGTGACGCAGCCGGCGCCACGCGCGGTCGCACGATCGGCGCCGGCGGAACAGCGCGCGCGGCGATGAACGCGGCCGGATGCAGTGGCACGGGATCGGGCGGCGGCACCGCGGCGACGAGCGGAATCACGAGCAGCCCGATCCCGACGGCGACGTGCGCCGCGATCGAGACGGGCAGAAGGGACCACGATCGCTGCGTGCGCGAGCGCGCACGCGAGTCGGCTCCGACGCCGCCGAACAGCTCTCCGGGCATGCGGCACCTCCATCGCGCGCCGGTTCGAGCGTCGAGGTCCAAGCGCGACGCCCCGAACGCGCCACCTGTCACGTTGGACACCGGCGGTGACGGCGGGTTCCGTCGCGCGCAGATGCGGCGTGCCGAGGCGCTGCGGCCTACCTTGTCAGCACCAGGTGCATCGCTGTTTCGGTCGACGCGTGCTCCTTCACGCTGTAGCCGAGCGCCGGAAGGTCGAGCCCATCGAAGAGCGGCTCGCCGCGGCCGAGCAGGATCGGCGAGATCGCGAGGTGCAGCTCGTCGATGAGGCGGGCCTCCAGATACTGACGGATGGTGGCCGCGCCGCCGCCGATCCGCACGTCCTTCCCCTGCGCGGCGGCCCGCGCGCGGTCCAGCGCCGCCTCGATCCCGTCGGTGACGAAATGAAAGACGGTGCCCCCCTCCATCTCCAGGGGAGGGCGCGGATGGTGCGTGAGGACGAACACCGGCACATGGTACGGGGGATTGGCGCCCCACCAGCCCTTCCACTCGTCGTCCGGCCACGGCCCGCGCACCGGCCCGAACATGTTGCGGCCCAGGATCCAGGCACCGAGATTCTCGAACGAGCGCACCGCGAACTCGTCGTCGACGCCGGTCGTTCCGCCTTCCTTCCGTAGAACGTTGTGCTGGAAGGTGCGGGTCGGCACGAACCACTGGTGCAGCCGTTCGCCGCCGCGGCCCAGCGGCTGCTCACGGTCCTGCTCGGGTCCGGCGCCGAAGCCGTCGACCGACACGCTGAAGGCGTTCACGCGAAGCTTGGACAATGTCGTCTCTCCTTCAT
This sequence comes from Vicinamibacterales bacterium, assembly GCA_036278735.1. Lineage (GTDB taxonomy): Bacteria > Acidobacteriota > Vicinamibacteria > Vicinamibacterales > 2-12-FULL-66-21 > DASUKM01. The sequence goes on from DASUKM010000029.1 coordinate 169,499, forward strand.
CGATGGATGATGCGCGACGATCCATGTAGGATTCGGCGATGATTCATATGGCTGGTCGCGCCGATCCAGGATCCGATGGCCTTATCGTTTCATGACCGCCGCTGATTTTCGACGGATCGCGTTGAGCTTCGACGGCGCCGAGGAGGAATCGCACATGGGTGCGATCGACGTCAGGGTCGGGGGACGAATTTTCGCGACGCTGGCTTCGGCAAAAGAGGGTTTCGGAAACCTGATGCTCACACCGGACATGCAGGCGGTCGACGAGCGCCTTTGACGAGGCGTGCACGGTGAGCGGCCGCAGACGACGATTCCTCCACACGACGCGAGACAGTCCAGCGGTTGTCTCTCACGCGCCAATGATTGGATCTGGCAGTCGGTGAGGAGTCCGAATCGGTGCGTGTCCGGGAGCACCCGCAACGGGCCATTGTCCTTCGTCGAGTCATCCAGGCTCACACGGAGCGCGACCACCTGCTCGAGCGCCCACGCGGGAGCATGCGCGTACAACACACCGCGCTTCGTCGACCAGGGGCCCCACTCCGCGGTTGCCACCTTGCGGCCCGCCGTCGTGCGGTCGAGCGTCGCGGCCGATAGGTGCTGACCCACATCGCGCATCTCCGCAGGCGTAAAGATTCCCTCAGCTATTCGATGGCCGTCGCCTGCCTGGATCATTGCTGCGTTGCACAATTCTCTCAGAGCCGCCACAGATGTTCGACGTCGGTCAGGCGCACCGTGGCCATTGCAAGAGCAAACCAGAAACCGCCCCAGAACGTGAACAGCGCCATTCGCACGTTCCCGCGGCGCACCCACCAATTGCCGAGAATGTTCAGGACCGCGCCGGTGCACACGGGCGCAATGATGAGGCTGACCCCAGGAACGATGAGGCGTGGTGCGACGTGCCGGTGCAGCACGAGCAGGCTGATGGCGCCGGCGATCGCACCCATAAGACAGTAGCCGATCGTGGCGAGCCACCGATTCGACTGCGCCTCGTCACTGATCGCTTCCTGCAGAACGGCGCCTGCGATGGCGAAGAGAATCTCGCCCAGGCACTCGACGAGGAGCCCAAGCATGAAGTCGATCGTAAACCTCCGGACGCTCGAGAGACACTAACCGGTGAAGCGGACGGTGCGTGCGACGGGGGTCGCTGGCGACTTCCCTACGTCTCCGAGCGCAGCGCCGCGAGAGGATCGACGCGTGCGGCGCGGCGCGCCGGGATGTAGCTGGCCAGCACGCCGACCACGAACATCAGGCCAATCGCGAACGCGAGCGCCGCCGGGTCGGCGGGGTGCAACCCGAAGAGCAGGCTGGAAATCCACGTGCCGGCGACGAACACCAGCGGCACTCCAATGGCGGCGCCGATCAGCACGAGCAGCAGCGACTCCCGAAGAATGAGCCACAGGACGCCCCCGCGGTCCGCACCCAGCGCGAGGCGGATACCGATTTCGTTGGTGCGGCGCGACGTCGCGTAGGCCATCACGCCGTACAGGCCGATGCACACGAGGATGACGGCCACGAGGCCGAAGGCGCCGGAGAGATTCGCGATCAGGCGGTCGATGACGACGGAATCGGCAAAACGCTGGTCGATCGTCTCGATGGTGACAGGAGGCAGATTCGGAGCCGCCTGCTTCACCACGCTGCGAATGACGGACGACAACGACGCCGGATCGCCGGTCGTGCGAACGACGATCGCCGCGCCCGACGTCCAGTCGCTGCCGATCGGATTGAAGTACGGCACGTAAAAGCGCGGCGAAGGCTTCTCCTTCGCGCTGTGCTGTTTGGAGTCCCGTACGACCCCGACGACGACAAAGGGAACGTCGCCGGAGGCCGTGTGGACGAACACGTGGCGACCCAGGGGGCTTCCCTGCGGAAAGAACTTGCGCGCCATCGTCTCGTTGATCACGCCCACGCGCTCTCGCGTGCCGCTGTCGCGCCCGGTGATTTCTCGTCCCTGGAGAATGGGAATTCCAGTGGTCGAGAAGAAATCGGGGCCGACCAAATCCCAGCGGGCGTCCGCAGCGTCGCCAGCCAGCGGCTTCTCCCCTTCGACGGTCACGGGCGAATTCGAATCGCGGCCGCTCATCAACGGGTTGTCGGTGAGGGTCGCGCCACGGACGCCGCGTATGGCGCCGATTCTGAGGAGGACGTTCTGGTCGAGCGCCGCAAGCTCCGTCGGGCGATAGCCGTACGAGACGGGGTTCAAATAGAACTCCAGCAGATGGTCGCGGTCGTAGCCGAGCTGCGTCGACGACACGTTGCGAAAGCTGCGCACGAAGAGCGCCGCCACGACGAGCAGCACCAGCGACAAGGCGACCTGCGCGACGACGAGGACCTTGCCTGCGGGCAGCCCTCCTGACCGGACGGTCGTGCCGGCAATGCCGCGCGACGTGCCCTTCAGGACGCCGATGAGATCAGCGCGCGTCGCCTGGAGGGCGGGAACCAGGCCAAAGAGCACTCCCGTGAGCAACGAGACGCCGCACGTGAATGCCAGGACGCCCGCGTCGGCGTGAACGTCGAGGCGAACCCGATTCGACGTCGTCGAGACCATGCGCAGCAGGGCCGCATCGGCCCAGTGCGCCAGCAGCAGACCCACGGCGCCGCCAATCGCGGCGAGCAGAAGGCTCTCGGTGAGCACTTGTCGGAACAGGCGCGGGGCGCCGGCTCCAAGAGCGACCCGGATCGACATTTCCTTCCGGCGCGCGGCGGAGCGGGCCAGGAGAATGTTGGCGATGTTCGCGCAGGCGATCAGCAGAATCAGGCCCACGACCACCATCAGGATTTCCAGCGGCTTGCCAAAATCGCCGCGGAGGGTGGAGGCGCCGTGGCTGCCAGGCGTGACGGCCAGGTGCTGATTCAGGAATTGTCGCTGCTCCCGCGCAGACATCCCGCCGGCCTGGGCCTGCATCATCTGGTGGAACTCGACTTCGACGCTCGCCCTGGCTTCCGCCACGGTGACGCCTGGCTTCAGCCGGCCGATCACCTGCAACCACTCGGTCTTGCGGAATGGCTTCGTCTCCTGTGCGAGGTAATCCTGTCCCGGCAAGATTTCGGCCTGCATCGTGAGCGGCACCCACACGTCGGGATTGTCGCCGACCGTCTCGCCGTGAAATTGCGGCGGCGCGACGCCAACGACCTCGTACGAGGTCTTCAGGATGCGGAGGCTGCGGCCAATCACGTCGCCGGCGCCGCCGAAGCGCTCCCGCCAGAACGCGTCGCTGATCACCGCGACAGGGTTCGCGTCGCGCACCGTGTCGACTTCAGGCCCGAACGCCCGGCCGAGGATGGGAGTCACGCCCAAAACAGAGAAGTAGGAACCGCTGATCAGACTGATCCGCGCGGGCGCGCCGTTGGCCTCGGCATCGCCGGTCCGGAGTTGGACAGGGAGGCGGGCGGTGAAGTTCGAGGCCGCGAGCAGGCCGGACAACACCTCATGGTTCCGCTCCAGTTGGCGAAATTCGGGATAGGTCACGAAATCGCGGTCGCCATCGCCGAAGCCGATCTCGAGCCCCTGCTCGTCTGGATTCGTGAGGAAGACGAGCTGTTGCGGATCCTTGACGGGAAGATTGCTGAGCAGCACCGCATCGATGACGGAGAAAATGGCGGTGTTGGCGCCGATGCCGAGCGCGAGCGTCGCGACCGCGACCATCGTGAACGCGGGTGCCTTCACCAGTTGGCGGATCGCATAGCGGCTGTCGCGCAGCAGGTGGGCGAACATCAGCAGGCTCCTTCGTTCGGCGGGATGCTGTTCGATGGCGGCGACCAGACGATCGACGCGCGGCTCGACGTGCGCGCGATCGGCGCGCCGCAGATCGGCGGCCAGGCGGGGCCAGTTGGCGATGTGGGCCGCCGCGCGGGCGTCGGCCTCCCCTTCGCCGGCGCCACCCGCGATCGCGTCGCGATAAAGATCCTCGAGCTGCGCGGCGACTTCGCGCACGATCCGCGCCTCTCGCCCCGGCGCCAGGTCCGGCAGGCGCAGCCGCTCGCGCACGAACGCGTGCCAGTCACGCATGGTCCGGGCCCATCACGTCGTTGACGGCGGCGACGTAGACGCGCCACGTCTCGCGCTGTTCGCCGAGCACGCGACGGCCCGCCGGCGTGAGCGAGTAGAAACAGCGCTCGCGTTCGCCTGCTTTTTCCACCCACCGCCCCTTCAGCCAGCCGCGGTTTTCGAGGCGCAGCAGCGCGGGGTAGAGCGTTGGCAGGGCGAAGGTGAGCCGGCCGTGCGATCGGGCGTCGATGAGCTTGCCGATCTCGTAGCCGTGCCGGGGCCGGTCCTCGACCAGCGAGAGGATCAGCATTTCGAGGCTGCCCTTCTTGAGCTCGGGACTGAACAGACCCATGCGCCGCCGACGCCTCCTATATATAGGGACGCATACTATCACATATGTAGCGACGCGTAGTGTTCAGGCCGCCGCCCGCGGGCGTCGGATGTCGGATGTCGAGCCGACGGATTAAACTCATACTGAGATTGTGATAGGTTGATCGCGTCCCTCAGGATACTGGATGCCTCGGATCTGGCGCACGGCAACTGCAGTCGTGCTTTTCTGTCTCGTGGGCGCCGCACGCTCGACGGTCGCGCAACGCCACGCCAGGCCTGCCCCAGGACCGCACTCACCGATCATCGACATGCACCTGCACGCACCGCCGCCCGGCCACGGCCGCACGCCAGGCGAGATGCTCGAGGACATGGACGCAAACGGGATCGTGCTCGCTCTGGTGATGGCCAACGACAGGCAAGATGTCGCGCGTTGGCGGGCCGCCGCGCCCGATCGCTTTCTGCCGAGCGTCGTCCTCCCGTGTCAGAACGGCCTGGACCCCAACCTTTCCCCTTGCTTTGCCGGCTCACACGGATGGCCCGATCCGAAATGGCTGCGGCAGGCGTTCGCGGCGGGCACGCTGAAGGCCGTCGGCGAGCTCTACTACGTCTACTACGGGATCGATCCCGCCGATCCGCGTCTCGAGCCGTACTGGGCAGCTGCCGAAGAGGAGGACGTCCCGGTCATCATCCACACGGGAAAACGGCCGCTCGCAACCCTCCCGAAGGGTTGCTGCGCCGCCTACGACAACGATCTCGGCAATCCAGCCCTGCTCGAACCGGTGCTGCGGCGGCACCCGCACCTCCGGATTTCACTGGCGCACGTCGGGCAGCGATCCTTCCTGGACCAGACCGTCGCCCTGATGAAGGCACACGACAATGTCTACGGCGACCTGTCGGTGGTGAACGCCCAGTCTCCTCAATCAATCTATGAAGCTGGCGTAAGGCGCTTTCGCGATGCCGGCCTGTTGGACCGCCTGATGTTCGGCAGCGACAACCACGATTTCGCGAAGATCATCGTTCGGACCGAGGCGCTGACGTTTCTGAACGCGCGGGAGCGGCGAGCGATCTACTGCGGCAACGCCGCGCGTTTCCTCCGGTTGGGCTCCGCCATCTGCACTGCACGCCAACGGCGCGTTCCAGAATGGCATCGGTTCTTCAGCGCGTGGCCGGCATCTGCGTTTTGAAAACGCCGACGGCCCACGCCGAGACGATCGCAGCGAACGCCGCGGCGCTCTGCTCGCGGAGACGCGTGCCAATCAGCAGCAGCACACGCGGCCGCGCCGCCGTAATCACCAGGACACGCCTCCCCCCGCCCCGGGAGCCATACCACCACGGATCCCGGGGTGCCTTCGTCGTGCCACCTCTCCAGGCCGGCTCTCCGGCGCGGGCCACGCGGTGATATAGCTCACATCTGCTGAAGGGATTTGGTGCGTGTCAGGAGGACCACTCCCGCTCGACGACTTTCGGCAAGCATGTCGGACAAATACCGTGGCTGAAGCGCATGTCGGAATGCGACGCGAAATACTCCTCGACCGAACGCCAGTAGTTCTGGTCGTCGCGGATACGCTTGCAATACGAGCAAATGGGAAACAGACCACGCAGCGCGTTCACTTCAGCGAGCGCCCCTTCCAATCGGCGAATGAGCGCCTCGCGTTCGGCTTCTGCGGCCTTCTTGGCCGTCATGTCGCGCGCAATCCCGTAAATCACCTGATGGTCGGGGTCTGGTCGAGCGTTCCAGAGCAGCCACCGGTACGAACCGTCCTTGCAGCGGTACCGATTCTCGAACGAACGTGCCTGTCCTCCGCTTCGAACCTCGATGTTCTGCTCCACGGTCCGTTCCCGGTCGTCGGGATGGACGAAATCGACGAACGGCTGCGACATCAGTTCTTCACGACTGAAGCCGAGCGTCGTTTCCCACGCCCGATTGACGTGCCGGAACCGTCGATCGAACCCGAGAATGCAGAGCATGTCGATCGAGAGTTCGAAGAAGCGCGATTCCAGGGCGCGGTTGGCATCATCCGGCGCAGAGGACCTGTCCATGCTCCCTCCTGGCGGCGCGGCGCCGTCGCGCCGTCGCGCACGCTCCGTACTTTTTCGAGCAGCGCACACGCGCTGAACGGCTTCTGGAGAAACACCACCCCTTCCTCGAGCACGCGGTGATGCACGACGTCATCGGTCGTGTACCTGGACAGGGAGAGAATACGAATCTATGGAGAATGGTCGCGACCGTCCACCTGATCGCCGAACCTGGAGAGGATTTGGAGAGCGTCCGGGAGCGGCATCGTCGAGGAGGGAATGGACGCTGCCGTTCGTCGTCGTCAACCAGGACCATGCGCGCCATCGCTCGTGTGCTGGAGGCCAGAAAAGATCCTCGTTTTGTCGAGCATCGTACCATGAATGACTGATGTCGACGCCGCCGCGTCAAGCCACCCCGTCCGAACACTCGGGCATCTATGTTGACGTGCGACATCGGATGCTCGTCAAGAACCAGCATGAGCCGTGGGGCCAGACGGTCAGCCACATATGTAGCGAGGCGTAATGTCCTGAGGCGGGACGCGATCGGCGTTCACGCATCCTCGCGCCGCGCGAGGGGCATCGCGGCGGCAAGGAGCAGCACCGCGCCGGCAAACATCAGGGTGTCCCCCAGGTAGTTGAAGCCGTTGTCGAGGCTGCGGCGGTCGACGACGGCGACCGGCACGTAGACCGCGAGTTCGATCAGCAGCACGATGCCGCCCGCCCACGCGGCCGCCAGACGCGTCTTCCGATTGACGAGCAGCAGCACTCCGGCGACGGCGTAGACGACCGCCGCGAGATACGCCCAGATGGTGTGGCCGTAGACATAGCCGGGCGTCGCGCGTGCGAGCGGCACTCCGGGCAGCAGATCGGGATGCACGAACTGGCGGACGGCATACCACACCAGGGCCAGAGCGACGAAGTAGCGTGCGATCGTGGCGACCCCGGAACCACCCGGGTGCGCACGGCGCGAACCCATCGTCCCCGCCGCCAGCGCCAGCGCCCCACCGCTGAAGGCCAACTCCCTGAGCACGAGCGTCAGGGCCACCGGGTTTGCCGGGTGGCGCCACCACGCAGGGACGTCCATCAGCACGACGAACAGGAAGAACGTCAGGCCGACCAGTGCTGCCGCGAGCCGCGACTGGATGCCCGTCACGAGACTGAGCGCCGCGGCGATGAAACAGGCGCCGACGAAGTAGGCCCAGAACAGATGCCACGGCAGCCAACGCGGCACGATCGAGGCGATGGCTGCGGTGCGCGTGAAGTGCTCGACGCCGAAGCCGGCGAGCGGCGCGGCGTAGAAGAGCGGGGCGAGGAGCAGCAGGGCGTCGAGTCCTCGCGCGCGATGCCAGTCGCCCCGGACGGTCATCACGACAACCCCGATGACCAGAACCGCCGCGAATGCCGAGTAGGACCAGATCACCTCGCCGGGAATCGCGTGTGGCTGCATGGCGGCCCGATTGTCGCACACCGGGGCGGACCCGGCTCAGACCCCTCGCGACCCAGCCTGGCCGTCACATGTCGAGATGCAGCGGCACCACCGCACCCTGCAGATTGTCGGTCCCGATCGCGACGTACAACTCGCGGTCGGCAATCGAGACACTGAAAGCGAGACGCCGATCGAGGCGCGCGACGAGCGCGCTGACCAGCGCGCGATCGATCGCGTACAGCTCCAGCTCGCCCTGTCGATGAATCTTTTCGCCGGCGAGCCGGTTGAGGAATTGCCGCGGGTCCTTGTGGGTATAGACGACCACGCGCCTGGCGGCTTTGGATGCCTTGTGCAGCCGGGCGGCATCCGGCGTCCCGACATCGATCCATGTCTGGATGGCCCCGGTCAGATCGCGAACGGCCATCGCGGGCTCGTCGGGGTCCGAGATGCCCCGCGAGAACGCGAGCCCGTCCACGAACTCGAGGAGGTACGCGAGCAGGCGCGCGATGAGGTGATCCTCGGATTCCGACGGATGACGCGCCACGCGCAGGGCCAGCGATTCGTACACGCCGCGATCGCTGTCCGCGAGCTCGATGTCGAAGGCGTAGATGGTCGCCTGGAGCGCCATGCTACGGTGATGAGCGGGAAGAGCGCACGGGGACAGCGGTATTCTATGCGAACAAGGCCTCCCACATGAATCCAGACACACGAAAGATCAAGCGCTTCTCCACCGGCGCGGCGTTCGAGCGCTGGCTCTCGGCCAATCACGATCGCGAAGCGGAGATCTGGCTGAGGATCTTCAAGAAGGATTCAGGCGTCCCCACCGTGACCGCCGCGCAGGCGCTGGATGTGGTGCTGTGCTGGGGATGGATCGACGGCATCCGCAAACGCTTCGACGAGCGGTCGTTCGTGCAGCGCTACACGCCTCGACGGCCGCGGAGCCAATGGAGCCAGATCAATCGCGAGCACGTGTCCCGGCTGATCGCGGCCGGCCGCATGACGCCGCACGGGCGGCGCCAGGTCGATGCGGCGAAGGCCGACGGGCGCTGGGATGCCGCCTACGCGCCCATCCGCAGCGCCAGCCGCGCATCCGTCCCTCGTGATCTGCTGGCCGCCATCGACGCGAACGCGCGCGCGCGCAAGACCTTCCTGACGCTTGGACGCATGAACCTCTTCGCGCTGATCTACCGAACCAACACGATGCGCACGCCCGCCGGGCGCGCCAGGAAGATTGCCGATCTCGTGGCGATGCTCGAACGCGGAGAGACGATCGTGCCCGAGCGCACGGCTGCGAAAAAACGCTGACCAGTCGTCCGATGCGGCGGCCGGCTCGGGCCAGCGAGGCGTCTTCACGGTTCGCTTCTACAGGAGCAAAGGTCTTCCATCTGTCGTGGAAGCCGCTGCCCTATGGCGTGGACTGAACGAAATAGAGCTCGTAGCCGTGAGGATCGCGGATGCAGAATTGTCGGACTCCGTAAAACATGTCCTCGAGGTCCTGTACGAACTCGATCCCCTGCGACGCTTCCCCCTCCTGCGCCAGGGCCGCTCGTGCCGCGGTCAGCTGCCTCCCCTTCAGCAGCTGATACAGCGCATCGACCTGGTCGGTGTAGAACCAGAGGCTCGCGGTCTGTAGGCCGGATCGTCCATGCATGTTGAGCATCAGCGCCGCCTGGCCGAACGCCACCATCCCGAAGTTGACGCGATCGTCTGCTCCGTAGCGTTCGAGCTCCGTGAACCCCATCGACGCATACCAGTCCAGCGCGCGAGCGACGTCAGGCACGTAGATCATCGTGACCGCCTTGCGAACCGAGCCGGCCAGACGAGTCATCTCTGTCGAAAAATCGGCTGGCGCCGTCGCCGTCGGCTGCACGGCCCCGGCGGCGTCCAGCAACCGCATCGCCTCACGATCGTCGTGAAGCATGGCCACCGCGAGGGCGGTCCGTCCGCTCGCATCCGTGGCCTCGAGATCGGCCCCGAGCTCGATCAGCAGACCGAGAATGTCGTGGCGATGCCGGCTCATCGCCAAATGCAGCGGCGTCATTCCGTGTTCGAAGCGAGAGAGCCGGCGATCGAGCTGTTCAGGATTTTCCTCGACGAGCCTCCGTATCAGTTCCAGGTCACCCAGGGCGATCGCCGAGAAGATGTGGTGGCGTGCGCCCTGCGCAAGAAGCAGCGACGCCAGCTCCTTCCGCAACGCCGTCTGCTGCGTCTGATCCTCGCCAGGTGCCCGGTACAGCGTCGCCCAGCCGATCACATCGAGGTCGTGCACGTCGCCGAAGCCATGCACGTCGCCGCCGGCCGCGAGCAGTCGACGGACAATCGCGCTGTGTCCCTGCGCGGCAGCCCAGTGCAGCGGCGAGGTCCAATCGCCGGCCTCGCGCGCATTTGGATCAGCGCCATGGTCGAGCAGGAAATGCACCAGCGGCTCGTGTCCACGCTTCGCGGCTTCATGAAGGGCCGTCCACCCGCCGTGAGGCTGACGCGTGTCTGAAGCGCGTGCGAGAGCCGCGTTGTTCACGAGCAGATCGCGTGCGGCCTCGACGTCGCCGTTGGCGCACGCGTCGAAGAATCGCGCGACCTCCTCGCTCCGCCGTCGTTCGACTTCGGTCTTCAACGCCCGCCAGCTGCTGAACCCGTAGTCGCGGGCGACCGACAGCAGAGCAGCCGCCAGCTTCGCGGTGCCGTCGGTTCTCCGCATCTCGTGCAGGCGATCTTTCGCGACCGTCTTCAGGTATTCGAGGGATGGCCGTTCCGGCAGGTGAGCGTTCGACATAGACCCCTCCTCCATTCATGCCCGGCGTCCGCGTCTCTCGGGCTGGAAATCAGGGTCTCTGACGCTCTGGATCGCGCGCTTCACGGTGGGTTCGACCCTTTTCGCGGACCGAAGGCCGCCGGTCGGCCCTTCCTCATTTTACGCGGCGGGCGCATGACCGTCGCCGCTGGCGCGCCCCATGGCTCTCGAGCGGTCCTCCTCGTTACCGACTTGACAGAACGCAACGGACATATTAATTTGTCCGTTAGCGTGCCCATGGGCGCGAGACACCTCGACATCATCGACGACCCCGCGCGCGCACGCGTCGCGCTGCAGCCGATCCGGCTGCGGCTCCTTCAGCTGCTCGAGCGGCCGCAATCGGCGCCGCACGTCGCCCACGCGATGGGCATGCCCCGCCAGCGGGTGCTCTATCACCTCCGGAGGCTCGAGGCGGCGCGGCTGGTGGAGGCGCACGACCACGGCCGTGTGGGGCGCCGCATCGATCGGTCCTACGTCCGCACGGCGACGTCGTACGCCATCGCGCCGAAGACGATGGGAGGGGTCGCTGTCGATCCGCGGACCGTCGCCGACGCCT
>DASUKM010000030.1:0-222370 GCA_036278735.1 Vicinamibacterales bacterium
GGGGACGGGGGACGGAAGACGGAGGACGGGGGACGGGGGACGGAAGACGGAGGACGGAAGACGGAGGACGGGGGACGGGGGACGGAAGACGGAGGACGGGGGACGGAAGACGGAGGACGGGGGACGGGGGACGGAAGACGGAGGGCGGAGGGCGGAGGGCGGAGGGCGGCGGGCGGGCGCGCGAACCCAGCGGACAGAGGAATGCTGGCGTACACTCGCAGGCGTGTCTCCCGGCGAGATGGACCGCTATCTGTCCGATGCCGCGCACTTCCCCGGCGGCCACGCGGCGGCTGTCGCGATCCCGCACACCGCCGGCGAGGTCCCCCCCATCGTCCGCGCGGCGGCGGCGATCCTCCCCGTGGGGGCCCAGTCGTCGCTGACCGGCGGTGCGACGCCGATGGGGGAGACCGTTCTGTCGACGGAAAAGCTGACGCACATCCGGTCGGCCTCGCCCGGCCGGATCGTCGTCGAAGCGGGCGTCGCGGTGGTGACGTTGCAGGAGACGCTGGCGGGCCTCGACGCCTGGTTCCCGCCGGCGCCCACGTTCACGGGCGCTTCGGCCGGCGGGGTCGTGGCGACGAACGCGGCCGGGGCCGCGACGTTCAAGTACGGCGCGGTGCGATCGTGGGTCGAGGCGATCGAGGTGGTGCTCGCGGACGGCACACCGCTGAGCCTCCGGCGCGGCGACTGCGTCGCCGACGGTTACCACCTGCGGCTCGACGCCGGACGGGTGATCGACGTGCCGGTGCCGCGATATCGGATGCCCGACGTCGTGAAGCGCTCGGCCGGCTATCATGCCGAGCCGGGAATGGACGGCGTCGATCTGTTCATCGGATCCGAGGGGACGCTGGGGATCCTGACGGCGGTGACCTTCCGGACGGCGACGCCGCGCCCCCTGACCGCGATGGCGCTGATTCCGTGCCGGAGCGAACCGCAGGCGCTCGCGCTCGTGGGCGCCCTGCGGACCGCGTCGTTCGCGACGTGGCGAGCGGCCGATCCGGACGGCATCGATGTGGCGGCGATCGAGCACATGGATCGGCGCTGCCTCGACATCCTGCGCGAGGACGGGAGCGATCGCCAGAACGACGTCGCGCTGCCGGCGGCCTCGACCATCGTCCTGCTGGTGCAGATCGAGCTGCCGCCCGGCACGACCGACGCGGCCGCGTTCGAGCAGATTGCCGGGGCCTTGACGGCCACTCGGGACGGCCCGCTCGTGCGCTTCTGCCGGCTCCTGCACGCGCACGGCGCGCTCGACGAGGCGGAGATGTCGCTGCCGGGCCAGGCGCGCCGCGCCGCGCAGTTCGTGGCGCTGCGCGAAGCGGTGCCCGCGGGCGTGAACCGCCGCGTCGGCGCCGCGCAGCGCGACCTCGATCCGCGGATCGCGAAAACGGCGGCCGACATGATCGTGCCGTTCGAGCGGTTCGCGGAAATGATGGCGATCTACCGGGATGGGTTTGCGGCGCGCGGCCTCGACGCGGCGGTGTGGGGACACGTCTCGGACGGCAACGTGCACCCGAACGTCCTGCCGCGGTCGTATGCGGACGTCGAAGCCGGCAAGGCGGCGATTCTCGCGTTCGGCCGCGACGTCGCACGCCTCGGCGGATGTCCGCTGGCGGAGCACGGCGTCGGACGGCACGCGGTGAAGCAGACGCTGCTGCGCGAGCTCTACGGCGCGGCGGGGATCGACGAGATGCGAGCCGTCAAGCGGGCGCTCGATCCCTCGTGGCGGCTCGCGCCGGGGGTCATTTTCCCGCGCTGACGTACTTCTGCGGGTTCTGATCGAACTTCGTTTTGCAGACCGGCGCACAGAAGTAATACGTCTGCCCGTCGTAAGTGCTCTTCGCCGGCGCCGTCTTCTCGTCGACCGTCATGCCGCAGACGGGATCCCTGGCCATCCGTTGCTCCTCTCGATCGCCCGTCTCGGGCGTCTCCGTCCATCATATCTTCCGCCGTCGCGTCCGGCGTCGCGCGAAAGCGCGAGCACGAGCGAGCGCCCCCGCGCCCGGAGCGGGGTCGGGGCCCCCGGCGAGGGCGCGGGTAGGGGGGGCGGCGGGGCGAAGCCCCCCGCATAAAGCGGCTCGGCCGATTGCGGGATGAGGTCGCCCGATGAGTTGACCGACCTCGACGCGACGCCTGACGTTGGCACTCGATTTGGAACACAGAGCCGTGGCCCTCATTCGTCAGGAGACCCCGACGTGCGGATTGCTCTGGTCGCGCCCCCGTTCATCCCGGTTCCGCCCGTCGCGTACGGAGGCACCGAACTGTTCATTGCGCATCTTGCGGAAGGGCTCTGCGCGCGCGGGCACGACGTCGTCGTGTATGCGAACGGCGAATCGCGCGTCGCGTGCGAGGTCCGCTCGTGCTACCCGCAGGCGGACTGGCCGCCCGATCCCGAGGCGAACCTGGCGCTCAAGTCGATCGACCACGCCGCGTGGGCGATTGCGGACGTGCGGACCGACCACTTCGACGCCGTGCACCTGAACGATGCCTCGACCGTTCCGCTCTCGCGGTTCACCGACGTGCCGTGCGTATATACGCTGCACCATCCACACGTGCCGTCGCTCTCGACGCTCTACCAGCGCTATCCGGAGGTCGACTACGTCGCGATCAGCGACGCGCAGCGCCGATGCGAGTCGGGCATCAAAATCCAGACCATCTATCACGGCCTCCGGATCGACGATTATGCCTTCGAGGACCGCAAGGAGGACTACGTCTGCTTCCTCGGCCGGATGGCGCCGGTCAAGGCGCCGCACCTGGCGATTGCCGCCGCACGGCTCGCCGGCGTACGGCTCAAACTCGCCGGGGAGATCCAGCCGGTCTTCCGCGAGTACTGGGACTGCGCCGTCGCGCCGGGGATCGACGGCCATCAGATCGAGTACATCGGCGAAGCGGATCACGCCGTGAAGGTGGACCTGCTCGCCAACGCGCGCGCGCTGCTGTTCCCGATCCAGTGGGAAGAGCCGTTCGGCCTCGTGATGATCGAGGCGATGGCCTGCGGCACGCCGGTGCTCGCGCTCCACGGCGGCGCGGTCGACGAAGTGGTCGTCGACGGCGAGAACGGCCGACTGTGCGACGATGTGGAAGAGATGGCGGAATGGGCGGCGGACCCTCTCGTGGATCCGTACCGGTGCCGGCGGGACGCGGAGCGCCGCTTCTCGCTCGAGCGGATGACCGGCGATTACGAAGCGCTGTATCGGCGTCTCGCGCGCGGCGGTATCGGGGCGACGGCCGGTGATCCCGCGCACGCCTGAGCCAGACAGCATGCCGGATATCACGCAGACGGAAGACCAGTACCACATTCTCGCGACGGGCGCCGGGGCGCCTGGGACATCCGCCGTCCTCAAACACGGCGACACCTTCGCCGTCTTCGATGGCCTTGGAGACATCGTCGCGGCCGGCCGGGGGGAGCAGGGGCTGTACCACGACGGCACGCGCTTTCTGTCGTCCTACCAGCTGCGCCTCGACCGCAACCGGCCGCTCCTGCTCAGCTCGCGCGTGAACGCGGACAATTCGATGTTCGGCGCCGACCTGACGAATGCCGACATCACCGAAGGGGAAATGCCGCCCCTCGCGCACGACGTCGTCCATTTGTACCGGTCGCGATTTCTCTGGAATGGCGCCGTCTACGAGAGGCTGCGGCTCGTCAGTTACGAGACACGGCCGGTCACGCTCCGGCTGTCGTACGAGTTCGGCTCCGATTTCGTCGACATCTTCGAGGTGCGCGGCACCGAACGGGAGCAGCGCGGGACGACGCTCCCGCCGCGCGTCAGCCCGCACAGCGTCGAGCTGAGTTACCGCGGGCTCGATCGCGTGATCCGGCAGACGCGGATCGAATGGGACGTGCCCCCCGCGACGGCCGGAGAGCGATCGGCCACCTGGAACATCTCGCTGGCGCCGCACGAGACCCTGACGATCAGCACGACGATCATCTGTACGGTCGGGAACCGGCGCACGACGCCCCCCACGCACGACGCCGCCTGGCGGCAGCTCGGCAAACGCGCGCAACGGGCCTCGGCGAGCTATGCGGCGGTCGAATCGTCGAACGAGCAGTTCAATGCCTGGCTGCGGCGATCGTTTGCCGACATGCAGATGATGGTCAGCGACACGTCGGACGGCCCGTATCCGTATGCCGGCGTCCCCTGGTTCAACACGCCGTTCGGCCGCGACGGCATCATCGCGGCGATCGAGACGCTGTGGATCAATCCGTCGATCGCGGCGGGCGTCCTGCGGTATCTCGCCGCGACGCAGGCCGACGATCTGGTGCCCGCCGAAGACGCCGAGCCCGGCAAGATTCTGCACGAGACGCGCGGCGGGGAAATGTCGGCGCTGCACGAGGTGCCGTTCGGGCGCTACTACGGCAGCGTCGATTCGACGCCGCTCTTCGTGCTGCTCGCCGGCCTGTATTACGAGCGCACCGCCGACCGGCAACTGGTGGAGACCCTGTGGCCGCACATCGAACGCGCGCTCGGGTGGATGGACGAGTACGGCGATCGGGACCACGACGGCTTCGTCGAGTACGCGCGCCTGACGCCCACGGGCCTCGCCCAGCAGGGGTGGAAGGACTCGCAGGACTCGGTGTTCCACGCCGACGGCCGGCTCGCGGATCCGCCGATTGCGCTCTGCGAAGTGCAGGCGTACGTGTACGGCGCCCGGCGCGCCGCCGCGATGCTCGCGCGCGTGCGGGGCGGATCCTCGCGCGCGGAGGAACTCGAGCAGCAGGCCGAGCGGCTTCGGCAGCATTTCGAGGACGCGTTCTGGTCCGACGAGCTGGGGCTTTACGCGCTGGCGCTCGACGGCGACAAACGCCCGTGCCTGGTCCGGACGTCCAACGCGGGCCAGTGCCTCCTCACCGGCATCGCGAGCGCCCGCCGGGCGCGACGCGTCGCGGAAACGCTGATGTCGGGCGACCTGTTCTCGGGATGGGGCATCCGGACCGTCGCCTCCACCGAGGCGCGCTACAACCCGATGTCGTATCACAACGGCTCGATCTGGCCGCACGACAACGCGCTCGTCGCCGCCGGTCTGGCGCGCTACGGGCTGAGCGAATTCGTCCATCCGGTGCTGTCGGCGATGTTCGACGCGAGCCTGTTCGTCGATCTGCACCGGCTGCCGGAGCTGTTCTGCGGCTTCCGCCGCCGCGAGCGCGGCGAAGGACCGACGCTCTATCCCGTGGCGTGCTCCCCCCAGGCGTGGGCGTCTGGCAGCGTGTTCCTGCTGCTGCAGGCGTCGTTGGGGCTGGGCATCGACGCCGTCCACCAGCGCGTGACGGTTTCGCACGCGCAGCTGCCGTCGTTCACCAAGCGTCTCACCGTGCGGCGCCTGCGCATCGGGGCGCACGCGACCGTCGATCTGATGTTCGAAGGGCGTACCCACGACGTCGGGGTGACGGTGCTCGAACGCCACGGCGACGTGGAAGTGGCAATCACCAAATAGCTCAGCGCAGGTCCTCTTTCAGCAGCGCCGTATTGATCGCGAAGGCGGCCTCCGCCCCTTCGGCGGCCGCCACGACGACCCACTGCACGGCGCGCGACGCGTCGCCCGCCACGTAGAGCCCCGACAGGTGCGTCGATTCGTACTCCCCCGTCCGGACGGTCCCCTTTTCGTTGAACTGGCAGCCGAGACGGACGCCGAGCGCGGACTGCTGAACCTGGCCGGTGGTGAAGAACAAGGCGCGGCGCGACAGCGGCGGCCCGGCAGCGAAGACTATCTGCTGCAGGAGCCCCCCCGTTCCCTCGAGCCGGACGATCGGCTCCTCGCGAACGGCAATCCCGTTGCGAGACAGCCGCTTCAGCCCGTCGTCGTCGATCTGCGGCGGGCCGTCGGTGCACAGCACCACGTCGCGGCTCCAGCCGATCAGCTCGAGCGACAATCCGAAACCGCGGGCGCCGCGGCCGTACACCGCGAGCGGCTGATCGCGCACTTCCCAGCCGTCGCAGTACGGGCAATGAAAGACGCTGCGGCCGTACAGGTCGCGGAGTCCCTCGATGTCGGGCACGTTGTCGGCGACGCCGGTCGCGATTAACAGCTTGCGGGATCGCACCTGCGTGCCGTCGGCCAGATCGATCTCGAAGCGCTCGTCGGCGCGGCACCGCGCGTCCACCGCTTCGATGTCGCGGAGCGTGATGGAGTCGTACTGGGCCAGTTGCGCCCGCGCGATGCGAAGGAACTCGAGCGGCGGCACGCCGTCGCGGGTCAGAAAGCCATGCATCGCGTGCGACGCCGCGTTGCGCGGGCGTCCGGTATCGCAGACGAGGACGTGGCGGCGGGATCGGCCGAGGATCAGCGCGGCGCTCAGCCCCGCCGGGCCCGCCCCGACGATGACGACGTCGTACCCGGCAGCCGTCACGCGGCGGCCCCGATGACGATCCGGAACCGCGCGTCGTTCCGCAGCGACGCCAGGTCCGGGTCGCGCGCGGCCCGGACCGCCGTCAGCGCGGGCAGCGCGCGGGTGACGCGTTGGAGATCGTCCAGCGCGCGTGCGGCATCGCCGAGCAGCGCGTGGGCGCAGGCGATGTAGTAGCGCGTGAACGGATCGTCGGCGCCGTTGGCGACCCGCGCGTCGAACGACGACAGCGCGCGCGCGAGGAACTGCCCGGCCGTGCCGGCGTCCTCTTTGCGCAGGTAGACCGCGCCGAGCTTCACGTTCAGCTCGATCAGCTCCCGCTCGCGCAGCGCGTGATCGCTCGAGGAGATGAACGCCATCTCGCGCTCGTAGGCCTGGATGGCCGCGTCGTAGCGCCCCTGGAGATACTGCACGTAGCCGCTGCGCGCGTACGCCCCGACGATCTGCAAGCCGGCGCTGCCCGACGCCGCCTGCTCCTGCAGATCGACGGCGCGGCGGCAGGCCGTTTCCGCTTCGGCAAACCGCCCTTCCCAGGCATAGAGCAGCGCAACCTGCAGCCAGGCGTAGCCCGCTTCGGGATTCAGCGCGATCGCCTGCTCGAGCGCCGCGATCGCCGCGGGGAAGTCCGCCTGCCCCACCCACAGGGCGCGCCCGAGGCTCGCATGCCCCTGCGCGTTCTCGGGCTCGAGCCGAAGCCCTTCGCGGAGCGCGGCAATCGCCCCCGGCGTATCGCCGAGCCCGAGGCGCGCCGCCCCCATCCAGAAATGCGCGTCGGCGAGCTGGGGATCCAGCCGAAGGGCCCTCGTTTCCAAATCGATCGCGCGCTGCGCGAGGTCGCGGAGGCCGAGGAACGACGACTTCAACCCGTAGGCGCCCCCCAGGGCGGCCCACGCCTTGGCGTACGACGGATCGCGCCCCACCGCCTGCTCGAACGCATCGATGGCGCGATCGAGCGAATCGCGCGTCGCCAGCCGCAGGTTCAACATGCCGCGGGCGTAGCTCTCGTACGCCTCGACCGACTGCGTCTCGGCCGCTTCGATCTCCGCGATGTCGGATCCGCGCAGCTCGAGGTTCAGCTTCTGCGTCAACTCGTAGACGATGCGATCCTGGAGATCGAAGATCTCTTCGATCGGCCCGTCGACTTTGACGGTGCCGCGCTGCTCCCCCGTCTCGACGACCACGAAACTGGCGGTGATGCGAAGCCGCGTCCCGAGCCGCTGATAGGCCCCGACGACGACCCATGTGGCCCCGAGCCGGCGGCCGATGTCGATCCCGTGCCGGTCGTCGAGTTCGTGCGCGGCGGCGCTGAGGTGGCGCAGCGCGTCGAAGACGCGCGCGCGGCCGATGATCGTCAGGCCGCGGACGTTCTTCAAATCGGCGCTGACCGTTTCGGCGATGCCGCTGCCGATCCAGTCGTCGGCGGGCTCGCGCGTGATGTTCGCGAAGGTCATCACGGCGACCGCGTAGGACGGACGCAGCGCCGCGGCGGGGGTGGTGCGCGAGGTGGGCGGCCGCGTGACGCCATCGAAGTTCCGCGCGAGCGCGCGAAGCTCGCGTCCGAACTCGGTCGCCGTCTGGTAGCGCCGATCCACCGGCTTTTCCAGCGCGCGCGCGACGATCGTGTCGAAGCCGGCCGGCACCGCGGCGTTCAGCCGCGACGGCGGCAGCGGGTCGGCGTGCAGGACCTGATCGATGATCTCGGTCGGCGTGCGCCCGTCGAACGGCAGGCGCCCCGTCACCGCTTCGAACAGCACGATCCCCAGCGAAAACAGGTCCGACCGCCCGTCGACGGGATGCCCGAGCGCCTGCTCCGGCGACATGTAGGCCACCGTCCCGAGCACCAGGCCGGCAGCCGTCACCTGCGGCTGCGTCGCCGCGAGATCGGCACGCGCCTCGGCGAACTTCGCGAGGCCGAAATCGAGCACCTTGACCACGCCGCGCGGGGTCGCGATCAGGTTGGCGCTCTTGATATCGCGATGGACGATGCCGTGGGCGTGCGCTTCCTCGAGCGCCTCGGCCACCTGGATGCCGACGTCGGTGGCCTCGCGGACCGCAAGGGTCGCGCGCGCGATGCGCGACGACAGCAGCTCGCCCTCGACGTACTCCATCACGATGAACGCGCCGCCGCCGTACTCGCCGATGTCGTACGTGATCGCGATGTTCGGCGATCGCAGCACCGACGCGGCGCGCGCTTCGTTGAGCAATCGCGCGCGGCTCTCGGCGTCGGCGCGAAAGGCGGGCGGCAGGAACTTGAGCGCGACCGTGCGGCCCAGCCGCACGTCCTCCGCCCGATAGACTTCCCCCATGCCGCCGGCCCCCAGACGATCGGTGATGCGGTAGTGCTGGATCGTGGTGCCGATCATGGATCTGGTCCGATTGTACGCGCAGCCAGGGGGAACGGTCAGCCCGTAAAGGGCCGACCCACAGGATGCTGACCACACCTCCCCGTGTGGGTCAGGGCTTTATGCCCTGACCGCCCGCGGCAGGGGCACCCAGCCAGGCATTCCGGAACGCCTGCTGCTCCGGCGTGAGCGTGCCGCCCGTCGATTCGATCGGCACCGCCTCGAGCGACGGATCCGCTTCCAGCGTGACCTCGCCGTGCACGGCGATGCCGCGCCGCGTGAAGGCGATCGGGAGGCGATCGCCCGGCGCGTGCCGCCGGAGCACTTCCTGCAGTTCCGACGTCCCGCTGACGGGCGTCCCGTCCACGCTCGTCACCACGTCGTCCTGCTCGAGGCCGGCGTCGTACGCGGGGCTGCCCCACGGGACGAGCGCGTTCACCTTCTGGCCATCGAGCTGCACGGCGCCCATCCACGCCTGCCCGGCGTTGCGTTTGCGCAGCACGATGCCGGCCTTCGCCAGCAGCGTGGTGTAGTCGGCCGCCTCGCGTCCGACGATGAAGCGCTGGAAGAAGTCGTCGGCGAAGGCGCGGTCGCCGGAGACGTCGGCGATGCGGTCGCGGATGTCGGTCAGCGCATACGGGTGGGCGACGAGCCCGGGCTGCGGGCCGCCCGGCTTGCCGTACGTGCGCCACATCGCGCGCATGAAGTCGTCGAGCGTCACCCGGCCGCCGCTGCGGCCGCGCAGCGACAGATCGAGCGCGAGCGCCACGGCCGCGCCGTACGTGTAGTACGAGATGAACGTGTTGCGGAAATCGGTGCGGTCGACGGCGCGGGCCGCATCGACGAACGGCGCCATGTGGCTCATCCCCACCACCGAGTTGAACTGCCGTCCGGTGCCGTTGACGACGGCGTTGGCGAGGCGGCCGAAGCCGCTGATGGTCTGACGCGGATCGGTGAGGCCGGCGCGGGTCATGATCAGCGGGCCGTAATACTGGGTGAACCCTTCCGCGAGCCACAGCGAATCCGTCATGTTCGCGCGTTCGAAATCGAACGGCTCGAGCCCCTGCGGACGGATGCGCTCCACGTTCCAGCAGTGGAAGAACTCGTGGGAGGCGGTGTTGAGCGCCGTCGCGAGCGAGCGTCCCGTCACGACGGTGCTGTTGCGGTGCTCCATGCCGTCGCCATTGGCCCACGGCAGGTAGTCGGCCAGGAAGGTGTAGGTGCCCGGCTCGTAGGCGGGAAACTCCCCGAACACCTGCATCGCCTGCTCGACGATTTTCTGAACGCCGGCGGCGTACGCATCGACCTGCGCGTCGGTCGCCTCGGCGTGGACCGCCGTGCGGACCGTAAACGTGCGGCCGTCCGGGTTCCTGACGGTGAACTCCCGCAGCGCATACGCACTCAACTCGGTCGGGCTGTCGAACAGGTACTGAAGGTTGGGCGCGGTGAACGTCCAGGGATCGCTCGTCGGGTACAACTGCGTCGCGGGCTTCCAGTGGGAGCCGGCCGGCGCCGAAAAGGTGATGCGGACCGGACGATCCTCGAGGCCTTTGGCCCACATCAGGATCGCCGGGAGGTTCATGTGCGCGTGGGTCACGTCGACGGCCAGGTACGTGCCGTCGATGGTGTCGCCGTAGACCTTGTACGTGAGTCTGACGGTGCCGTCGTGGCCGGCGACGTCCCACCCGTACGGATCGGGACGCGTGGCGGCGAGCGGATGGCCCGCGCCGTCGGTGGCGTGGACGTCGAAGACGTTCTTCGCGAATTCGTGGAGCGCGTAGCGGCCCGGTGACGCGCGGCTCATGACGGCGTGGAGCGGGCCGGCGGGCAGGGCGCTGAACGTCACCTGCACCTGGGCCCAGCGGTGTTCGGGCGCCGGAAAGCTCACCGAGTACACGACCGGCGTCTGGGCCCAGGCCCGTGCACTCACCACCAGCAGCAGCAGCACCGCCCATCGCAATTTCACGCGCATCGCCCCTCCGTGTGTACGAGCTATCTTACAGTGGCGGTGTGCGCGCACCTTGCGGGCGGGTTGACAACCTTGTGAAAAGTTTCACATCATATGGTCCCGGTTCCCCACCGGGGCAGGCGTCCGCGACCGACCACGCCGCGACGCTTGGTTCTTCGCAAAGCCATCCGCTTCGGAGTAGGCTGTGGGGACGCGCGCGCCGGGACGAGAGACGATGAGTCAGATCTTCCACCGCTCCTCAAACATCTATTCGAAGCTGAGCATCCTCGCGATTCTGGTCTTCGGCGGGCTGGGCGCCTTCGTGGTGTTCGGCCTGAGCTGGACCGGCTACGTCACCGGCGAGGGGGTCACGCGCGATCAACCGATTCAATTCAGCCACGCGCACCACGTCGGCTCGATGGGGATCGACTGCCGCTACTGTCATACGTCGGTCGAGGAATCCTCGTTCGCCAATATTCCGCCGACCAAGACCTGCATGAACTGCCATTCGCAGATCTGGACGAACGCGGCCATTCTCGAGCCGGTGCGCGCCAGCTATCGCGACAACAAGCCGCTCCAGTGGTGGCGCGTGCACGATTTGCCCGACTACGTCTACTTCAACCACAGCATCCACGTGAACAAAGGGGTCGGCTGCGCCACCTGCCACGGGCAGGTCGACAACATGCCGCTCATCTATCAACAGGCCAGCCTCCAGATGCGATGGTGCCTGAACTGTCACCGGAATCCGGCGAAATACGTCCGGCCGCGCGACCAGGTGTTCAACATGAACTGGACGCCGCCGGCCGACGACCCAGGACTGGGAGCCCGGCTGGTCAAGGACTACAAGATCATGGATGTCCGGCAGCTCACGAGCTGTTCGACATGCCACCGGTAACATGCTGAATTTCCTTGGGATCCCGGCTATGCCCGGCGGCCGATCTGCCGACGCGCAGCCTGCGGGAGCCCTGTGGCCGATGCTGAGCGGTCCCCAGCTGAAACGCTGAAGACAGACATGGATTTTTCCGCGATCCGATCCCGTCTGGCCGGGGCCCAGGGGCGCCTTTACTGGCGCAGTCTGGGTGAGCTGGCCGACACGCCCGCGTTTCGCGAGTACCTGCACCGGGAATTTCCCGAACAGGCGTCGCAGTGGAACGACCCGAAAGGCCGGCGCCAGTTCCTGAAACTGATGAGCGCGTCGCTCGCCCTGGCGGGCATCGGCGCCTGTACCAAACAGCCGCCCGAGAAGATCATCCCGTACGTGCGGCAGCCGGAAGACCTCGTCCCGGGCAAGCCGCTGTTTTTCGCGACCGCCCTGCCCTTCGGCGGGATCGCGGCACCGGTGCTGGTCGAAAGCCACGAGGGTCATCCGACCAAAGTCGAAGGAAATCTGCAACATCCAGCCAGTCTTGGGGCGACCGACGCCTTCGGCCAGGCCGGCATCCTGGACTTGTACGACCCGGACCGCGCCCAGACGGTCACGGCCCGCGGCGAAGTGCGCGGGTGGGGCGACTTCACGAACGCGCTCGCCTCGGTGCTGGCCGTCCAGAAGAGCAAGCAGGGATCCGGCATCCGGTTCCTGACCGAAACGATCACCTCGCCGACGTTTGCCGAGCAGGTCGAACTGATTCGGGCTGACTACCCGCAAGCCAAGTGGCATCAATGGGATCCGGTCACGTACGACGCCGCCAGGGAAGCCGCGCGCCAGCAGGCCGGGCATGCCGCCGACGCCGTGTACCACCTCGACAAGGCCGACGTCGTCGTGTCGCTCGAGGCCGACTTTCTGACGACCGGTCCGGGCCACGTCCGGCACATGCGCGATTTCGCCGACGGACGGCGGATTACCGACGATCACAAGGTCATGAACCGCCTCTATGTCGTCGAGAGCACGCCGACGTTGACCGGGGCGAAGGCGGATCACCGCCTGGCGCTGCCTCCGTCGGCCATCGAGGGGTTCGCCCGGGAGCTGGCGGCCAGACTCGGGGCCGGCGTCGCGGCGGGGGAAGCCGCCGGCGGCGTGAAGGCGGATGCGCAGCAGCAGAAGTGGGCGACGGCGATCGCGGGCGATTTACAGGCGCATCGCGGCCGATCGCTGATCGTTCCCGGCGAGTATCAGCCGCTCGCGGTCCACACGCTCGCAAGCGCGATGAATCAGGCGCTCGGCAACGTGGGCCAGACCGTCACGTACCAGCCGGCTGTCGACATCCATTCGTCGGATCGAATGGCGTCGCTGCGCGACCTGACGCGGGCGATGGATGCGGGGCAGGTCGAGCTGCTGGTGATCGTCGGCTCGAACCCGGTGTTTACCGCCCCGTCGGATTTCCGCTTCGTCGAGCGGCTCGCGAAGGTGCCGCTCATCGCGCACTTCAGCCAGTATTTCGACGAAACGTCGGCCAATAGCCACTGGAATCTCCCCGCCTCGCACCCGCTCGAAAGCTGGAGCGACGCGCGGGCGTACGACGGCACCGTCACGGTGATGCAGCCGCTCATCGCGCCGCTGTACGACACCCGGACGGTCCACGAACTGCTCGCGCTGTTCATCACGGCGCAGACGGGCAAGTCGAGCCACGACCTCGTGAAGGACTACTGGACGCGCGCGTACGCGGGGAAAGCGGGCAACTGGACGATTCACGATTCGGCCGGCAACCCGTTCAAGAGCCCGGAGAGCTTCTGGACGCATACGCTGCACGACGGGTTCATCCCCGGGACGGCCGGCAACGTGGGGGTCGCGGCCACCGCGTCGGCGGCACCGGCACCCGCCGTTGCGGCGCCGGCGGCGAGCCGGCCGGCCGCGTCCGGCACGCTCGAACTGATCTTCCGTCCGGATCCGTTCATCTGGGACGGCCGCTTTGCCAACAACGGCTGGCTGCAGGAGATGCCGAAGCACATCTCGAAGATTACCTGGGACCCGGCCGCCTGGCTGAGCCCGCGGCTCGCCGAGTCGAAGGGGCTGAACGACGGGGATCTGATCGAGCTGCGCTACCGCGGCAACACCGCGCGCCTGCCGGTGACGATCGTGCCCGGCCACCCGGACGGCGCCGTGACGGCGTTCCTGGGGTACGGGCGCGAGCATTCCGGCCGCGTGGGCACCCCCGCCGACGAGACGGCGAAGGGCTTCAACATCTACAAGCTGCGCACGTCGGATGCCCCGTGGTTCGACAGCGGCCTCGACATCGTCAAGATCGACGGCGCACGGTATCTGCTGGCCCGCACGCAGGAGCATCACCTGATGGAAGGGCGCGCCCCGGTGCGCGCGGGCACGATCGACGAGTATCGCTCGGACCCGAAGTTCGTCGGCCGGATGGGGGAAACGCCCCCGCGCGGCCTGACGCTGATCCCCGAGTGGCAATACAACAACTACAAGTGGGGCATGGCCATCGACCTCACGTCGTGCACCGGCTGCGGCACCTGCACGATCGCGTGCGTCTCCGAGAACAACATCGCGGTCGTCGGCAAGGAGCAGGTCTACAAGGGGCGCGACATGCACTGGATCCGGGTGGATCACTACTTCGCGGGGGACCTCGAGAACCCCGAGATGTACCACCAGCCGGTGCCGTGCATGCAGTGCGAGATGGCCCCGTGCGAACTGGTGTGCCCCGTCGGCGCGACGACGCACAGCGCCGAAGGGCTGAACGACATGGTCTACAACCGCTGCGTCGGCACGCGGTACTGCTCGAACAACTGCCCGTACAAAGTGCGCCGGTTCAATTTCCTGCTGTATTCCGACTGGTACACGCAGAGCTTCTATCCGCTGCGCAACCCGGACGTCACGGTGCGCAGCCGCGGCGTGATGGAGAAGTGCACGTACTGCGTGCAGCGCATCAACGCGGCGCGGATCACGTCCGAGAAGGAAGACCGCAAGATCCGGGACGGCGAGATCGTGCCCGCCTGCGCGGGGGCGTGTCCCGCCGAGGCGATCGTCTTCGGCGACCTGAACGATCCGAACAGCCGGGTGACGAAGCTGAAGCAGCAGGACCGCAACTACGGCATTCTCGAAGAACTCAACACGCGCCCGCGCACCTCGTATCTGGCGGCGCTCCGGAACCCGAACCCGGCGCTGGAGCCCTCGCGCGGCGCCTCGACGACTGAGCACTGATGGATCCCAAACCCGCGACCTACGAGCCGGCGCCGCTGATCGCGCCGGGGCACACTTTCGGCTCCGTCACCGACAAGATCTCCGCCGTCGTGTTGTCGGGCCGGCAGCCGGCCGGCTGGTTCGTCGGCATGATCATCGGCTTCCTCATCACGATGATGCTGATGTTCGCGGTCACCTGGCTGCTCCTCAAGGGCGTCGGGATCTGGGGCGTGAACATCCCCGTCGGCTGGGGCTTCGCGATCGTCAACTTCGTGTGGTGGATCGGCATCGGCCACGCCGGGACGCTGATTTCGGCGATTCTGCTGCTCCTCAAGCAGGGCTGGCGCACGTCGATCAACCGTTTCGCGGAGGCGATGACGCTCTTCGCGGTCATGTGCGCCGGCATGTTCCCGCTGCTCCACACCGGCCGGCCCTGGCTCGCCGCCTACTGGCTGTTCCCGTATCCGAGCAGCATGTCCATCTGGCCGCAGTTCCGCAGCCCGCTGATCTGGGACGTGTTCGCGGTCTCGACGTACTTCACGGTGTCGCTGATCTTCTGGTACGTCGGGCTCATCCCCGACCTCGCGACGATCCGCGACAAGACGAAGCATCGCGGGCTGCAGGTGATCTACGGGATGCTGTCGCTCGGCTGGCGCGGGTCGGTGAAGCACTGGGAGCGGTACGAGCAGGCGTACCTGCTGCTCGCGGGGCTCGCGACGCCGCTCGTGCTGTCGGTGCACACGGTCGTGAGCTTCGACTTCGCGATCGGGATCGTCCCCGGCTGGCACACGACGATTTTCCCCCCCTACTTCGTCGCCGGCGCGATCTACGACGGGTTCGCGATGGTGCTCACGCTGGCGATCCCGCTGCGCGCGATGTACCACATGGAAGATCTGATCACGCTCCGGCACCTCGAGAACATGGCGAAGGTCACGCTGGTCACGGGCCTGATCGTCGCCTACGGGTACTCGAGCGAGGCGTTCTTCGGCTTCTACAGCGCGGACAAGTACGAAGGCTTCATGGTCTGGAACCGGATGACCGGCCCGTACTGGTACGTGTACTGGACGCTGATCTTCTGCAACATCATCACCCCGCAGTGGCTGTGGTTCCGGCGCGTCCGGACGACCCCCTGGCTGCTCTTCTGCGTCGCGATGGTGGTCAACGTCGGCATGTGGCTCGAACGCTTCGTCATCGTCGTCACGAGCCTGCACCGCGACTTCATGCCGTCGATGTGGGGCATGTATCACGGGACCGTGTGGGACTGGATGACGTTCATCGGCACGCTGGGCTTCTTCCTGACGGCGTTCTTCCTGTTCGTCCGCGTGCTGCCGATGATCTCGATTTTCGAAGTACGGACGCTCGTGCCCGAGGCAAAGCTGGTAGAGGCGGAGGGGCACTGATGGCCAACGAGATTTTCGGGATTCTCGCGGAGTTCGACAACCCGAACGGGCTGCTCCAGGCCGCGCAGAAGGCGCACGCGGCCGGGTATCGGGACCTCGACGCGTTCACCCCCTATCCGATCGAGGAACTGGCCATCGCGATTGGCTTCCACGACCGCCGGCTGTCGAAGATCGTGCTCGGCGGCGGCCTGACGGGGCTGCTGACCGGCTACGGGCTCCAGTACTGGGTGCACGCGATGACGTATCCGACCAACATCGCGGGGAAGCCGCTCAACAGCTGGCCGCAGTTCATCCCGGTGACCTTCGAGCTGACGATCCTGTTTGCCGCCATTTCGGCGGTGATCGGGATGATTGCGCTCAACGGCCTGCCGCATCCCTACCACCCGGTGTTCAACGTGCCGCGCTTCGCGCTGGCCAGCCGGGACCATTTCTTCCTGCTCGTCGAGGCGACCGACCCCAAGTTCGACCGCCATCACACGCGGGAGTTCCTGAAGGAGCTCAATGCGAGCGAAGTCAACGATGTCGAGCC
The DNA here is from genome assembly GCA_036278735.1 of Vicinamibacterales bacterium. Taxonomy (GTDB): domain Bacteria; phylum Acidobacteriota; class Vicinamibacteria; order Vicinamibacterales; family 2-12-FULL-66-21; genus DASUKM01. Next base: position 16,635 of record DASUKM010000030.1, read on the forward strand.
GTAGCGGCCTGCTCGCGGCGGCGTGCGGGCTCCTGCTGCTGGTCGGGTGCCGGCAGGACATGCACAATCAGCCGAAGTACATCCCGTTGCGCGACAGCGACTTCTTCGCCGACGGGTCCAGCGCCCGGCCGCTCGTGGAAGACACGGTCGCGCGCGGCACGCTGCACGACGATGGCGGGTTCTACACGGGCAAGGTCGGCGGCACGCTCGTCGACACCCTGCCGTTTCCGGCCACGAAAGAAGTGCTCGACCGCGGCCAGCAGCGGTTCAACATCTATTGTTCCCCCTGCCACGGCAAGGAGGGGACGGCCAACGGCATGGTCGTGCAGCGCGGCTACAAGCAGCCGCCGTCGTATCACATCGACCGGCTGCGGAACGCGCCCATCGGCCATTTCTTCGACGTGATGACGAACGGCTTCGGGGCGATGCCCGACTACCGGGCGCAGATTGCGCCGCGCGATCGCTGGGCGATTGCGGCCTACATCCGTGTGCTCCAGTTGAGCCAGAACGTTCCCGTGTCGACCCTGTCCGCGCAAGAGCGCCAGCAGCTCGGACAGTCGACGGCGGAGAAGCACTAATCTGTGATGGATACATCTGTTCTGACCACCGATCGCGCCGTGTTCGAGCGGCTGGGCCGTCAGGGGCTCATCATCGGGATCGTCTGCCTGATCGCGGGGGCCGTCGGCGGGTTCTTCAGCCCCGACCAGTTCCTGCCCGCCTGGCTGATCGGCTACATGTTCTGCCTCGGGCTCTCGATGGGCTGTCTGGCGATGCTGATGATCCAGCACATGTCGGGCGGCCAATGGGGGCTGATCGCGCGGCGCATTTTCGAGGCCGGGAGCCGCGTGCTGCCCTACTGCCTGCTGCTCTTCATCCCGCTGGCGCTCACGCTGCCGCACCTGTATTTGTGGGCGCGGCCGGAGGCGGTGGCGGCCGACCACGTGCTCCAGCTCAAGGCGCCGTACCTGAACGTGCCGTTCGCGCTGATCCGCGCGGCGATCTACTACATCGTCTGGCTCGGGTGCATGTATTACCTGAACCAGTGGTCGTCGGGACAGGATCGCGGCGAGGTCGCGATCACGGCGGCCGACACGCGGCGGTTCCGGGTCGTCAGCGCGCCCGGCCTGATCCTCTACGTCGTGCTGATGACGTTCGCGTCGATCGACTGGATCATGTCGCTCGAGCCGCACTGGTACTCGACGGTGTTCGGCTTCATCATGGTCTGCGGCCAGGGGCTCGGCGCGCTGGCGCTGGCGGCGGCGGTGCTCGCGATGCTCGCGCCGCACGAGCCGATGAAGACCTACCTGCGGCCGACCGCCATCCACGACATCGGCAAGCTGACGCTGGCGTTCGTGATGCTGTGGGCCTACATGGCCTTCTCGCAGTTCCTGATCATCTGGGCGGGCAACCTGCCGGAAGAAATTCCGTACTACCTGCTCCGGATGCGGAGCGGCTGGCAGTACGTGAGCATCCTGATCATCGTGGGCCATTTCGCGCTGCCGTTCTCGCTGCTGCTCTCGCGCGATCTGAAGCGGCATCCGCACCTGCTCGCGCGCGTGGCGCTGTTCATCCTCGCGATGCGGCTGGTCGATCTGATCTGGATGATCGCGCCGAATTTCAACCAGAGCGGGTTCCCGGTACACTGGCTGGACGTCGTCGTTCCGCTCGGCCTGGTGGGGATCTGGGTGTACCTCTTCAGCGGGCAGCTCGCGAAATGGCCGCTGGTGCCGTTCAACGACCCGTACTGGAAGGAGAACTTCGTCCATGGCGAGCACGCCGCCCACTGAGTCCCGCCGCGGGCACGGTCGACTCGACAACCCGACGGTCGGGCACGAGACGAGCGACATCAACGTCCGGGCGGTCATCTGGTTCGTCGCGTCGCTCGTGACGGTGGCGGTCGTCGTCCAGGTGGTGGTCTGGCTGATGATGGGTCTGTTCGCGAAGGAAGAGGCGAGAAACGATCCGTACGTGTCGCCGCTGGCCGCGCCGGCGGGGCAACTGCCCCCCGAGCCGCGGCTGCAGACGGTGCCGCATCAGGATCTGCGCACCTTCGTGGCCTCGGAGGACCTGGAGCTGTCGACCTACGGCTGGGTGGATCAGAAGGCTGGCATCGTGCACATCCCGGTCGAGCGCGCCAAGGCGTTGATCCTTCAACAAGGGATTCCGGCGCGTGCGGGCACGCCGAATCCGGCCGAAGGGACCCACGTCGCGTCGAGCGGCGAGTCGAGCGGCGCGCGCAACATTCCGGCCGGCGGACCCGATGAGTCGACGCCCGGCGCCGTCGGGGCGCCGCCGATCGCGGTGCCGTCGAACGCCAAGGCGGGTGGCAAGGGGGGCGCGTAGCCGTCCCCGGCGCGTTGGTGAATTCGGGGGGAAGTCAGGAGACCGTTTTATGTGTTCGAAGACCACGGTGGCGGCACTTCTCGCCTCCGTGTGGCTCGTGGCCGGCAGCGCGTTCGCGCAGCAGGAGCTGCCCCCGCCGCCGGAGTCGTCGCCCGTCTCGAAGACGCCGGCGATCCTGCAGAACGTCGGGATCGACCAGCGGATCGGCAATCAGGTGCCGCTCGATCTGACGTTCATGGATGAAAACGCTCACGAGGTCCGGCTCGGGTCCTTTTTCGGCAAACGGCCGGTCGTGCTCGTGCTGGCGTATTACGACTGTCCGATGCTCTGCACGCAGGTGCTCAACGGGACGGTCGGGGCGCTCCGGACGCTGTCGTTCGAGCCGGGGCGGGATTACGAGTTCGTCGTGGTGAGCATCGATCCGCGGGAGACGCCGCGGCTCGCGTGGGACAAGAAGGCGACGTACGTGAGGAGTTTCGGACGCTCGGACGCGCAGGCGGGGTTCCACTTCCTGACCGGGAAGGACGAGAACATCCATGCGCTCGCGAGCGCCGTCGGGTTCCGGTACAAGTACGACAAGGAGATCGACCAGTACGCCCACGCGGCGGGGTTCGAGGTGCTGACCCCGCGCGGCCTCGTGTCGCAGTACTTCTACGGGATCGATTTCGCGCCACGGGACCTGCGGTTCGCGTTGATTCAGTCGTCGGGTAACAAGCTCGGATCGGTGGTGGATCAGGTGATCCTGCTGTGCTACCACTACGACCCGGCCACGGGGAAGTACGGCGCCCGCATCATCGACGCCGTCCGCATCGGCGGCATCGCGGTGCTCCTGGCGCTGGTCGGATTCATCGTCATCAGCCTGCGGCGCGAACGCGCGGCGCAGGCGCATCACATCGAAAACCGTATCTAGACGATGTTGGAAAATCTCCTCGCTCCGGACGCGGCGTCCGCACAGGCGGTCCAGGTCGACGCGGCTTTCTATTTCCTCGTCGCGGTCTCCGCCGTCTTCGCGATTCTGATCGCGGTGCTGGTGATCGTCTTCGCGGTGAAGTTCCACCGCAAGCGGCCCGACGAGGTCGGCGCGCCGATTCACGGCTCGCTCCCGCTGGAGCTGCTCTGGTCGCTCATCCCCTTCGGCATCATGCTCGTGATGTTCGTCTGGGGCGCCTGGCTCTTCTTCCACCTGACGCGGCCGCCCAAGGGTTCGATGGAGGTCTACGTCGTCGGCAAGCAGTGGATGTGGAAGATCGAGCACATGGGCGGACAGCGCGAAATCAACGAGCTGCACGTGCCCGTCGGCCGGCCGGTGAAGCTGATCATGGGCTCCGAAGACGTCATCCACGACTTCTTCATCCCCGCGTTCCGCGTGAAGGCGGACGTGATCCCCGGCCGCTACAACACGATGTGGTTCACCGCCATCAAGCCGGGGCGCTACCACATCTTCTGTTCGCAGTACTGCGGCACGAAGCACTCGGCCATGATCGGATGGGTCACGGCGATGTCTCCCGCCGACTACCAGGCGTGGCTGACCGGCAAGAGCGGCGGCGGCACGCTCGTCCAGTCGGGCGAGAAGCTGTTCCAGGATCTCTCCTGCAGCACGTGCCACACCGAGGCGAGCAGCGGACGCGGCCCCGTGCTGCACGGCTTGTACGGCAAACAGGTGACGCTCGCGACCGGAGAGAAAATCGCCTTCGACGACGCGTACATCCGGGAGTCGATCCTGAATCCGCAGGCGAAGGTCGTGGCCGGCTTCCAGCCGATCATGCCGACCTTCCAGGGACTCGTGAGCGAAGAGCAGCTCCTGCAGCTGATCGCCTACGTGAAGTCGCTGGGCACCACCCAGGCGGACACGGGCGCGGCGGCGGGGGCTCCGGGCTCGTCCTCCTCGGCGGCGGCGCCGGCGGGCACGAAAAAGTCGGGTATGTAGCCATATGGATACTGTTGTCACCCCTCCTCTGAATTACCTGAACGACGGCTACGGCCTCGGTTCGTGGCTGTTGACGAAGGACCACAAGCGCATCGCGCTGCTGTACCTGGTCTCGATCACGGCGTTCTTCGCGCTCGGCGGGTTCTTCGCGCTGCTGATCCGGCTCGAGCTGCTGACGCCGGCCGCCGATCTCGTGCAGCCCGACACCTACAACAAGCTGTTCACGATGCACGGCGTGATCATGGTGTTCTTCTTCCTGATCCCGTCGATCCCCGCCGTGCTCGGGAATTTCCTGCTGCCGATCATGATCGGCGCGAAGGACCTGGCGTTTCCCCGGCTGAATCTGCTCAGTTGGTACATTTACATCCTCGGCGGCACCGTCACGCTGATCGCGGCGTTCACCGGCGGGATCGATACGGGCTGGACGTTCTACGCGCCCTACAGCACCGCGTCCTCCAACTCGCACGTCATCATGGCGGCCTCCGGCGTCTTCATCACCGGGTTCTCGTCGATTCTGACCGGCCTCAACTTCGTCGTCACGACGCACCGGATGCGCGCCCCCGGAATGACGTGGTTCCGCCTGCCGCTGTTCGTGTGGTCCACGTACGCGACGAGCCTGATCTTCATCCTCGGCACGCCGGTGATTGCGATCACGCTGCTGCTGGTGGCGGTCGAGCGCGGGCTGCACCTGGGGATCTTCGACCCGGCGCTCGGCGGGGATCCGGTCCTCTTCCAGCACCTCTTCTGGTTCTACTCGCACCCGGCGGTCTACATCATGATCCTGCCGGCCATGGGGGTCGTCAGCGAACTGGTGCAGACCTTCTCGCGCAAGAACGTGTTCGGCTACGCGTTCGTCGCGTTCTCGAGCCTGGCGATCGCGATTATCGGGTTCCTCGTCTGGGGCCACCACCTGTTCGTGGCCGGGCAGTCGACCTACGCGGGCCTGGTCTTCTCGATCCTGAGTTTCCTGGTCGCGGTGCCGTCCGCCGTCAAGGTGTTCAACTGGACGGCCACGATGTACAAGGGCTCGGTCTCCTGGGAGTCGCCGATGCTCTACGCCATCGGCTTCCTCGGGCTGTTCACGATCGGCGGCCTCACGGGCCTGTTCCTGGCGACGATGGGGGTCGACATCCACGTGCACGACACGTATTTCGTGATCGCGCACTTCCACTACATCATGGTCGGCGGCGCGATCATGGGCTATCTCGGCGGGCTGCACTACTGGTGGCCGAAGATCACGGGCCGGACGTACCCGGAACCGTGGGCGAAGTTCGCCGCGCTCATGGTGTTTGCCGGCTTCAACCTGACGTTCTTCCCGCAGTTCATCGTCGGCTACCTCGGCATGCCCCGGCGGTATGCGATGTATCCGCCGGAGTTCCAGGTCTACAACGTCCTCTCGACCGCGGGCGCGTCGATCCTGGGCGTCGGGTACGTGATCCCGATCATCTACTTCATCTGGTCGCTCAAGTACGCGCCGCTGGCGGGGCCGAACCCGTGGGGCGCCAAGGGGCTCGAGTGGGAGATCCCGTCGCCTCCCCCGACCCACAATTTCGAGGTCACGCCGATCGTGACCGAACGCACGCACCAGTACGCGCCGAGCCAGGAGGTTCGCATTGTCTGACGGTCACGCCCACGCGGCGGCGCTCCACGGCGGCGCGCCGCACGAGGGGCATCATCCGCGCCTGCAGGAACAGTTCGATGACATGGGGCAGCAGGCCGAGGCCTCGACCCTTGGCATGTGGGTCTTCCTGTCGACGGAGATCATGTTCTTCGGCGGGCTGTTCATGTGCTACCTCGTCTACCGGACGGCGTCCCCCTCCGGCTTCGCCGAGGCCAGCCACTCCATCAATCTGATCCTGGGCGCCATCAACACCGGCGTCCTGATCTGCAGCTCCCTGACGATGGCGCTCGCGGTCCGGGCGGCGCAGACGAGCGCGAAGCCGCGCACGCAGGTCACGTTCCTGCTGATCACGATGTGCTTCGGCGTCGTCTTCCTGGGGATCAAGGCGTACGAGTACTACGAGAAGTTCCGCGAGCACCACGTGCCGGGGCCGTACTTCCACTGGGAAGGGCAGTACCCGAAGGCGGCCGAGATGTTCCTGTCGCTGTATTTTGCGATGACGGGGCTGCACGCGCTCCACATGATCATCGGGCTCGGCATCATGACGGTGATCACGGTGATGGCCTGGCGCGGCAGCTTCGACGAGGAGTACTACACGCCCGTCGAAGTGTCCGGCCTGTACTGGCACTTCGTCGACATCGTCTGGATTTTTCTCTTCCCGCTGCTCTACCTCATCGGCGGCCATTATCAATAGGATCGCGGACTCGATATGAGTGGACACATCGCTTCCAGGGGTTTCTACGTCGGCATCTGGATCACGCTGCTCATCCTCACGTTCCTGACGGCGTGGGTCGCCGAGTTCGACCTCGGCGCGTTCAACAACGTGGTGATGCTGGCGATTGCGTGCACGAAGGCGTCCCTCGTGATCCTCTTCTTCATGCACGTGCGCTGGAGCACGCGGCTGACGTGGGTCGTCGCGGGTGCCGGCTTCTTCTGGCTGCTGATCTTCTTCTCGCTCGGGATGAACGATTACCTGAGCCGCGGCTGGGTCCAGGGCACGCTCAGATAGCAAGGGTGCCTGGCACCTTTGGCACCGCCGTTGCGGCGATGATCGTGCCGAAGGTGCCAGGCACCGCCACTCACCGCCGCTGACCCGCCACTCGCCGGGAGGCCTGAACCGGCCGACCCTCCGCTCTCGTCATCTCTCGGTATACTGAAGGTTCGAGTCCGAGCCTTCCCGCACTCTGTATGTCAGATTTGAAAGACCTCGCCGCCCTGCGCATCGAGCAGGACGCCCGCGCCGGCGGCGGCTCGCGCCGCGGCGTGTGGGCGATGCTCCTCGTCATCGTGCTGCTGATCGCGGGGGGCGTCTGGTACTGGTCCATGCGCGTCGAGGCCGCGACCGTCAAGGTGGCGGCTGTGGCGAGCGAAGGGGGCAGCAGCGGTCCGGCCGCCGTGCTCAACGCCTCGGGCTACGTGACGGCGCGCCGCGAGGCGACGGTCTCGTCGAAGGTCACCGGCAAGGTGGTCGAGGTGCTCGTCGAGGAGGGACACGCGGTGCGGGAAGGGCAGGTGCTCGCCCGCCTCGACGACACGCAGGCTCGCGCGGCGCTGGCGTATGCCGAAGCGCAGTTCGCGGCATCGCAGAAGGCGGCGGCCGAGGATCAGGCGCGGCTTGCCGAGGCCCGGCTGAACCTGTCGCGCATGCAGCAGCTCGCGAGAGACAAGGTCGTCGGCAAGGCGGAACTCGACACGGCGCAGGCGGACGTCAACGCGCTCGAGGCGCGCATCGCGTATACGCAGCAGCAGGTGCAGGTGGCGGCGTCGCAGGTCGCCATCCGCCGCACCGATCTCAACGATACCGTCGTCAGGGCGCCCTTCAGCGGCATCGCGATCTCCAAGGACGCGCAGCCTGGCGAGATGATCTCGCCGGTGTCGGCGGGCGGCGGCTTCACGCGGACGGGCATCTGCACGATCGTCGACATGTCCTCGCTCGAAATCGAGGTGGACGTGAACGAGAGCTTCATCAACCGCGTCAAGGCCGGCCAGATCGTCCAGGCGACGCTCGATGCCTATCCCGACTGGCAGATTCCGGCGCACGTCATCGCGGTGATTCCGTCGGCCGATCGCCAGAAGGCGACGGTCAAGGTGCGGATCGGGTTCGACAAGCTGGATCCCCGCATCCTGCCCGACATGGGGGTGAAGGTCGCGTTCCTGCGCGAGGAGGACGCCGCCGGCGCCTCGCCGTCCGGCGCCGGCGCGCATCGGGCGCTCATCCCGAAGTCGGCCGCGCGCGCGGTGGACGGCCGGACGATTGTGTTCGTGGTTCACGACGATCACGTCGAGCGTCGGGCCGTGCGGCTCGGACGCGAGGACGGCGACCAGGTCGAAGTGCTGTCGGGGCTGCAAGTCGGCGAGCGCATCGTGACCGACGGCCCGGCGTCGCTGAAGGACGGCGACACAGTGAAGGTGCAGTAAGGCGCGAGCCGCGCGAGCGCCTCACGCGACCGGAAGCGAGCCGGCGAAGCGGCGAGCGAGGGCGCGTGTCGGGGGGGCCGGCGGGGCGAAGCCCCCCGGATAAGAACGACGGCGACACAGTGAAGGTGCAGTGACCGGCGAACGAGCGCCGCGAGTGAGCCACGCGACCGGAAGCGAGCCGGCGAAGCGGCGAGCGAGGGCGCGTGTCGGGGGGTCCGGCGGGGCGAAGCCCCCCGGGAAAAGAGGGTGCAGGCAATGGCGAGCGGGCTGGTGAGTGTTCGAGACCTCCACAAGGTGTACTTTCGCGCCAACGAGCGGATCGACGTGCTCCAGGGGGTCGATCTCGAGATCCCGCAGGGGGACTTTCTCGCGCTGATGGGGCCGTCCGGTTCCGGCAAGACGACGCTGCTGAACCTGATCGGGGGGCTCGACACGCCCTCGGAAGGATCGATCGAGGTCGGCGGCGATCGGATCGACAAGCTGTCGGGCGGACGACTGTCGGCATGGCGCGCGCGGCACATCGGCTTCGTGTTCCAGTTGTACAACCTGCTGCCGGTGTTGACGGCCGCCCGCAACGTGGAGCTGCCGCTGCTGCTGACGAAGCTGTCGAAGGCGGAGCGCCGCAAGCGGGTGGCGCTGGCGCTGTCGGTCGTCGGCCTGGCGGAGCGCGCGAACCACTTTCCCCGCCAGCTCTCGGGTGGACAGGAACAGCGCGTCGGCATCGCGCGCGCGGTCGTCACCGACCCGACGCTGCTGCTGTGCGACGAACCGACGGGCGACCTCGACCGGCGCGCCGGCGACGAGATCCTCGATCTGCTCCAGGCGCTGAACCAGCAGCACGGCAAGACGATCGTCATGGTCACCCACGATCCGCACGCGGCGGCGCGCGCCAGCCGGACGCTTCATCTCGAAAAGGGCGTGCTCGTGCGCGAGGCGGCCGCATGAAATTCTTCCCGCTCGTCTGGCGCAACCTCCTGCGGCGGAAGATCCGGACGACCTTCACCGTCCTCTCGGTGTTCGTCGCCTTCGTGCTGTTCGGGATCCTGATGACGATCCGGATCGCCTTCAGCGCCGGGGTCGCCATCGCCGGCGCCGACCGCCTGATGATGATGGACAAGATCTCCCTCATCAACCCGCTGCCGCTCAGTTATCAGTCGCGCATCGCGATGACGCCGGGGGTCGTCGACGTCACCCACGCGAACTGGTTCGGCGGGGTGTACCAGGATCCGAAGAACTTCTTCGCCAACATGGCGGTCGATCCGGAGAGCTGGCTGCGCATGTATCCGGAATTCCAGCTGCCAGCCGACCAGAAGAAGGCGTGGATTGCCGACCGCACGGGCGCGATTGTCGGGATCGATACGGCCACGCGCTTCGGCTGGAAGCTCGGCGATCGCGTGCCGCTCCTGGGCGTCATCTACCGGCGGCCGGACGGCGCCCCGTGGGAGTTCACGATCGACGGGATTTACACGTCGACCGAACAGGCGGTCGACAAGACCCAGTTCTTCTTCCACTGGGACTACTTGAACGAGACGCTCCGGAACACGGCCTACGGCAAGGACCAGGTGGGCTGGTACGTCATCCGCGTGAAGGACCCCAGCCAGTCGGACACGCTGGCCAAGCGGCTGGACGCCATGTTCGCCAACTCGCCGAACGAGACGAAGACCGCCACCGAGAAGGCGTTCGTGTCGAGCTTCGCGAGCCAGATCGGCGACATCGGCAGCATCATGATCGCGATTTCGATCGCGGTGCTGTTCACGATCCTGCTGGTCTCCGGGAACACGATGGCGCAGGCCATCCGCGAGCGCACCAACGAACTGGCGATCCTCAAGACGCTCGGGTTCGGCGACGGCCGGATTCTCCGGCTGGTGCTCGCCGAATCCTGCGTGATTGCCCTGCTCGGCGGCGTGGCCGGCCTGGCGGTGAGCTGGGCGCTCGTCACGTTCGGCAAGAACCCGGCGCTCAGCATGCTGCCGCCGTTCTTTCTGCCGATTCGCGACCTCGTCGTCGGTTTCGCCATTGTCGTGGCGCTCGGCCTCGCGACGGGCATTCTGCCGGCGGTCCAGGCGAGCCGCATGCGGATTGTCGACGCCTTGCGGAGGAATGGATGATTTCGCAGATTTTCGCGGTGACCGCCGTCAACCTGCGCTCGATCCGCCAGCGGCTCGGCTCGTCGGCGGTCGCGATCTTCGGCATCGTCGGGGTGGTCATCGTGTTCGTCGCGGTGCTGTCGATTGCCGAAGGGTTCCGGGCGGCGATGCAGGCCACGGGCGACCCCGACACGGTGATGATCATGCGCGCGGGGGCCGACACCGAGATGACGAGCGGCCTGACCGGCGACAACGTTCGCGTGATCGGCGACACGCCCGGGATCGCGCGCGATGCCGCGGGGCCGCTGGTGTCCCCCGAGCTGCTCGTGATCGTGAATCACCCGCTGCGCCGCAGCGGGCTCGACGCGAACGTGCCGCTGCGCGGCGTTACCCTCGCCGCCTTCAAGGTGCACGACAAGGTCCGCATCGTCGCGGGACGGAATTTCGAGCCGGGGCGCAACGAGATCATCGTCGGACGCGCGGCGGTCAAGCAGTTCACCGGGCTCGATCTCGGGTCGTCGGTGAAATGGGGACAGAACGCCTGGCAGGTCGTCGGGATTTTCTCCGACAACCAGTCGGTGTCGGAAGGGGAAATCTGGTGCGACGCGCGGGTCCTCCAGCCCGCGTACCGGCGCGGCAACACGTACCAGTCGGTCTACGCGCGGCTCGCGTCGCACGACGGCTTCGACGCGCTCAAGGACGCCCTGACGACGAACCCGCAGCTCAATGTGTCGGCCATGCGGGAGCCCGACTACTACGCGCAGCAGTCGCAGCAGCTCCAGCGGGTGATCCGCGGCGTCGGCTTCGTGATCGCGGCGCTGATGGGGATCGGCGCGGTGTTCGGCGCGGTGAACACGATGTACACGGCCGTCGCGACGCGCACGCGCGAGATCGCGACGCTGCGCGCGCTCGGGTTCGGCAGCTTCCCGGTCGTGTTCTCGGTGCTCTTCGAAGCGGTGGTCCTCAGTCTGATCGGCGGCGTGATCGGCGGCGTCATCGCATGGGCCGCCTTCAACGGCTACCAGACGTCGACGATGAACTTCCAGTCGTTCAGCCAGGTGTCGTTCGCCTTTGCGGTCACCCCCGCGCTGCTCGTGCAGGGGCTGACGTACGCAATCCTCATGGGCCTGGTCGGCGGCATGCTGCCCGCGGTCCGCGCGGCCCGTCTTCCAGTCGTCACCGCGCTGCGCGAGCTCTGATTTCGCAGAGCTCGCGCCGGATGGGTGGATCGCCCTCTGCCGTGGTCGACCTCTATCCTCATTGATCCGCTCCCCGCCCCCCGCCCTCCGCTCCCCGCCGCCCGCCCTCCGCTCCCCGCCGCCCGCCCTCCGCACCCTGCCCCTCCACCCGTAGCGAATCCCGACGGCCCCTATGTCGCGCCGTACACACCGGCATCGCTCTCCTGCCGACCTGAACCGTGTTCGCGCGAAATTTCTCCGGAATCCGCCCGCCCGCCGGGGACCCCTTCAGGGCTCGATACGGTACACAGGTTGCTCCTGACTAGGGAACTGCGAACACGTATGACACAACCGACGCGGAGGATCCCCATGCGTATGGATGACGTGCTGCAGCGGATTCAAGGAGAATTCGTCGAGATGCCGGGGCTCCGCCTCACGGCCGCCCAGGCGCAGCGCCTCTGGGGTCTGGACCGCGACGTCTGCGATTCGCTGCTCGGCGCCCTGGTCGATGCGAAGTTTCTCGGCCAGACGCGCGATGGCGCCTTCGTCCGGCTGGACGGTGCGCGTCCTTCTCGTATCGGCGGCGTACGCCGCGGTCCCGAGACGGCCGTGGCCTGAATTCCCTCCGGTGCCGACCGGCTGATTACCTGCCTCGTCAGCCAACGCGGTCGGCGCACCACCCTCGTTCCCGGGCGTCAGGCGCCCGCGGCCAGGTCCACGTCGGGGCGTTGAAGGCGGCTAGCCTTCAACCCCCGATCCACGCCGTCAGCGCCGCTTCCGTAATGCGCGCGTGTAGGGCGCGATTCGACCATCCCTGGCCGGCAGATACACCGTCGACGATTCCTTGTCGCGCCGGTACACCGGGAAGCCGTGGAACCGGCCGATTTCGGTAAAGTTTGCGTCGAGCGCGACCGCGGGCCCGGCGCTGAACCAGCGGTGCCCCTGGAACTCGACCCAGATGCCCGTCACTCCCGTTGGCTGCGCCGCCGGCAACGGAGAGGGCAGGCGACCCGTGGTCGCGGTCGCGGGGGGTTCCGGCATCTCGGCCTCGGCAGACGGTGCAGGCGCTTCCGGCTCCGGCGGCCGGGTGCGAAGCGCTCGTTCGATTGCGTCCTGCGCCGCCGGCCTCGAGCGGTCGAGCTGCAATTCGCCTGACGTCTGGACCGGGAACGACGGTGCCTGCATGCCGACGGTCCCGGCCAGCTCTCCGGCCCGGCGCTGCTCGTACGGCTGCATCAGGCCGCCCGCGAGCGGCACGTAGATCACGGTCGGATCCCCCGTCGCATCCACGTACAGCGGGATGCCCCGGTAGGATCCGGTCCGCACCATCTGATTGCCATTGAAGAAAACCCGGGCGCCGGCCGGATAGTAGTCGGCGCCAGACCAGGTGATCGGATCGCCGGCGAGGAACCAGTCCTCGTTGCTGGCTGTCGCGAGCGGCTGGGGGGACGGCTGCAGAACGGATTGCGCGCCCACCATCGACGGCAGCGCGATCAACATCGAGGCGAGTAAGACGTAACGAGCTCGGCAGAACATGGCGCCTCCGAGCTCGAGAGAATCAATGCGGATGCCAGCGCTTGCGCCAGTAGCGCGCGAGCCCCTGCCATGAATAGCCGAGCCCGCCGGCCGCGACATATAGATCAGCTTCACGCTCCCCCACCGTGCGCCGCAAGTCGAGCCACGCCTCGCTGACGAACGCCTCCTGCCGGCGCGGTTCGTCGAGCGCTTCGTCGGCGACCAGGCGTTGCACGGAGCGGCTCCACTCGGCAAGATGGGCGAAGAGTTCGCCGAACTGTGGCCGCGCGCCGGAGAAGGGACCGAAGTGCGTCAGGAACAGCGTGTCCGGATCCCACGCGAGAATCCGGTCCTGGCTTGCCCGCCAGGCCTCGAGATCGATGTCCGGCGGCGGCGTCGGCGGCAGCACATAGTTGCCGGACCCTCGCCGAATCCCCGCGGTGTCGCCGACGAAGGCGACGCGCGAGGCTGCGTCGAAGTACGACACATGGTGCACGGCGTGGCCCGGCGTCGAGGCGACGGCGAGATCGCGGCCGGCGACCGTCAGACGCTCACCGCCGCTCAACGGCCGCACGCGGGCGGCCGGCACCGGCTTGACGGTGCCCCAGAGGCGATCCATGTCCTGTCCGTACAGCCGCCCGGCGCTCGTGAGCAGCTTCGACGGATCGATCAGGTGCGGCGCCCCGCGCTCGTGGACGAGCACATCGATCCCGGGATACCGCTCCAGAATGCTGCCGGTCGACCCGGCGTGATCGAGGTGGATATGGGTCAGCAGAATCTCGCGGACATCGACCAGCCCGATGCCCTTCTGTGCCAGCGCCCCCTCCAGATGGCCGAGCGTCGTCGAGGGGCCGGGATCGATCAGTGCGACGCCGCCGGGGCCATGCAGAATGGCTGTCGCGATCAGCGAGGGCTGCCCGAGAAAGCGCACGTCGACGTAGTCGAGCCCTGGGGCGAGTGCCGGCATCCTTCACCGGGATCGTAACAGCTTGCTACAATAAAGGGACCGATGGCCGGCACCGAACGGAAGACGGGCGGCGAGGTCCTCGAGCGCGCCAGCCAGCAGACGAAGAAGCCCGAGCTCTTCAAAGTGCTGCTGCTGAACGACGATTACACGACGATGGATTTCGTGGTCGAGGTGCTCGAGTCCGTCTTCCACAAGCCCCCTGCCGAGGCGTACCGCATCATGATGATGGTGCACACGCGCGGCAAGGGCCTCTGCGGGGTGTATCCGTACGAAGTGGCGGAGACGAAGATCGCCACGGTGGTCGAGATGGCGCGCACACGGGGGTTTCCGCTCCGCGCCACGATGGAGAGCGAATGAAGACACGCGCATCAGCGAGCGAGCTACCCGAACGGGCCGCCTTCGCGCCGGAGGCGCTTCGGCGCGCGAGGGCGCGTGCAGGGGGGTCCGGCGGGGCGAAGCCCCCCGGAAAGTAATGTTTAGTCCCTCGCTCGAAGTCGTCCTGACCGTCGCGTATCGCGAAGCGGCCGCCCGGCGTCACACGCACCTGACGCTCGAGCATCTGCTGTACGCGCTGGCGCACGATCCCGACGGCGAGCGCATCCTGGGCGCCTGCGGGGCCGATCTGCCGCAGTTGCGCCGCGACCTCGACAAATACCTGAACGACCACGTCGAGCAGTTCTCGCGCGGCCAGCAGAAGGAGCCGGAGCAGACGCTGGCGTTCCGTCGCGTGCTCCAGACCGCGGTGCTCCACGTGCAGAGCGCCGGCCGGCAGGAAGTGCAGTCGGGCGACGTGCTCGCGGCGACGCTTCAGCAGTCCCGCTCGTATGCCGCGCAGCTCCTCGCCGCGCAGGGGGTGACGCGTCTCGATGTGCTGGAATACATCACGCACGGCATCTCGAAGGTTCCCCCCTCGCACGGAGCCGGCGGCGAGGCGGAGCCGGAAGGGGACGCGGATGCCGGCACGGGCGAGCGCGGGTCGGGAACGTCGCGCGATCCGCTCTCGGCATACGCGCTGAACCTGACGTCGCGCGCGCGCGCCGGCGAGCTGGATCCGCTGATCGGCCGCACCGGCGAGCTGCAGCGGACAATGGAGATTCTGTGCCGGCGTCGCAAGAACAACCCGGTCTTCGTCGGCGACGCCGGCGTGGGCAAGACCGCGCTCGCCGAAGGGCTGGCGGTCCGGCTGCTGCAGGACGACGTGCCGGAGGTGCTGCACGGGGCCGAGATCTTCTCGCTCGACACCGCCGCGCTCCTGGCGGGCACGCGCTTCCGCGGCGATTTCGAGGAGCGCTTCAAGGCGGTCATCGCGGCGCTCGCCAAACGCGAGATGCCCATCCTCTTCATCGACGAGATCCATTCGACCGTCGGGGCGGGCGCCACCACCGGCGGCACGATGGATCTCGCGACGCTGATCAAGCCGATCCTCACGACAGGCCAGCTCCGCGTCATCGGATCGACGACGCACGAGGAGTTCAAGCACATCGAGAAGGACCGGGCGCTCGCGCGGCGGCTGCAGAAGATCTCGATCGACGAACCGTCGATTCCGGAAACGGTCCGCATCCTCCAGGGGCTCCGCTCGCGCTACGAATCGCACCATCACGTCAGGTTCACCGACGAAGCGCTCGAGGCGGCGGCCAAACTGGCGGCGCGCCATCTCCGCGATTACCGCCTGCCCGACAGCGCGATTGACCTGCTCGACGAGGCGGGCGCGAAGATGCGGCTGAGCGTCGCGGCCGCGAAGCCGGCCGGCGAAGCCGATCAGCCGCAGACCGAGCCGGCGCCGGTCGACGTGGGGCCGGCGGAGATCGAAGAGGTCGTGGCGCGCATGGCGCGCATCCCGCCGCAGCAGGCGTCCTCGTCCGACAAGGACCGTCTGCGCTCGCTCGAGGAATCGCTGCGGCGCGTGGTGTTCGGGCAGGACGAAGCGGTCGCGCTCGTCACGCGCGCGATCAAGCGCTCCCGCGCCGGCCTCGGCCAGCCCGATCGTCCGGCCGGGTGCTTCCTGTTCACCGGACCGACCGGCGTCGGCAAGACGGAGCTCGCCCGGCAACTGGCGCTTCATCTCGGCAACGAGTTCATCCGGTACGACATGAGCGAGTACATGGAGAAGCACGCCGTCGCCCGGCTGATCGGCGCGCCTCCCGGCTACGTGGGCTTCGAGCAGGGTGGCCTGCTCGTCGACGCCGTCCGCACGCATCCGTACAGCGTCGTGTTGCTCGACGAAATCGAGAAGGCGCATCCCGACATCTTCAACATCCTGCTGCAGGTGATGGACCACGCCACGCTGACCGACAACAACGGCCGCAAGGCGGATTTCCGGCAGGTCGTCCTGATCATGACGTCCAATGCCGGCTCGCGAGAGATGAGCGCGCCGGCCATCGGCTTCAACGAGTTCGGTGCCGATGGGCGCGCCGCCGACTCGCGCCAGCGCACGGCGCAGGGACGCTCGAAGGCCGCCATCGAGCGCATCTTCAGCCCGGAGTTCCGCAACCGGCTCGACGCCATCGTCAATTTCCAGTCGCTCACGCCGGACGTGATGGAGACGATCGTCGAGAAGTTCATCATCCAGCTCGAAGAACAGCTCAGCGAGCGCCATGTGGCGATCACGTTGACCCCCGACGCCCGGCGTCACCTCGCGGCGAAGGGGTACGATCCCGTCTACGGGGCCCGTCCGCTCGCGCGTGTCGTGCAGGCGGACGTCCGCGATCGGCTCACCGACGAAATCCTCTTTGGCGCGCTCGAGCACGGCGGCACCGTCACGATTGGCTACGGCGGCGACGCCCTGACGTTCGCGTTCGCGTAATCACGGAGTCCACACACGGCCATGTCTGCTGACGAACACGACATCCCAGTCAAGGTCGTCGACCGGCGATGGTGGGCGCAGCCCGAGGGCACCCGGGCGGCGGAGGGACCCACATCGCTGAAGCCGACCTATCTCGAGGAGCTGGAACAGCAGCTCGCCGAGAAGGATCGACAGATCCAGGAGTACTTGTCGAAGTACCGGCAGGCCTCGAGCGAGTTC
Organism: Vicinamibacterales bacterium; assembly: GCA_036278735.1. Lineage (GTDB taxonomy): Bacteria > Acidobacteriota > Vicinamibacteria > Vicinamibacterales > 2-12-FULL-66-21 > DASUKM01. The sequence continues at coordinate 33,713 of DASUKM010000030.1, forward strand.
GAGGAGGCGCGCGCGCGCATGCGCAAGGAGATCGCGCGCGATGCCGAGCGTGCCCGCCGCGAGATCCTCGTGGGGTTTCTCGAGGTCGTCGACAACCTCGAGCGCGCCATCGAGGCGGCACGCCAGCCCGGCGTGTCGCCGGACGTGGTGCTGCAGGGGATCGATCTGGTGCGGCAGCAGTTTCTGTCCAGGCTGCAGGGGCTCGGGGTCGAACGCATCACGTCCGAACGCGTCCCCTTCGACCCGCAACTGCACGAAGCGGTCAGCGCCGTCCCGGTGCAGGACGCGGCGCTCGACGGCACGATTGTGGGAGTCGTCCGGCAGGGCTACCGGATCGGCGACGACGTGCTGCGCCCCGCGCTGGTGGCGGTGGCCAAGGCAGGAGAGATCGCCCGCTAAGCGTCCTCGTGCGGATCGTCATCGCGACGTTTGGATCGCTCGGCGACATCCATCCGATGATGGCGCTCGGGCTCGAGCTGCAGAGCCGCGGCCACGCCGTCGCGATCGTCACCTCCGAATTCTACCGACAGAAGATCGCCGCCGCCGGCCTCGGGTTCCACCCCGCTCGCCCCGATCTGCGCCCCGACGACAAGGCTCTCGTGCGCGCGTCGATGGACGAGCGGCGCGGCCCCGAGACCATCGTCCGCTACATGATGGGCGAGCTGCGTGGCATGTACGCCGATTTCGAGCGCGCGGCCTGCGCGGACGGCGGCGCCGACCTGCTGATCACGAGCGACCTCGCGTACGCCGGCCCGATCCTGGCCGAGAAGATCGGACTCCGGTGGTGCTCGCAGGTGCTCTCGCCGATCGGCTTCTTCTCGGCATACGACCCGACCGTACTGCCCCCCGTGCCGTGGCTCTCGAAGCTGAGCGCGCTCGGGCCCTCTGTGTACGGGGCGATCCTCGGACTGATCAAGTCGCAGGCGCTGAAGGCCGCGACGCCCATCAACGAGTTCAGACGCGAACTCGGACTGGCGCCGGTGAAGGACCCGTTCTTCACCGACAAGAATTCCCCCGAACTCGTGCTCGCGATGTTTTCGCCGCTCATCGCGCACCGGCAGCCTGACTGGCCGGCCCGGACCCTCATCACGGGATACGCCTGGTACGACCGGCACCGGACGGACGAGGGATCGCGGCCGGACGAGCCGGCGCCCGCGCTCTCGGCGCTGCGCGCGTTTCTCGATGCCGGGGACGCGCCGATCGTGTTCACGCTGGGGTCCGTCGCGGTGTTCGACCCGGGCGCGTTCTATCGCGAGAGCGTACGGACCGCCCAGAGGCTCGGCCGCCGGGCGGTGCTCCTCGTCGGCCCCGATCCGGACGATCCGCCGCCGCCGTCGCGGGATATCGGCGTGTTCGACTACGCCCCCTTCTCGCAACTGTTTCCCCGCGCCGCGGCGATCGTGCACCAGGGGGGGTCGGGCACGACGGCGCAGGCGATGCGCGCGGGACGCCCGATGCTGATCGTGCCGTACAGCCACGACCAGCCGGACAACGCACTCCGCGTGAAGCGCCTCGGGATTTCGGACACCATTCGCCGCGGGCGGTATCGTGCCGAGCGCGCCGCCCCCGCGCTCGAACGATTGCTGACCGATCCCGCGGTCGCCGCGCGCGCGGCCGCAATCGGGCACGAGGTGAGCCGCGAGGACGGCGCCCGCGTCGCGGCGGACGCGATCGACGCCGGCTTTCGGCTTTAGGCTTTGGGCTTTGGGACGGCCCTCCGCCCTCCGTCCTCCGCCCTCCGTCCTCCGTCCTCCGCCCTCCGTCCTCCGTCCTCCGTCGTCCGCCCTCCGCTCTACAATATGCGCATGCGAAACGCACGACTCCTGTCCGCGTCCATCCTGGCCGGCGCGCTGGCCTCGGCCACGGCGTTCACCCAGGCACCCTCGCATCTGGCGTATCCCCCCGCGCGCCGGGGGAACGTCGTCGACAACTACGCCGGCACGAAGGTCGCCGCGCCGTATCGCTGGATGGAGGACCTCGACTCCCGCGAGGTGGCCGACTGGGTCGCGGCCGAGAACAGGCTGACGTTCGGCTATCTGTCGCGGCTGCCGCTGCGCGACGTGCTGAAGAAGCGCATCACCGAGCTGAGCGACTACAAGAAGACCGGCATTCCCGACATCGAAGCGGGACGCCTGTTCTATCGCATGAACCGCGGGCTGCAGAAGCAGTCGCCGGTCTACGTGCGCGCCCGCCTCGAGAGCGCCCCCACGCTCGTGATCGACCCGAACGTCATTTCGCCCAACGGCGACATCGCGCTCGCGTCGACGGCCGCCTCGCCCGATGCGAAGCTGCTCGCGTACACGTTGTCCGAGGGAGGCTCCGACTGGCGGACGATTCACGTCCGCGAAGTCGGTTCCGGGCGCGACCTGCCGGACGTCGTCAAGTGGATGAAGTTCTCGGGACTCTCGTGGACGAACGACAGTCGCGGGTTCTTCTATTCGCGGTACCCCGAGCCGCCGAAGGGCAAGGCGCTCGAAGCCGCGCTCAGCGGACAGGCGCTCTATTACCATCGCATCGGCACGCCCCAGACGCAGGACCGCCTGATCTACGCCCGCAAGGATCTGCCCACCTGGTTCATTGGCGGCAGCGTGACCGAAGACGGGCGCTACCTGCTCGTCACGCTCTCGCGGGGCTCCGAGAACCGGAACCGCCTGTACGTCGCGGACCTGATCGACCCGCGGCACCCGCGGATCGACGCCTCCGTCGAGCCTCTCATCGAAGCGGACAATGCCGAGTACGCGCCGTTGGGCAATCAGGGCTCGACGATCTTCCTGCGGACGGACCTGAACGCGCCGAACCGGAAGGTGATCGCGATCGACATGAACCATCCCCAGGCCGCCGCGTGGAAGACGATCGTGCCCGAAGCGAAGAACGCGCTCGAATCCGCCGGCATATTCGGCGGACACATCGTGGCCGACTACCTCGTGGACGTGCAGAGCCGCGTGCGCGTATTCGGGCTCGACGGCACGCCGCAGGGAGAAATCGCGCTGCCGTCCGCCGGTGCGCTCGCGGGCCTCGGCGGCCGCCAGGACTCACCCCTCATGTTCTACGGCTTCACGTCGCCCTTGTATCCGTCGACCGTGTTCGCGTACGACCTGACCACTCGCAAGAGCACGCCGTTCGAGGCGCCGAAGCCGCCGGTGGACGTCAGCCGGTACGAGACGAAGCAGCTCTTCGCGACATCGAAGGACGGCACGCGCGTCCCCTTCTTCATCACGGCGCGCAGGGATCTGAAGCGGGACGGCAGCAATCCCACGATGGTCTACGGCTACGGCGGCTTTTCCATCGTGACGATGCCGACCTATCGGGCCGACGTTCCCGCCTGGCTCGAACGCGGCGGCGTATGGGTCACGGCCAACATGCGCGGCGGCGCGGAGTACGGGGAAGCGTGGCACCGCGCGGGCATGCTCGAGAAGAAGCAGAACGTCTTCGACGACTTCGTGGCCGTGGCGGAGTACCTCGTGAAGGAGAAGTACACGTCCCCCGCAAAGCTCGGCATCATGGGTGGGTCGAACGGCGGTCTGCTGATCGGCGCCGTGGAGGAACAGCGGCCCGACCTGTACGCGGTGGCGCTCCCGGCCGTCGGCGTCATGGACATGCTGCGGTACGACAAGTTCACCGGCGGCCGCGCGTGGGTGCCGGAGTACGGGTCGTCATCGAATCCCGAACAGTTCAAGTTCCTGATCGCGTACTCGCCGGTCCAGAACGTGAAAAGGGGAGTCTGCTATCCGGCGACGCTCGCCACCACCGCCGACCACGACGACCGCGTCGTCCCGAGCCACTCGTTCAAGTTCATCGCCGCGATGCAGGCGGCGCAGGGATGCGACAAGCCGGTCCTGATCCGCGTCGAGACCGAGGGATCGCACGGGTACCGTCCGCTCGACAAGCGGATTGCCGAACAAGCGGATGAATGGGCGTTCGCGGCCGCGCAGATGCACCTGACGGCGGGCGCCGCCGCATCGCGATAGCGGCTAGCGGTGGCGGCGCGCAATGCCACGGAGCGCCGCCGCTTTGCCCGCGTGCGACGTGGCCGTCGCGTGGCTCGGCCGCTTCGACGACTTCCGCGGCTGCTCACCGGTTGCGCCCCCCACCGGGTGCGCCGCCGGCTGGGATCGGAACAGACCGCGGCTGTTGTCCTCCTTCTTCCCGAGAGACTTCAGCCCGGCTTTGTTGGAGAGTTGCTTGGCCATGCTGATTTCGGGAGCAAGCGGGATGCCGGCGTGCAGTGCTACAATCCCTTCATGCCGTTGTACGAGTTCGAGTGCGGCCAGTGCGGGCGCGAGTTCGAGGCGTTCGTGACGACCGAGCGGCAGCCGGCCTGCCCGGCGTGCCACGGCACGGATCTGCGCAAGCACCTGTCGAGCCCGGGCATGGTCGGCGTCGCCGGTCCCAGGGAAACCGAAGCCATTCCCGCCTGTCGCGCGCAGGGCGGCTCCTGCGCCTGTACCCACTCCGACAATTGAGCGCCTGATCGTCATTCTCGCCCGTCGTCATTCCGGGAATGACGCGGGCAGGAGGACGAAGCATGGCAACTGCAATCGACCAGCGCGGCTACGCGCACCCTGAGGTCCTGGTCTCGACCGACTGGGTCGAACAGCACCTGAACGACCCCGCCGTCCGTCTCGTGGAATCCAACGAAGACACGCTGCTGTACGCGTCCGGTCATCTGCCCGGCGCCGTCCACGTCGACTGGACCTCGGATCTGAACGATCAGATCCGGCGCGATTACGTCACGCGCGAAGGATTCGAGCAGCTCATGTCGCGCATCGGCGTCACGCCGGATACGACCGTCGTGTTCTATGGCGACAAGAACAACTGGTGGGCCTGCTATGCCTTCTGGGTGTTCCAGCTCTTCGGCCACACGAAGGCCAAGGTGATGGACGGTGGGCGCGTGAAGTGGCAGAAGGAGAATCGACCGCTCACGCGTGAAGTCCCCTCGTACCCGAAGACGGAGTACAAAGCGAAGACTCGCACCGACGCGCCGATCCGCGCCTTCCGCGACGAGGTGCTCGCGCACATGAAGCAGCAGGGACAGCTCGTCGACGTGCGCAGTCCGGAAGAGTACAGCGGCACGCGCATGCACATGCCGGATTATCCGAACGAAGGGGCGCTGCGCGGCGGTCACATCCCTGGGGCGAAGAGCGTCCCGTGGTCGCGCGCGGTCAATCCTGACGACGGAACGTTCAAGAACGCGTCGGATTTGAAGAAGCTGTATTGCGACGAGCAGCAGCTCTCGCCCGGCAAAGAGACCATCGCCTACTGCCGGATCGGCGAGCGCAGCAGCCACACCTGGTTCGCGCTGAAGTACCTGCTCGGATTCGATCGCGTCCGCAACTACGACGGCAGCTGGACCGAATGGGGCAATCTCGTCGGCGTCCCCATCGAACGGTAGGCTTTGGGCTTTGGGCTTTGGGCTTTAGGAAGCGGCCCTGGCCAGCGCCTGCACGGCCTGCACCATCGACATGAGGCCCATGCCTTTGCCCATCGAGATGTTCTGACGGAAGATTCGCTCGACGATCTCGGGACCGACCTGCGCGATTTCGGGCGCGGGCAGGCCCGAGAGCGTCCGGTCGAGGATGGCCGCGAGCGCCTTCGCCGACACGCCCGACGGGTTCTCGACCGCGAAATACAGCGTCAGCGTGCCGTCCGGACGCCGGTGGGCCCAGACATAGGCGTCCGATTCGCATTGTGGCACCTGATGGTCCGGGGTGAACGGACGACGGGCCACCTCCGGCGGCACTTCCCTGAACTGATCGGCGTAGCTCAGAAGCAGCCCCGTGCGGTCCGCCGGATCCGAGAACATGTCGAAGGTGTCGAGCACCTCCTGCAATTTTCCCGGTACAGCCATCCTTAAATTATAGTGTTGGGCCATGACACGCTCACGCACGCTCGTTGTTGCGCTCGCCTTCTCGTTCGTCGGCGCCGCTCCGCTCCTGAGCCAGGCGCCCGCGCCGCTCCGGGGGTTCACCTCGAAAGCCGCGGACGCGGAACTTCGGGCCGAACAGAAGTTCCGCGCGATTCCCAAAGCGGAGAACCTCCGCGAGTACATGGAGACGATCAGCGAGGATCCGCACAATGCCGGCAGCCCGAACAGCCGGAAGGTCGCCGAGTACATCCTCTCGAAGTTCCAGTCGTGGGGGTTGAACGCGTCGATCGAGCAATTCCAGGCGCTGATGCCTTACCCGACCGAGCGCGTCGTCGAGCTCGTGGCGCCGGAAAAGTACGAGGCGAAGCTGAAGGAGCCGCCCGTCCCCGAGGACAAGGATTCGGCCGACGCCGGGCAGCTGCCCACGTTCAACGCGTATTCGGCCGACGGAGACGTCACGGCGGATCTGGTCTACGTCAACTACGGCATCCCTTCGGACTACGATGAACTCGCAAAGCTCGGCATCGACGTCAAAGGCAAAATCGTCATCGCGCGCTACGGCCAGAGCTGGCGCGGCATCAAACCGAAAGTCGCCTACGAACACGGCGCGGTGGGCTGCATCATCTACTCCGATCCGCGCGAAGACGGCTATTTTCCGGGGGACGTCTACCCCGTCGGCGCGTATCGGCCCGAGCAGGGGGTGCAGCGCGGCAGCGTGATGGACATGCCCGTGTATCCCGGCGACCCGCTGACGCCCGGACACGCCAACGAGCCAGGGGCTGCCGCGCTGGACCGCAGCGACGCCAAGACGCTGCTGAAGATTCCCGTGCTGCCGATCTCCTACGGCGACGCGCTGCCGCTGATGCGCAATCTGAAGGGGCCGGTCGCTCCCGAGCACTGGCGCGGCGCGCTGCCGATCACGTACCACGTCGGTCCCGGCCCGGCGAAGGTGCACCTGAAGCTGGCGTTCGACTGGCAGGTGCGCCCGCTGTACGACGTCATCGCGAAGATCGACGGCTCCACGTATCCGGACCAGTGGGTGATCCACGGGAACCACCACGACGCATGGGTGAACGGGGCGTCGGATCCGACGAGCGGACAGGTCTCGCTGATGGAAGAGGCCCGGGCGTTCGGCGAGCTGCTGAAGACGGGCTGGCGCCCGAAGCGCACGATCGTGCTCGCGGCCTGGGATGGCGAGGAATGGGGGCTGCTCGGGTCGACCGAGTGGGCGGAGAAGCACCAGGACGAGCTGATGAAAAAGGCCGCCGTGTACATCAACAGCGACGACACGGGCAAGGGATGGCTCGGCATGTCGGGGTCGCACTCGCTGCAGGCCTTCATCAACGACGTGGCGCGCGACATCCAGGACCCCAAGCGCGGCAAGAGCCTGCTCGAGGCGAAGCGGGAGCACGCGATCGAGCAGGCGAAGACCGATGCCGACAAGAAGAAGGTCAAGGACGAGAAGGACATGCCGATCGGCGCGCTCGGCTCGGGGTCCGACTACACCGCGTTTCTCGACTACCTGACCGTGGCCTCGCTGAGCCTGGAGTTCGGCGGCGAGAGCAACGGCGGCATCTACCATTCCGTGTACGATTCGTACTACTGGTTCACGCATTTCTCCGACACGGATTTCGCGTACACCACCGCGCTGTCGAAGACGATCGGAACGGCGATGATGCGCCTGGCCGACGCCGACGTGCTGCCGTTCGAGTTCACGGCCAGCGCGAAAACGTTCCGCGGCTACGTCGACGAGATCGAAAAGCTGCGGAAGGAGACCAAGGGGGCGCCGACGATGAACTTCGCGCCGCTGCGTGCGTCGATCGACCACCTCGAGAAGGCCGGCGCGGCGTACGACCGCGTGGCCGGCCGCGTCGCCGCCGCGGATCCGAAGGCGCTGACGGGACCGCAGGCCGCGGAACTCAACCGGCTGCTCTATACGACCGAACGCGCGTTCCGGTATCAGGCCGGACTGCCGAAGCGCGAATGGTTCAAACACCTCGCCTACGCGCCCGGCCTGTACACCGGCTACGGCGTCAAGACGCTCCCCGGCATTCGCGAAGGCATCGAACAGAAGGACTGGGACGATGCCCGCAAGTACATCGGCGTCGATGCCCAGGCGATCGACACGCTCGCGGCGCAGGTGGACAAGGCCACGGAGGCGCTGCAGGGGCTGGTCGGCCGGTGACGGTTCGTCAGCCCGTAAAGGGCTGACCCACTGCGCCTCTCGTGTGGGTCGTCAGTCCCAGGGCTGACCCACGGCGCCTCTCGTGTGGGTCAGGGCTTTATGCCCTGACCGAGTCGTCACCATTGTCGGAAGGTCAAATTGAACCGGCCGGGACCCGTTCCGGCCGGTGCGGTGCCGGTCAGGATCCGCGTCACGCCGTGGAACCGCAGCCGCGAGGGGCCGCCCATCACGAGCACGTCGCCGGACCGCAGCAGCAGCGGACGCGGCGTTTCCTTGCGCGTCAGCCCGCCGACGACGAAGCGCGCCGTGTCCCCCAGCGACACCGACACGATCGGCGCTCCCGCGGCAATCGATTCGGGCGATTCGTCCTTGTCCTGGTGGACGCCCATCCGGCTCTCCGCGTCATAGAAGTTCATGATGCACAGGTCCGGCGTCATCCCGAAGCCGGCATCCGCCGCGGCCGCCATCGCGAGTTCGACAAAATCCTGCGGAAGGTCCGGTACCGCCAGCCCGTCATGATCGGATCGCTGCGCTTCGTAGCGGTAGGTCTGCGGATTCCAGTGGCGGCCGAGGCAGAGCATGCCGACGCTCATCTTGCGGCCGCCCCGGACCGTGGGAACGTACATGGGCACCGCCCCGTCCGCGAGCGCGCGGCAGCGGCGCCACAGGTCACCCTGGCGCTCCGCCGTCAGACGGCGCTGGAAGAAAAACAGGCCCGGCTCGATCTGGATCACGGCGTTCACCGTCGACAGAAGACGGAACGGGCGGCGTGGACGATCAGTTTCCGGCGCGCGTCACCGAGCGGCGGCTGCGGTGCGTGTCGAGCACGTGCTGCCCGAGGCGCTTTCGCAGGAACACCTTCGACTCGCCATCGTCGACGGGGTGCGGCACGAACCGGATCACGTTGAAGCGGAGCTGCGCGAGCGTGCTGCGCATTTCATAGAAGCGGTTCTTCGTCTTGACGAGCAGTTCGTCGAACCCGTTCGCGAGCGCCCAGACCTCCTGCTCCTCGGTAAGCGCGCGGAAGTGCCCCTGGCCCCGCCAGTCGCTGCGCGTGCCGCCAATCCATTGATACAGCACGCGGCGGTTGACGAAGTCGACGCAGTCGTCGAGCTGGGCGACGAGGTCCGCGAGCTTCGGATCGCTTTCGTGCGCGCGCAGTTCGTGCGCCACCTTGAAGGAGACGGGCACGACCATGCCCGGATCGGTCGACAGCGGCGCCTCGGCCATCAGGATCTGATGGTCGCGGTTGCCGAGGCGCTGGATCACTTCCGCGGCGGTCTTTTTCCGCGGAAAATCGAGGAAGAACTCCTCGATGTACTGAATTTCGAGCGCCCCCTGCTGCAGCGAGTACTGCTTGATCCGGTATTCCACGACCGGATTACTATAGCAAGCCCGGGCGCGAACCGTCGGCCGGGTCTTCCGCCTGCGCGAAAGCGTCCTACTCGGCCCGTAACGCCACAATCGGGTCCACCCGGGTGGCGCGGCGGGCCGGCAGATAGCTCGCCACCAGGGCGACGCCAGCCAGCAGCGCCGCGACGGCCGCGAACGTGGCGGGATCGTGCGGCCGCACGGCGAACAGCAGAGTTTCGAGCGCCCGCGAGAGCGCCAGCGCTGCGAGGATGCCGCCGGCGATCCCGGCGCCGGCCAGCAGCATGGCCTGGCGCACGACGAGCCCCATCACGCTCCCTTCCTGCGCGCCGAGCGCCATCCGGATGCCAATCTCGCGCGTGCGCTGGGCGACCGCGTACGAGAGGACACCGAAGATGCCGATCGCCGCGAGCACGAGCGCCACGGCCGCAAAGATGGCCAGCAGCAGCATGTAGAACCGCGGCTGCGAGATCGACCGCGCCACGATGTCGTCGAGCGTCCGGACGTTCGAGACGGGCAGGTTCGGGTCCACGGCGTGGACGCTGTCGCGAACGGCGTCCGTGAGGGACTGCGGCGGCACGGCCGTCCGGACCACGACCGACATCGTGTCCACCGGCCATTGGCGCAGCGGCAGATAGATCTCGGGCGGATTCGCCTCGTTCAACCCCGCGTCCTTGACGTCCGCCACGATCCCGACGATCTCGCCGCCCGCGCGCCTGTGTCCGCGCTCGGTCGTCCGGCCCCATCCGAGCGTGATCGTCTTGCCGATCGGATCCTCGCGCGGGAAAAACTGCCGCGCCGCGGTTTCCGTCAGGACGACGACCTGCGGCGAGCCCGGGCGGTCGTCGCCGGTGAAAAGACGTCCGCGCCGGAGCGGGATGCCGACCGTGCGAAAATATCCCGCGCTCGCGACCCGCACTTCCATCGACGGCTGCTGCGCGGGGGGCACCGGGGGACGGCCGGCGATCGCGAAACTGATGTTGAAGTTCATGCCGGTCAGCGGCAGCCCCATGACGGCATCCGCCGCCTGGACGCCCGGCAGCGCGCGAAGCCGCGAGAACAGCTCGTCGAAGAACAGCACCCGCGTCGCCTCCTTCGCATAGCGCGCGTCGGGCAGCGTCAGCTCGAACGTGAGCGTGCGGTTCGTCGCGAATCCTGGATCGACCGCTTCCAGACGCACGAAGCTGCGGATCAGCAGGCCGGCGCCGGCGAGCAGCATGACGGCGAGCGCCATCTCGACGACGACGAGCGCCCCGCGCGTCCGGGCCCCGCCGCGGCTGCTCAGCGCGCCGCGCCCGGCTTCCTTGAGCGTGTTCGACACCGCGCCGCGCGTGGCCTGAAACGCCGGGATGAGCCCGAACACAATCCCCGTGACCGCCGCAATCGCGAACGTAAAGACCGCCACCACACCATCGACGCGGACGTTCTGCAGGCGCGGAATCCCCTGCGGCTGGAGCCCGACGAGCACATCCACGCCCCAGACCGCGAGCAGCAGACCGAGCGCCCCCCCGGCCAGCGAGAGCAGGACCGCTTCGGTCAGCAACTGGCGCAGCAGCCGGTATCGCGCCGCGCCGAGCGCCGTGCGGACCGCCATTTCGCTCTCGCGGGCAGCCGCGCGCGCGAGCAGCAGATTGGCGACGTTCGCGCACGCGATCAGCAGCACGAATCCGACCGCGCCGAACAACACCAGCACCGCGCGCCGGATATCCCCCACCAGCGCCTCGCGCAGCGGCATCGTCGTCATCCCGATCTCGCCGTCGTCGTCCGGGTAGGCGCGCGCGAGGTTGCGGCCGATGGTCTCGACCTCCGCCGCCGCCTGCCGCTCGGTGATCCCCGGCTTCAACCTCGCCACGACGTCCAGGTACCACGCGCTTCGTTGCGCCGAAACGAAATTGTGGTCGTACGCGATCGGCAGCCAGGCCGAACGATCGTCCGGATAGGAGAAGCCGGCCGGCATCACCCCGATGATTTCCTTCGATACGCCGTCGAGGGCGATGCGGCGTCCGAGGACTGCGCGATCGCCGCCAAATCGCTCCTGCCACAAACCGTACGCGAGCACGACGACGTCCGTTTTGCCGGGCGTGTTCTCGTCCGCGTGAAAGCCGCGGCCCAGGACCGGCCGGACGCGCAGGACGTCGAAGAGCGACGCGCTGACCGCCGCCACGCTCAGCCGCACCGGCTCTCCCTGACCGGTCAGAATCACGTGAGTCGTCTGGATGGCGGCGGCCCCCTCGAGTGTCCGGCTCGCGTGCGCCACGTCGATGAAGTTGGGGCCCGACATCACCGTGCGCTGCCCCTCGGACACGTGATACACCCCGACCAGCCGGTCCGGCTCCGGATACGGCAGCGGCTTCAGCAGCACGCCGTTGACGACGCTGAAAATGGCGCTGTTGGCTCCGATGCCCAGCGCCAGCGTGACGATGGCGATCAGCGAAAAGCCCGGCGCTCGGAACAACCGGCGGATGGCGTAACGAAGGTCCTGGCGGAGAGTGTCCATGGAGTTGACTTTAGGCTTTGGGCTTTGGGCTTTGGGCTTTAGGCTTTGGGAGGTTCGCCAGATCCATGCCGCGCTGATTTGGCCCGCAATCGCCTCCGCCCGACGGCACAACTGTCCGGGGCCGGTCGCCGCGCTCCCGATTCCGGACAGTGCCTTCTGTCTCCTGTGTGCCTCTTCACTTCTGACTTCTGACTTCCGCCCTCCGCCTTCCGCCCTCCGCCCCCCGCCTTCCGCCTTCCGCCTTCCGCCCTCCGCCTCAGACCCTCACCGTCCACGCGGCGTTGACCCTGGCATAGAGCGCCTGGTCTCTCACCTCGGCAAATTTCACGGCGCTCGAGCGCAAGATCGCCTCCAGCGTGTAGCCAGCCTTCTCGAGCACGCGCCGCGACCCGAGGTTGTTCGCAAACGGCAGCGCGAACAGGCGCAGGACTTCGCATTCACGGAAGGCGTACTCCGACACGATCTGGAGCGCTTCCGTCACGATGCCGCGGTGCCAGAAGGGCTCGCCGAGCCAGTAGCCGATCTCGGCCGAGTAGCGTTCGATGTCTGCGCCGGGTGAAAAACCAATCGCGCCGGCGGCATCTCCCTCGACTTCCAGCACGAACGTCGTCGGCGGGTGCTGCCCCGAGATGCTTTCGATGAACCGGCGCGCGTCGCGCATGGTGTAGGGATGCGGAAAGCGATCCCGAAGCTGGCGGGCCACGTTGGGGTTGTTGGCCTGGATCGCGAGCGAGGCGGCGTCGGCTGGCCGCACCGTGCGCACGAGCGAGCGGCGTCCACCCAGCTCCATTCAGAACAGCGTCCGGCCGGTCGTCTTCAGCCAGCGTTCCGCGTCGCGGAACGCCGGGCATACCGAGGCGACGAGCCGCCAGAAGCGGCGCGAGTGGTTCGGCTGCTTCAAGTGCATCAACTCGTGGAGCAGCACGTACTCGCGGACCGCCGGCGGCATCTGGATCAGGCGGAAGTTGAGCGAGATCCGCCCATCGGGAGAACACGAGCCCCAGCGCGACCGCTGGTTGCGAATCGAGACGGCCGTCACCTGCAGATCGTGACGGCTGGCGAGCGCGAGCAACTGCGGCGGGAGCTGCCTGCGCGCAACTGCCGTCAGCGCGCGTTCGAGCACCGGGCGTACGTCGCCGGCATCAGCGGCGCGCACGCGCAGCGGCCCCGCCTGCAGCCAGGCGCCCGCACGTTCGATCGTGATTGGCGTGCCGTCGATGAGCAGCGCTGTCCCTGGCACCCAGACCGCCGGAGCGCGTTCAGACCGGTCGCGGGCGCGTTGGCGTACGGCCCACCCGAGATGGCGTTCGGCGAACCGGCGGGCTTCCGCGCGCGAGCCGCCGCGCGGAATCGTCACGCGCAGCGAACCATCGGGCTGCACGCGCATCACGAAGCGGCGCGCGCGCCGCATGCGGACGAAGTGGACCACAAACTCGTGGTCGCCGCGCGAGAGGCGCGTGTCCCCCCGGTCCGGCGGCAACGCGGGCACCGCCGGCACGTGGAGCGGCGCGACGAGAGGAGGCGGCATCTGCAGCGGCGGCGCGACACGCGACGGCATCTGCGGCTGCGGCGGCATGTCCAGCGGCAGCTCGAATGGCAGTGCAATCTGGGCGCGATTCGACATCGTCATCGCTGGGAGCCGCGCGCCGGCAGGCCGATCCCGCGTGTGAGCAGACGATCGCGCAGCCGATCCGGAATCGCGCGGACGAACAGTTGAAGGCGCGCGTCCCTGCCGACCACGTATCGCGGGCGCGGGTTGCGCGACGTCAGCGCCCGTTCGACGACCCTGGCTACTTCGTCGGGATGGATGCCGCGCCGGGCGGCGGCGGCCGCCGCGTCCTGCACCTTGGCAATCGCCGCGCCATAACGCGTCCGTGCCGCCTTGTCGTAAGTACCGGCCATTCGTTGCGCGTCGGCCGCCCCTTTCCCCCAGATCGGCGTCGCGATGCTGCCCGGCTCGAGAAGGACGACGGGCATGTCCCAGGGCTGCAGTTCGACCCGCAGCGCGTCCGCCAGAGCCTCGAGCGCCTGCTTCGACGCGCTATACGGGCCGAGGAACGGGAGCGTCAGACGGCCCGCGATCGATCCCATCAGCACGAGGCGGCCGCGGCGGAGCCGCAGCATCGGCAGGCACGCTTGCGTGACCGCGAGCTGGCCGACGACGTTCACCTCGAGCTGCCGGCGAATGTCGGCGATCGGCAGGTACTCCAGCGGGCCGGCGACCGCGATCCCCGCGTTGTTGACGAGCGCATCGAGCCCGCCGTCCGAGTCGCCTGTCGACCGCACGATCTGCGCCGCTCGGGCTATCGACGATTCATCGGTCACGTCGAGCAGCACGGGGGTCGCGCGCCCGGAAAGCGCCGCGCGCAACCGGGCCGCATCCTCGTCGCGGCGCACGCCGGCGAACACGTGCCACCCTGCGGCATCGAGCCGTCGAGCGCACGCCTCGCCGATGCCCGTCGAGGCGCCGGTGATCAGCACGCGGCCGCTCGTCATTGGCGTGGTCATCATATTACGTGGATGGGGGATGATGGATGACGGATGACGGATGACGGATGACGGATGACGGATGACGGATGACGGACGGGGGATGGGGGATGGGGGAGGTCAGGCCTGAAGGCCTGACCCACGGGACGGCCGGACGCGCCCCGCGCCCGCACTCCGCACTTCGCCTCCCGCACCCCTTCCCCGCCCCCCGCACTCCGCACTCCGCGTCCCGCGTCCCGCCCCCCGCACTCCGCGTCCCGCCCCCCGCGTGATACGCTCGGCGGGATGTCGATCACCTCGCCGGCGGAGCTCGAAGGCATGCGGCGGGCCGGGAAGCTCGTGGCGCGCGCGCTCAGGAAGATGGAAGCCGCGGCCAGGCCCGGCGCGACGACCGCCGAGGTGGACGGCGCGGGCGCCGCGTTCCTGCGGCGCCACGGCGCGCGATCGGCGCCGCAGTTCACCTATGGGTTTCCGGGCTTCAACCTGATCAGCGTCAACGATCAGATCGTCCACGGCGTTCCGGGCGCGCGCCGCCTGGCCCCCGGCGACGTCGTCAAGCTCGACGTCACCGCGGAACTGGACGGCTTCATCGCGGACGCGGCGGTGACGATCGTGCTGCCGCCGGCCTCAGCCGCCGCAACGCGGCTGCGGCAGTGCGCCATCGACGCATTCGAGCGCGGCCGTGAAGCTGCGCGGCCCGGGCGGCCGGTGCGCGACATCGGACGCGCGGTGGAACGGGAAGTCGTGCGCCAGGGCTTCAGCGTCGTGCGCTCGCTCACCGGCCACGGCGTCGGCCGCACGATCCACGAGCCGCCGAACGTCCCCAACTTCGACGACCCGTCGGCCCGCACGATTCTCACCGAGGGGCTGGTGCTCACGATCGAGCCGCTCATCACCGAGCGCCCCGCGCGCGTCGTCGAAGAGAAGGACGGCTGGACGCTGCGCGCGCACAACAAGGCGCTGGCCGCGCATTACGAGCACACCGTGATGATCACCGCACACGGCGCCGAAATCCTGACGGCGGCCTGACATCGCCAACCGGCAGCCTGAAACCTCGGAGCCAGCTCGGAACCCGGAACCCGGAACCCTGAAGCTTAGCCGGAAGCTGGCGCTGGAAGCTGGCCTATTCCGTCCTCAACGCGACCAACGGATCGACCGCCATCGCCCGGCGCGCGGGTACGTAGCTGGCCACGAGCGCGACGAGCGCGAGGAACACGGCGACCACGACGAAACTGAGCGGATCGGTCGCGCTCACGTTGTAGAGAATCGTTGCGACGAACCGCGTGATGCCAAACGATCCGGCGAGCCCGAGCACGACGCCGAGCATCGCGAGACGGCCGCCCTGCGCCAGGACCAGCGCCAGCACGTCGCGCCGGCCGGCGCCGAGCGCCATCCGGACGCCGATCTCGGAGGTCCGCTGCGCCACCGAATACGACAGCACGCCGTAGACGCCGACGGCCGCGAGCAGCAGCGCGACGAGTCCCCACATCGAGAACATCCAGCCGAACAGCCGGTATTGCCAGTAGCCGCGTTCGCGCAGCGTCTCCATGGTCGAGACCTGGAACACGGCAATCGACGGATCGGCGCGCCGAATCTGCTGGCGCACCGCGCCTGCGAGCTCGGAAGGATCGCCGGCGGTCCGGATCGTCAGGCCGGTGTTGGGGAACGCCCCGTAGACGAACGGCACGTAGGCGCACGGATCGATCGGCTGGTTGTCGTCGAGTTCGCCGTGCCGGAAGTCCGGTACGACGCCGACGATGGTGAACCAGTCCGTCTTGTCCTTGACGCGAAACCGGTGGCCGAGCGGGTCGGCGTGGGGCCACAGCTTTTTCACCATCGCCTGATTCACGAGGGCGACGGGCGTCCGGGCGCGCGCTTCCGCGTCGGTGATGTCGCGGCCGCGCACGACCGGCAGGCCCAGAACGCGCAGCATGTGCGGCGTGACGGCCGTGAAGCCGACGTTTGGCTCCTCGCCCGCGAGAGTCGTCCGGTTTTCGATCAGAATGTCGGCGTCGCTGCCGCCGCCGCTGAGCGGCACCATGTTGGACGCAAACGCCGCCTGCACGCCGGGCAGCGCTTCGACGCGGGTGACGATGTCGTCGACGCGCTGGGTCTTGGATTCGTCGGTCGGGAACTGCTCCTCGGGCAGATAGAACCGCAGCGTCAGCAGCGGCTTCGCGTCGAACCCGCCGCTCGCCTCCTGCAGGTTCAGGAAGCTGCGCACGAACAGCGACGCGCCGACGAGCAGCACGAGCGAGAGCGCGACTTCGCCGACCACGAGCACGTTGCGGATCCAGGCCTGCCCGCCGCCTGCGGTGCCGCGGCCCCCTTCCTTCAGCGTCTCCTGCAGGTTGGCCTTCGACGCCTGGATCGCGGGTACGAGCCCGAAGAGGATCCCGGTCAGCAGCGCCATCGCGAGCGTGTACGCGAACGCGCGGCCGTTCAGCTCCCAGTGAACGAAGTACGGCATGGCGTCGAGCGGCATCGACGCGTTCAGCCAGCGCATGGCGATCCAGGCGATCGCCATCCCGAGGGGCACGCTGAGCAGACCGACGAGCACACTCTCGGTGAGCAGTTGCCGGAGGATGCGGGAACGGCCTGCACCGAGCGCGGTACGAATCGAGATCTCGCGCGCACGCGTCGACGCGCGGGCGAGCATCAGGTTCGCGACGTTGAAGCAGGCGATCAGCAGCACGAAGGTGACCGCCCCCATCATCGCGGTGATGATCGTGCGGACGTCGGACGGAATCGCCCACTCCGCCACGGGCTGGACGTACGCGCCCCAGCCGTGGTTCGTCTGCGGATACGCCACAGCCAGCCGGGCGGCGACCGCGTCCGCTTCCTGACGCGCGCGCTCCAGCGGGACCTCCGGCTTCAAGCGCCCGAACACCTGCAGGTCGCGCGCGTCGCGAGGGTCGGATGCCGCGTATTCGGCGAGCGGCAGCCACACGTCATGGTCCCTCGGGAATCGAAAATGCGGCGGCATGATGCCGACGACGGTGTGCGGGCGCGAGTTGACGAGAATGGATCGCCCCAGGAGCGAGCGGTCGGCCCGATACCGGAGACGCCAGACGCTGTCGCTGAGCATCACCACCGGCTCCGCGCCAGGCTTGTCGTCGTCGGCGCGGAACACGCGGCCGAGCTGCGGCGCGACGCCGAGCATCGGAAACAGCTCGTGCCCGATCGCGGCCCCGGAGTAGCGCTGTGGGTCCAGTTGATCGCCGAGCGTGAAACTGCGGGTCTCGAGCCCGGCCAGGGCCGCATACGAGGTCGAGCGCTCGCGCCAGTCCTTCACGTCCAGCCAGGACAGATTGCCGCGACGGATTCCGCTGCGCTGGTTCGTGCTGCGCAGCACGATGAGCCGGCCGGGGTCGCGATACGGCAGCGGCTGGATCAGCACGCCGTCCACGACGCTGAACATCATCGTGTTGAGGCCGATGCCGATCGCGAGGCAGAGGACTGCAATCGCGGTGACCGCCTTGTTGCGGCCGATGGTCCTCAGGCCGAATGTAATGTCCTGCAGCATGGGCCCTCGCGCGAGCCGCGGGGCAGCTCGACCGCTGTAACGCTATACGGGGCAACGCCGAGGGTGGTTCAGAAGCCCCGCAGGAGCGGGCGGCCGTTCGGCACACCGGGCCACGGGATCGACAGCACGATCAGGACGAAGGCGATGACGAAGAAGAGAAGCGCCGTGCGGCCGCGCCGCTCCGGGGGCCTGCGGTCCAGACGTGCGCGGCCGATGTGGGCCAGGACGAGGGCGATGATCATGCCGGTCTCGTGCTCCACCGACCAATACCGCAGCGTATCGTTCCGCATCGCGCCACCGAAGTCGTGCAGCGCCGCGCGGGTGATGGGGCTCAGGATGAAGTAGAGCAGCAGCCCGAGCAGGAACTGGACGTCGAGCGCGATGGTGAACCCGAGCGCGGCGCGGCCGTCGACAGGCCGCCACTGCCGGCGTTGCGCCGCGGCGGCTGCCCGGACGATCGCGAGGACGCCCGCAATCAGGACGGCCCAGCGGACCCACGAGTGCAGGACCAGGACGGCGTGGTACATGCGGGGATCATACTCTCAGGTTCAGGGTTCCGGGTTGCCGGGTTCCGGGTTTCGTTCCGGGTTCCGGGTTCCGGGTCGGTTCCGGAACGACTACAGTAGGACCATGCGCATTGCGTTTATCGGGCTCGGCAACATGGGCCGGCCCATGGCCAGGAATCTGCTCGACGCCGGGCTCGACCTGATCGTCTTCAACCGCACCCGAGCGCATGCGAACGCGCTCGCGGCGCTGGGCGCGGGGGCCGCCGGGTCGGCGGCCGCGGCGGCGGCCGACGCCGACGTCCTCATCACCATGCTCTCCGACGACCAGGCCCTCGCCCAGGTGATGGACCGCGACGGCGCGCTCCATGCGCTCCGCCGCGGGGCGACCCACGTCTCGATGAGCACCATCAGCGTCGCCGCCTCGCGCGATCTCGCCGATCGTCACGCCGCCGCGGGTCACGCGTACGTGGCGGCACCGGTGTTCGGGCGGCCCGATGCCGCCGCCGCGAAGATGCTGTTCATCGTCGCGGCGGGCCCCGTCCTCGCGATCGATCGCTGCCATCCGCTGTTCGACGCGATGGGCCAGCGGACGTTCATCGTCGGAGAAGACGCGCCGCTGGCCAACCTCGTGAAGTTGAGCGGCAATTTCCTGCTCGCGTCCGTGATCGAGAGCCTGGCGGAGGCCTTCGCGCTCACGCGCAAGGCGGGCGTCGATCCGCTGCAGTATCTCGAGGTGCTGACGAGCACGCTGTTCGGCGCACCGGTGTATCGGTCGTATGGCGGCATGATCGCGCGCGGTGAGTACGAGCCGGCCGGCTTCCGCCTGCCGCTCGGCCTGAAGGACGTGACGCTGGCGCTGGCCGCGGCGGACGCGTCCGGCGTCCCGATGCCGATCGCGGACCTGGTCCGGCGCCGGATGGAAACCGCCATGGCGCGCGGCCTGGAACGTGCGGATTGGGCGGTGCTCGGCCGGGTGGCCGCGGAAGATGCCGGGCTGCATCGCCCCTGACGACCCGAGTCCGTCAGAGACGGCTCCAGAACAGCAGCACGAACCCGGGGAAGAACGCGCCGGCCCAGACCAACATCAGCCGGGCGAGGCTCGGATCCTTCATCGATCGCTCCGGCCACACCGCGTTCAGCGCGTAGAACACCACCCCGGACACGATGGCCGCGAGCGCGCCGCGCAGCACCGCGTTCTCGACGCGCGATGTCCCGGCGAGCAGCATCTCCAGCAGGGCGAAGCCGATCCAGAAGAGTGCGAGCCCCACGCCGAGCGCCCCGGCCCCGAGCGCCGGCGCCAGCAGCACGTACACGGCGCCGACGAGCAGCCCGATCAGCAGCCCGCTCATCGTGCCGATCATCAACTGGCGCGCGCGCGCGCCGACGAGGCCGCCGATGCAGTAGCCAATCAGCACCGCCCGGCCGAGCGCGTACAGCGGACGGGCCTGCAGTTCGAACGCGATCATCGCGTAGTCCGCCAGCGTGTTGATGCCGCCGAGGATGGCCGCGGCGGCCAGCGCTTCCATCATGGGTTGGGGTCCCCCGATTATGGCCGCCTGGCGGGCCCTGTCAACATGCGATGACGAGCGTCGGGTCCGTGCTGGCAGAGGGACCACCGCTCCCGTGCGCGCCGGGTGGAGGTATCCTGTCCGCATGAGCACCACGACCGATATCGGCGCGATCGTCTGGCAGGATCTGACGGTCGAGGACGCCGAGCGGTTGCGGGCATTCTATGAAGGGGTCGCCGGCTGGACCTCGGCGCCCGTCGCGATGGCGGGCTACACCGACTACACGATGCACGCCGGGGGCATGCCGGTTGCCGGCATCTGCCATGCGCGAGGCGCCAATGCCGACCTGCCGCGGCAATGGCTGCTGTACGTCACCGTCGCCGATCTCGAACACAGCATCGCCGCGTGCGTGCGGCTCGGCGGACGGGTGGTCGCACCTCCCCGCGGCATGAGCGGCGGCCGCTTCTGCGTCATCGAGGACCCCGCCGGCGCGGTCAGCGCGCTCTACCAGCCGCCGGACGCGGCGTAGTGAAACAAGAGAGCGGTCGTGTTGTATCCTCCCCCGATGCAGCGAACAATCGGAGCGCTTGCCGTGGCCGTCCTCCTGGCGGCCGTGGGCGTCCAGACGCAGGCCGCGGCCATTCCAACCCCTGAATCCGTCCTCGGCTACCGGGTGGGCGCCGACTACAAACTGGCCACCTACGACGATGCCCTCGGATATTTCCGGAAGCTGGCGGCGGCGAGCGATCGGATCAGGCTGGTGCAGGTCGAGGGAAAGACCTCCTACGGGCACGACTGGTATTACGCGATCGTCTCGAGCCCCGACAACCTGAAGAATCTGGAGAAATACCGCGGTATTTCGCAGCGGCTCGCGCACCCGCAGGGGCTCACCGACGCCGAAGCGCATCAGCTCGCGCGCGAGGGGAAGGCGATCGTCCACATCGACGGCGGGCTGCATGCGACAGAGGTGGCGGGACCGCAGCACACGATGCAGCTCGCGTACGACATCCTGAGCCGCGCCGACGACCCGGCCATCGCGCCGATTCTCGACAACGTGATCTTCATCCTCTGGCCCACGATCAACCCGGACGGCCAGAACATCGTCGCCAACTGGTATCGATCGAATGTCGGGACGCCGTACGAGGTCGCCCCGCTGCCCGAGCTGTATCAGCGGTACATCGGGCACGACAACAACCGCGACGCCTACATGCTGAACATGATCGAGTCGCGCGAGATCGAGCGCACGTGGCGGCACTGGGAGCCGCAGATCGTCTACGTGCACCACCAGAGCGCGCCGTTTCCGACGCGCATCTGGCTGCCGCCGTTCGCCGAGCCGATCGCGCCGGAGGTCCCGCCGCTGATGTCGCGGACGGTCAACATGATCGGCATGGCGATCGCCGAGGGCCTCGAGGAGCACGGCCAGCCCGGGGCCACGCACATGGGCACCGGTTTCGACGCGTGGTATCCCGGCTACATCGATTACATGCCGATGCTCCAGAACGAGAACGCGTTCTGGACCGAAACCGCGCTCTACCGCTACGCCACGCCGCACTTCTATACGCTGAACGATTTCCCCCCCGGCGACCGCTCGCTTCGCTCGGAGTCGCTGTATCCGAGCCCCTGGACCGGCGGCTGGTGGCGGCTGCGCGACGCGGTCGAGTACATGGAAACGGCCTCGCTGTCGGTCCTGGACTATGCCGCCAAGTACCGCGAAAGCCTGCTCTATAACCGGTATCAGGCGGGACGCGATCAGATCCGCAAGTACGAACACGAGCCGCCGTACGCGTACCTCGTTCCGCAGCAGCAGCGCGATCCGGTAGCCGCCGTGGAGCTGCTGCGCCGCCTCGCCTTCGACGGCATCCGTGTCTCGCAGCTCACGACCGCCGCGCGACACGACGGCCTCACGTATCCGGCGGGCACCTGGGTCATTCCCATGAACCAGGAGTTCGCCGACCTCGCGAAGCAGCTGCTCGAAGTGCAGCACTATCCCGATCTGCGCGAATTCCCTGATGGCCCCCCCGAGCAGCCGTACGACGCCGCCGGCTGGACGCTCCCCTACCAGATGGACGTCCGCGTCGTCGAAGCGCGACAGCCGTTGACGGAGGCGTTCAAGAAGGCGATGGCGCCGCTCGGATCGCCGGAGCCGCCGGCCGGAGCCGGCGTCGACGACGCCACGTTCGACAGCGTGGCGGCCCCCGGGTTCGACAGCAATCCCGTCGCGCACGCGATCGTGCCGCCGGCCGGAGGCGTGACTGGCACGGGACCGGCCCTTGCCGTCGACCCGGCGCAGAACAACGCGTTCCGCGCGGTGAACGCCGCGTGGAACGCCGGCGCGACGGTGCGATTCGCCGGCGGCCGGTACATCATCGACGGGGCGTCGGCCGCCTTCGTCGACGGCCAGGTGCAATCGCTCGCGCTGCGCGCCGAACGCGTCGCGGCGGCGGGCACCGTCCTGAAGCGGCCGCGCCTCGCGCTGTATCAGCCGTGGACCGCGAACATGGACACGGGCTGGACGACGTGGCTGCTGGAGCGGTACGGGTTCACGTTCACGCCGCTTCACAACGCCGACGTACAGTCGGGCTCGCTGCGCGATCGCTACGACGTGATCCTGATCGCCGACGATCGTCCAAGGTCCCTGATGGAGGGATTCGCGGAGGGCACGGTACCCCCGCGGTACGCCGGCGGCCTCGGGGCCGAAGGGGTCCGGGCGCTCGATGCGTTCGTGCGGAACGGCGGCACGCTCGTCTGTTTGAACAACAGCAGCGTCTTCGCCATCGATCAATTGCACCTGCCGGTCCGCAACGTGGTCGCCGGGCTGAAACGGCAGCAGTTCTTCGCGAGCGGATCGCTGCTGGAAGTGATCCCGGATACGACACACCCCGTGATGGCCGGAATGCCGCCGCGCGCCTCGATCTTCTTCGACGACAGCCCGGTCTTCGCCCCGGCCGACGGCTTTGCCGGCGACATCCTCGCGAAGTATCAGACAGCGGGATCGCCGCTGATGTCGGGGTACCTGCTTGGCGAGTCGCACCTGCACGGCATGGCGGCCGCCGTCGACGTGAAGCACGGCGACGGTCACGTCGTCCTGATCGGCTTCCGTCCGCAGTGGCGCGGCCAGCCGTTCGGCACGTTCCGCGTGCTGTTCAACGCGGCGCTCTTCAGCAGGCCCGCGGCGGACGCGAACCCCTCGCACTGAGACGCCGTGTCACCATCTCTGATTGTCTTCGACCTCGATGGCACGCTCGTCGATTCCCGGCAGGACCTGGCCGACGCCGCAAACGTCCTGATCCGGGAGCACGGCGGCTCGCCGCTGCCGGTCGAGGCGGTCGCGGCGATGGTTGGGGAAGGGGCGGCGGTGCTCGTGCGTCGAGCGCTGACCGCCGCCGGACTCGAACCGCACGCTCCGGGGGCCGTCGCCCGTTATCTGGCGCTCTACGACGAACGGCTGCTGAACCACACGATGGTGTACGACGGCATCCCCGAAGCGCTCGCTGCGCTCCAGCCACGCGCAACGCTGGCCGTGCTGACGAACAAGCCGGCGGAGGCCGCGCGACGAGTGCTCGCGGGACTCGACATCGCGCGCGCGTTCCGGTGGGTGTTCGGCGGCGACGGCCCGCTGCCGCGGAAGCCGGATCCCGCGGGTCTCCTGGAACTGGTGCGGCTGTCCGGCGCGACGGCTGTTGATACCGTCATGGTCGGCGACTCGGCGGTCGATCTGCGAACCGCGCGCGCCGCCGGCACGCGCGTGTGCCTCGCACGATACGGATTCGGGTACCGCATCGACGCCGCGGAGCTCACGGCCCACGATCTGATCGCCGACGCGCCGGCGGATCTGCCGCGGACTCTCGGCTTTGGGCTTTAGGCTTTGGGCTTTGGGCTTTGGGAAAATGCCTACCGCTCGTACGACTCGCGGCGGCCCGAGTCGGACAGCTTGATGCAGTACCGGTCCGGATCGCGCCAGAACATCTCGCGCAGCTCCGCCAGACCGGCCGCACCGCCGTAGCTGATCGACGAGCAGAGGTGCTTCACCATGTCGCGGACGATGATGCGCGCGGACCCGCGCGCCGGCACGCTGATCTCCATGCCCTCGGCGCCGATCGCCTCGAGCTCGACGCGGTCGGCGTCCTCGACGTCGAGCCGATCGCGGATCGCATCCAGCGACGCCATGCCGCGAAGCACCTTGAACGGCACCTTCACGCTCTTCTGGGATTCCGGCAGCAGCACCGATTTGTGGACGACTTCCCCCGGCGCTTCCTCCGTCCCCGCGAAGGCGCTCCCGAGCATCGTCGTGTCGCTGCCGAACAGCAGCGCCTGGATCAGCGCGCCGTGGCGCTTGATCCCGCCGTCGCCGATGATCGGGACGCCCGTGCCGTTCACCGCCAGGCGACATTCCACGATGGCCTGCACCTGCGGCACGCCAAAGCTCGTCGTGAGCCGGGTGGTGCAGCCGCCGCCTGGCCCGATCCCGACCTTGATGGCGTTGACGCCGCGGTCGACGAGAAATCGCGCCCCGTCGGCCGTACCGACGTTGCCGGCTATCAGCTCCACGGCGCCCACGCGCTTCCGCACCGCGGCAATCGCGCGATCCATGACGACCGAGTGGCCGTGCGCGATGTCGATGACGAGAACGTCGGCCCCCGCCTTGACCAGCTCGGTGGCGCGTTCGAGGAAGTCTCCCGTGGCGCCGATGGCCGCGCCGACCCGCAGCCGGCCCTGATCGTCGCGGGTCGCGAACGGCAGCCGCTTGCGGCGAACGAGATCGCGCGCCGTAATCAATCCGAGCAGGCGGCCGCGCTCGTCCACGAGCGGGAGCTTCTTGATCTTCCGCCGCATCATCAGGTCTTCGGCCGCGTCCGGCGCCAGAGGGCCCATGTGCACGACGAGCGCCTCCACGGGCGTCATCCGGTCGGACACGTGCCGGTCCGCCGTCGGGGCGAACCGGAGATCCCGCGCGGTCAGCAGACCCGCGAGGCGCCGCTCGCCGTCGACGACGACGAGGGTGCCGACGCGCGAACGGCTCATCATCGCGGCCGCTTCGTCCAGCGTGGCGGATGGCGCGATGCTGTACGGATCGCCAATCACGCCGTGCTGCGTGCGCTTGACGACCTCCACTTCGCGCACCTGCGGCTGGATGTCGCCGGACCGGAAGCCGCGATCGATGATCCCGATGCCTCCCTCTTCGGCCTGGACGATCGCCATCGGCGCGCGCGTGACGGTGTCCATGTTGGCCGACACGATCGGCCGCCGGAGCACGATGTGCTGCGTCAGCCGGCACGACAGATCGATCGCGCCCGGGTCGCGGCGCGCCACGATGCTGTGCTGCGGCGAGAGCAGGAAGTCGTCGAACGTACAGCCCGCCACGTCGTCGCGCACGCGCGCGAGGATCGCCGGGTCGAGCACGGGGAAATCGGGAGCCGCCATATCAGCGGATAATACCTGATGCGTCTTTTCGCCGTGGTCCTGCTCGCGGTGGCCGGTGCGAGCCTGGCCTCGCAGTCGCCCGCGCCGCCGCCGCGGCTTCCGGCGGTGCAGATGACGGCGCCCGTGCTGCAGACGTTCGGCGAGTGGATCGCCGGCGTGCGCGCGGAAGCGATCGCGCGCGGCATCAGCCAGGCGACCGTCGACGCCGCGCTGACCGGGCTTCAGCCGCAGCCCACCGTCATCCAACGGGATCGGACGCAGGCCGAGGTCGTGCTCACGCTCGACGAGTACATCGCGCGCCGCCTGACGCCGAAGATGGTCCGCACGGCGCGCGAGGCCTCGCGGGCGCACCGGACGCTGCTCAGGAAGGTCGAGGCGGCGTATCACGTGCCGGCGCGGGTGATCGTCGCCATCTGGGGCATGGAGTCGAATTTCGGCCGCTTCAGCGGCGTGCGCCCGACGATTCAGGCGCTGGCCACGCTTGCCTACGATCCGCGCCGGGCGACGCTCTTTCGCGAGGAGCTCTTCGACGCGCTCACGATTCTCGACCACGGCGACATCGCGCTCGCGGCCATGCGGGGTTCCTGGGCCGGGGCCATGGGGCAGCCGCAGTTCATGCCGTCGAGCTTTCTGACGTACGCGCGCGACTTCGACGGCGACGGCCGCCGCGACATCTGGAGCTCGGAGGCGGACGTCTTCGCCTCGATCGCGTACTACTTGAGCCAGAGCGGCTGGACGCCGCCGTACACGTGGGGCCGCGAAGTCAAGGTGCCGCGGTCGGCGGTGCGGAAGGTGCGCGCCGCGGCGCCCCTCAGAACACGCGGGTGCGCGGCCGAGCAGGAAATGACGGTGCCGCTGCCGCTGAAGCGCTGGCGCGCGCTCGGCGTCACGAGGAGCAACGGCCAGCCGCTGCCATCGGCGCGCCTCGAGGCCTCGCTCGTGCGCGGCCAACGGCGCATGTTCCTCGTCTATCCCAACTACGACGCGCTCCTCGCGTACAACTGCGCGCACGCGTACGGGATCACCGTCGGCCTGCTGTCGGATCGCGTGCGATGACGCCCACGATCGCCGCGATCGAGCCGCTCCTGCGCGCCAGGCTGGCCGGCACGCTGCCGGGCATCGAGGCGCAGCGCCGCTTCGCGCCCGTGCCCGCACGCCGCAGGTGGACGCCGGGTGCCGTGCCCCGCGACACACGACGCGCGGCCGGCCTCCTGCTGCTGTATCCGGCCGGCGAAGAGGTCCGCGTGCCGCTCACCGTGCGCGCGGCCGGATTGCGGCGGCATGCCGGCCAGATCAGCCTGCCCGGAGGCGCGACCGAACCGGACGAGACGCTCGCCGGGGCCGCGCTGCGTGAGGCTCACGAAGAGATCGGCATCGAGGCGGACGCCGTCCGCATCCTCGGCGAACTGACGCCCGTCGACGTGCGCGTCAGCGGCTTCACGCTGCACCCCGTCGTGGGCATCACGGACGCGGTGCCCATCTTCCGCCCGGCCGCCGCCGAAGTGGAGGCCGTCGTCGAAGTGTCGATCGACCGGCTGCGCGACGCCTCGTGCATCCGCCAGGGGTCCCGGATCCGCGAAGGCGTGGCCGTCGACTACCCCTACTTCGACCTGCTCGGACATCAGGTGTGGGGGGCCACCGCGATGGTGCTCGGCGAGTTCGTGTGCCTGCTGGACGAGATCTACACCACGTAGGGGACGACGCGGCGCGTGCGGCGCATGTAAGGCCGATACTCCGGGTAGGTCTTCACCAGATACGATTCCTCGAGCAGCATCCGCGTGGCGGCACCGGCCGTCACGAGCACGCCCGCGACGACGCTCATCCACGAGAAGTGATCCAGCGCCGCCGCCCACGTGAAGTACAGAACCGCGCTGTAGATTGGATGCCGGATATAGGCATACGGCCCGGCCGTCACCAACCCGCCGGCCGTCGGGTTGGCCGTCGCGTGGAAGCTGCGGGCCCCAAACGTCACGCGCGCCCAGACCATCAGCACCACCGCCGCAATCTGCACGGCCATCGCGACCGGTTCACGACCGAAGATGGCGCGAATCGCGAGCAGCCAGAACAACCCCGCGACCATCAGCGCGAACGCGACAACGGACAGCGCCTTCATCGAGCCTCATTGTTACACGCCCGCAATCGGGGGTCAGATCTTGTTCTTTGCAAAAGTGTCCTCTCCGGAGGGCACTCGGAGCCGCGCGGGACCTGTCCCCCAAAGAGGACAAACACGCAAAGAACAAGATCTGACCCCGCTAGTGCGAATGCGTGCGGGAGCCGCGAATCAGCGCGATCGCCGAGACAATCGTCCCGACCACGGCCACGACGATGAAGAAGACGATGACCCCTTCGAACACGGGCGTCTTCGTCCACCGCAGGATTCTGGCGCCGTAGCGCGCCGCGAGCCCTCCCTCGACGAAAAACCGCAGCACGCGCATCGCCGCGAGCATCGAAAAGAACGGCACCAGCTTCAATTCGAGCGCGCCGCTCGTCAGGACGAACGGCGTGAACGGAAACGGCGGCGGCACGATCGCCAGCGAGGCGATGCTGACTTCCGCGGCGGCAGTGACGCGCTGTTTGACCCGATCGAGACGCTTCGCGTCGACGAACTTCGCCAGCCCGTGCTCGCCGACGAGCCGCCCGACCCAGAACGTGCTCGCCGCCCCTGCCACCGACCCGATCGACGCCAGGACGGCATACAGCCAGAAGAGGTGCGGCTGGCGGGCCGACATGATCACGACGACGAAATCGATGCCGAGCGGCAGGAAAAACAGCATGGACGCATCGAGCGCGCCCATGACGACGACGCCGAGCGGCGTGAGGAAGTAGCCGAGAACCGAGTAGAAGAGCGCGCGCATCGTCCCGGCTCAGCGGGGAGCCGGCGTCATCGTAGCAGCAAGACGCACGCCGCGCGTGCCGGAATGTGCCCCCAGGCGAGCCGCCGCGATCAGATCGCGTCCCGCAGCCGCTCGCTCGGCACCGCCTCGTAGCCGTCGCCGTCCGACAGATCGCGGAATCGATCGGGCAACTGCGCGAGCGAGGCACGGCAGACGTCGCGGACGGAGGCGAGCGACGGCGCCGGCTCGATCCGGCGGCCGGCGCGCATCACGGGCATCAGCAATGGCGTCGAGTCAGGGGGTGCGGGCTCGTCGGCGAAGGCGACGACATCGTGAACGGCGCATCCGTCGCGCAAGATCCGGAACGCCTGCTTGCGTCCCGGCCACGTCGACTTGCCGGGGCTGCGCTTCTGGACGGGGGTCGGGCGGCCGTGCTCCTCCAGTTCGACGAGCTTGTAAATGCCGCCGAGCGCGGGCGCATCGACGGACGTCACCATCGACGTTCCGACGCCGAAGCCATCGATCGGCGCATGGCTGGCGACGAGCGCCGCGATCGCATGCTCGTCGAGATCGCCGCTGGCGAAAATCCTGGTCTGCCGCAGGCCGGCAGCGTCGAGGATGCGACGCACGTCGGCCGACAGCGCCAGCAGGTCGCCGCTGTCCAGCCGGACGCCCCCGGGTTGGAGACCCGATGCCGCGACGGCGCGTGCCGCGTCGACGGTGTCGTAGGTGTCGAGCAGCAGGACGGAACGATCGCCGAACACGGCCGCGTATTCCTTGAACGCGTCCATCTCGGTTGCCGCCGACATCACCCACGAGTGCGCCATCGTGCCCGAGAGTGGAATGCCAAACCGCTGCCCGGCCTCCATATACGACGTACTCTGGCAGCCGGCCAGATACGCGGCCCGGGCGGCACAGAGCGCCGCGCCGAGGCCGTGCGCACGCCGCGCTCCGAATTCGAGCACCGGCCGCCCGGCGGCGGCGCCGACGACCCGCGCCGCCTTGCTCGCGACGAGGGTCTGAAAGTTGACGATCGCCAGCAGCGCGGTCTCGGCATACTGGGCTTCCGGCAGCGGTGCCTCGACCCTGAGCAGCGGCGCCTGCGCGGGCATGATCGTGCCCTCGGGCACCGCCCAGACCGTGCCCGTGAAGCGGAAGGTGCGCAGGTAATCGAAGAACGCCTCCGGCACTCCCGCAAACGCCGGCAGCGCCCGCATCCATCGGATCTCGTCGGCGGTGAAGGCCAGTTGCTCGAGCCAGTCGAGCGCCTGCTCGAGACCGGCGACGACCAGATACCGCCGGTGCGGCGGCAGATGCCGGACGAACAGCTCGAAGCTGGCGGCCGCCTGCAGCGTATCGCGGCCGCGCGCGAAATAGCCGGCCACCATCGTCAGCTCGTAAAGGTCGGCGGAAAGCATGGTGCTACAGTACTTCGCATGGCAGGGTGGACGGCAATCCTCGAAGAGCTGTACGAAGGATCCTGGAGCCCGGACCTTCAGCGGTTCCGGTCGCCGTACGCGTTTCGTGGCCTCGCGCACGCCGAGCACCCGCTGTCGAGCTCGCTGGCGCGGCTGGCCGACGGCCGCGCCGCGGCCAGCCGTCTCGAGGTGGCGCTGCTCCGTAATTTCCGGAAGTACGCACACGGCGAGAGCATCGGGACGGACTCGGTGTGGGAATGGCTCGCCCTCGCCCAACATCGCGGGTTGCCCACGCGGCTGCTCGACTGGACGTACTCGCCGCTCGTCGCGCTGCACTTCGCCACCGAGAACCCGCGGGACTTCAACCGCGACGCGATCATCTGGTGCGTCAACTTCGTCGAAGCCAACAAGCGGCTGCCCAGGCGTCTCAAACGGATTCTCGATCAGGAGGGATCCGAGACGTTCACGGTCGAGATGCTGGCCGGCGTCGGTTCGCTGCGGGAGTTCGACGCGCTCGGCCGCGAACCGTTCGTCGTCTTTCTGGAGCCGCCGGCGCTCGACCGCCGCATCCTTCAGCAGTTCGCGCTGTTCTCGCTGATGTCGAGCCCGACCGCGAGCCTCGACGACTGGGTGCGCGCCAACCCGCACCTGTGCCGCCGCGTGCGCATTCCCGCCGCGCTGAAGTGGGAAATTCGCGACAAGCTCGATCAGGCCAACATCAACGAGCGCGTGCTCTTTCCCGGCCTCGATGGACTCAGCCGGTGGTTGACGCGCTACTACACGCCGCGCGCCGCCGAAGGAGAGATCCAGAAGCCCAGAGGCAGGAAGCGTCCATGATCGCGATCGAGATCGCGTCGGCGGGCGGGCCGGACGTGTTGCGCCCGGTGGAACGGCCGATCCCGGAACCGGCGCCAGGACAGGTGCGCGTTCGTGTGGCGGCCGCCGGCGTGAATCGGCCGGACCTGATGCAGCGGCGCGGCTTGTACCCGCCGCCGCCTGGCACCACCGACATTCCCGGTCTCGAGATCGCCGGAACGATTGACGCGACGAACGGCGCTTCCCGCTGGCGCGCCGGCGATCTCGTCTGCGCGCTCGTCGCCGGAGGAGGCTACGCGGAGTACTGCGTCGTTCCGGAACAGCAGTGTCTCCCGATCCCGGAGCGTGTCGACACGGTGCACGCGGCCGCGATCCCGGAGACGTACTTTACCGTGTGGACGAACCTCTTCGATCGCGGTCGCCTCGCGCCGGGCGAGCGCGTGCTGGTGCACGGAGGCACGAGCGGCATCGGCAGCACGGCCATTCAGCTCGCCCGCGCCTTTGGCGCCGCGGTGGTGGCCACGGCGGGATCGGACGCGAAATGCGACGCGTGCCGCCGCCTCGGAGCCGTGCGCGCCATCAATTACCGGACCGAAGATTTCGTCGCGATCATTCGCGACGAGATCCCCGGCCACGGCGTCGATGTCGTCGTCGATATCATTGGGGGCGACTATCTCGCGCGGAACATCGAGTGCCTGGCGCTGAACGGCCGGCTGGTGCAGATCGGCCTCATCGGCGGATCGAAGACGTCGGTCAACCTTTCGCCGCTGCTTCAGAAACGGTTGACGATCACCGGCTCGACGCTGCGGCCTCGCACGCCCGAGGAAAAGGGCGCGATTGCCCGAGCGCTCGAGGCAAGGGTCTGGCCGCTGCTCGCCAGCGGACAGGTCGGCCCGCTCGTGGACGCCGTGCTTCCGCTGCGGGAGGCGAGCGAGGCCCATCGGCGGCTCGAAGCCGGCGAGGTGACCGGCAAGCTCGTGTTGACGTGCTGACTCGCCCCGATGTGGCGATTGTGCACCCGCCAGCCATTGACGCCGGAACGCGGTTGCGGGCCGTAATCGTTGAACCTGCGGGCCTTGACCGGACCTCGTTCCACGGTCGCCGGGCGGTGCAGTTCGGCAGCAAGCTTGCAGCGATTTACAGGCAACGACAGAGGTGCCGCCCCGAAGTTTTCTTCGGGCGGCCAGCGGGACGCCGGTTTGCTGGGGGCTCCGGCGTCCCGTTGTTTTTCTGCTGTACGCCTCGTCTCCTGAAAGGACCTCTCCACGATGTTCGGCTCGGTTGGAATGCCCGAACTCCTGATCATCATGGTGATCGCGCTGATGATTTTCGGGCCGCGCCGCCTGCCGGAACTCGGCCGCGCGGTCGGCCAGACGCTCAACGAGTTCAAGAAGGGCACGAAAGATCTCGGGAGTACGATCGAACAGGACGCGCGGCGCGAGCCGCCGCCCGCGCCGGCTCAGGCCGCACAGGCCCCACCCGCGCAGACCCCGTCGGTGCCAGGCACCGAAAGCCGCCGGGCCTGAGGCGCGGATCGGGCGTCAGCCTTCGGCCGAACCGGCCTCTGGCGCTGTCTGCTTCAGACGCTCCCGTACGCGCGTCTCGCCGTACTCCACCAGCCGCTTCAATGCCTTCACGCGTTCGGATCGATCGAGGTTCGCGCGCGTGACCGCCGCCCGCAGGACGTCGATCGTCTTGTCGTACGTCTCGCGATCCACGGGGAAGGGCGTGCCGTCCTTGCCGCCGTGCGCAAACGAGAATCGCGCGGGATCCCGCGTGCTGGCCGGCGTTCCGTAGATCACCTCGGAAACGAGCGCCAGCGCACGCAGCGTGCGCGCCCCGACCCCCTCCATCCCGATGAGCGTCTCGAAATCTTCGGGCGCGCGCTCCCAGGTCTTCAGCAGAATCTTTTCCAGGTACGTCGGGCGGACGTCGGCGATCAGCACCGCGTGACGCCTTGGCATCGTCAGGGCCGGCAGGCTCCTGAGAGCCGACAGCACGACGTCCGGCTTCTGACGCGCGAGTTCCGCCGAGGCCGTCCTGACCGGATCGCTTTCGGCGGCGACGAGGTTCAACGTCGGCGCGGGCGCCTCCGCACACACGGCCGCGTGGGGCTCGACGACGTAGCTGGTCACCTGTTCGGCGAGCCAGTGATACCGGCGCGCCATGCCGTTGGTGTCGTGCATCCCCTGCTGGACCACGCACCACGCGCCGGAGGACGTGAAGAAAAAGGCATGGTGGTACAGCTGATAGCCGTCCTGCACGGCGGCGCTGTCGACCTTCGCCGACATGCGGCTCGCGCGGACGAGAGGCGCGGGGTCGATCGAGAGCGCCTCGCAGGCGGTGGTGATTTCAAACGGCGTGCGCCGCGACACCGCCCCCTTGCCCCCGCCCGCGTAGAATCCCAGCTCCTTCTCGAGCCCTTTCACCCCTTCCTTCAACGCGCCGGTCACCGTCGTGGTGACGCCGCTCGAATGCCAGTCGAACCCGAGCACGCACCCAAACGCCTGGAACCAGAACGGATCGGACAACCGCCGCAGCATTTCTTCGTTGCCGTACTCGCCGACGACGTGGCAGGTGATCTCGCGGGCGAGCTTCACCATGCGTCCGAACAGCCACGCGGGCGCGCGGCCGGTGTGCAGCGGGAGATGAGCGGTGCCTGAGCGCATGAATCGTCGTCGTTCCGGGTTCAGGGTTCGGAGTTCGGAGTCGGGTTCGGGGTTCGAAGTTCGGAGCCCCGGTTCGCGCTCCAGTTCGGACTCTCGAACCGGGCCCGCTGAACTCCACCTGGAACCCGGAACCCCGGAACCCTCTTCGGCTATACGTCCAATTCCTGCGCTTCTTCTGCCCGCTCCATGATGAAGCGGAAGCGCGCGGACGGGTCCTTGCCCATCAGCTCGTTGATCACGCGATCGGTGACGATCTGATCCGCGATGTCGACGCGCAGCAGCCGGCGGGTGCGCGGGTTCAGCGTCGTTTCCCACAAGACCTTGGGCATCATCTCGCCGAGCCCCTTGAAGCGCGTGATTTCCGGCGTGCCGCGGCCGTTACCGTGCAGCTTCAGCAAACGGTCGCGATGCGCATCGTCGAGCGCCCAGAACGTTTCCTTGCCGATATCGAGGCGGTAGAGCGGCGGCTGGGCGAGGAAGAGGTGCCCCGACGTGATGAGCTGCGGCATGTGCCGGTAGATGAACGTCATCAGCAGCGTGGCGATGTGATGGCCGTCGGAGTCGGCATCGGCCAGGATGATGACGCGGCCGTACCGGAGGCGCGACAGCTCGAAGTTCTTGCCGAGCCCGCAGCCGAGGGCGGTGACCAGATCCGACAGCTCCTTGTTCTCGAGGACCTTCGAGAGCGACGCGCTCTCGGTGTTCAGCACCTTGCCGCGCAGCGGCAGGATCGCCTGCCGCATGCGGTCGCGCCCCTGCTTGGCGGACCCGCCGGCCGAATCCCCTTCGACGACGAACAGTTCGCTGTCGTCGCGGCCGGGCGACGTGCAGTCGCTCAACTTCCCTGGCAGCGTCAGGCGCGACGAAGTGGCGGTCTTGCGCGTGACCTCCTGCTGCGCCGCGCGGCTGGCTTCGCGCGCCCGCGCCGCCAGAACGATGCGCGCGACGATCGATTCGGCCACCGAGATGTTCGTGTTCAGCCAGTGTTCGAGCGCCGGGCGGATCTGCGAATCGATCCCCGACTGGACCTCGGGGTTGTTCAACCGATCCTTCGTCTGCCCCTGGAACTGCGGCTCCTGCACGAAGACGCTGAGCACCGCGACGAGTCCCTCGCGGATGTCTTCCGCGGTGAGCGTGACCCCTTTCGGCGACAGGTTGTGCGTGTCGATGAAGTTGCGCACCGCCTTGCCGAGCCCGGCCCGGAATCCGTTCTCGTGCGTGCCGCCCGACCCCGTTGGAATGCCGTTCACGTAGCTGCGCACGTGCTCGTCGGTCGACTGCGTCCACTGCAGCGCGACGTCGAGCCGGATGCCGCTCTCGTCGTGCTCGCGCGAGAGGGTGAACGGCGCGTCGTGCACCGCGGCCGCCCCGCGTTCGCCGACGATCTTTGCGAGATAGTCCGCCAGCCCCTCGGAGTGCTGAAACACCTGCTTGCCGCCGGTCGCTTCGTCCTCGAACGAGATCCGCACCCCCTTGTGCAGATAGCTCGAGATCTCCAGCCGCTGCTCGATCACCTCCGCGTCGAACTGCACTTTCGGAAAGATCGTCGTGTCGGGCCGGAACATCACCGTCGTGCCGGTGCCGCGCGCGGGGCCGATCTTCTTCACCGCCCCGACCGGCGCTCCCTGCTTGAACCGCTGCTCCCACAGCGCGCCGTCGCGCTTGACGGTCGCCACCAGCTCCTTCGAGAGCGCGTTGACGACGCTCGCCCCGACGCCGTGGAGACCGCCGGCGGTCTTGTAGTTGTCCGCATCGAACTTGCCCCCGGCATGCAGCGTCGTAAAGATCACCTCGAGGGCGCTCTTCTTCGTCTTGGGATGCTTGTCCACCGGGATCCCGCGTCCATCGTCGGCGACGGTGATGCTGTCGCCGTCGGCGTGCAGGGTCACGCTGATGTTCGCCGCGTGACCGTTCATGGCCTCGTCGACGGCGTTGTCGAGGATCTCCCAGACGAGGTGATGCAGGCCGGTGCTGCCGACGCCGCCGATGTACATCCCGGGGCGCTTGCGGACGGGCTCGAGGCCCTCGAGGACGGTGATGTCTTTGGCGGTGTAGGAGGGCACGCTCTCGGGTTCTCGGGTTCTCGGGTTCTCAGGTTCTCAGGTTCTCAGGTTCTCAGGTTCTCAGGTTCTCGGGTTCTCGGGTTCTCGGGTTGGTGCAGTATGGCAGAAAGTGCGCCGGCTTCAGATTCGCAGCGGTGCCATTCGCGCGTACATCGTCGTCAACACCATATTGATCGGCCGTTATACGGCCGGCATGCGCCGTGCTGTTCAGCTCGAAACATGGCGAGTGTCGATCGTTTCGAGGATCTAATCGCGTGGCAGCTCTCGGAGGAGCTGAAGCAGCACGTCCTGAAGT
Source organism: Vicinamibacterales bacterium (assembly GCA_036278735.1). Taxonomy (GTDB): domain Bacteria; phylum Acidobacteriota; class Vicinamibacteria; order Vicinamibacterales; family 2-12-FULL-66-21; genus DASUKM01. Next base: position 69,175 of record DASUKM010000030.1, read on the forward strand.
TCACGGATCGCCAAGCGGTTCGCCGCGACTCGAGATTCCGCGACGACATCCGCGCCTCGGCGCGCTCCGCGCCGGCGAACATCGCGGAAGGGTTCGGCTACTACACGCCCAAACAGAACGCCCGTCACGTCGCCATCGCGCGCGCCTCGCTCGAGGAAACGCTGAATCATCTCCTCGATGCATCCAAGCAGGGTTACATCAATCAAGCCGAGTACGCAGCGCTCGTGTCGCTGAACCGCCGAGCCCTCGGCGCGACAGGCAAGTATCTCAGGTACCTGCAATCCTGCAGTCACTAACGAAGTCCAAGAACCTGAGAACCTGAGAACCTGAGAACCCGAGAACCCGAGAACCCGAGAACCCGAGAACCCGAGAACCCGAGAACCCGAGAACCCGAGAACCCGAGAACCCGAGAACCCGAGAACCCGAGAACCCTACTCGAGCAGCATCCCCCCCGGGTCCTCGATCAGTTCCTTGACCCGTACGAGGAACCGCACCGCCTCCGAGCCATCGACGATGCGGTGATCGTAGGTGAGGGCCGTATACATCATTGGCCGGACCACCACCTGGCCGTTGACCGCAAGGGGCCGATCCTGGATCTTGTGCAGGCCGAGAATCCCGACCTGCGGGGGATTGAGAATCGGCGTGCTGAGCAGCGACCCGAAAACGCCGCCGTTGGTGATCGTGAACGTGCCTCCCTGCAGATCCGCGAGCGACAGCGTGCCGTTTTCCGCCGCGGCCGCGAAGCCGCGGATGCCCTGCTCGATCGCGGCAAACGACATCCGATCCGCGTCGCGCAGCACCGGCACCACGAGTCCTTCGCTCGCGCCGACGGCGACGCCGATGTCGTAATAGCCCTTCAGGACCATCTCGTCGCCCTGGATTTCCGCGTTGACCCTCGGAAACTCACGGAGCGCGCCGATCGCCGCCTTGACGAAGAACGACGCGATGCCGAGACCGACGCCGTGCCGTTCCTTGAACGACTGCTTGTGCCGTTCGCGAAGCGCCATGATGGCGGTCATGTCGACCTCGTTGAAGGTCGTCAGCATCGCCGCGGTGCTCTGCACTTCGACGAGCCGCTTCGCGATCGTGGCGCGCCGCTTCGACATGCGGACGCGCTCCTCGGTCCGCTCCCCGTCCGGGCGCCGCGGCGCCGGCGCAGGGCTGGCGGGGCGCGGCTGGACCGCAGGCGCCTTCGCGGCCGGCGCCTGGCTCGCCGTGCCGGCCTTGTCCGCCGACGCGGCGCCCTCGACGTCGCGCCGCATCACGCGTCCGGCCTCGCCGGTGCCGCGGACGCGGCTCAAATCGACCGCGGCGTGTTCCGCCGCTTTTCTCGCCGCGGGGGTGGCGCGCGTGCGCTCCGTCTCGGCGGCCGCCGGTTTCGGCGCCGCCGCCTGTTTCGCCGCCGCCCCCCCCGCGGCGGCTTTCGCGGGCTCCGCCCCGCCGCCGTTGCCCGAGGGCTGCGCCGCGGCGGCCGCGGCGTCGATGACGCCCAGCACGTCGCCGACCTTCACGTCGTCGCCGTCTCGATGATCGATGCGGCTCAGCACCCCGGCTTGCGGAGCGCTCACTTCGACGTCGATCTTGTCGGTCTCGAGCTCCACGAGCGGATCGCCAACGGCGACGATGTCCCCTTCGTTCCTGAGCCACTTCGCCACGCGCGCGTCGACGATGGATTCGCCGACCTCCGGAACCACGATATTTGCGGACATGACTCTCCCGCTCAGACGTTCAGTTGACGTGATGACCGACGCGCGTGCCATTCACAGAGCGCCCCCTTCCGTTCCGCGTCAGCGCGCCACCGGGGCGGCCGAGGGGCGGCTGCCTGTCGTGCGCTGGGCAGGCGGTTCGAGCGCCAGCGCCACGAGCCGCTGTTGCTGGCGTGCGTGGCGCCCCGCCGATCCCTCCGCCGGGCTCGCACTCCGCGGCCGTGCGATGTAGCGCAGCGCGCGGCCCGAGGCGAGTTCGACGAGATGCGGACGGATGAAGTCCCACGCGCCCATGTTCTCCGGCTCTTCCTGGACCCAGAGGATCTCGTCGGCGCCGCGGTAGCGATCCAGCAGATCCCGTAGCGCGCGGACGGGCACCGGGTACAACTGTTCGAGCCGGCAGATCGCGACATCCTGGCGGTTCGCCCGCAGCTCGCTCGACGCCAGGTCCACGTACATCTTCCCCGAGCACAGGATGAGCCGCCGGACGCCGTCGGCCCGGCCGGCGGCCGCCTCGTCGTCGAGAACGGTGTTGAAGCGCCCTTCGGCCAGCTCGCTGGGCGCGGACGCCACGAACGGATGCCGGAGCAGGCTCTTCGGCGTCAGCACGATGAGCGGCAGCGGATCGACGGTCAGCAGCGCCGCCTGGCGGCGGAGCACGTGAAAGTACTGCGCCGCCGTCGTGCAGTTGACGATCCTCATGTTGACGTCGGCGGCGAGCTGCAGGAACCGCTCCGGACGCGCGCTGGCGTGGTCGGGCCCCTGCCCTTCCTGGGCGTGGGGCAGCAGCAGCGCGAGCGACGGCTGCTGGGCCCACTTCGTGCGCGCCGACACGACGAACTCGTCCAGCACCACCTGCGCGCCGTTCACGAAATCGCCGTACTGCGCCTCCCAGATCACCAGCGTGGACGGCTCCTGCATGTTGTAGCCGTACTCGAAGCCGACGACGGCGTTCTCGGAGAGCGGACTGTTGTGGATTTCGAACGTCGCGCGCGCCTGCGGGAGCGCCTGCAGGGCGATGTGCCGCGCCCCCGTCTGCACATCGTGCAGGACGGCATGACGCTGGCTGAACGTGCCGCGCTCGACGTCCTCGCCGGTCAGCCGAATGGGGACGCCGTCTTCGAGAATCGACGCCAGGGCCAGCTCCTCGGCCGCCGACCAGTCGACGGTGCGCTCGCCGGCGTTCTCGAGCGCGTGGGCGCGGCGTTCGCGGCCGCGCTCCAGCTTCTTGTGGATGGAAAAGTCCGCGGGCAGCGTGAGCAGCGACGTGTTGAGCGCACGCAGGCGTTCGAGCGGAACCGCCGTTTCGGCGCGCGCCGCGGCCCCCTTTGGCGGCGGGGGCGGCAGCGCCGGCGCGAGGTCCTGGTCCGGCTTCAGCGACTCGAGCGCCGATTGCAGCGACGCCAGGTATTTTTGGGTCAGTTCGTCCGGCAGCGAGGCCTCGATCGTCCCGCGCTCCACGAGCGTCTGCGCCCAGATCTCCCGGACGGTGGGATGCTGGGCGATGTGCTGGTACATCACCGGCTGGGTGAACGCCGGCTCGTCCCCTTCGTTGTGGCCGTGGCGCCGATAGCCGATCAGATCGATCAGGAAATCGCGCTCGAAATGCGAGGTGTAGGCGGACGCCAGGCGCGCCGCCTCGACGCACGCCTCGGCATCGTCGGCATTGACGTGGACGATCGGGATCTTGAAGCCGCGCGCGAGCCCGCTCGCGTACGAGGTGCTGTAGGACTGGCGCCGCGTCGCGGTGAAGCCGAGCTGATTGTTGACGATGATGTGGATCGTCCCGCCCGTCTGGTAGCCGGGCAGGCGGCCGAGATTCAGCGTCTCGGCCACGATGCCCTGCCCGGGGAACGAGGCGTCGCCATGGATCAGAATCGGCGTGACGCGCGCCGGATCGAACCGCGCCGGGCCGCCGCGATCGGTCGCCGTTCCCGCCGCGCGCGCCATGCCTTCGACGATCGGGTCGATCGCCTCGAGATGACTGGGGTTCGGCGGCATCGCGATCGCCAGCTCGATCTCCTCGCCGTCCTTGATCGCGCGGAGCGCGCCGGCGTGGTACTTGACGTCGCCGGCCCAGGCCATGTCCTCGCGAAAGTCGCGAGGCGAGACCGCGTCTTTGAATTCCCCCAGGATCTGCGCGTACGGCTTGTGCAGCACGTGCGCCATCACGTTGAGCCGGCCGCGATGCGCCATGCCGATCAGCACCGTCCGGCTTCCCGCTTCGGCCGCCTCGCCAATCACCTCGTCGAGGACGGGCACGAGCATGTCGAGCCCTTCGATCGAGAACCGCGTCTTGCCGGGGAACGTTCGCTGCAGGAAGCGCTCGAACGCCTCCACCTGCGTGAGCCGATCGAGCATCGCGACGGGATTGATCGGATCGGACGGCGCGCGAAAGCGGCCGGCCTCGGCCGCCTGACGCAGCCAGTCGCGCTCCTCGGGCACGAACACGTGCGCGTAGTCGTAGCCGGTGGTCGAACAGTAAATGCGGCGAAGCGCCTCGATCGCGTCGAGCGCATGCGCCGCGCCCTGGGCGGCCGGGCCCCCGACGAGCGACGCCGGCAGCTTCCGCAGGTCGTCGGCCCCGAGGCCGTGCGTCTCGGGCCGCAGCGCGGGATCGCCCACGGGCTCGCCGCCCAGCGGATCGAGCTGCGCCGCCAGATGCCCGTACCGGCGGATCGCCTCCGCCAGGTTGACCGCACCGACGATGTTCGCGAGCGGCAGCCCTGCGCCCTTCGACACGTCGACCGCGATCGACGGCCGCTCGTCGACCGGCGGCGTCCACCGCTCGAACAGCTCACGCGTCGCCGCGTCGACCGACGACGGATCGCGGCGATAGCGTTCGTACAGGTCGAGGACATAGCCCCGGTTGAGGCCGGTAAACCCTTCCCACCCTGACATGTCCTTATAATCCTACCCCATGCTTCGCATCACGTCGGCCGTGGGCGCGGCGGTACTCGCGTGGGCGGCTCAGCCCGTCCCGCCTCCCGCCGCATCCTTCCAACCGGCGGCCATCAGGGACGAGACATTCGTCAGCGCCGCGCTCGCGCGATCCATGAAGTATCGCGTGCTCCTGCCCGCGGACTACTCGTCCTCCACGGTGCGATACCACACGCTGTACCTGCTGCACGGACTGACGGGAAACGATCGCGACTGGAGCACGAAAACCGAGCTGGCGCGCCTGGCGCAGGGGCTTCCGTTCGTCGTCGTGATGCCGGACGGCGAGAACTCGTGGTACACGAACGCCGCCAACGGTGGCGCGCGGTTCGAGGACTACATCGCCGCGGATCTCGTCACCGAGGTCGAAACGAAGTACCGGGTGATCCGCTCGCGGTACGGACGGCAGATCGCCGGGCTGTCGATGGGCGGCTATGGCGCGATCAAACTGGCGCTGAAGCACCCGGACGTGTACGCAGCGGCTGGCAGCTTCAGCGGCGCGTTTCCGGTCGCGGCCGATGTGGCCTACGCGAACCAGTTTCCCGACGACCGGGCGGAAATCCTGCGCATCTTCGGTCCGGCCGGCAGCCCGACGCGGGTCGACAACGACGTGTACGGTCTCGCGGAGGGGGCCACGGCGAGCCGCGTGCCGCCGCTCTACATCGATTGCGGCACGGGCGATTCCCTGCTGGCCGCGAACCGGCGGCTCGTCGAGATTCTGCAGCGGCGGGGCTTCCGCTACGAGTACCACGAGACCCCCGGCACGCACGCGTGGGACTACTGGAACCGGCGCCTGGCCGTGTTCCTGCGATGGGCTGGCGACCACGCGCAGCGGATGCCCTAGCCTGCGTCCCCGGCAGTAAAATGGGGGCGCGTTCGCAAGTGAGGGAGCACGCGGCGATCCACCGGCGGTTCACGGCTGCGCTCGACGCGCTGGTCGATCACGTCAAGGCGGATCGCACGATCCTCGCGGCGCTTCTCTGCGGAAGCCTGTCGCACGACACGGTGTGGGAGAAATCCGACATCGACCTCGTGCTCGTCACCGAAGACGACGCGAAGGTGAACGGCGACGGGCTGGCGCTGTTCGCCGACGGCCTGAACATCCACGCGATCCTGATGACCCGCGCCGAATTCCGGAAGGCGGTGGAAGGGGCGGCGCGCAATTCCTTCGTCCACTCGTTCCCCGCCAAGGGACGGCTCCTCTACACGCACGACCCGACCGTCGCGGATCTGTGCGCGCGCCTGCACGGCATCGGCGCGCGCGACAGCGCGCTGCAGATGCGCCGCGCGGCGACGGCTGCGCGGCCCCCCGTCTACAAGGCGCACAAGTGGTTCGTCACGCGTCGCGACCTCGATTACACCGCGCTGTGGATCCTGTACGCCGCGACGCCGCTGGCGCAGATGGAGGTGTTCGGGCGCCGGCTGCCGTGTTCGCGCCGATTTTCGACGATCACGCCGAGGCTCGCGAACCGCGAGCCTGCGTCAGTCGCGCCGGCGTGGACGCCTTGCCGACGAGGCCGCGGAGAGAGGACAGTTTTGTCCGGCCAGCGACTGTCCTCGGCCGAGGACAAACGTGCAAGAAACAAGATCTGACCCCGCGTTTGCGACCCTGCACGAAATGGAGCTGCCGTGATGATGCGAACCGGACGACTCATGTTTCTCATCGCTCTTCTCGCGCTCGGCGCGCCGGCCCTGCTCCGCGCGCAGGCACCCTCACCGCCGATTCCGGCCGCGGCGCGGGGCCCCCACATCGATCCGGTCGCCGCGACCGACGCTTATCTCGCAACGCTGCCTCCGGAACAGAAGGCGCGCTCCGACGCCTATTTCGAAGGGGGCTACTGGCTTCAGCTCTGGAGCTACCTCGCCGGCGCGATCATTTTTCTCGCGCTGCTGCACTTCGGCTGGTCCGCGTGGCTGCGGGATCGATCGGCGGCCATCACGCGTCGGCGCTGGCTCCAGCCGGCTCCGTACATGCTCGGGTTCGTCATCATCGTTTCGATCCTGTCGTTTCCGCTGACGTTCTATGGGGACTTCGTCCGCGAGCACCAGTACGGACTCGCCACGCAGGGGTTCGGCGGCTGGATGGGCGACCAGATGAAGGGGCTCGGCGTGTCGCTCGTCATGGCCGTGATCGCGGGGGTCGTCCTCTACGCCGTGCTCAGGCGCGCCGGCCGGCAGTGGTGGCTGTGGGGATCGCTCGTGGCGATCGCGCTGCTCGTCTTCGGCGCGACGATCGGGCCCGTGTACGTCGCGCCGATGTTCAACACGTACACGCCGCTGAAGCCGAGCCCGATTCGCGACGACATCCTGCGACTGGCCCACGCCAACGGCATCGCGGCGAGCGAGGTCTACGAAGTCGACGCGTCGCGACAGAGCACGCGCGTGAGCGCGAACGTGAGCGGGATGTTCGGGACGGAGCGGATCACGCTGAACGACAACCTGATGAAGCGCGCGTCGCCGGGCGCGATCGAGGCGGTGCTCGGCCACGAGATGGGGCACTACGTCCTCCATCACGTCTACAAGATGCTCCTCGCCTTCGGCGTCATCATCGCGGTGGGGTTCGGCCTGATCGCCTGGGCGTTCGATCGCCTCGCGGGGCGCTACCGCGCGCGATGGCGCGTGGAGGGGATCGCCGATCCCGCCGGGCTGCCGCTCGTCGCGCTGCTGTTCACGACGTATCTGTTCCTGTTGACGCCGGTGCTCAACACGATCGTGCGCACCGACGAATACGAGGCGGACGTCTTCGGCCTCAACGCCGCGCGCGAGCCCGACGGCTTCGCCGAAGCCGCGCTGTTGCTCAGCGACTACCGCAAGATGAGCCCGTCGCCGCTCGAAGAGTTCCTCTTCTATGACCACCCGAGCGGCCGCACCCGCATCTTTACCGCGATGCGCTGGAAAGCGTCGCAGTGACGGGTCGACGCAATGACGGGGTCAGATCTTGTTCTTTGCGCAAATGTCACCGTCGGAGGACAGTTCCCGAGGCGGCCGCGTCCCATGTTGTCCTCTCACGAGGACAAACATGCAAAGAACAAGATCTGACCCCCGTTCAGCGCAGCGGGAAGCCGACCATCCCGGCGAACAGGACTCGGAACGCCACACCGGCGACGGGCCAGAGACTTGCCGCCAGCGTCGCGCGCACGGCACCGAGCCGCCGGTCCATCACCCGCAAACCCGCCGCCGCCACCGCGATCCCGACGATCGTGATCACGTCCACCGAGGACACGAAGGTCGTCCACCACGCCGCGGCGCCAGGGCCGCCGAGAAACGCGAGGTTCGAGCGGCCCACCCGCGCCCAGTCGAACGTCACCACCTGCTCGCGCGGCAGGATGGCGACAACGACGGCAAAGGCGAGCACCCGGAGCAGCCGCTCGGCGCAGGCGGCCACGGCGGCCACGGCCAGGATCTGCGCCGGCGTGACCTCCGCCCCGACCAGCAGGGTGGCGACGTTGAGCACCACCGCCGACAGCAGGATCGCCAGGGCGCTCACGACCGCGACGAGCACGGACGAGGCGAGCAGGGGCCGCGCCGCGATTCGGTCCCGGACGAGTTCACGCGCATCCGGCGGGAGGTGCTGGCCGTGCGCCAGATCGCCTTCGAGCTGCGTCACGGCGGCGGCCGCGATCAGATCAGGACCGAAGACCGCATTGTGGATCGCCGGCATGACGCCCGAGAGCAGGGCGGCAAGCGCCAGCGGGGCGATCCACCGCGGCCGCGCCTTCACCCGCGCGAAATCGGCATAGTCGAGAACGGACGTCATGTCAGTCGGCGTGCGGGTCCCGCGTAAACTCACATCGCGCGAACGCGGCGGCGGCCGCCACGGGAGCGGCGACCATCACGAACCCGACCCACGCGACGGCCGCGGCCAATCCCGCCGCGTAGGCGATCAGCGCGGGGAGCAGGACGCCGGCAGCGGTGCCGGCATACCGCACCGCGCGGCCGAGCAACGTTCGGCCCGTCACGGTTCGCAGGGCCAGGGCGCCGGCGAGGCTCTGAAGCGAGGCGCAGTGTGCGGCGACGAGCAGCCCGGTCGCCGCCAGGACCATGGCGGAGCGGAATCCCGCCGGCGTTCCCGCCGCCCCGAAGGGGGCGACATGCGGCCGCACCCCCATCTTCACGCGAGGCGCTGGAAGGGGTCGCAATCAGCTCATGAGAGTGAATCGACGAACTGATTCCAGACGTCCGGCAGCCGCAGGATGAAATCGTGGACGGCTGGGACGTAGTGGTACCCGTACCAGATGCTGAAGGCGATCACCACCAGCCACAACAGACCCACCAGCGAGTGTACCCACGCGTGCAGCGGCGTATACCCGTACGGGCCGTACCGATGCGAGTGATGGAACGGCGACGCGATCAGCGAATACACCGCGATGACGACGAGGAACGCCGCCCAGAGCGGGACGCCCGGCGGCAGCGGATAGCCGAACAGCGCGTGCGTCGCGCCAAGGGACATCAGCGCGAGCGCCAGCAGCACCACGAGCGCGACGCTGACGACGGCATAAATCGGCGACGTGAGGCCGTACCAGACGGAGGCCGCATCGGCCGCGCGCCCCTGCACCTCCGGACTCCACCACCGATCGTGGAGCGTGTAATGCCACTGACGCCGCCACTGCCGCTTCTGCATCCGCCAGTGCCGCCGCCACGCGGGGTTGGTCTTGAAGTCCGCGTAGTTCCGCTTCGCCTGGTCCACCACGTCCTGCGCATTGAACCGCCGGCCGCGCGCCGCCGCGCGCTCCTCCGACGTGTTCGCGTACGGAATGACGAACGACATGACGACATAGACGAGGATCCACAGCCCCTTCGTCAACACCGCCAGCACCACGAAGACGATCCGGACGATCGTGACGTCGATGTCGAAGTAGGCCGCGAGCCCGTTGCACACGCCGCTCAACATCGCCCCTTCACGAATCTGATACAGACGCTTCGGCGCGCCGGCCGGCGCCGTCTTGTGCTCCTGTTCCGTCTTCGCGCCGGTCGCCGATCCGCTCGCCGGTCCGCCGGCCGGGGCGGGACCGTCGCCGTCGACAGGACCCATCTCGCCGACGATGCGGCTGATTTCCAGGGCCGTGACGACGGTCTTGTGCGGCCCGAGCACCTTCTGGCACTTTTCGCCGATCGCCTGCTCGAGGTCGGCCAGGATCTCGGCGCGGTCGGGATTGTCTTTCAGCTGTGCCTCGGCGTCGTCGAGATAGGCGCGAAGCGCGACGTACCCCTGTTCCTCCACCTGGTACGCGTTGCCGTTCAGATTGATGCCGGTGACTTTCTGCATGGCTTATCGCCCTATCCGATCGACAGTGCTGTTGATGTGGGCCCAGTAGGCCTGGAGCTCGTCGAGGTGCGCCCGCCCCTTGACGGTCAGGCGGTAATACTTCCGGGGCGGTCCGGCGTCCGACTCCTGCCACTCGTAGTCGACCAGCCCGTCACGCCGCATGCGGCTGAGCAGCGGATACAGCGTGCCTTCCTGGGTGGCGAACTCCGTCGGCGCCAGCCGCTCCAGCATGTCGGCGACGTAGACCTTGTCCGCCGCGATGATCCTCAGGATGAGGAACTCGAGGAGGCCTTTACGAATCGCGTTGAATTTCTCGTTGACGCTCAAGTAAAGCTACCTTGTTTAAACAAGGTAGCAGGTCATACGCCGTTCGTCAAGTAGGGCATTCGGAGCGGTTTCAGTCGGCCCGGAGCGCCACGACAGGATCGATCGACGAGGCGCGGCGAGCGGGCACCCAGGCCGCCAACGCTGCCAATGCGCCGAGCAGCACGACGACCGCGATCAGGGTGGCGGGATCGTACGGCGATGTCTGGAAGAGGAAGCTGGTGATGACGCGAGTGGTATACGAGGTCGCAACGAGACCCGCCGCGAGGCCGAGCACGACCGGCCGGACCACATCTCTGATCATCGCCGCGACGACCTGGGAGCGGCGTGCACCGAGTGCGACGCGTACGCCAATCTCGCGCGTGCGACGGGCAACCGCATAGGCGGTCACGCTGAAGATGCCGACGAGCGCGAGCAGCAGTCCGAAGGCGCCGAGCATCGAGAGCAGCAGCATGCGGTCTCGCGGCGTCGCGACCCGTTCACCGAGGACCGCTGCCGCCGGCCTGAGTTTTCCGACGAGCACGCGCGGCCCCACTGACTGCGCCGTCTGTTTCAATTGTCCGTACGAAACCGACGCGCCGTCTCGCAATCGGAAGATCATGGCCATCCGCATGGTTGACAGATCATCGGTGTTGATGGGGGGCAGCATGTACACCTCGGGCTCGATGGTTGCCTCAGGGTCACCGAGGCGGATCGCTGGAACGACCCCAGCGATTCGAATCGTGCGCGGATGCTTCGATCCCACTCCTAGTCGGAGCGTGTGGCCGACAGGGTGTCCGCCAAAGTAGCGCCGGGATGCGGTGACGTTGATGAGCGCCGCTTCGCCGGTCATGCGGTCGCCGTCTTCCAAGAGGCGCCCCGCGACCGGACGAACACCCATGGCCTCGAAAAATCCAGGGAGGATGGTGCGCTGCGGGCCTGCGATGTGAACACCCGTGTCTGCCGTCGGGAAGAAATACGAACCTCCCCCGGTCAACGCCAGTTGATCGATCGCACCAGCGGCGACCACACCGGGTACGTGGCGCAGCGCGTCGGCGAATGCGGCGTAGTACTCGCGCCGCACCGTCGCGGCCTGCTCGAGCGGCTCGACGTCAAGAGCCATCACATTCGCGGCATCCACACCCAGATCGACCGACGCGAGCTTCGCGAAGCTCTTTACAATCAGCCCGGCCCCGGCCATCAACACCAGAGCGAGAGCCACCTCGATGCCGATGAGCCATTGCCCGGTGCGTTTCGACAACGGCGCTCCAGCGCCACCCACGGCGAACATCGTGCTGATCACCCGTGGCGCTCGCGACAGCTCGAGGGCAGGCACCAGTCCCGAAAGCAGGGCCGTCATCAGCGTGAGGCCGAGCGCGAGACCGAGGACAATCGCGTTGATCGCCGCCGGTGAGTTCGCGGGCAGAGACAGGGGAACGAGGGCGAGAAGCGAATCGAGCGATGCGTAGGCGAACAGTACGCCAACGACTCCGCCTGCCAGCGCCAGCAGCAAGCCCTCGGTGAGGAGCTGCCGGACGAGCCGTCCTCGCCCCGCCCCGATGGCCGCACGGATCGCCAGCTCCGGGCTTCGGCTCGCGCCTCGCGCGAGCGTGAGTCCCGCCACGTTCGAGCAGGCGATGATCAGGATCAGCCCGACGGCGATCGCCAGGGTGCCAAGCGTGACCCCGACTCCTCTGGTCTCGGCGTCGTACATCGACGCGATCGCTACGTGAACCGGGACGGGCTTCGGGCCAAACAGCGTCGACGGCGGCGTCGCCGCCTCGAGGGCCGCCCGAGCGCTGGTCAACGAAACGCCGGAACGCAATCGGGCGATCACGGGACTCCCGGATCCGCGACGCTCGACCATCGATGCAGAAAACTGGTGGGCCTGCCAGATCGCGGTGTCTGGATAAAAGCCTGCGGGCAGAACGCCGACGATGGTGGCGGGCTCGTTCTGGATGCGGATTAGCCGGCCGAGGACGTTCCGGCTGCCGCCGAACTCGCGTTGCCAGTACGCGTGTCCGAGCAGCGCGATGCGCGGGGCGCCCGAACGTGTGTCGTCGGTCCGGATCGCCCGGCCCAGAATCGGTGTGATGCCGTAGGTCTCGAGAAAATCTTCGGACGCTTGTGCCACGATCAGACGCTGCGGCGTGCCGTCGTCCACGATCAGCGGCACGAACCCGTGGACGCGTCCCGTGCCGGCATGCGAGACGACCGTCGAAAGCGCTCGCCACCGGCGGACGTCGCTCATCGAAGGCGCATAGCGCGACGGGTTGCCTTCGCGCGCCTCTTCGATATCCAGCGTGACCAGTTGCTCCGGATGCGGATACGGCAACGGGCGCAGCACCGCCGCGTCGATGACGCTGAAGAGGGCGGTCGAAAGGCCGATGCCGAGCGCCAGGATCAGAATGGCGATGACGGAATAGGAGGGCTGGCGTCGCAGCTGGCGCAGCGAGTACTTCAGGTCCTGGAGCGTCGTTCCCATTCGCGCCTCCAGCCTCGCAGGTCCGCGGGATCGGACGCAGTATACGTCAGCTGGCGCGATCGCCGGGTCTGAGGACCCGGCCTACAGCGTTGCCGGGTCTGAAGACCGGCCTACCGGCGCCTGGGGATGCTCAGCGACGTCCACTCGGCGCCGCGGAAGTGCTTGGCGAGCAGCACGATCTGGCCAACGTGGTACGCCAGATGCGTGAGGGCGCGGTCGAGCGCCTGCACGACCGAATGGCGTTCGCCCCGGATGAACACCTCGCGCGCGAGATCGGTCGTGGTCAGGGCGTCGACCGACCGGAACAGCGTGTCCCATCCCTCTTCCCAGCGTGCGTTCAGCGCGGTCCGGGTGGCCGTTCCGGGCTCGAACTCCTCGTCGCGGTGACGATCGGGCTTTTCGCCGTCGGTCGTCAGGAAATCCGTGAACCGCGATGTCAGGTTGCCGCCGATGTGCTGCATCAGTATCGCGAGGCTGTTCGCCTCCGGATCGATCAGCCGCACCAGGTCCGCGTCGGTCGCCTGCGCGAGCGCACGATCCGCGAGCGCCTTGTACTTCCGGAACTGCTCCCGCACATCCGCCAGATACGCTTCGTCGATCGCCATGACGTGATCATACCCGGGGGTGCCCACGCCGGGGCTGCGTCACAGCGCGGGCGGCGGTTCGGGCGTCGAGACGATCACCCGCGTGAACTGGCCGCGCTGCAGCAGCTCGCGTCCCTTCCCGCCGCGGCCGGTCACCTCGTACTTCGCCGTGCTGATCGTCTGCTCCGCGCCGCGGCTGGTCTCGACCGTCAGCAGGTCGCGATCGCCAGTCGAGGCCACGAACCCGAGCACGCGATCGTCAGGATTCGACAGCTTGATCAGAATGACACCCCGCCCAGGGCCGGAGAGGAAATTCACCTCCTCCGCATCGCACAGGATCGCGCGCGCGTCGCGCGTCGCGGCAATCAGCGTTTCCCCCCCGGTGAGCCTGGCGACGCCGACGACGACCGCCCCCTCCGCGGGGCGCGCGTAGCGACGACCCGCGCGCGTGCTCGGCTCGGCAAGCGGCGCGAGGCTGAAGCGCAGGCTGTAGCCGTCGCTCGTGACGGCGACGGCATGCACCGGCGGCACGGCGGACGGATCGACGGTGCCGTCCCGGCGCACCGGCGGTGCGATGGCGCCAGCCACGCGCGGGTCGAGGCTCAGTGCCGCCACGATCTGCTCGCCATCTTTCAGCTTGAAAAACCGCTGGATCGGCTCCCCGTACCCAGTCGACGCGGGAAGGTCGATAATCCGCGCGGTGTAGGCGACGCCGAAATTGCTCAAGAACACCACCGTCGCGCGCGTGCTCCCGGCCAGCACGGCCAGCACCTGATCCCCTTCGCGAAGCCGCGTCGACGTGACGTCTTTGACTTCCTTCTGCCGCTTCACCCACCCGTCGCGCGAGAGCAGCACGACGTTGTCTTCCTCGACGATGAAGTCCTCGGCCGTGTATTCGGCCTCGCCGGCGTCGCTGGCGATCCGCGTCCGGCGAGCGTCGCCGTACTGCTTCTGGACGGCTTCGATCTCGGATCGCACGAGCGACCAGCGGCTCTCCTCGTTCCCGAGCAGCGTGCCGATCTGGCGGATCCGGCGCCGCTTCTCTTCGAGCTCCTTGCGGATCACGAGGATCTCGAGCTTCGCCAGCCGATAGATTTTCAATTCGAGGATCGCGTCCGCCTGATCGGCATCGAGCGCGAATCGTTTGATGATCTGCTGCGCCGCGTCCTGCTTGCCTTCCGACTTCCGGACGATCTTCAGGATTTCGTCGAGCGCGTCGAACACCTTCTCGAACCCGTCGAGGATGTGCACGCGCTTCCTGAGCGCCGCCAGCTCGTGCTCCAGCCGCTTCGTGACGACCTCGAGGCGGAAGTGCAGGAAGTAGAAGAGCATCTGGTGCAGGTCCAGACGCTCCGGGCGGCCGACTTCCGGGTTGCCCTCGGTGGGCACGAGGCACGTCAGGTTGACGATGAAGTTCGTCTGCAGCGGCGTGTGCTTGAACAGGTATGCCATCACCATCTTCTCGTCGGCCTCGCGCTTCAGCTCGAGCGCAATCCGAACGTCGTCGGTCGAGAGATCCTTGACGTCGACGAGCGGCGGCAGCTTGCGGCTGAGCGCGACGTCCGCGATCCGCTCGACGAGCGTCGCCTTGTTCACCGTGTAGGGCACGCTCGTGATGTAGATGGTTTTCGACGACCGCGTCGAGGGCCCTTCTTCCCACGTGGCGCGGAGCCGGACCGCGCCGCTTCCGGTCTTGTAGATCTCCTTCAGCTCCTCGGGGGAGTTGAGGATCTGGCCGCCGGTGGGAAAATCGGGCGCTTTCACGTACCGGCACAACTGCACGCTGCTCAGGTCGGGGTTGTCGAGCAGCTTGACCAGCGCGGTGCACACCTCGTTCAGGTTGTGCGGCGGAATGTTGGTCGCCATGCCGACCGCGATCCCGGTCGCGCCGTTGATGAGCAGGTTCGGAATGCGCGAGGGCAGCACGACCGGCTCCGTTCGCGTGCCGTCATAGTTCGGGCGGAACGGCACCGTCGTCTGCTCGATTTCCGTGAGCAGCTCGTCGGAGATTCTGGCGAGACGGCACTCGGTGTAGCGCATCGCGGCGGCGCTGTCGCCATCGAGCGATCCGAAGTTCCCGGAGCCGTCGACGAGCGGATACCGCAGCGAGAACGACTGCGCCATCCGGACCAGCGTCTCGTACAGGGCGGCGTCGCCGTGCGGGTGATAGCTCCCCATCACGTCCCCCACCACCTTCGCGCACTTGCGGTGTTTGGCGTCGGCGGTCAGGTTCTGCTGCCACATCGTGAACAAGATGCGCCGCTGCACCGGCTTCAGGCCGTCGCGCACGTCCGGCAGCGCGCGAGAGGTGATGACCGAGAGGGCGTAGTTCAGGTACCGCGTCTGCGCCGCCTCGTGCAGCGGGACGGCGTCGGGTTCTTCGCCGGACGTCGACGACGACGACCGGGAGCCGGGCGCACCCGGGCCGGAGGGGGTCGCCTCGGCCTCGAGATCGAACAGGGACGCATCGGCTGGCTTGCGGCGCTTGGACATACCGCGAGGATAGCATTGGGCTTGCCCGCGGCTTCGGGCGCGGCTACCGTTACGGCATGCCGACGCTCCGCTATCTGCACCTCGACGTCTTCACCGATCGCGCACTCGAGGGCAACCAGCTCGCCGTGTTTCCCGACGCCCGCGGCCTCGACGCCGGCCTGATGCAGCGGATCGCCCGCGAGATGGCGTTTTCGGAGACGACCTTCATCCTGCCACCCGAGCGCGCCGGCGGCTGCCGGATGCGCATCTTCACGCCGGGTGCGGAGCTTCCGATCGCCGGGCACCCGACCGTCGGGAGCACGTTCGCGCTCGCCGCGGGGGGCGCCATCGCCGCCGGGCAGCCCTCATTCGTCTTCGAACTCGCGATCGGTCCGACGCCGGTGACGCTCGAATGGAACGGCACGCGGCTCGATTTCGTCTGGATGACGCAGCCGCTGCCCGTCGTCGGGGCGCGCGTGAACGACCGGCACGCCTTTGCGGCCGCGATCGGGATCGGAATCGACGATCTGATGCCCGATCTGCCGATCGAGGCGGTGTCGTGCGGCAATCCGTTCGTGTTTGCTCCGCTCCGCACGCGACAGGTCGTGGATCGCGTCACGCTCGATCGCATGGCCTTTCAGGCGATCTGCGACCAGGTTGCACCGGACGCGCATGGCGTCTTCGTGTTCTCGCGCGAGGAGACGGACGAGGCGCACGAGGTGGCGTACAGCCGGATGCTCGCGCCCGGGCTCGGGATCGGCGAGGACCCCGCCACCGGATCCGCCAGCGGGCCGCTCGGATGCTATCTCGTCGCGCACGGCCTCGTTGGTGCCGAACAGGCGGCGCACATGGTGAGCGTCCAGGGGGTGCGCATGGGACGACCGAGCCGCGTGCACATCGCGATCGAATTGGACGAGGGTCGCATCGCGGGGGTACGGGTTGGCGGGCGAAGCGTGCTCCTCGGCGACGGTACGATCACGATCTGAATGGCCACGCGGCGGAGTCGCCATCGGCTGCGCCATCTGGAGGGGGCGACCCTCTGGATCTTGAGCCACGCCCCGCGCATCTGGCCGGCGATCGCGGTCGCGCTGGTGCTCTGGGCCTCATGGGGGGCGCTCCGGGGCATCCGTCTGCGCGAGGTGCGCGCGGCGCTGCACGCGCTCGACGCGCGCTGGCTGCTGGGCGCCTGTCTGGCGACCGCCCTCAACGTCGGCGTCATGGGGCTGTACGACGTCGTCGCGTTCCGCCGGACGCGATCGTCGGCGGCGGCGCGCTGGCGGTACGGCGCCGTCGCATTCGCGTGGAGCAACTTCCTGACGCTCGGGCCGCTGGCGGGGCCGGCCATCCGCTTCTGGCTGTATGCGCCGGCGATCGATCGGGCCGCGGATCTGCAGGGGGGGGTCGTCGCGATTGCGATCGCCTTCGTCTCGGGGCTGGCCGGGTGGGTGATCGCGATCGTCGTCACGATCCGTATCGGCGCGGGGCTTGGCGCGTGCACGGCGATCGCTTTCATCGCCGCCGCCGCCGTCGCGGCGGGGGCGCGGGCGATTGTACGCCGTCTCGAGCGGCTCGCGGGGCCGGGGTTCGACGCGACGCGCTTTCTCGAGATGGCGCTGATCGGCTGGCTCGACTGGCTGCTCGCGGCGGCGGCATTTCTCTGCGCGCTTCACGCGGTGCTCGTCACGTCGCCGCTCGCGTCGGTGCGAACCTTCTTTTTCGGCCAGGTGGTCGGTCTCGTCAGCCTCGTGCCCGGCGGCTTTGGCAGCGCCGACGCCTTCTGGATTGCGCGGCTGCCGATGCCCGGCGCCACGGCGGCCGCCATCGTCGCGGTCTTCCGGGTCATTTATTACGTTCTCCCTTGGGCGATCGCGTCGCTGCTGCTGCTCTCGTGGGCGACGCGCCGCGAGCAGCGCCGCATCGAGCTGGCCCGGCGCGCGGTCGCGGGGTTGACGGGCGGCGGCGGACTGCTGATTCTGCTGAGCGCCGCGTCGCCGGCGCTCCATGCACGGCTGCTGGCGCTCGAACGCTTCATGCCGCTGCCGATCGTGGAACTCGGCCAGTTGACGGCGGCGATGGCCGGGCTGCTGCTGCTCGCGCTGGCCCGGGGACTCGCGCGCGGCTACCGCGCCGCCTTTCGCGCGACGCTCGTGCTGCTCGCGCTGGCTGCCGTCTCCGCGATCGCCAAAGGCCTCGACTGGGAGGAGGCGGTGGTGCTCGGCGGGCTGGCGATCGCGGCGGCCGCGCACGCCGGCCTCTTCACGCGCCAGAGCCACGGCGACTGGTTCGAAGGATCCGACGTCGCCATCGCGATGGCGGCCGTCGCCGTGTTCGTCGTGTACGGCGCGCTCACCCACCGTACCGGCTTCGCGGCGTTCGGCCGCTGGACGGATCTCGGTTACCGTCTCGAGGCGAGCCGGTTCGCCCGCAGTGCGATCGCGCTCGCGCTGGCCGCCGTCGCGGCCGCGGCGTATGTCGCGATGCGGGTGCCTGTCCGGTTCCGGCGCCCGTCGGAAGGCGCGATCGATCGCGCCCTCGACCTGTTCGCCCGAATCGGCGGTGGCACCACGCCGCTGATGCTGGCCAACGGCGACAAGTCGCTGTTCGTGGACGGCGAGCGCGGCGTCTGCGGCTACCGGACGATCGGCCCGTACCTCGTCGTCTTCGCGGATCCCGCCGTACGCTCGCCACAGGAGCGCGCCGATTTCCTCGACGCGCTGTTTCTGTTTGCGGGCGACCTCGATCGGCGGCCGCTCTTCTATCAGATGTCGCCCGAGTGGATTCCGCCGCTGCACGACCGCGGATACGTGTTCTTCAAGCTGGGCGAGGAGGCCAGGGTGCCGCTCGCGCGCGTCAGCCTCGACGGACACGAGGGAAAGATGTACCGTCAGATCCTCCGGCGCGGCGAGCGCGACGGCGTCCGCTTCCGCGTGATGCCGCCGGACGAGACCGCGGCACGGCTCGACGAGCTGCAGGCCATCTCGGACGACTGGCTCCGCAGCAAGGCCGTCAGCGAGCGCCAGTTTTCGATCGGCTTCTTCGATCGCGCGTACATGGCGCGCTTCCCGTGCGCCGTCGTCGAGGGCGACGACGGGGCGCGGATCCTCGCGTTTGCGAACCTGCTGCGCGGCCCGAACCTCGACGAGATCTCCGTCGACCTGATGCGGTACCGCAGCGACGGTCCGAAGGTCATGGACTTCTTGTTCGCGTGCCTGTTGCTGCACGCGAAGGATCTCGGGTACCGGCGGTTCAACCTCGGGATGGCGCCGCTCGCCAGCGTCGGCGACGTGAAGGGAGCGCATCCGCGCGAGCGGCTCGCCCGCCTCCTCTTCCAGCACGGCGAGCACTGGTACAACTTCCAGGGACTGCGATCCTTCAAGCAGAAATTCGCGCCGGATTGGGAACCGCGCTACATGGGCTACCAGAGCGCGTGGGAATGGCCAGTCGCCATCGCCTGCGTCTCGGCCCTCATCGCAGGCGGCTGGACGCGAATCGTCGCGGCGGGCGAACCGCGATAGGCAGGCTTTGGGCTTTAGGCTTTAGGCTTTAGGCTTTGGGACGGATGGACCGACGGGATCAATTGCCGCCGCGCGTGATTCCGGTGCTCTATTTCGGCTTCGCGCGGTTGTGTCTCGCGCTCGCCTGCGTTGCGGTGATCACGTACCCGGGTCAACTCGCCGCGTTCGTCTATCAACCGCGGCTGCTCGCCGTCGTCCACCTCGTCACGCTCGGCTGGATCACGTCGTCCATCCTCGGCGCGCTCTACATCGTGTGCCCCGTCGCCCTGCGCAGTCCGATGCCGGCGCGTCGGGTCGACTACTGGGCGTTTGGCGTGACCGCGACCGGCATCATCGGGATGGTCGCGCACTTCTGGATCGCGCGGTTCGACGGCATGGCGTGGGCCGCGCTCACCGCGACTACCGGCATCGCGATCGTGGTCGTGCGCGCGACGATCGCGCTGCGCCGCGCGCCGGTGCAGCGCTTCGTGCTTCTCCACATCTGGCTCGCGTTCGCCAACATCCTGCTCGCGGCGTCGTTCGGGTCGCTCCTCGGCTTCGACAAGACGGCGCACGTGCTGCCCGGATACGTCCTCGCCAACGTTTTCGCCCATGCTCACCTCGCCGCGGTCGGCTGGGCGACGATGATGGTGGTCGGGGTCAGCTATCGAATCATGCCGATGCTGCTGCCCGCCGCGATGCCGTCGGGCGCAAGTCCGTGGCTGACGGCGATCCTGCTCGAGGCCGGTGTGCTCGGACTCGCCGGCGCGATCGCGATGCGGTCACGGTGGACGCTGTTGTTTGCCGTCGTGCTCGCCATCGGGGTTGGCGTGTTCCTGTCGACCGTCGGCTGGATGCGCGCGCACCGCAAGCCGCCGCCCGCCAGCCTGCCACAGCCGGACTACGGGACGATCCAGGTCGGGGCGGCGCTGATCTCGCTCGTCTGCGCGACCGCGCTCGGAGTGTGGCTGGCCTGGGCGCGCACCTCCACCCTCACGCTCCAGGCCGCGCTGGCATACGGCGTTTTCGGGCTCGTCGGCTTTCTCGGAACGATGATTGCCGGCGTCGAGGCGCGGCTGCTGCCGATGTTCGCGTGGTACTGGGAGTTTGCCGACACGAATTTCGCGGGCCCGGCCGCAAGCCCCAGCACGACCCCGTTCCGCCCGGCGCAGCGGTGGGGCGCGGTTGCGTGGATCGTGGCGATTCCCCTGCTCGCGGCCGGATTCGCCGCCGACGGAGGGGAAATCGTTCGATTCGGTGCGGTCCTGCTGCTCACGGGCGTCCTGCTCGGGGGGCTCGATGCCGTCGTCGTCCTGCGCCACGCGTTCCGGTTCCGCCATTAGACTCTCCACGGAGGTTTCGATGCTCTGGTCCGACCTGCTGGTGCCCGGCGTGCCTGTCCTCGAAAAGATCGTCAGGCCGCTGCTCGTGTATGCCTTTCTCGTGGTCGGCCTGCGTCTGGCGGGCAAGCGGGAGCTGGCGCAGTTGAACCCCTTCGATCTCGTCGTGCTGCTGACGATCTCCAACACCGTCCAGAACGCGATCATCGGCAACGACAATTCGGTGACCGGCGGCATCATCGGGGCGATCACGCTGCTCGCGGCGAACTATCTGGTCATCAGGTTCCTGTATCGCCACGAGCGCATCGACCGCATCATCGAAGGGGATCCGACGCCGCTCGTCGAGAACGGCCAGGTGCGGAAGGATCGGCTCGACGCCGAACTGATCACGGTCGCGGAGCTGGAGGCGGCGGCGCACCGGCAGGGGTTCGACTCGCTCGCCGAGGTGGACCGGTGCGTGCTCCAGCCGGGAGGCACGCTGGCGTTCATCGCGAAGAAGCCGGACGTCGAAATGCTCCGGCAGAAGGAGCTGCTCGATCGGCTCGACGCGATTCAGCGCATGCTGGCCGAGCGGCCGGGGGCGTGAGCGGGCGTGAGCGGTGCCGGGCACCTGCGGCCTGCGTCTTGCGCACGGGCCGTGCCATAGGTGCCAGGCACCCTAACGGCGCGGCGTCGCGACGACCATCAGCAGCCACGCGAGACAGACGGCGGCGACGAGCGCAAAAAACATCCAGCAGGTCGTCCACAGCCCCGTCCGCTCCAGGAGCACGCCGAACAGAATCGGACAGATGAAGCCGCCGATCCCGCCGATGACGCCAACCATCCCGCCGACAACCCCGATCTGCGAGGGGTAGTAGTCGGGGATGTACTTGAAGACCGCCCCCATGCCCAGGCCCATCATGAACCCGGTCAGCAGCAGCAGACCCGAGAAGATCGTCACGTTCGCCTGAAAATAGACGTGCGTGATGCCGCGCGCGAGCAATTCCCGCTTGACCACGCGGTCGCCGACGCCGACGACCGGCTCCTGCCAGAACGCTTTGCGCGGCAGCACCAGGATGCCGCGCTGCTTGTCCTTGTCGGCCAGCCACTGCCGGGGCATCGGCTGCAGGGCGTACCGGTCCTCGAATCGATCCGCGTGGCGCTCGTCGCTGCGGCGCACGACGATCGTGTCGGCGGTCGCGGCAACGACGACGCCGGGATGGCGGGCCATCAGGCCGCGGCCGGCGGATTGAACGTCCATGCGCGGAACGCTCAGCAACACGCAGCCGATGAGCACCGCGACCAGGACGACGAACATCACCTTCCGCGGCCCGTAGCGGTCCGACAGCCAGCCGCCGAGCGCCCGCACGAGGCTCGACGGCAGGCTGAACATCGACGCCATCAACCCGGCCGCCGTCACCGACATCCCGTACACGTTCACGTAGTACGGCATGAGCCACTGCGACAGGCCGACGTATCCGCCGAAGACGAGAAAGTAATAGAGCCCGAACCGCCAGACCCGGACGTATCGGGCAGGCGCCAGGCGCGCGCCGAGGCTCAGCGATCCGGCAGCGCGCCGGTCTTCGGCGACGAGCGCGAACACGGCGGCCATCGCGAGCAGCGCGACCGCGTAGAACTGCGGCAGACGACGCCACGCGTCGGGATCGCTGCCGGAGCGGGTGAGCCACACCAGCAGGCCTGGCGCAATCATGGTGGTGAGGGCGGCACCGGCGTTGCCGACGCCGAAGATTCCGAGCGCCGTCCCCTGCCGTTCCCGCGGAAAGAAGAGCGACGTGTAGGCGACGCCGACCGCGAACGCCGCGCCGGTGAGGCCGAAGCCGAGCGAGGACCAGAAAAATCCGGCGTAGCTCGTGGCGCGCGACAGCGTGACGAGCGGAATCGCGGATAGTCCCATCAGCGCGGGATACACGCGGCGTCCGCCGAGCCTGTCGGTCAACAAGCCGAGCGGCAGCCGCATCACGGACCCGGTCAGAACGGGGATCCCGATCAGCAGGCCGACCTGCGATTCGGTCCAGGAGAACACCCCCTGATCGACGAGATAGGTGACGAGGACGCCGTTGATCGTCCACGCGGCGAAGCACACCGCGAAAGCGAGCGTGCTCATGAGGAGCACGACCGATGGGCGGCGGGGGGCGGCCATGGCTCCCGACAGCATAGCGTCTGCGTACGACCAGGACCATGAGGCACGCTCCGGCCGGCCAATGAACGCGGGCGAGGTCGTATACTGGCGGCTGTGCCCGAACCCCTCGATCCGCGGCCCCAGGCCCACGACGTGGCGCACGCCACGTGCTGGGGTCTGGCCGCCGCCGCGGTGGTGATCGCGGGCATTTACGGCGGCAGCCGCCGGTTCAAGGACTTCGATCCGGCGCTCGTCTCGTATGCCGGCGCCAGCGTGTTTGCCGCCTTCGGCCTGGGCTATCGGTATGCGATGTGGCTCCGGCGGCCGCCGACGCGCCTGTACTGGCGGCGGGGATGGCAGATCTTCTTCACGCCGCGCCGGCTGCCCGGACATCTCGTCCAGCTCGGACGGCTGTTCGTCGACAACTTCGTCGCGCAGCGATTCATCGAACGGCGCTCGCGCCAGCGCTGGGTGGCGCACTGGTTCATCGCCTGGGGCTGCCTGCTCGCGGCGGCCGTGACGTTTCCGTTGTCGTTCGGCTGGATCCGGTTCGAATCGGCGCGTGAGTCGCAGGACGTGTACGAGGCGTTTACCTTCGGGGCGCGCGTGTTCACGTTCCGGCTCGACAGCTGGCTGGCGCCGATCGTCTTCAACGTCCTCGACATCGCCGCCGTCATGGTCCTGATCGGCCTGTTTTTCGCGCTCTGGCGGCGCGGCCGGGATCGCGGCGCGCTGGCCGTGCAGCAGTTCGCGAGCGACATGCTGCCGCTGGCGATGCTGTTCGCCGTCTGCGTGACGGGCCTGTTCCTCACGGCGTCGACGCACCTGCTCCACGGGCTGCAGTACGGCTTCCTGTCGCAACTGCACGCCATCACCGTCGTCTTCACGTTGTTGTATCTGCCGTTCGGGAAGTTCTTCCACGTCTTCCAGCGGCCGGCGCAGCTCGGCGTCGGCTTCTACAAGCGGGCCGGTGAGCGGGGCGAGCAGGCGGCGTGCCTCCGCTGCGGCCAGCCGTTCGCGTCGCGGCTTCACGTCGACGATCTGAAGCGCGTGGAGGCCGCGCTGGGGATCCGCTACGAGCTGTCCGACGGCACCCATTACCAGGACGTCTGTCCGGCGTGTCGCCGCCGCAATCTCGGCGTGGTGGAGGACCGCGAGTGGCTCGCCGCGGGGCGCGGCGCTCGATGAAGCCGCGACGGACGAAGGACGTGACGCATGGCTGATCTGCCGGCCGCGATCCCCGAGCTGGTCGCGCGCTTCGGGCCGCATCTGCACTCGTCCCCCCCGGGCGGGTGGGCCGCCAACGGCGACCCCGATCGCCTCGTCAAGACCCACTGCTGCTTCTGCGGCCAGCAGTGCGGGATCCAGTTGAAGGTGCGGGACAACAAAGTCGTCGGCTTCGAACCCTGGGAGGAGTTTCCGTTCAACCGCGGCAAGCTGTGCCCGAAAGGGGTCAAGCGGTACCTGCAGAACGAACACCCGGATCGCCTGCTCACGCCGCTCGAACGGCGCGCGGGCGCCGGTTTCGCGCCGATCGGCTGGGACGCCGCGCTCGATCGGACCGCGTCGGAGATGCGGCGCATCCAGCAGGCCTATGGCCCGGACGCGTTCGCCATCTTCGGCGGCGCGTCATTCACGAACGAACGCGCGTACGTCCTCGGCAAGTTCGCCCGGGTCGCGCTCCGGACCGCCAACATCGACTACAACGGCCGGCTGTGCATGGTGTCGGCGGGCGCCGCCTCCAAGAAGATCCTCGGCATCGATCGCAGCGCGAATCCGTGGAACGACATCACGAAGGCGGACGTCGTGCTGGTGGCCGGCGCGAACATCGCGGAGTGCGCCCCCATTACGACGGATTACCTGTGGCAGGCGCGCGAGCGCGGCGCGAAGATCATCGTCATGGATCCGCGGTTGACCCCGATTGCGCGCACCGCCGACCTGTTCATCCCCGTCCGGCCCGGCGGCGACATCGGCGTCTTCAACGGCATGCTGCACGTGATGATCGCGCGCGGCTGGATCGACAGCGCCTTCATCGACGCGCACACGACCGGCTGGGCGGCGGTCGAGGCGTGCGTCCGGAACTATCCGCCGGAGCGCGCGGCGCAGATCGCCGGCGTCCCCGCCTCGCTCATCGAGAAGGCCGCGGCATTGTGGGGCCCGGCGCGCACCAGCTTCATCCTCCACGCGCGGGGCATCGAGCACCACTCCAAGGGGGTCGACAACTGCATGGCGGCGATCAACCTCGCGGTGGCGACCGGCCGCATCGGCCGCGAGGGCTGCGGTTACGCCATGATCACCGGCCAGGGCAACGGCCAGGGGGCGCGCGAGCAGGGGCAGAAGAGCGAGCAGCTGCCGGGCGCCCGCGACATCGACGACCCGAAGCACCGGCAGGAGATCGCCGCGGTCTGGGGCGTGCCTGAACCATCGATCCCGCACAAGGGGCTCACGGTGGTCCCGATGATCGAGGCGATTCACGACGGGCGCATCAAGGGGCTGCTGTCGTTCTGCTTCAACCCGGCCGTGTCGCTGCCCGACGGCAACTACGTGCGGCGCGCGTTCGAAAAGCTCGAGTTCTTCGGCGTCGCCGACTTCTTCCTCTCCGAGACGGCGCGCTACGCCGACGTCGTGTTTCCCGTGGCGCTGATGGAAGAGGACGAAGGCACGACGACCAGCGTCGAAGGGCGCGTGATCCATCACCGGCAGGCGGTGAACCCGCCGGGGGAGGCGCGACAGGACTGGAAGCTGGTCTGCGCGCTCGCCGATCGGCTGGGCGCCGGCGACAAGTTCCGGTTCCAGTCGGCCCGCGAGATCTTCGACGAGCTGCGGCTCGCCTCGCGTGGCGGCATCGCCGACTACTACGGCATCACCTACGAACGGATCGACAACGAGTTCGGCGTGTTCTGGCCGTGCCCGTCCGACGGCCATCCGGGCACGCCGCGCCTCTACGAAGGGGGACGCTTCGCGCACGACGACGGCCGCGCGCACTTCCAGGCCGTCGACTGGCGCCCCGCGGCGGAAGAGCCCGACCTCGAATATCCCATCATCCTGACGACGGGGCGGGTGGTGTCGCAGTACCTCTCGGGGACGCAGACGCGCCGGATCGGCGGCCTCGTCAATCAATGTCCGCAGCCGCGCTGCGAGATGCACCCGCGGCTCGCCGCCGAACTCGGCGTCGGCGACGCAGACTTCGTCAGGATCGAGAGCCGCCGCGGACAGATCGTCGTGCGGGCGCAGATCGTCAAGACGATCCGGCCCGATACGATTTTCGTCCCCTACCACTGGCCGCTCGACCGCTCCCCGAACAACTGCACCATCCGGGCGATCGATCCGGTCTCGAACATTCCCGAGTTCAAGATCTGCGCGGTCCGGGTGACGAAGACCGTGGCGCCGTCCGATCCGATCGCGGCGCTCGCGCCCGAGGCCGGAGGCATCCGGTGAGCGAACTCGCCTTCTTCATCGATTACTCGCGCTGCATCGGCTGCCAGGCCTGCGTGCAGGCGTGCGAGGAGTGCGACACGCATCGCGGTCGATCGATGATTCACCTCGAGACCATCCAGCGGCGCGAAACCGTCCAGACCGCTCCGCAGGTCTGCATGCACTGCGAGGATCCGATTTGCGCGCAGGTCTGCCCGGCCGACGCGATCAAGAAGACCTCCGACGGCGTCGTGCAGAGCTCGCTCAAGCCGCGCTGCATCGGCTGCTCGAACTGCGTCCTCGCCTGCCCCTTCGGCGTCCCGAAGTACTTCGGCGACATCGATCAGATGATGAAGTGCGACCTCTGCTACGACCGCACCAGCATCGGCAAGCGGCCGATGTGCGCGACCGTCTGCCCGTCGCAGGCCCTGAGCTACACGACGCTCGAGGAAATCGAGCGCAGCCGCGACGGCGTGCCGTCGAACGTCTGGCGATTCGGGCACGAAGTCGTCCGCACGAAAGTGTTCGTCGTCCTGCCGCGGCAGGCGCCGGCGGTCCACGTCGACGTCCTCCGAGGCGACGGATCGGTCGCCCACGCGGGCGGCCGGGTCGACGATGTGGCGGAGATGCTGAATGGGTGACGATCCGAAAGGGCCGGGGGTGCCGCGGTGGCGGGACGATTTTCCCGTGCGCTGGGACGCCGATCACTACATGACGCGCCGGGAACTGGCGAAGTTCCTCACCCTCGGGTCCGCCCTGCTCGTCGCCGCGAGCGGGGCGGTGGCGATCGCCGGCCGGGTGGCGAAGCCCGAGGCGTTCGCGCCACAGCCGATCGCAGACGCCGAGACGCTGACGCCTGGCGCCTCCCTCCTGTTCCGCTATCCGACCGACGACGATCCCTGCATTCTCGTCTGCCTGCCGGACGGAACGCTGAAGGCGTACTCGCAGGTGTGTACTCACCTCTCGTGCGCCGTGCGGCACGACCCGGGCAGCGACTCGCTCGTGTGCCCGTGCCATCGGGGCGTCTTCGCCGCGGCGGACGGGCGACCGACGGCCGGCCCGCCGACCCGTCCGTTGCCGCGGATCGCGCTGGCACGGCGCGACGATCAGGTGTACGCCGTCGGCGTCGAGGTCTGACCATGGAAACGCGCCAGCAGGGGACCGTCCTCTTTTCAGGCATCCTGGTCTTGATCGGCACGCTGGTCGTCATCCAGCTCTGGCTGCTCACGGCCGGGGTCGAGGGGCTG
Organism: Vicinamibacterales bacterium; assembly: GCA_036278735.1. Taxonomy (GTDB): domain Bacteria; phylum Acidobacteriota; class Vicinamibacteria; order Vicinamibacterales; family 2-12-FULL-66-21; genus DASUKM01. The sequence continues at coordinate 96,542 of DASUKM010000030.1, forward strand.
CTCGCGCACGCGCGCGACGTGCTCCTGCCGGCGGCCGTGGCGTCGCTCGTCCTGTTTCTCGTCAACGCGGGACTGCTGTGGTACGTGACGGCGTTCGACGCGCGGGTGAGAGACGGCGGAACGAGGTCATAATAAGCGCATGTCGAACCGGTTCACGTGGACGTCGGCCGGCGCCTCCGTCGGCTGCCTGGCTCTGCTGTTGCTGATCGGATGCGGTGGAGGATCCAGCAACCCGGCGCCCACGGCGCCCGACCAGAGCAGCGTCGCGTTTTCCCAGACCGATGTCGTTGTCGGGACGGGTCCCGCGGCAACCGTCGGGAAAGCCCTGACCGTGAACTACACCGGCTGGCTGTACAGCGACACGGCGACCGATCACAAGGGCGCCGTGTTTGGCACGAGCGTCGGGTCCGCGCCGTTCAGCTTCACGCTCGGCTCCGGTCAGGTGATTGCCGGATGGGATCAGGGGCTGGTCGGGATGAAAGTGGGCGGCCTCCGGCGACTGACCATTCCCCCAAGCCTTGCCTACGGGTCGAGCGGCAACGGCCCGGTTCCCCCGAACGCCGCGCTCGTCTTCGATATCCAACTGCTGAGCGCCCAGTAGCGCCTCCTCCTCGTCATCGTTCATCGCTGGATCCTGGCTTGCTAGTTCAGAGGCGGGCCTCGTCGTCCGTGCGCGACGGTCGTGCCGCTTGGAGGGGGCCAGGAGCGCAGCAACATGGCAGATACCGTCAGCGATTTTCTGGTCGGGCGCCTGTCGGCGTGGGGCATCAGCCGCATTTACGGGTACCCCGGCGACGGCATCAACGGCATCCTGGGGGCGCTCGATCGCGCCAGCGATCGGATGCAGTTCATCCAGGTCCGGCACGAGGAAATGGCCGCCTTCATGGCCTGCGCGCATGCCAAGTTCACCGGCGAGGTGGGCGTGTGCATGGCGACGTCGGGGCCCGGCGCCATCCACCTGCTCAACGGGCTCTACGACGCGAAGATGGATCACCAGCCGGTCGTCGCGATCGTCGGGCAGCAGGCGCGCGCGTCGCTTGGCGGCGAGTACCAGCAGGAAGTGGACCTGATCTCGCTGTTCAAGGATGTCGCGCACGAATACGTGCACATGGCGTCGACCCCCGAACAGGTGCGCCACCTCGTCGATCGCGCGGTCCGCATCGCGCGCGTCGAACGCACGGTGACCTGCATCGTCTTCCCCAACGATCTCCAGGAGCTCGATGCGGTGCCTGAGCCGCCGAGGCGACACGGGACGGTGCACTCCGGCATCGGGCTGTCCCTGCCGCTGGTCGTGCCGCGCAAGATGGATCTGCAGCGCGCGGCCGACATCCTGAACGGCGGCAGCAAGGTCGCGATGCTCGTGGGGGCGGGCGCCCTGCAGGCCACCGACGAAGTGATCGAGGTCGCCGAAACGCTCGGGGCCGGCGTGGCCAAGGCGCTGCTCGGCAAAGCGGTGGTACCCGACGAGTTTCCCTTCGTCACCGGTTCGATTGGCCTGCTCGGCACCAAGCCGAGCTGGGACCTGATGATGGGATGCGACACCTTGCTGATGGTGGGCAGCAACTTTCCCTACAGCGAATTCCTGCCCAAGGCCGGGCAGGCCAAAGGGGTGCAGATCGACATCGACGGCCGGCAGCTGAGCATCCGGTTTCCGATGGACGTCAACCTGATTGGCGACAGCCGGGACACCCTGCGCGCGCTGCTCCCGCTGCTGCGCCGCAAGACGGATCGTTCCTGGCGCAAGCAGATTGAAAAGAACCTGGCCGAGTGGTGGCAGGTGCTCGAGGCGCGCGCGATGAACAGCGCGAACCCGATCAATCCGCAGCGCGTGTTCTGGGAGCTCTCCTCGCGGCTGCCCGACGAGTGCATTCTCTCGAGCGATTCGGGCTCGTCGGCCAACTGGTACGCGCGCGACGTGAAGATCCGCCGCGGCATGATGGCCTCGCTCTCTGGCACGCTCGCCACGATGGGGCCCGGCGTGCCGTACGCGATCGCCGCCAAGTTCTGCCATCCCGATCGCGTCGTGATCGCGATGGTGGGCGACGGCGCGATGCAGATGAACGGCATCAACGGCCTGATCACGATCTCCAAGTACTGGAAGGAGTGGAGCGATCCGCGTCTCGTAGTGCTGGTGCTCAACAACGGGGACCTCAACCAGGTCACCTGGGAACAGCGCGTGATGTCGGGAGATCCCAAATTCGAGGGCTCGCAGGATCTGCCGCCGTTCCCGTACGCGGAGTACGCGCGCTCGCTCGGGCTGGGCGGGATTCATGTCGACGAGCCGGATCAGATCGGGCGCGCCTGGGACCAGGCGTTCACCGCCGATCGTCCGACGCTGATCGAAGCGGTGACCGATCCAAACGTACCGCCGCTGCCGCCGCACATTTCGTTCGAGCAGGCCAAGGGGTTTGCGTCCGCCATCTGGGGAGGGGACGTCGACACGCTGGGTTTCCTGAAGCAGACCGCGAAGGAAGCCGTCGAGACCTACGTGCCGCACAAGAAATGACGCGCGCCGCAGGAACCCCCATCGAGCGCGTCACGGCGGCCGTCTACGTCGTCCCGACCGACGCGCCCGAGTCGGACGGCACCTTCACGTGGGATGCGACGACGATGGTGATCGTCGAAGCGACGGCGGGGGGGAGCGCCGGGATCGGCTACACGTACGCGTCGGACGCCGCGGCCGCGTTCGTGCGATCGCCGCTCGCGACGGCAGTCACGGGCCTCGACGCGTTCGATCTGAACGCCGCGTGGACGGCCATGACTGTCGCGCTCCGGAACAACGGACGCCCCGGCATCGCTTCTTCGGCGCTGTCGGCCGTCGATGCGGCGCTGTGGGACCTCAAAGGGCGGCTGACGGGCCTGTCCGTCGTGTCGCTGCTCGGCGCGGCCCGGGACAGCGTGCCGGTCTACGGCAGCGGCGGCTTCACGTCCTACACCATCGAGCGTCTTCAGGCTCAGCTCGGCGGCTGGGTGGCCGAAGGCATCGGCCGCGTGAAGATGAAGATCGGGCGGCATCCCCGCGACGACATCGCGCGCGTCCGGGCGGCGCGCGCGGCGATTGGCGACGCGGAACTCTTCGTCGACGCCAACGGTGCCTACACGCGAAAACAGGCGCTCAGTCAGGCGGAAGCCTTCGCGGGCCAGGGGGTCTGCTGGTTCGAAGAGCCGGTCTCGTCCGACGACCTCGAGGGGCTCGCGCTGCTGGTCGATCGGCTGCCACCCGGAATGGCGGTGGCGGCTGGCGAGTACGGGTACGACGCGTATTACTTCCGGCGCATGCTGCAGGCGCGGGCGGTCGACGTGCTGCAGGCCGACGCGACCCGGTGCGGCGGTATCACCGGATTCCTGAAAGCGGCCGCGCTCTGCGAAGCCTGGAACGCGCCGCTCTCGGCGCACACGGCGCCGTCCATCCACGCTCACGTGTGCGCCGCGATCGCGGGCGTGCAGCACATCGAATATTTCCACGACCACGCCCGCATCGAGCAGATGTTCTTCGACGGCGCCGCGCGTCCCTCGAACGGCGCGCTGCGTCCGGACCGCGCGCGTCCGGGCCTCGGCCTCGAGTTGAAGCGCGCCGACGCGGAGCGATTTCGTCACGAGTGAACCCATGCATCATCCGCTGCCTTTTCGACGACACGCCGCCAACCGCGCCCGCCGGTTCGGCGCCCAGCAATGGTCGGAGTCCGCCCGCACGAGCCTCGAACAGGACTTGCGCGCGGCCGTTCGCGGGGAGGTGCGCTTCGACGGCGCGTCCCGCGCCCTCTACGCCACCGCCGGCTCGAACTATCGGCAAGTGCCGATCGGGGTGGTAATCCCCCGCACCGTCGACGACATCGTCGAATCGGTTCGCATCGCCCGCGCGCACGGCGCGCCCGTCCTGACGCGCGGCGGCGGCACGAGCCTCGCCGGGCAGTGCTGCAACATCGCGGTGCTGATCGACTGCTCCAAGTACACGAACGCCATCATCTCGCTCGATCCCGCCGGCAAGCGGGCGCGCGTGCAGCCCGGGTTGATCCTCGACCACCTGCGCCAGGCGGCCGAACGGCACCACCTGACGTTCGGGCCGGATCCCTCGACGCACGATCACTGCACGCTCGGCGGAATGATCGGCAACAACTCGTGCGGCGTGCACTCGGTGATGGCGGGCAAGACCGACGTGAACGTCGAGGAACTGGACATCCTGCTCTACGACGGCACGCGCATGCGCGTCGGCGCAACGCCCGACGACGAGATCGATCGAATCGTCGCCGGAGGCGGCCGCCGGGGGGAGATCTACGCGGGGCTCCGTGCGCTGCGCGACCGCTACGCCGACGCCATCCGTCGCGAGTTTCCGGACATCCCGCGCCGTGTCTCCGGGCTCAATCTCCCGTGGCTGCTGCCGGAGCACGGGTTCAACGTCGCGCGCGCGCTCGTCGGCAGCGAAGGGACGTGCGTCACGGTGCTGGAAGCGACGGTGCGGCTCGTCGACAGCCCGCCGCATCGCACGCTCGTCACGCTCGGCTATCCAGACGTCTACTCGGCGGCCGACGATGTCACCCGCGTCATGGAGTACGGGCCGATCGGCCTCGAAGGCATGGACGATCGGCTCATCGAGGACATCCGTCACATCGGCATCCGCGATGATTCGCTGAAGAAGCTGCCGAAAGGAGGCGGGTGGCTGCTCGTCGAGTTCGGCGGCGAGACGAAGGAGGAGGCCGAGGGCAAGGCGCAGCACATGGTCGACGATCTCGGGCGCCGCGGCCACGCGCCGACGTCGAAGATCTTCGAGGACGAGGTGCACGAAGAGCAGATCTGGAAGACGCGCGAAGCCGGACTCGGAGCGACCGCCCACGTCACGAGCGATCATCCGACGTGGGAAGGCTGGGAGGACTCTTCCGTGCCGCCCGCGAAGCTTGGCGATTACCTCCGCGATCTGCGCAAACTGCTCGATCGGTATCACTACATCGGTGACTTCTACGGCCACTTCGGACAGGGCTGCCTGCACACGCGGATCAACTTCGATCTGTTCTCGGCGCCCGGCATCGACAAGTTCCGCTCGTTCATCGAAGAGGCCGCGAGCCTCGTGGTCGGCTATGGGGGCTCGCTTTCGGGCGAGCACGGAGACGGGCAGTCGAAGGCGGAGATGCTGCCGAAGATGTTCGGCCCCGACATCATGCGCGCGTTCCAGGAGTTCAAGGGCATCTGGGATCCGGATGGCCGCATGAACCCCGGCAAGCTGGTCGATCCCTATCGCATCGACGAAAACCTGCGATACGGCAGCGACTACGACCACCCGAGCCCGGACACGCACTTCCAGTTCCCGGCCGAACACGGCAGCTTCGCGCGCGCGATGCAGCGCTGCGTCGGCGTCGGCGAGTGCCGCCGCACCGATCGCGGCACCATGTGTCCGAGCTTCCAGGTCACGCGCGAAGAGATGCACTCGACCCGCGGCCGTGCGCACCTGCTGTGGGAGATGCTCGAGGGAGACCCCGTCGAAGGCATGTGGCAGAACGAGCACGTGCACGAGGCGCTGGGACTCTGCCTCGCGTGCAAGGGGTGCAAGGGAGACTGCCCGGTCCACGTCGACATGGCGACGTACAAGGCGGAGTTCCTGTCGCACTACTACGAGGGGCACTGGCGTCCGCGCACCGCCTGGGCGTTCGGCCTGATCTACTGGTGGGCCCGCCTGGGATCGCGCGTGCCGTCACTCGTCAATCTCGTGACGCACGCACCCGGGCTCTCATGGCTGTCGAAGCGGATCGCCGGCATGCCGGCCGAACGGCGCGTGCCGGCGTTCGCCGCGCGCACATTCATCGACTGGTTCCACGGGCGGGAAGCGACGGCGTCCGACTCGACTGGGAGTCGTCAGACCGTGCTCCTCTGGCCCGATACGTTCAACAACCACTTCCATCCGGAAACCGCGATCGCCGCCACCGAGCTGCTCGAATCGGCCGGCTTCGAGGTGATGATTCCCGAGCGCTCCGTCTGCTGCGGGCGTCCGCTCTACGACTACGGCCTGCTGACGATGGCGCGGGCCAGGCTGATGGACGTGCTCGACGCGGTGCGCGAGGAGATCCGCAACGGCGTGCCGATCGTCGTGCTCGAGCCGAGCTGCGCGGCCGTGTTCCACGACGAACTCGTGAGCATGCTGCCCAACGACGAGGACGCCATCCGCCTGAGCCAGCAGACGTTCCTGCTCGCGCAGTTCGTCGCGCACCATCGGGAACGATTCGATTTGCCGGCGATCGACGCCACGCTGCTCTTCCACGGCCATTGCCATCAGAAGGCCGTGTTCGGTGTGCGGGACGACAAGGAGTTGCTCGAATCGCTCGGCGCCCGGGTGGAAGCGCCAGACACGGGCTGCTGCGGAATGGCGGGATCGTTCGGATTCGAGGCGGAGCACTACGACGTCTCGAGGAAGGTGGGCGAACGCGTCCTGTTGCCCGCCGTCCGGGAGGCCCACGCAACGACGGCGGTCGTGGCCGACGGCTTCAGTTGCCGCGAACAGATCGCGCAGTTGACCGACCGGCGCGGGCTTCACCTCGCGCAGGTACTGCGCCTGGCGCAGACGCACTCCATGACCGGGGCGCGTCCCGAGCAGGCCGCCGTCGTCGATCACGCCGCCGAAACGGCGACCCGGGTGTCCGCCTGGGCCGCCGCCGCGCTCGTCGGCGTCGGCGCGGCCCTGGCGGTGAGAGGGGTGCAGGGTCGCCAGTGACCAGTAACCACGTAGCCAGTTTCGGAACTGGCTACTACTGGCGACTGGTTACTGGCGACTGGTGACTGGTTGCCGGCGGCTGGCGACTACTTCACGAACAGCATCTCCTGATACGTCGGCAGCGGCCAGACGTCGTGCGGCACGATGCATTCGAGCGCGTCGCCTGATTCGCGTACCGCGGCCATCGCCGGGACGACCTTGTCGCGGAAATACCGTGCGTGCTTCATGGCATCGCCGTTCTCGTGCTCCAGCAGGCGCTGGAGTGCGTCGACGCGCGTCCTCATCTGATCGATCAGCTGGCACAGCGCGTCGAGCGCGCGGCGCGCTTCGCCGGCCGAGGCGCCGGCGGCTTTGACGGCGGCGACGGTCTGGGCGAGCTCCCCCTGATAGCGATGCGCCGCGGGCAGGATGTAGCGGTGGCCGATCAGGACCATCAACTGCGCCTCGACGTTGATCGTCTTGTTGTACTGCTCGAGCGCGACGTCGTAGCGCGCCTTCAGCTCGCGCTCGGTGAGGACGCCGTATTTCTCGAAGGCGGCGACGACGTCCGGCTTCATCGCCTCGGCGTACGCGTCGACCGACGTCCGGTGGTTGACGAGGCCGCGCCTGGCGGCTTCCTTCTGCCAGTCGTCCGAATAGCCGTTGCCGTTGAAGATGATCCGCTTGTTCTCCTTGATCACCTTCGTCAGCAGCGTCTTGACGGCCGCCTGGAGCTTCTTGCCCTCTTTCAGGTTCTTCTCCAGCTCGGTCGCGCAGTAGTCGAGGGATTCCGCGACGGCGACGTTGAGCGCCACGTTCGGGAGCGCCACGCTCTGGTTGGCAGACACCGCGCGGAACTCGAACTTGTTCCCGGTGAAGGCAAACGGGCTCGTGCGGTTCCGGTCGCCCGCGTCGCGCGGCAGCTTCGGCAGGACGGACGCCCCGATGTCCAGAATGCCCCCCTGCTTGGTCGTCTTCGCGCTGCCTGCCTTCTCGATCTGCTGGAAGATGTCGGTCAGCATGTCGCCGAGGAAGATCGAGATGATCGCCGGCGGCGCCTCGTTCGCGCCGAGGCGATGATCGTTGCCGGCGCTCGCGATGCTGAACCGCAGCAGTCCCTGGAAGCGGTTGACCGCCCGGATGACGGCGGCGCAGAACACGAGGAACTGGATGTTGTCGTGCGGCGTGTCGCCCGGATTCAGCAGATTGTTGCCGAACTCGTCGGTCATGCTCCAGTTCACGTGCTTGCCGGAGCCGTTCACGCCGGCGAACGGCTTCTCGTGCAGCAGGCACGCCAGCCCGTACTTCGGCGCCATCCGCCGCAGCATCTCCATCGTCATCATCTGGTGATCGGTGGCGACGTTGGCGTTCTCGAAGATGGGGGCGACCTCGTACTGGCTCGGCGCGACTTCGTTGTGGCGCGTCTTCACGGGCACCCCGACCTTGTACAGCTCGCGCTCGGCGTCCATCATGAAGGCCAGCACGCGTTCGGGGATCGCGCCAAAGTAGTGATCCTCGAGTTCCTGTCCTTTCGGGGGGCGTGCGCCAAACAGCGTGCGCCCGGCGTTGATCAGGTCCGGCCGGTTGAAATAGAACTGCCGATCGATGAGGAAGTATTCCTGCTCGGGCCCGCACGTCGTCACGACGCGCTGCGCCTTCGAGCCGAAGAGGCGAAGGATGCGGACCGCCTGCTTCGAGAGCGCGTCCATGGAGCGCAGCAGCGGCGTCTTCTTGTCGAGCGCCTCACCCGTCCAGCTCACGAAGGCCGTCGGGATCACGAGCGTCGTGCCCTGTGGCGTGACCAGCAGCCAGGGAGGGCTCGTCGGGTCCCACGCCGTGTAGCCGCGCGCCTCGAAGGTGGATCGCATCCCGCCGGAGGGGAAGCTCGAGGCGTCCGGTTCGCCGCGGACCAGTTCCTTGCCGCTGAATTCCGCGACGGCGCGGCCGTCGGGCGACGGCGAGATGAACGAGTCGTGCTTCTCGGCGGTGATCCCGGTCATCGGCTGGAACCAATGCGTGTAGTGGGTCGCGCCGTGCTCGACCGCCCAGTCCTTCAACGCGCTCGCGACGACGTCGGCGACCGAGGGGTCGAGCGGCTCCCCCTGCGCAATGGCGCGGCGGAGCGCGCGGTAGACGTCCCTGGGCAGCCGGGCGCGCTGGACCTCTTCGTGGAAGGTCAGCGACCCGAACTCCTCGGTCGCCTTCCGCGCCTGGCCGGGCACGGCGCTGCGGACGGCCATGCTCCAGGCGTGAATGCTGCGGATCGCGTCGCCGGATGCTGGGGAACTCATGACGGCTGCCTCTCTTGGATGATGGTGGTGTGCGTGGATGGAAGGGTTCGCGCGGCGCTCACCAGACATTATGCGCCAGGGGGGCCCCCGGCGCAAGCTGAATGGCGTCTGATATACTTAACATTGTGAAGTTGCCAGGAACGCTGCACGACGCGCCGGTGCTGGGAGAATTCGAGCTGCTGGTGCTGCTCGCGCTGCTGCGCATCGGCAACGGCGCCTTCGGCGCGGGCATCCGGCGCGAGATCGAGGAGCGCACGTCGCGCGAGCTCGCCGAGAGCGCGGTGTACGTCACGCTGCAGCGGCTCGAAGACAAGCACCTGGTCTGCTCGTACGAAGGCGACCCCGGCTCGGGCCGCGGCGGGCGCCGGCGCCGTCACTACCTGCTGCTCGACCAGGGCCGCCGCGCGCTCGCACGCGCCGTGATCACGCTCGAGGCCATGACGGAAGGCCTGCACGACGGCCTGCAGGAGTGACCGCGCGCGCAACGCCGGGGTCAGATCTTGTTCTTTGCACGTTTGTCCTCTGCGGAGGACAGGCGGCACACCTCCCGTGTGTCCTCCCTGGAGGACATTCGTGCAACAAACAAGATCTGACCCCGGCGTTCAGTCGTGAGGGAGGGCCAGGTCGTAGGACATCCCCGCACGCAGGATGCTGAGCCGCACGTCGCGCGCGGCGACGGGCTGTCCCGGCGCGGCACGCTCGACGCGGGCGTGGCGCGCGTCGATCACGACCACGGCGCTCTTGCCCATCACCGTGAACGCCGATCCGCGCACCACGACGGCGGTGGATTCGTCGATGCCGACGCCGACGAGCCCAGGGTGATCCAGCACGGCGCTCAGCAGCCGATTGTCGCGCTGGCGTGTGAGGAAGTGCTGATCGACGATCGCCTCCGGCCAGAGCCCCAGGCCTTCCGCGATGACGGTGGTGCCGGTCGTCAGCGATTTCAGATTCGCGTCTCCCGTCATCATCGCCTTCGACATGACGGCCGCCCCGGCGCTCGTGCCGCCGATCACGACCCCGGCCGTGTGTCGCGCCCGAATCAGGTCCGCCAGCCCGGCCTCGTCGATGGCCTTCACGAGCCGGTTCTGATCGCCGCCGGGAAACCAGATCAGCGTCGCCCGCGCGATCGCATCGGCCGCCGCCTTCCTGTCGCTCAGCACCACCTTCACCGCCTCGTGCGCGCCGGCCTCACGCCACATCTTCACCGAGTCGTCGCCCGCGTCGGGCTCCGCCGACGCCTGCGGCAGCACGGCGACGATCGCCTCCGGCCCTCCCGCGAGTGTCAGCGTGCTCGACACGATCCCGGGGGTCGTCCCGCCGCCGCCCACGATGACGAGCGGGCCGGCAGAATGGTCCTGGAGTGGTGCATGAGCCCACACGGTCAGGGCGAGCGCGAAAAGGACAGTCCGCATGTCGCCATTCTATGGCGGCACGCGGCGCTCGCAAGCGAGATGTGAAACGTCAGAAGCCGATGACGCCGTGCGGCACGTAGGGCGCTTCGAGGCGCGCGCACTCCTCCGGTGACAGCGCCAGGTCGAGCGCCGCGATCGCCTGGTCGAGATGCTCCATCTTCGAGGCGCCCACGATCGGCGCGGTCACGCCGGGCTTCGACAGCAGCCAGGCGAGCGCCACCTGCGCCGACGTCGCCCCCCTTTCGCGCGCGACCGCCTGCGCACGCTCGACGACGTCGTAGTCCGCGTCCAGCTGATAAAGGTTGCGGCCCCAGTCGTCCGTCCGGGCGCGGAGCGTCTCCCCGTCGCCGCTGCCGCGCGGCCGGTTGCCGGCGAGAAACCCCCGCGCCAACGGGCTCCACGGGACGATGCCGATCCCTTCCTCCAGACACAACGGCACCATTTCGCGCTCTTCCTCGCGATACACGAGGTTGTAGTGGTTCTGCATCGACACGAACCGCGTCCAGCCGCGCACGTCGGCGAGGTACAGCGCCTTGGCGAGCTGCCACGCGAACATCGTCGAGGCGCCGATGTACCGGGCCTTGCCGCTGCGGACGATGTCGTCGAGCCCGCGGAGCATTTCTTCGAGCGGCGTGTCGGGGTCGAGACGGTGGATCTGGTAAAGGTCGACGTAATCAGTACCGAGGCGCTGGAGGGAGCGGTCGATCGCGGTCAGCAGGTGCTTGCGCGAGAGCCCGCGATCGTTCGGATCCTTGCTCATCGGAAAGAACGCCTTCGTCGCGACGACGACCTGGTCGCGCGAGGCGAAGTCGCGCAACGCACGGCCGAGCACCTCCTCGCTCCGCCCCAGCGAATACATATCGGCGGTATCGAAGAAGTTGATGCCGGATTCGAGCGCCCGCCGGATGAACGGGCGCCCCGCCTCTTCGGTCAGGACCCACGGGCGCCACGCCGGGTCGCCGTAGGTCATGGTGCCGAGGCACAGGCGGGAGACTTTGAGGCCAGACCGGCCGAGATTCACGTACTGCATGGCTGGATCTTAGCGCGGGGAGCGCGGAGTGCGGGGGCGGGGTGGGGGCCGCCGTGCGGGATGCGGGGGCGGAGCACGGGCGGCGCGGCACTCCGCTTGACAGGCCAGTGCAGGAATGGCATCCTGACCACTGGTATGACCAGTGGACGCAAACCGAAGGTCGAGATCCTGCAGGGCACGCTCGATTTGATCGTGCTCAGGGCGCTGTTCACGATGGGGCCGCAGCACGCCTACAGCCTCGCCACACGCCTGGAACAGGTCACCGAACACCCGTTGATGCTGAACCAGGGGACCCTCTATCCGGCGCTGGTCAGGCTCGAGCAGAAGGGCTGGATCAAGGGCGCGTGGCAGAAGACCGAGAACAATCGCGACGCGAAGTACTACGCGATTACCCGCGCCGGCACGCGCGCGCTCGACGAGCAGACGGAACGCTGGCGGCGGCTCGCCGGCCTCGTCGATCGGCTGCTGCTCGACGAATCGTGATGATGGCCTCCGGTCTCACCGAGGAGGTGCGGCACGGATGAACGCGAACTGGCGCCGCGGCTGGCTCCGGCTGCGCAACGTTTTCGGTTCCGCCCGCGTCGAGCGCGAGCTGGCGCGCGAGGTCGCGTCGCATTTGGAGCTGCTGGAGCAGGAGTTCCTGCGGCGCGGGCTGCCGCCTCAGGACGCCAGAACGGCCGCGCGCCGAGCCTTCGGCGGCGTCGAGCAGGTCAAGGAACGACATCGCGAGGAGCGATCGATCATGTGGCTGGACGATGCACGGCGGGATCTGCAGTATGCGACCCGAACGCTGCGGCGCACGCCCGGCTTCACGACGATCGCCATCGCAACGCTCGCGCTCGGCATCGGAGCCGCCACGGCGATCTTCAGCCTCGCCGACGCCGCGCTGCTCCATCCCCTGCCGTTCCCGGATGCGGACCGTCTGGTCACCGTCAACGAAATCGTCCCCTTCATCGGGGACAGACCGATCCGCGTGACCGCGCCAGACCTCCTCGACTACGAACAACAGACGCACAACTTTTCCGCCGTCGCGGGATGGATCGGCATCTCGTTCGAGTTGTCTGGAGTCGGGCAGTCCGAAACCATCCAAGCCGCACGCGTCACGCCGAGCCTGTTTGCCGCACTCCAGGCGCAGCCTTCGCTCGGCCGTGTCTTCACCGACGACGAGGATCGCAAGGACGTTCCTGTCTGTATCGTCAGCGACGGCCTGTGGCAACGCTGGTTCGGCGCCGATCCCCACGTGCTCGGACGCGTCGCGATCCTGGATCGCAAGCCGTACAAGGTGATCGGCGTGATGCCGCGCGGCTTCGCCTTTCCGCTCGAGGGGACCGCCGGCGTCAGAACGGCGGACCTCTGGGTGCCGATGTCGCTCACGCCCGCCGAGCGCCAGGCGCGGCTCGACAACTGGTCCTACAACGCGCTCGCGCGCATGAGGCCGGGCGTCACGATCGCGCAGGCTAGCGCCGACCTGGAGAGCGTGGCGCGGCACATCGTCAGCGAACTCGCGCCGCTGCCCAACGGCACACGCGTGACGTTCAGCGCGGTTGCGCGTCCACTGGCGCCGCAGGTCTCGGGCCCGCTGCGGCCACTCGTGACGACGCTGCTCGGCGCGGTGGCGTGCCTGCTGCTGATCGCCTGCGTGAACGTCGCCAACCTGCTGCTCGCCCGCGGCGCGCATCGCGAGCGGGAATTCGCCATCCGGGTGGCGCTCGGCGCGGGCCGGCGGCGCGTCTTCCAGCAGCTCGTGCTCGAAACGCTGCTCATCGCCGCCGTCGCCGCCCTGGCGGGCAGTCTGCTCGCCTGGTGGAGCGTGCGGACCTTTTCGTACGTGATTCCCGCGCGACTCGCCGCGCTCGCGCAGGCGCCATTCAACTGGCAGGTGCTGCTCTTCACCGTCGGGATCACCATCGCGGTGACGGTGCTCGTCGGGATCGTGCCGGGCATCGGGGCGATCCGCCGGGTCCGCGGAAACGCCATGAACGAACGTGGCGCGGCCTCCGGTAACGTCGATCGGCGGCGATTGCGATCGACGCTCGTTGTCGTCGAGGTGGCGCTCGCGCTCGTGCTGCTCGTCGGGGCCGGGCTGCTCGGACGCAGCTTCAGCGATCTGCTGCGGACCTATCCTGGGTTCGACCCCGAAGGCGCCGCCGCCGGATCGATTGGCCTGCCCGAAACCGCGTACCCGGATACCGCGCGCGAGCAGCAGACCTGGCGCGCGCTGCTCGATCGCCTTCGAGCGCTGCCCGGCACCACCGTCGCCGGCGTCGGGACGTCGCTCCCGCTCAACGGCCGGCGCAACGAACGCGTGTTCACCCCGGCCGATTCCACGGCGCCCCCGAACACGAGCCTGGATATTTCCGCCATGACGACCGTCGACGGTCAGTACCTGCAGGCGATCGGCGCGTCACTGGTGCGGGGCCGCTACTTCACGGCCCATGACGATGCACACGCGGCCCCCGTTGCCATCGTGACCGAATCGGTCTGGCGCCAGTACTGGAACGGCCAGGATCCGATCGGAAAGCGGCTCAAGTGGGGTGGGCGCGATTCCTCACAACCCTGGCTGACGGTGGTCGGCGTCGTCAAGGACGTGAAGCAGGACGGGCTCGATACGCCGGCGGGGCCTCAGATCTACGTGCGGTCGGACCAGATCGCGTCTTCTGTTCCAGCCGAGTACCGGGCGCAACACCTCCGGTCGATGTTCGGGGTGGTGCGCGGCCGCGGGTCGGCCGATCGGCTGGCGGCGGACCTGCGCCAGGCGGTGCGCGCGGTCGATCCGCGTCTCTCTGTCGCCCACCTCGAGCCGCTCGCGGACACGCTGGCGACGTCGGCGTCGCCGGAACGGTTCAACCTGCTGCTGATGCTCGCGTTCGCGGCGGCGGCGCTGGCGCTGGCCGCGATCGGCGTCTACGGCGTGATGGCGTACTCGGTCACGCAGCGGCGGCAGGAAATCGGGCTCCGTATGGCGCTCGGGGCGGACGCGGGCACGCTCGTCCGGATGATTCTGGGCCGAGGGCTGCTGCTCGCGCTCGTGGGCATCGCGCTCGGGACGGCCGGCGCGATCGTGACCACGCCGGCGCTGCGGTCGCTGCTGTTCGGCGTGCAGCCGCTCGACCCGCCGACGTTCGGCACGGCCGCGCTGCTGCTCTTCGTCGTGGCCGCGCTCGCGACCTACATCCCCGCGCGCCGCGCCAGCCAGGTCGATCCGCAGATCGCGCTACGCAGTGAGTAGGCTTTGGGCTTTAGGCTTTAGGCTTTGGGAAGGCGGCGTTGGCATTCGCAAAGCGTCTCTAATGCCTGTAATTCAGCTCGCCCGCCTCGATCCCGATCGGAAGCTGATTCTGTCGCGGCGGCAGCGGACAGGTCGCAAACGCCGTGAACGCGCAGGGCGGGTTGTAGGCTTTGTTGAAATCGACGACGACCTTGCCATTGCGCGGCAGATCGGCATGGAGAAACCGTCCCGCCCCGTACGTGCCGTGACCGCTCGTCCCGTCCTTGAAGATGAAGAAGAGATCCTTGTGTTCGGCGGTTTCGTACACCGGCTCGAGACGCCACGTCCTGCCGTGCAGGACGAACTCGACGTAGCCGGGCGCTTCCATGTCGACGGTTTCTCCGAGCACGTTCGGAATCGGCAGATGCTTCGGCGTCCGGTACGCGACGAAGCGCGCCACGACGCGGTACTCGGGACGGATCGGAAAGTACTCGAGACCGCGGAAGCGTCGTCGCGCGTCGCTCTCCTGATCGCGCATCCGGACCGCCAGCCGCCTGCCGCGCCGGATCACGAACATCGTCAGGTCGCCGACGCGGATCGCGGAGTCGTCGTCTTTGCCGGGGTCGAACGTGAAGACGGTGACAGGCATGTCGCCCGCCGTCACGCGCACGCCGGGCGCGGCGTGAAACGTCACGGCGGCGTTGTCGAACGTGAACACGCCGATACGCCGGGGGGCCTTCGCGGGGAGCACGATGCCGGATCGCGGATCGCTGCCGGCGGTGTTCGCCCCCGCCTTCAGCCAGAAGAGTCCCGCGACCGTCAGCCATCCGTCGTCGGCCGTCAATTCGGCGACGCGCGCGCGGCGGTACTGCTCGATCTCCGCGCGATAGGACGGGGAGGCCGGCAGCGTGAGAAGGAGCGTCAGAAGTGACGGGGCGATCAGCATGTGTCTTTGCTCAGCGGGTTTGAAGCTGCTGTCCGGCGGGTCTAAAGACCCGCCCTACACCTGTGGCGGGTCTAAAGACCCGCCCTACACTTGTGGCGGGTCTGAAGACCCGCCCTACAGGGCGGCGTCCAGTTCGCGCGAATAGCGCGCGAACAGATCCAGGGCCTGTTGCGTCGGCGCGGCATCTGCGGTGTCGACGACGACGAGCAGCGCGCCGAGCGCGGCGTTCAGTCGCGTCAGCTCCGCTTCCTGGTGCCTGGCGGCTTCGTCCGACGCCCCGCGCGCCGCGGCGGCGTCGAGTCCGGCCGCCGTGCGCGCAATCGCGTCGCTAATCTGCTTCTCCAAATCGAACTGGCGGCGCAGGTCCGCAGCACTCACGCTGACGCGCGGATCCATCTTCACCGTCAGCGGCGCCGTCAGGGTGGCACCGCCCGCCGTCAGCCGCACTTCGTACCGGCCGGGCACGACCTGAGGACCTTCGGGCAGCGCCGGCGTATCGCCGGGGATCGCCGCAATGGTGTAGTCGCGAAGCCGAACGGGGGGCGCCGCGTACCGCAGATCCCAGACGAACCGGTTCATGCCCGCATTCACCGTCGGGACCCGCGCGGGGCTCAGCCAGTACGTCGGAAACGGCTGCGTGGTGTCGACGGGGGGCACCACGTCGCGGCTCGAGAACCGCCGGACGACAGTGCCGGCGCCGTCGGCGATCTCCAGAGTGACCTCCGACGCCGCGGCCGGCAGCGAGTAATCGATGATGGCGCCGTCGGGCGGGTTCCGCCCCATCGGGGTCTCCGGCGGGAGCGGCGTATCGGTGTTGACGCTGCGGCGCACACGAATCGCCGTCGACGGCGCCAGCAGCCGCACCCCGCCACCCGACGCGCTGGGCGCACCCACCTCGCGCAGCGGCGCGATGTCGTCGAGCACCCAGAACGCGCGCCCGTGCGTCGCGGCAACGAGATCGTCGCCGTGCACGGTGAGGTCGTGAACGGGGGCGTGCGGCAGGTTCATCTGCAGCCCCTGCCAGCGATCGCCGTCATCGAACGACACGAACACGCCGCGCTCGGTCGCCGCGAACAAGAGCCCTTGGCGAACCGGATCCTCTCTGACCGCGCGCACGAACGCGCCGTCGGGCAGGCCGGCGACGGTCGCCGTCCAGGTCGCGCCGTAGTCGTGGGTGCGGTAGATGTACGGCCGCCGATCGTCGAGCCGGTGCCGGTCGATCGCCGCGTACGCCGTCGCGGCGTCGTGCGGCGAGGCGTCGATCATGCTCACCTTGCTCCACGCGTCGAGCGGCGGCGGCGTGACATTCTGCCAGTGCCGCCCCTCGTCGCGCGTCAGGTGGATCAGGCCGTCGTCGGTGCCGGCCCAGATGACGCCCGGGCTGACCCGCGACAGCGCGATCGTGTAGACGACGCCGAACGCCTCGGCGGGCGCGAGATTCCTGATCATCGGTCCGCCAGAAGCGGGCGTGGCCTGCCGGCCGCCGCGCGTCAGATCCGGGCTGATCGCGCGCCAGCTATGGCCCTGGTCGGTGCTCTTCAACACGTACTGGGATCCGAAGTAGATCGCGCGCGGCGCCGTCGTCGACAGCACGATCGGCGACGTCCACGTGAAGCGGTACCGCACGGCCGCGGGGTTCGCGCCAAAGCCTCCTTCGGGCATCGGCGAGATGTCCTGCGACTCGCCGGTCCGGCGATCGAACCGGAACATCGGCCCGTTCGTGCTCCCGCCGTAGACGACGTCCGGATCGTCGGGATCCGGCACGACATAGCCGCTCTCGCCGGCGCCGACCGGCTGCCAGTCCTTCGGCGTGATCGCGCCGTAGTTGCCGCGACTCGCGATCCCGACGGTGCCGCTGTCCTGCTGCGATCCGTAAATGCCGTACGGCCACGCGTTGTCGGTGGCGACGTGATACATCTGCCCGGTCGGCTGGTTGTACCAGCTGCTCCACGTGCTGCCGCCGTCGACGCTGATCGTCGCCCCCTGATCGACGCCGGCAATCATGCGCGACGAGTCGCGGGGATCGATCCACAGCGAGTGATAGTCGTCGCCGCCAGGGGCGCCCTTGATCGGCGTCCACGTGCGCCCGCCATCGGTCGACCGATTCAACCCCACGTTCGGCACGTAGACCGTGTCCGGATCGTTCGGATCCACGGTGACCTGGTTGAAGTACCACGCGCGGCTCGTGATGCGCGGGTCTGTCCCGACCAGTGACCACGTACTCCCCGCATCGTCGGATCGATAGAGGCCTGCCTTGTCGGTGTCGACGATCGCGTAGACGCGGTCGCCGCGGTTGCCATATCCGACCGCCAGACCCGTGCGCCCGAACACCGTCGTCGGCAGGCCATTCCCCGTCAGCGCGCGCCAGGTCACGCCGCCATCGGTCGACTTGAAAATGCCGCCGCCGGGGGCCGTGACGGGCGGATAGCGGCTCCACGGCGTTCGGCGAACGCTCCAGAGCGCGGCGTACACGATCGACGGATTCGACGGCTGCATGACGACGTCGATCGCGCCGGTGTCGTCGTCCTTGTAGAGGACCTTCTGCCACGTGCGGCCGCCGTCGGCGGTGCGGAACACGCCACGATCGGCGTTGGCGTCGTAGGCGTGGCCGAGCGCCGCGACGAGGGCGACGTCGGGATTGCGCGGGTCGATCGCGATCCGTGCAATCTGCCGCGTGTCGTCGAGGCCGAGGTGCTGCCATGAACGGCCGCCGTCGGTCGATCGATACACGCCATTGCCGCTCGACAGATCCGACCGGAAGTCCGGCTCGCCGGTCCCGACGTAGATGACGTCGGGATTCGACGGCGCGATCGCGATCGCGCCGATCGACTGCACCGGCTCGGCGTCGAACACCGGATTCCACACGCGGCCGCCGTCCGTCGTCTTCCACACGCCGCCGCCCACGGCGCCGAAATAGTACGTGTGCGGCTGGCCCGGCACGCCTTCGGCGCTCACGACCCGGCCGCCGCGGAAGGGCCCGACGAGGCGCCATCGCATCGCGGCGGCGGCGGGTGCGTCGATCGTCGAAGAGGGGACGGGCTGCGGCGCCAGCAGTGCGCACGCCGCGAGGATCAGAATATTTCGCATCGGGACAACTTACACCGAATGCGGGGGGCGGAGTGCGGGGGACGGGGGGGCGGCGGCGGGCGGGGGGCGGAGCGCGGGCGGGGGGCGGAGCGCGGGCGGGCGGCGGGGCGCGGGGGCGGCGGGGCGCGGGGGCGGTCGATCCGTTGGATGGATAATGAACGCAGCGTGGAGCCTCGAGTCCGGCGCATCCTGCACGTCGACATGGACGCGTTTTACGCGTCGGTCGAACAGCGCGACCGTCCCGATCTGCGCGGCCGGCCCGTGGCCGTCGGGGGGGACCCCGGCAAGCGCGGGGTCGTGGCGGCCGCCAGCTACGAGGCGCGCGCGTTCGGCGTGCGATCCGCCATCCCGATGGCGCGCGCGGTTCGGCTCTGCCCGGACCTGGTGATCGTCAAACCGGACTTCGCGCGGTACCGCGCCGCGTCACAGGCGGTGTTCGCGATCTTTCGCGGCGTGACGCCGCTCGTCGAGCCGCTCTCGCTCGACGAGGCCTATCTCGACGTGACGGAGAACGCGTGGCACGAACCGCTCGGCCGCGGCGTGGCACAGCGCCTGAAGAAGGAAATCAAGAACGCGACCGGGCTCACGGCGTCCGCAGGCGTGGCGCCGAACAAATTCCTGGCGAAGATCGCCTCGGCGTGGCGAAAGCCGGACGGCCTGACGGTGATCGCGCCCGAACGCGTCGAGCGCTTTCTGCAGACCCTGCCCGTCGATGCGCTGTGGGGCGTCGGGCCGGTAACCGCGAGCCGGCTCCGCGAGCGCGGCATCGAACGTCTCGTCGACGTCCGCGCCGCCGATCCGCTGACGCTGCGGGAGGCCGTGGGCAGCCTGGCCGACTGGCTGCGGAGGCTGGCCGACGGCGTGGACGACCGGCCGGTCGAGCCCAATCGCGCGACCAAATCCTCGGGTACGGAAAACACGTACTCCGAGGATCTGACGCGCGTGGAAGAGATGCGGACGGAGCTCGAAGAGATGGCGCGCGACGCGGCCGCGTGGCTCGCGCGCCGGACGCTGCTCTGCCGCACCGTGACCATCAAGGTCCGCTACAGCGACTTCACGACGATCACGCGAAGCCAGAGCGAACCAGTCGCCACCCGCGATCCCGACGCGCTCGTGGCGCGCGCCGTGGCGCTGCTCGACAAGACGGCGGCGGCGACGCGGCCGGTGCGACTCCTGGGTGTGTCGGTCCACAACCTGGTCGACCCGGCCGCCGCGGAACCGGATGGCGATCCGGTGCTGCCCTTCGACGAATCGGAGGCTATCCCTGCTCGACCGCTTCCTTGACGGCGCGCTTGCGCGGCGCGCGCGGGCGCGCGGCGGACGTCTTGCGCGCGCGCGGCGTGGTCCCGGCCGCGGCCCGGCGCCGCCGTGACGGCTTGGCGGCCGGCTCCCCGTCCTGCTCCTCCGCGCCTTCCGCCGCTTCGGTCGCGTCAGTCGCTTCGATGTCGACGACGGGAGGCGCCGGCTCGATTGCCTGCACCAGATCGCCGTCGACGACATCGACGTCGGCGTCGTCGGTGCCGGCTGCGCGCGGGTCGGGCGACGTCGGCTCGAGCGGAGCGGACTCGAGCGGCTCCGCGGCTTCGCCGACCGGCTGCATCACGTTGCCGCCGAAAATGCGCATGACGCCCTGGCGATCGCGCTCGATGCGGAACAATCCTTCGCGCTGACACGCGCGCATCAAATCGACCAGGCTCGCGAACCCGAAGCGCCGCTCGTCGAAGGACGGATCGACGGCGCGCAGGAACTGCTTCGCCTGGCGCACGTACATCGGCCAGCGCGGCGGGTTCGGCGCCGACTGGAACAGCCGGCGTACTTCGCGAATCCCGTCGGCCACCCGGACGTCGCCGCGCACCTCGACGGGCTCCGCCACATGCGGCTGGTTCCGAGCGCCGCCGTGGCCATGGGCCTGAGGCGCGTGCGTGCCGGCGTGCGGCTGGGGCGCGTGCTCGTGCGGGGATCCGCCGTTGCCGTCTTCTTCGCCGTTCAGCTCGACCAGGAGGTTGCGGCCGCTCTCGCGCAACGTGACCTGGCCGGTCTTCGCGAGCTTCTCCGCGAAATCGCGGAACGAGCTGACGCCGTAGGAGCGCTCCGAGAACGTCGAGTCGAGCTGCAGCAGCGTGCTCTTGAGGAGCCCCAGCTGCGGCGACACTTCGCGATCGCTCAACACCTTGAGCGCGCGGCGCACGAGCGGCATCGCCTGATCGACGGGGGACTGCGGCACCGGACCGGACGGCTTCCCGCGGTCCGCGCGGCGGCCGCTGCCCGTCAGGTTCTCGTACGCGATGAACTCGTGGCAGTTGCGCTGCATCACGCCGCTCGTGAAAGCGCGGCCGCCGACCACGAAGATCTGCTTGTCGTACTGCTTCAGCTTCTCGACGAGGGTGATGAAGTCGCTGTCGCCGCCCACGATGACGTAGGCGTTGATGTGGGGATGCGTGAACGCCATCTCGAGGGCGTCGAGCGCGAGGTTGATGTCGGCGCCGTTCTTGTCGCCGCCCGGCGTCAGGTTGCGCTGTACGAGCTTGGTCGCGTGCTGCGTGAGCGAACGGCTGTAGTCGCCGGCGCGCGTCCAGTCGCCGTAGGCGATCTTCGAAACGACGTCGCCGCGCTCCTTGAGCGCCTCGAGTACGATGCCGACGTCGAACTGCGCGTTGAGCGTACTTTTGACCCCGATCTCGATGTTGTCGAAGTCGATGAATACGGCAATCTTCAAACGTGTGTCTGCCAAAACGCTGTCATTTCCCTTCCGGCCCAAGGGGCCATCCTTTCATTATCGCTGATTCCGCCGCGCCTCCCTACTGCCGGTCGTCGCCCCCCGCGCGAGGTCCCAAGGCGGTGCGCACCGTGTCGGGCCCCGCAGCTCATCCGGCCGTTTCAGCCGACCGGCGCGTGGAGCACGAGGCCGGCATCGGCTCACGGACGCACGACGCGCACGCGGACGAGATCGATCCGGGTGGCCGGCGTGTCGCCTTCGACTGGCGCCGCCTCAATCGCCTCGACGGCCGTCATGCCGTCCACGACGCGGCCGAATGCCGTGTACTTGCCGTCGAGCGACGGCGCGTCGCCGGTCACGATGAAGAACGACGTCGTCGCGCTCGCGGGATCGTCGCCGCGCGCCATCGAGACGATGCCTTTCACGTGCTTCGTGTCGTTGAATTCCGGCGCGAGCGGATGTACCAGCTTCTGCTGCTCGTCGCTCAGCGGCCCGCGCGTGTCGAGCGAGCCGGTCTGAACGACGAACCCCTTGACGACGCGGTGGAACGCGGTGCCGTCGAACACCCCGGCCTGCGCGAGGCGAAGAAATTGCCGCACGGTCGCAGGCGCCTTGTCGGGCAGGAACGCGATCGTGATCGGGCCGGCGGAGGTGTCGAGCACGGCCCGGTACGCGGCGAGTTGCGCAACCGTCTCGGTTGAAAACGGCAGCGGCGCCGGCGGGGGCGTGTCGCGGATCGTGACCGATCGAATCTCGACGCGCGTGGTGGGCTGCCCGTGCCCGTCGGCAGGCGTTTCCGAGATGCGCCGAACGACGTCGAGCCCGTCCGAAACGCGGCCGAACAGCGTGTACTCGCCCGTGAGCGCCGGTTGATCGGTGGCGCAGACGAAAAACTGCGCGCCGGCGCTGTCGGGCTGTTTCGGCCGGATCACGGCAGCGACCGCACCGCTCGTGAACGGCTCGGCACTGTGCTCGGCGCTCAGCACGCCGAGCCCGCCCGTGCCGTACTGCGCCGCGCGGGACGGGTCCTTCGAGAGCGGGTCTCCCCCCTGGATGATGCCGTCGCGAATCACGCGGTGGAACACCGTCCCGTTGTAGGCCCCTTCCGCCGCGAGCTTCATGAAATAGCCGACATGGTTCGGCGCGAGATCCGGTCGCAGATCGATCACGAACGTCCCCTCGCTCGTGTCGACGACGGCCTGCTTGTGCGACATCGCCTCGACGGTCAGGGTCGTGTGAAAGGCGGTGGTGGTCGTCGTCGGGGAGGGCGGGTGTTGCTGAGCGGAAACCGGAAGGCCGAGCAGCAGGACGAGAGGAACAAGCGCAGGCATGGCACATTCTAGCCGAGTGGTCAGGCCTGACGGCCCGATCCACACGTCGGCCTCGGATGACCAGCCTGTGGCTCAGCCCTTCGTGCGCCGACCAGTGCTCGCCGCCATTTCCTATTCGTAGTGAAGCGCCGTGACGGGATCCAGGCGCGAGGCGCGGACGGCGGGATACAGGCCGAACACGATGCCGATCGCGACCGAGACGCCGAAGGCGAGAACGATCGAGGCGGTCGTCACGATCGTCGACCATCCGGCGAGGATGCCAATCAACTGCGCGAGCCCGACGCCCAGCAGGATGCCTGCGACGCCGCCGGTCAGCGAAATGATCGTCGTCTCGATCAGGAACTGGCGGACGACGTCGCGCTGGCGCGCCCCGATGGCGCGGCGGACGCCGATTTCGCGCGTCCGCTCGAGGACGCTGGCGAGCATGATGTTCATGATCCCGATGCCGCCGACGAGCAGCGAAATCGACGCGATCGCCACCATCACCATCTCGAAAATCCGCTGCGTGCGCCGCTGCTCGGCGAGCAGCTCGGCGGGCGAGACGATCGTGAAGTCCCCGGCGCCGCGGTGCGCCACGTCGAGGACGCCGCGCAGCAGCGAGGCGGCGGCCGGTACATCGGCCCCCTGATTCATCTGCAGGTAGATGCCGTCGATTTCGTCCTTCTGCGCGCTCTGGCCGTCCTCGAGCCGGAAGAGGGCGGAGTAGAGCGGCACGTAAATCAGATTGTTGCGGTCCTGCGCGGGGATGCCGGCGACGTCGGCCTGCACCGTGAGCTGCGGTCCGGCGACCCCAATCACCTGGAACCACTGTTCGTTCACCTTGACGTACCGGCCGATGGGATCGTCGGTCCCGAACAGCGTGGCGGCGGCCGCTTCGCCCAGCACGGCCACCGGCGCGGCGGCGGTCGTCTCCGCTGCGCTGAAAAACCGCCCCGAGGCCACCTGCAGGTTGCCGATGCCGACGTACGCCGGCGAGACGCCGTACACCGTCGGCATGTCGCCGCCGATCGGGCGCGGAATCATCTTGGACGGCGTAAAGCGCTTGCGGGCCGTCACGGCGGAGATGCCGTCCAGATTGGCTTCGACGACGCGCAGATCCTGGAACGAGAGCCCGGCCGACAGGCGCCGCACCTTCTGCAAGGTCTGGCTGTCGGGCGCTTCCTTCGCTTCGACGATCAGATTGCGGACGCCGAGCTGCTCGATGAAGGCCATCACCTCCTGCTGCGCGCCGGCGCCAATCGACAGCATCGCCACCACGGCGGCCACGCCGAAGATCATCCCGAGCATCGTCAGCAGAGAACGGAGCTTGTGGGCGCGCAGGTTCTCGAGGCCAAGGCGGAGCTCGGGCAGGAAGTCGGTGGACCAGAGGTGCGTGCGCGCGTCGCTCACGAGGCGCTCCCGGAAGCGGGCATCGGGGCGGACGCGCCGCTCTTCGCGCGCGCCCGCGCCACGTCGGGATCGACGAGCGCGATCGTGTCCCCCGGCTGCAGGCCTTCCAGCACCGCCCGGCTCTCGGTGCGGTTGGTCACCTTCACGTCGCGCCGCTGGAACGCGTCGCCCACCTTCAGGTACACGAAGTTCTTGCCGTTCTTGTCGAACACGGCCTGCCGGGGCACGTGCAGCACGTTCTGCAGCTCGCGCCCCTCGATCACCAGCCGCGCCGAGGATCCGGCGCGGAAGCGGGGATCGACCTTGTCGAACGTGAACGCGACGTCGAAGCGGCGGACGGCGGAGCTGTCGAAGACGCCGCTGCGGGTGGCGAGGCCGCTCAGCGCCCCGACTTTCGCGGTGAACCATTCGCCGGGCAGCGCATCGATCTGCACCCTGGCGGTTTCGCCGGGCTGCAGGTTGTCGCGATCCGTCTCGTCGATCTTCGCGCGCAGTTCCATGCGGCCCCGCTCGATGACGTCGACGACGGGGCGGCCGGAGAACACGGTATCGCCCTCCCGATATTCCGGCAGCACCATCCCGTAGAAGAACATGCCGCCGGTGGCGTCGCGGTTCTCCTTGACGGAAATCACGCCGTCCATCGGCGCCGCGATGACGAGGCCGTCCATGGCTGTCTGGGCGCGCTGCATCGAGACCCGCGCCTTGTTGCGCGCCTCGAGCTGGACGTCCAGGGTCGCCTGGTTCGTCGCCGAACGCGAGGTGACGTCGTGCTCGAGCTGCGCGAGCTTGCGGCGCGCCTCCTCGAGCGAGAGCTGATTCTTGCGGGCGTCGATTTCGCCGACGAACTCGTTGCCGGCCGTATCGAGCTCGGCGCGGCGGACGTCGTAGCGCGCGGTCAACAGGTCGACCTTGTCCTGCGCCGCCTGGACTTCGTTGTCCGCCTTGGCCTTGACGATCTGCTGTTCGGCGCCGTCCAGGTCCGACTGGGCCTGTTCGAGCGCGTACTGCTGATCGGCGGGATCGAACTCCATCACGACGTCGCCCGCCTTGACGGCCGTGCCGGTCGGCAGCAGCTTGACGAGCCGGAGCGTGCCGGAGGCCCGGGGCGCCACCAGCGTGGCGGTGCGGCCCGCGCGCAGTTCGCCGTTGGCGTAAACCGTCAGCTTCAGCGCCCCCCTGACCACCCGCGTGGTCGGCACCTCCTCGCGGTGCGTGGGCAGGTTGGGCACGGCCCGCGCGAGGCCGGCGGCCGCCGCGACGAGCACGACGATCGCGAGGAGCCAGGCGCCGCGGCGCTTCGTCACGACGCCCTCCGCACGAGCTGCGGATTCGGGCGGCTGGTCGCGAGCTGGTCGCCCGCCGCGATGCCCGCGGCGATGGCGGCCTGTTCGCGTCCGCGGTGCGACACCTGGACGCGGCGCTCGTCGAACATCGATCCGTCCAGGCGGTAGACGACCGCATAGCCATCGTGCTGGAACAGCGCCTCGGCGGGCACGAGCAGCACGTTGGGCACGCGTTCGGCCGCGATACGGGCCGTCGCGCTCATGCCCGGGCGGATGCGCGGGTCGCGATCCTCGAGCACGAGCTGCAGATCGAAGTTGCGCGCCGGCGGCCATCCGGACGAAAAGTCCACGCGCGCGAGCACGGAAATCGCATCGACGTGCGCCGGGAAGTCGCGTCCGGGCACCGCTTCGATCCGCACCGTGGCGCGCTGACCGACCTGCAGGCGTCCGCGATCCGATTCATCGAGGTGCGCTTCCACGTGAATCGACGACAGATCCGGCAGCTCGAGGATGTTGGCGCCCGACCAGGCGCGGTCCCCCTCGCGAAATTCCACGTCGCCGCCGAACGGCCCGCCGGAGCGCGGGTTCGGCAGGATATTGACGACGCCGTCGGCCGGCGCGACGAGCCGCAGCGAATCGAGCGCCGTCTGCCAGCGGTCGAGATCGAATTGCGCCTTCTGCTTCTTGCGCTGTTTGCCGACGAAATCCGCCTTCGAGGCCGCCTTGTCGGAGGCGGCCTGCGCCTCGGCCTGCTTCAACACCTGCTCCGCGTCGGCCACGGCGAGCTTCGCCTGTTCGAATTCGATCTTCGAGATCAGATCCTCCTTGCGGAGATCGAGCTTCGCGCGTTCGAGGTCGTACTTCGCCTTGGTGACGGCGGTCTGATCCTGCTCGTCGGTGATGCGGGCCTGCGCCGTCACCTGCGCGATCTCCGCCTCGGCCTCCTTCAACGTGGACCGGATGTCGTCCATCCGCAGCCGGATGCTCGTCCCGTCGAATTCGACGAGCACGTCCCCTTTCTTGACGGCGGTCCCATTCTTTGCCAGCTCGACGATCTGCAAATCGCCCGAGCGCATGGGCGCCGAGAGGACGACCGATTTCACGGGCTTGATCTCGCCGCGGATCTGGATGTAGTCGACGAAGTCGCCGCGCGCGACAGCAGCGGTCGGCACGTCGGGAACCGTGCCGCCGCGGGTCGCCACCGCCACGCCGGCGCTTCCAATCACGACCACGGCGCCGGCCGCGAGAGCCACGCGGCGCGACCAGTGCAGCGGATTCCACGTCATCGCGCCGCCACCGGACGGAGGTTGCGCGCCACGGCGGCGCCCGCCGCCAGTCCGGACGTCACCACCGCCTCGACCGCGTTGCGTGCCCCAATCGTCACGTTGCGCCGATCGCTGTTGCCGCCGTTCAACACCTGTACGAACGCCTGGGCGCCGTCGTGGCCGATCGCATCGCGCGGCACCACCAGCGCCTTCGGCACCCGCGCGAGCTCCACGTCGAGCGACGCCGTCAGATCCGGCATCAGCTTGGGATGCGCCCCCTGGACGGTGACCAGCACGGTGAAGGTCCGCACCTTGGGTGACAGCGTCGACTCGGCGCCGATCGGCGAAATCTGGGCGACGCGTCCGGTGAAGTGCAGCTCCGGGTACGCGTCGAGGCCGACGGCGACCGGCTGGCCCACCACCAGCTCGTTGATGTCGGCCTGGTTCACGCGCGCGCGCACGCGCATCGCGGCCGGGTTGACGACGTCGACCACCGGCACACCGGGTCGAATCTCGTCGCCGATCTGGATTTCGGCCATGTTGCCCCCTTTCCAGATCGTCTTGAGCACGGCGACGCCGCGGATCGGGGATTGGATGAGCATGCGGTTGGCGTTCGCCTCGGCGTGCTTCATGGCGGTCGCGGACCGGTCGCGGCTGATTTGCAGCACGCGGATGTCGGCGGCGGCGGCGCGGCGCTTGAGGTCGTACGTCGCACGAAGCTGCTTCAACGTGGCGTCCGCCTGCTCGTACGCCAGCGTGTTCTTCTCGGCCTCGATCCGCGGCAGCAGCTCGTTCTTGAGCATGTCGAGCCGCGCGCGCTCGAGGGCGCTCTCCCCCTCCTTGAGCGCCGTGTCGTCGGTCGCCTTGGCCGCCGCTTCCTGGGCGACGCGCTTGTTGATCTGCTGATCGAGATCGGTGAGTTCCGCCTGGCGATCGAGCGCGTTGCGAAGCTGGTCCTGCCGATCGAATTCCACCAGCAGGTCGCCTGGCCGGACCG
This sequence comes from Vicinamibacterales bacterium, assembly GCA_036278735.1. Taxonomy (GTDB): domain Bacteria; phylum Acidobacteriota; class Vicinamibacteria; order Vicinamibacterales; family 2-12-FULL-66-21; genus DASUKM01. The sequence goes on from DASUKM010000030.1 coordinate 124,173, forward strand.
TCGTGCCCGGCACGACCAGGTGCATGATGACGAGCGCGTTGTTGTTCTGGCCCGCGATGCGCGGCGCCGACACCGTCGTGGCCTCGACCGCCTCGACCGTACCGCTCAGCCGGACGCTCCGCACGAAATCGCGCCGTGCGACGATGAACCGCTGCCGGCCCTGGCCGTCGGCCGGCCGGTCCGTGCCGCGCGCCGACACCAGCAACCCGGCGGCCGCGAGCGCGACGACGACAACGAGGAGAATGAGATAGCCGGGTTTTCGCATCCCGATACCGGAGCTGGCCCCGGCTATATCAGACGGTGCGCGGGACCTGATGGTTGGGTCTTTTAGGATACCGCAAGGCAGGGAATGTGCGAATCCTCGCGTCCTGCGCGCCCGATTCGTGCTGGATCTTCGTCCACCGATGGACGAGACTTTCCCGCAGGCGCGTCCGCCACGATCGCCGGGTCGGCGTTCGATCCGGCGGCGTGCGCAGGAGACATCGATGAACGTGGTCCTGTGGATACTTCAGATCCTGCTCGCGGTCGCGTTCCTGGCGCACAGCTGGCTCATGCTGGCTCCCCCCGCCAGCGTCGCGGTCCAGATGAACGCCGCGCTCCCGGCCCGATGGTTTCAGATCTTCATCGGCGTGGCCGAACTTCTCGCCGCGATCGGGCTGACCCTGCCCGGCATCACACGGATCCGGCCCTCACTCGTCGCGTGGGCGGCCGCGGGACTGATGGTCCTCATGATCTGCGCGACCGTCTTTCATCTGACGCGCGGCGAGATCGGGTCGGCGGCCACGACGGCCGTGCTGTTGGCGCTGACGGCATTCGTGGCGTATGGGCGCTGGAGGATCCGGCCCATCCCGCCGAGAACACACGCGTGAGGGATCAGGGCGCTCGACGCGCGACGAGGGCGGGTCGCGGAAGCCCCGCCCTCGCCACCGTCCGCCTCAGTAGTAGCAGGACCGGTACGCGATCCCGTCACCGTATCCGAGCGAGATTGTGAACCAGAAGAACCCGCACGCCGTGCTCAGGATGCTCGCATGGAGCGTCACGGTCAGGCCCAGCGCCTCGAGCAGCGCCTCGGACGGCGACCGGGTGGCCTGCTGGCGATCGGTGATGAGCTGGTCGATGAAGCTGTCGGCGTGCGCGAGGAGGCCAGACGGACCACCCACCGCTTTGAGCTGCGCCTCGAGCCCGGGGCGTGTTTCCGCCGTCCGTTTGTAAACCAGCGCGTCGAACGCGGCCACCTCGTTCGCCTGGCGGAGGCGCGAGAGATAGGCGCGGATCTCCGTCTTCGCGGCCGGCGCGAGGCGCCGCAACTCAGCCAGACGCCTGGCCGCATCCGCCGGCGGTTTGCCTCCATTCGTCCGCGCCGCATCGTCGAACGCATAGAGCGCGTCCGAAAGCGGCTTGATCATCGCGGCGTTGGCCCGCGCCGTCTTCAAACGCACGTCCGGCCTCTTCACCTCTTGCGCGGCCGCGACGGGAGTAGCCACCGGGCCCACTCCCAGCGCGACGACGGTCGCCCACACCGCGGCCCGGCATCCCCGGTTGCCGCTCGGCTGCCGAATCTTCTCGAGAGTCATGTCGTCCTCCTCGATGCCTTGCGAGCGTACGTCGCCCACACTCGACATGGCGCACACCGCGGCCGGTCTGGCTCATGAGCTGGCGCCGGGAGTGCGTCCTGCCGGCCAAACGCGCGAGGCCTCGATCTCGCCGGCTGGGCTTACGAGACAGCCGACTTCAACGCGACCAGCGGATCGACTCGCGCGGCCTGTCGGGCCGGTACGCACGCGGCGCAGATGACGACGGGAGTCAGGATCAGGGTGACGGCGAGAAACGTTCGCCAATCCCATGGGCTGACGTCGTACAGAAATGTCCCGAGTTGTGGGGTGAACAGCGCGGAAATCAGCAGCCCGAGGCAGCCGCCGATCCCTGTGACCACCAAGCCGTCGCGAATGGCGAGCCACATCAGGTGACCGCCACCGGCACCGAGCGCCGCTCTGATGCTCAGCTCCCGGGTTCGTCGCCTGACGACCTGGGCCGTGACGGCATAGACGCCCACGACGGCGAGGAGCAACGCCAGACCGGCGAATGCCAGAACATTTCTCAGCAGGAAGCGTCGTTTGGCAATCGCATGGTCCAGCGCATCGCGCAGCGTCGATACCTTCACAATCGGCAGCGATGGGTCGACCTCGCGGAGGACATCGCCGGCGGCGCTGGAGACTGCACGCGGGCCGAGCCGGCTGCGCACGACGAGCATCACTGGACTCGGCGTGGCATCGGGCAAGCCTGGCATGGAGGGAAGGCCTCCCAGCAAAGACCAGACCTGACGCTGATCGCCCGCCTGCGCGAACGGCTCGTAGTACTCCGAACGTACCGCGTCGTCTTGCGCGAAGCGCCGGATGTTGCCGACCACGCCGACGATGGTCTGCCATGGGTACAACGGGCCGAGTCGCAGGCGGCGCCCGATCGGGTCCACGCCAGACCAATACCGGTCGGCCATTCTTTGATTGATGACGACCACTCGTGTCGAGCGCGCGCTATCGAACGACGTGAATTCCCGGCCGCTGCGCAGGGGAATACCCATGGCCCGAAAGTACGATGTGCCGACTTCGCAGGACAACGCGGGGAAGAATTCAATCGCGGGTGCGCCCCCCATTCCGGGCGGAGGGGGAGGCGGCGGCGGCACGCGCCAGCCGAGCGGCATCGCTTCTGGTGGTCCTGAGACCCGAACGGGTTGCTCGAACGACACCATGCTCATATGAAGGGCGCCGGCCGCGTACGGAAGACTCGAAGCGGCGCCCACCGATTCGACACCGGGTACCGTCCCGAGCCGACCCGTCGTCTCGCCGACGAATCGCGCGATGTCGGCGTCAGTCGGATAGCGCGACGGTGGCAGGTCGAAGCGGAGGGTCACCGCGTCCGCGCTGTCGTACCCGGAATCAAAGGCTTGAATCCGCGCGAGGCTCTTCACGAGCAGCCCGGCACCGACGAGGAGCACCATCGTCAGGGCCAGCTGGACTGCGCCGGCGAGCCAGTTCGACGCGAACCAACGGGGCGCTCCGCCCTTCAGCGCGACGTCGAGGTCAAGGGTGGCAGTCGCGCGGCGCGCCGGTCCGACGCTGAACAGCAGGCCCGTGCCAAGCGTGAGCAGCGACGCGAACGTGAACGCTTTCCAATCGAGTCCTGACGCGGGGTTCACGATCCCGCCAGTGGCCGTCCCGATGAATGTTCCACGGCCGACCTGCGCGATCAGCGCACCAGCCGCCCCTCCAGCGAATGACAGAACCAGGGCTTCGGTCACGAGCTGACGGACGATGCGCGCGCGTCCGGCGCCGAGCGCCATACGGACGGCGAACTCCTGTCGACGATCGGCGGACCGGACCATGAGGAGGGTCGCGAAATTCAAGCCGCAGACGATGAGGATGACGAGCGAGACGAGCGTGAGGATCCTGATGGTCGGTCCGAAGCCCCTGAACAGGCGCGCGCGCACGCTGTCGACGATGGCGGTCTGCGCCGGGCGAAAACGTCGGGTCGCCGATGTCAACCACCAGGCGACGCTGCTGGCCTGAACGCCAGGTCTGAGCGATCCGAACACCTCGAGTGTCCGGTCGAACTCCTTGTAGGCACCCGGTCCGGAAAGCGACAGCGGCGCGAGGATGTCGCCGTTCGGGAAGAAATCGAACTCCGGAGGAAGGACGCCGATGATTCGGGCGGGCTGGCCGTCGATTTTCAGGCTTCGGCCGGGGACGGCGTCTGAGGAGGCGAACCACTGCCGCCAGAGCCGATGGCTGATCAAGACGACAGGATCGCTCCGCGTCTCGAAATCGGCTGCGAGAAAGGGGCGTCCGGGCCTCGGACGGAGTGGACCATCGAGACCCAACAGCGCGACGGCCTCCGGCGACACGCGGTGGCCGTTCACGAGCGTCGGCCGGCCGGCCAGATCGACGACGAATCCGTGCGCTTCGGCGGCGGTCACGTGATCGAGGCCGGCATCTGTGTCGAGGAGGCGGCGGAAGGCGGGTATCGAGAAGTACTGAGTGATATTGGTGCTCAGAACGACGAGGCGGTCGGCATGGGGGTATGGCCACTGCCGCAGCACCGCTGCATCGACGAGCGTGAATGCCGCCGTCGAACCGCCGATGCCCGCCGCGATGGAGAGGCATGCCGCGAGAGCCATGCCTGGCGACCGCGTCGCCAGACGAACGCCGTGCCGCGCATCCTGGACGAGATCGTCTTCGAGCCGGCGTCGTTGCAGCGACAGCGCGTCCCAGCTCGACCCGAGGCTGTGACGAATGAGCAGCCACCGCGTCTTCCCCGGCTGGCGCCACTTCTTCGATTGCTCCTCGTCGTGCGCAAGCTCGGCCTCCCACTCGCGTCGCCAGTCCGCGCGCAACCTCCCGGGAACGAACGCGCTCACGAAACGAATGATCCAGCGGTGCGGCTTCACGCGGCGCCGGGCCTCATCGCCCGCCCCTCTTCAGCCCGGCGACGCGCGAGAGCCGCGCGGTCGCGGTCCGGCCGTGCTTCGCGAGGCCGCGATAGCGGGCCAACGCCTCGGCCAGCGCCGCCTCGCCGGCGCGAGTGATCTCGTAGTATTTCCGCGGCGGACGCAGCTCGTCTTGCGCGATGCGCTGGTCTTCCCAGCGGGAGTCGAGCCAGCCGGCCTCCTCCAGCCGCCGCAGCGCGGGATAGACGGTGCCGCTCGGAAGACCGCTGACGGCCATGATCTCGAACCCATGTGCGTGGCCGTTGGCGACGGCCTGCAGCACGGCCGTTGCGGCATGGGACAACCGCTTCATATTGAGCATTCTACATATGTAGCATGAATTCGTGCACTGGATGAACGGGCAGACGCTGTTCGTACGGACGAGGATGACGCCGCGAGAGGCGGCCATCAACGACGCGACGTTCAGGCGTGCCAGGCGCCGAGCAACCGCCGTATGAGCACGAGCTCGCCGATGTGGTACGCGGCGTGGTCGGCGGCGAGCAGCAGTTCACGCAGATAGGTCTGGCCCGAACCGTGCGGGATGCGCGCGAGCAGGTCGATGTTCGAATCGCGCGCGAGCGCCTGCAGCGCCGTGCGATCGCGACGGAACGCCGCCACGCTCTCCTCCCAGTCGGCGGTCGCCGGCGGCACCGCCGACTCGGGCCAGTACTGGCGTGGCCAGTCCAGCTGCTCGTATTGCGGGTTCCGGCAGAAGTCGAGGATATCGTGCTGCGCGATGCGCAGGTGTTCGAGCAATTGCCAGGGAGAATACGGCGCGCCTGCCGGGACGCGGCCCTGCATCTCGGACGGCAGATCCGCCACCGCCGCGTCGAATCCGACGTGGGCCTCGTGCCAGCCGAGCAGCCGGCCGACATGATCACGGACGGCCTCGTCATTCATACTGTACTCCTCTCGAAGACCCTCGACCGGAACGCACAAGGCACCGCGACAGCGTCAGTGTGGCGGCGCATGCCGCAATTCTACCCGGCGAGGCAGAAACATGGCCTCGACGTGTTCGTGTCCACCTCACGCGCCTCACGCCATCGCCGCGCCGGCCGGACGTGCCGACCTTGCCCGGGAGCCCAACCGTGACGGTATACTCGCGCCGGCTGCAATCATCGGGAGGCTGCGATGTCGATGCGCAAACTGTTGGCCGGTACCTGTGCGTGGCTGGTCGCGCTGAGCGTGACCATGCAGGGCAAGCCCTCCGCGCCCACCGGAACGTATCTCTTGAAACCGGATCGGGTCTTCGACGCGCGCAGCGAGCAGGCGCACACCGGTTGGGTCGTGCTCGTCCAGGGCGCGAAGATCGCCGCCGTCGGGCCGATGGATCGGGTCCAACCGCCGGCAGGGGCGCAGGTGGTCGACCTGCCCGGCACGACGCTGCTGCCTGGCCTGATCGACGCGCACTCGCATATCTTTCTGCACCCCTACAACGAGACCCTGTGGAACGACCAGGTGCTGAAGGAGCCGCTGGCGTATCGCACCATCGAGGCGGTGCAGCACGTCCGCGACACGCTGATGGCCGGCTTCACGGCGCTGCGCGACCTCGGGACCGAGGGTGCGGGATACGCCGACGTGGACGTGCAGCGCGCCATCAATCAAGGGCTGATTCCCGGGCCCCATCTCTTCGTCGCCACACGCGCCACGATCGCGGCGCACTGTTATGGCCCCGGTCCGATGGGATTCCGCAGCGATATCGACCTGCCGCAAGGGGGCATTCCTGTCGCCGGCGTGCCGCAGATGATCGACGCGGTGCGCGATCAGGCCGGCCACGGCGCCGACTGGATCAAGATCTACGCCGATTACCATTGCGGCAAGAGCCAGGGCTCAGTTCCCACCTTCACGCAAGAGGAGTTGAACGCCGGCGTCGAAGCCGCGCATTCGTTGGGACTGCCGGTCTCGGTCCACTCGAGCACGGCGGAAGGCATGCGCCGCTCCATCGAGGCGGGCGTCGACACGATCGAGCACGGCTTCTACGGCACGCGTGCCGTGTTCGACCTGATGAAGCAGCACAACGTGGCGTATCTACCGACGCTCGAGGCGGTGGCCGCGTATGCCGAGTACTTTCAGCACTGGAAGATGGGCGATCCGCCGACCGACGAGATGCGTGCTTCCCTGGCCGCCTTCAAGGACGCGATGGCGGCCGGCGTGACGATCGGCTGCGGCAGCGACGTCGGCGTGTTCACCCACGGGACGAATTACAAGGAGCTGGAATGGATGGTGCGCGACGGCATGTCGCCGGCGCGCGCGCTGCTGGCCGCGACGGCGGTGGACGCAACGATCCTCCGTCAGCAGGATCACTTCGGGCAGCTCAGGTCGGGCCTCGATGCCGACATCATCGCGGTCACCGGCGATCCCACGGCGGATATCAGCGCGATCGAACACGTGCCGTTCGTGATGAAGGGAGGCGTGATCTACAAGCAGCTGACGCCTCATCCGTCGCCCTCGCGATAAGAGCCAGCTAACCGTCCGGCTCATCCCGATCGGGCGGTCGCGTCGCAGGGGGACGGGAGAGCGGCGGCAGCGGTGCGGCGCCGCCGGTACAGGCCGGGGCTGACGCCGAATTCGGTCCGGAACGCGCGGTTGAAGTTCGATACGTCGCCGAAGCCGGCGCCGAGCACGATGTCGACGATCCGCGCCGGTTCGGCCGCCAGCCGCGCGGCCGCGGTCCGCAGCCTCGACCGCCGGAGGTACTGATGCGGGGTCACGCCGGTCAGGCTCTCGAACACGCGCAGATAATGGAACGGGCTGAGTCGTGCTTCCCGCGCGAGCCGGACGATCGTCAGGTCCGCGCCGGCCTGCGCTTCCATCAAACGGACCGTCCGCGTCACGCGCGCCACGGCCGCCGCCGAGATCGCGCTCCCGTCCGGCTCGACGTCCGCGTCGACCTGCACGGCCCGCACGGCCAGCCGGACCGCCAGATCCTCCCACGCGATACCGGCCGATCCGCCCAGCGCCGCGCACGCTTCGGCAATCGCCGGCGACAACGGGCGAACGGCTGGCAGGCGGAGCGACCTGAACGGCCGGCCTGCAGGCGCACCGGCCCCGGCGGTGATGGCCGCGAAGTATTCCGGTGAAAACTGAAAGGACAGGCAGCGATCGCCGTCGCCGTGCTCGTGGCCGCATTCGAAGTGCTGCCCCGGACTCCCCAGCAGCAGCGATCCCGGCGTCATCAGCTCGCGGCCATTCGCCGCCGACCCACGGTACTGGAACGTGCCGGATGTCACGATCGCAATCGTGACGTCCTCGTGCCGCTCGTCGTAGGGACGGTCCCACGGACCTCGCGAGCAGACGACGTCCGTGACGGTCCAGCCATGCCCCGCCGCAAGGCGCCGCGCGGCGTCGCGGCGGGACTCGGCGTCGTTCTGCCGGCCCGCCGATGCCCGCTCCGCAGCGGCCGCAATTTTCGCCAAGCGCGCCATCCCGGTCCCGTCGTACAACTCGTATCACGAAAGGCGTTCGATGCTGATTGATTTCCACTCGGTCCTCGCGGCGCCGGGCCGCTCGCCGGAGATCCCCGAATCGGCAGACCTCTACGGCTGGCTGTGCGGAGGCTGGGACCTCGACGTACTCCATTACCGCGCACTCGACGTCAGCGGCCGCGGCCTCACGGGCGAGGTTCACGCCGGATGGGTTCTGGAGGGACGGGCGGTGCAGGACGTCTGGATCATGCCGCGCCGTCCCGACCGGACGACGAGTCCCGACCGGACGATGAACATGTTCGGCACAACGCTTCGATCCTGGGACCCGACGATCGAAGCCTGGCGCATCGCCTGGACGAATCCGGTCAGCGGCCATCGCGAGGAACAAATCGGCCGTCCAAGCGGCCGCGACATCGTTCAGCTGGGCACGCGCGCCGACGGCACGCAGACGCGCTGGACCTTCACCGGGATCACCGCTGACGCGTTTCACTGGCTCGGTTACGCACTGAATCCGGGCGGCACCTGGAAGCTCGAAGGGGAGTTCCGGGCGAAACGGAGGGCATGACGAGTACGAACACATCCGCGGCGCTGACGCTGCCGCCAGGACTGGCGGCCGGCGTGTGAAAGCGAGACGGCGAGGGACGCCCCAACCCAAAGCCCAAAGCCTGCGTCACGAGCACTTGACGCTGAACTCGGATGCTTCGTAGGCGAGATTCGACGAGAGCCAGCGCTCGACGTCTTCGATCGGCATCCCCTTCCGCAACGCATAGGATTCGGCCTGGTCGCGGCCGATGCGGCCCACGTTGAAGTACTTCGCGAGCGGGTGCGAGAAGTACAGGCCGCTGACGCTGGCGGCGGGGGTCATCGCGCCGTGCTCCGTCAGCTCGAGCCCCTGCCGGCGCGCGTCGAGCAGATCGAACAGCTTGTGCTTCTCGCTGTGATCCGGACAGGCCGGATAGCCGTACGCCGGCCGGATGCCCGCATGCTTCTCGCCGATCGCCTGCTCCGGCGTCATCGACGCGGCCGCCTCCGCGCCCCAGTCCTCGCGGGCCTGAGCATGAAGCGTCGCGGCGAACGCTTCCGCGAACCGGTCGGCCAGCGCCTTGACGATGATCGCGCTGTAATCGTCGTGCTCCGCCTCGAATCGTTTCGCGAGTTCGCTCGCGCCGATCCCGGCGGTGACGGCAAACATGCCGATGTAGTCGGGCACACCGCTCCCCCGCGGCGCGACGTAGTCGGCGAGCGACAGATTCGGTCGTTCGTCCGGCTGAATTTCCTGCTGCCGCAGCATGGGCAACGTCGCGAACACGTCGCGCCGGCTCTCGTCCCTGAACACGACGATGTCGTCGCCGTCCGCCATCGCGGGCCAGAACGCGTAGACCCCGCGCGCGCGCAGCAGCTTTCCGTCGATGATCCGCTTCAGGAGCGATTGCGCCGAATCGTACAGCTCGCGCGCCGCCTGGCCATACTGCGGGTGCTCGAGGATCGCCGGAAAGCGCCCCTTCAGCTCCCACGCCGAGAAGAAGTACGTCCAGTCGATGAAGCGCGCCAGCCGCGCGAGCGGCACGTCGTCCAGGTACCGGCGGCCGACGAACGCGGGGGTCGCGATGACGTGCTCGTCCCAGTCGTACGCGAGCCGGTTGGCGCACGCCTGCTCGTACGAGAGCAGCGGCCGCTCCGTGCGCGCCTTGTACCGCTGGCGGATCTCTTCCTGCGCCGCGCGATTCACGGCATCGAACGACGCCCGGCGCTCCCCGACCAGGCTCGAGACGGCGTCGACGACGCGCGAGGCGTCGAGGACGTGGACGACGGGCGCGCCGTACTCCGGCGCGATCTTCACGGCCGTGTGCTGCCGGCTGGTCGTCGCGCCGCCGATGAGGAGCGGCAGCCGCATGCCGCGCCGCTCCATCTCTTTCGCGACGATCGTCATCTCGTCGAGCGATGGCGTGATCAGCCCGCTCAGGCCGACCATATCGGCGTGGCGCTCGACGGCCGTGTCCAGGATCTTCGCCGCCGGCACCATCACGCCAAGGTCGATGACCTCGTAGTTGTTGCACCCGAGCACCACGCCCACGATGTTCTTGCCGATGTCGTGGACGTCCCCTTTCACCGTCGCGATGACCAACCGGCCCTGGGCTCCCCCCGCGCCCGCCGCCTTCTCGGCTTCCATGAACGGCTCGAGGTACGCGACCGCCTTCTTCATCACGCGCGCGCTCTTGACGACCTGCGGCAGGAACATCTTGCCGGCGCCGAAGAGGTCGCCGACGATCTTCATGCCGTCCATCAGCGGCCCTTCGATGATCTCGAGGGGACGCGCGTAGACCTGTCTGGCTTCCTCGACATCCGGCTGAATGAAATCGACGATGCCGTGCACGAGCGCATGCGCGAGCCGCGCCTGCACCGGGCCTTCGCGCCAGCTCAGGTCCGCTTCCCGCTTCGCGCCGCTGCCCTTCACCGTGTCGGCGAACTGCACGAGCCGTTCGGTGGCATCGGGCCGCCTGTTGAAGATGACGTCTTCGACGTGCTCGAGCAGCGCCTTGGGAATGTCCGCGTACACGGCGAGCTGCCCGGCATTGACGATCCCCATGTCCATGCCGGCCTCGATCGCGTGGAACAGAAACGCCGCGTGCATCGCCTCGCGGACGATGTTGTTGCCGCGGAACGAGAACGAGAGATTGCTGACGCCGCCGCTGATCTTCACACCGGGGCACGACGCCTTGATGCGCCGCGTGGCCTCGATGTAGTTCACGGCGTAGTCGTTGTGCTCTTCGAGGCCGGTGCCAATCGCGAGGATGTTCGGGTCGAAGACGAGGTCGGAGGGGTCGAAGCCCGCCTGCTCGGTCAGCAGCCGGTACGCGCGTTCGCAGATCGCGACCTTTCGATCGACGGTGTCCGCCTGCCCCTGCTCGTCGAACGCCATCACGACCACCGCGGCGCCGTAGCGCCTGACCGTGCGGGCCTTCAGCAGGAAGTCGTGTTCCCCTTCCTTGAGGCTGATCGAGTTGACGACCCCCTTGCCCTGCACGCAGCCGAGCCCGGCCTGGAGGACCGACCACTTCGAGCTGTCGATCATGATCGGCACGCGGGCGATCTCGGGCTCGGTCGCGATGTAGTCGAGGAACGTGCGCATCGCCTGCTCGGAATCGAGCATCCCCTCGTCCATGTTGACGTCGATGAGGTTCGCGCCGCCGCGCACCTGATCGAGCGCCACCTGCGCCGCGTCGGCGAAGTTGCCCGCCTTGATCAGCTTGGCAAAGCGCGCCGACCCGGTGACGTTCGTCCGCTCGCCGATCATCTGGAAATTGGAATCGGGGCGAATCGTCAGCGGCTCGAGCCCGGCGAGCTGGGTGAAGTGCCCGCCCGAATCCGCCGGCAGCGGCCTCGGCGCGAAGCCTTCGACCGCCGCCGCAATGGCCGCGATGTGCTCCGGCGTCGTTCCGCAGCAGCCCCCGAGGACGTTCACGAGCCCGGCGCCGGCGAATTCCTTCAGGAGGTGCGCGGTCTCGGGCGGGTGCTCGTCGTACTCGCCGAACGCGTTCGGCAGGCCGGCGTTCGGATAGCACGTCGTGTAGCACTCGGCGATGCGTGCCAGATCTTCGAGGTACGGCCGCATGTCGCGCGCGCCGAGCGCGCAGTTGATCCCGACGCTGAACGGCTGCGCGTGACGGATCGACACGTAGAACGCCTCGAGCGTCTGGCCCGACAGCGTGCGGCCGCTGCGATCGGTGATCGTGACGGAGATCATCAGCGGCAGCCGCGTGCCGAGCCGATCGAAGACGTTCTCGATCGCGACGACCGCGGCTTTCGCGTTCAGCGTGTCGAAGATGGTCTCGAGCAGCAGCAGGTCGGCCCCCCCCTCGATCAGGCCGCGCACCTGTACTTCGTACGCCTCGCGCAGCTCGTCGAAGGTGATCGCGCGGAACGCCGGGTTGTTCACGTCGGGCGAAATCGAGAGCGTCCGGCTGGTCGGGCCGATCGAGCCGGCCACGAATCGCGGCCGCTCGGGTGTGTTCGCCGTCCACGCGACGCACGCCGCCTTTGCGAGCCGCGCACCCTCCAGGTTCAGCTCGTACGCGAGCGATTCGAGGCCGTAGTCCGCCTGCGACACGGCGGTGCTGTTGAACGTGTTCGTCTCGATGATGTCGGCGCCCGCTTCCAGATACCGCTCGTGAATGCCGCGGATCACGTCGGGCCGCGTGAGGACGAGCAGGTCGTTGTCCCCCTTCAGGTCCCTGCCGTGATCGACGAACCGGCCGCCGCGGAAATCCGCCTCCTCCAGGCCGGCGCGCTGGATCATCGTCCCCATGGCGCCGTCGAGGATCAGCACGCGGCGCGACAGCAGGGTATCGAGCGTTTCACGGATCGTCATGTCGTGGTCCTTCGCGAAGATTTCGTGCGTCGTTCGGTCCGGCGGGTCGCCGCCGGCTTCGTTCCGCTCGCGACCAGCACGGCGAACGGGTCGCCGGTCCGCCGGGAGCCGGTCGTCACCTTGACGTGCTCGAGGCCCGCGTCGGTCAGGAGCCGCCGCAGCTCGGCAGGCTCGAACCCCGGCCACCTGTCGCCCAGCCGCTCGCGCGTCCAGTGCTCGTCGTGACGGCGCAGATCGAGAATCAGGACGCGGCCGCCGGGGACGACGACTCGCGCCGCTTCCGCGAGCGCGCGCGCCGGATCGGCGGCGTGGTGCAGCGCCTGCGAGAGCAGCGCCACGTCCATCGATTCGTTCCGCAGCGGCAGCTTCTCGATCTGTCCGCGGCGCCAGACGATATTGGTCACGCCGCGCCTGCGCGCCAGCTCGCGCGCTCGCGTCAGGACCGGCGCCGAATGGTCGATCGCGACGACGCGCGTGGCGAATTGCGCGGCTTCGATCGCCAGATAGCCCTCGCCGCACCCGATGTCGGCGACGCGCAGCGGCGGCAGCAGGTGACCCAGCGCGCGGGCCCACGCGGCCCAGCTGCGGCCGGGCACGAGCTGCCGGCGCTCGCCGCTGCCCCCGCCATGCACCTCGAAGTTTTCGCGGCGCACCCGCCGGACTTCCTCCAGCCGGGCATCGTCGGCCCGGCCGCCCGGCGTCTTTCCGAGGGCGGCAAACTGTTCCCCGAGGACCGGCCACAGCGAGCCGAATCCGTTGTGGCCGTCGCGCAACGCCGGCGCAACCCGGTAATAGCTGAACCCGGCGTCCCGCTCCTCGACGACGAGCCCTGCGTCCTTGAGCAGGCCGAGGTGCCGCGACACCCCCGACTGGGCAATCCCCAGGACAGACGTCAGCTCGGTGACGTTCAGCCGTTCGCGATCCAGCAGCCGCAGCAGCCTGAGGCGGCCGTCGTCGGCCAGGAGCCTGAAGAGGCCCGCACTCATATCTATAAATCTATATGGATGTATACGGTGCTGGCAAGGGCGGTCAGCCCATGAAGGGCTGACCCACACGCGGTCTTGAGGGTCAGGGCTTCAGCCCTGACGAGTTCGCGCTCGACGGCCATCGAGAACGACCGCTGCGATAATGGCTGCATGCCCGCGGCCCTGAGAGTGTATCGCAGCGAACGCCGGCCGGCGGCGGCCCTGATCCTCGCGCCGGGGGCGGGCGCCGGGCAGGACAGCCCGTTCATGACCGATGCCGCCACCGCGCTCGCCTCGCGCGGCCTCGTCGTCGCGACGTTCGACTTTCCGTACCGGACGGCGGGGCGCAAGGCGCCCGACCCGGGTCGCGTGCTCGAAGCGCACTGGAGAGCGTCGATCGAGGCGGCAACCGGCGAATCCTCGTTCGAAGCGCTGCCGCTGTTCATCGGCGGCAAGTCGATGGGCGGGCGGATCGCGTCGCAGGTCGCGGCGGCCGGCGACCTGCCGATCGCCGGCCTGGTGTTCCTCGGCTATCCGCTGCATCCGCCGGGCAAGCCGTCACAACGGCGGGATCGGCACCTGCCGTCGATTCATCGTCGGATGCTCTTTGTGCAGGGCACGAGGGATCCGTTCGGCACGGCGGCCGAGATCCGCGAGCTGATCCCACGGCTCGACGATCGAACCCGGCTGCTGGACATTGAGGGCGGCGATCATTCGTTCAAGGTGCCGGCGCGCAGCGGCCGGACCTATGCCGGCGTGCTCACCGGGATTTTCGACGCGGTCGTGGCCTGGATCACGGCGTGACGGCATCCTTCTTTTTTCTCAGGTTCAGCTTTCGCAGATGGCGCTCGTGCGCTTCCTCGACGGAGTGCGATAGGGTGAGGTTGACGTCCTGCTTGGCCATCTGGACGAGCTGGCCGTAGTACTTGTGCAGCGCCCTGAGTTCGTCTTCCGAGAGGTCCTCGACGTCGATCAGCCGATTGCTGGCCCCTTCGACCGCGGCCACCAGCTCGTTGAGCTTCAACTGAATCGCCAGCGAGTCCTTGTTCTGCGTCCGCTGAATCAGGAACACCATCAGGAACGTGATGATGGTCGTGCCGGTGTTGATGACGAGCTGCCAGGTATTCGAGAAGCCGAACACCGGGCCGAGCACCGCCCAGAGGATGATGGCCGTGCAGGCGAGCCCGAACGCGGCGCTGCCGCCGGTCCAGCGGGTGACCCGACTCGAAAATTGCTCGAACGCGCGCCCGATCCCCGTTTTGGTCTTGCGAGCCATCGCTGTCCTCCAGCCCGACGGTTGTGCACACATCGCGCCAGCATCGGCGCGCCCGGCTCGCCCGGCGTCGAGGGCGCGATCTATAGTGATCGGATGCCTTCAGAGACCCTGACCCAGCAGCCACCGCCGGCCGGCACCCGCCGGCGCGAGGACATAGACAATCGATTCAAGTGGAATCTGGCCGACATCTTCGAATCCTGGGACGCGTGGCAGGCCGCCTTCGCGCAGCTCGACGAGGGCATCGGCCGTTACGCGGCGCTGAAGGGGACGCTGGCGCTCGGACCCGATCGGCTGCTCGAGGCGCTGCGGTTGTCCGAGACGCTGGGCCAGCTCGCGTACAAGGTCTGGTACTACCCGTCGCTCTGGTACGACCAGGACCAGCGCGACAACGCCGTCAATGCGCGGCGGCAGCAGGTGCAGATCCTCTTCGCGAAGTGGAAGCAGGCAGAGTCGTGGTTCAACCCCGAGCTCCTGCAGATCCCGCTCGACACCGTCCGCCGCTGGATGGACGAGCACGAACCGCTGCGGCTGTATCACTTCGCCCTCGAGGACCTCTACCGCCAGCAGGAGCACGTGCTCGACGACAAAGGGGAGCGGCTCATGTCGCTCGCGAGCCAGCTCGCGTCTGCGCCGAACGACGCCTACTGGGCGCTCACCACCGCGGATGCGGTCTTCCCGTCGGTCACGCTGTCGAACGGCGAAGCGGTGACGGTCACGTACGGCCAGTACCGCGCCATCCTCGCGACCCGGCGCGAGCAGGCGGATCGCGAGAAGGCGTTCACGGCGCTCTACGACACGTACAAGACGAGCCTGAACACGTACGCGTCGCTCTACAACGGCGTGTGCCAGCGCGACTGGTTCCAGGCGCGGGCGCGCGGCTACGCGAGCACGCTCGAGGCGGCGCTGCACGGCGACAACATCCCCGTCTCGGTGGTCCACAACCTGATCGAGACGACCCGCGCCGGCGTCGAGCCGCTCCGCCGGTACCACCGGCTCCGCCGGAAGGCGCTCGGCGTCTCCTCGTACCACGTCTACGACTTCTCGATTCCGCTGGTCACCTACGACAAGAAGTACGAGTACGAACAGGTGCTGGACTGGATCGCCGACTCGATCGCGCCGCTCGGACCGGCGTATCAGGCGCGCGTCCGCGAGGGGTTTCGCGGCGGCTGGATCGACGTCTACGAGAACGAAGGCAAGCGCTCCGGCGCGTACTCGGCGCCCGTGTACGGCACCCATCCGTACATGCTGCTCAACTACACCGACACGCTCGACGACGTGTTCACGACGGCGCACGAGATGGGGCACTCGATGCACACCATCCTCTCGCACGAGGCGCAGCCGTTCATCTATTCCAACTACACCATCTTCGTGGCCGAAGTGCCGTCGACGCTGAGCGAGGCGCTGCTGCTCGAATACATGCTCGCGCGCTCGACCGACCCGACCGAACGAATCGTCCTGCTCCAGCACGCGATCGACAACATCGCCGGCACCTTCTACACGCAGGTGCTCTTTGCCGACTACGAGCTGCGGGCGCACCGCCTCGCCGAGCAGGACCAGCCGATCACGGCCGACATCCTGAGCCAGACCTACACCGAATTGCTGACGGACTATTACGGCGACGCGGTGGACCTGAACCCGCTGACGGGCATCACGTGGGCCCGGATTCCACACTTCTTCAACTCGCCGTACTACGTGTACCAGTACGCGACCTGCTTCGCGTCGGCGGCAGAGATCGCGCGCGAGATCGGCCGCGGCGGCGACGCGCGCGGCCGCTACCTGGCGCTGCTCCGGTCGGGCGGAAGCGATCACCCGATGACGCTGCTGAAGAACGCGGGGGTGGACTTGAGCCGGCCCGACACGGTGCGAGCCGTCGTCGATCAACTGGACGGGCTCGTGTCGCGCCTCGAGCGGGAGCTCGAGCACAGGCGCTGACCCCGCCAGGCCGTTGTCCTTTATGGCCTGACGCTGCCGGCGGCCGGCTGCTGATCGACCACGGGCCGGCGATATCGCGTCGACAGCGCCGCGGTGGCAACGAGCACGAGCGCGGCGGAGGCGTACGCGGTGCCTTCCCCCCAGACCTGCAGCAGGCCATTGCCCCAGATGGGCCCGATCGTCCGGCCCAGACTCTCGAGCGCACCCGCCGCCCCCTGCACCCGTCCCTGCTCGTGGCGCCCGCCCGCCGTGCTCACCATCGTGATCAGCGACGGATTGCAGAGGCCGATCCCGATGGCCCCGGGCACGAGCATCGCGACGAACACCCAGAGCGAGTAGGTGAGCGCGCTGCCGCCCCAGCCGACCGCGGCGAAGAGCAACCCGATCGTCAGCATCCGCCGTTCGCCGAGCCGCCGCGCGATCGTGCCGACGAACACCCCCTGGATGACGACGCCGAGAAAGCCGAACGCGCTCAGCAGGTATCCCGTCTGGGTCGCGTCGAACGCGAACCGCCGCGCGCCGAACAGCGCAAACGTCGTCTGGTAGACCGCAAACGACGCCCAATACAGGAAGTCGACGGCGAAGAGCAGCCGGATGGCCGGCCGCCGGCCGAGATCCAGCAGGTTCTTCCATGGCGATCCGGCGACGGCGTGCACGCGGTGCACCGTTTCCGGCAGCCACACCCAGGCGAGCACGATCGCGACCAGCGTGATGACCGCCGCGGCCCAGATGGGCGCCGTATAGCTGATCTTCGCGAACAAGCCGCCGAGGCCCGGCCCGACGATGAAGCCGAGGCCGAACGCCGCGCCGAGCATGCCGAACGACTTCGCGCGATTCTCTTCCGTCGTGACGTCGCCGATATACGCGCGCGCCGTCGTGATGTTCCCCCCCGAGAGGCCGTCAATCGCCCGCGCGACGAACAGCATCGTCATCGAATGCGCGAGGGCGAGCATCACGAAGCTGACGACGGTGCCGAGGAGGCTGAACAGCAGGACCGGCCGACGGCCCCATCGATCGGACAACTCGCCGAGCAGCGGCGACGCGATCAGTTGACAGACGGAAAAGGCGGCAAACAGCAGCCCGATCGCCAGCGGCGAGGCGCCGAACGTTTCGGCATAGAACGGCAGCAGCGGGATGATGATCCCGAAGCCGACGAGATTGACGAAGACGGTGAGAAAGATGACGACGAGTGCGCGGCGCTCGCCGGGCATTCCCGGCGCCGCTTCTGCGGCCTGCGGACCGCTCATGCCCCCCCTTTGACCGTCACGCGCTCGATCACGACGGGCGTCACGGGTACGTCTTCCATGCCGTCTTTCGTCGTGGTGTCGACGTTCGCGATCTTGTCGACGACGTCCATGCCGGCGATGACCCGCCCGAAGACGGCGTAGCCGAAATCGTCGGTCGAGTAGCCGGTGTGGTCGAACTGCCGGTTGTTCGCCACGTTGATATAGAACTGCGACGTGCCGCTGCGCAGCACGCGGGTGCGCGCGACCGCGATCGTGCCGCGCTCGTTCCCCAATCCGTTGGTCGCCTCGTTCTGGATCGGCGGCCGCGTCTCCTTCTCGACCAGCGTCGGGGTGAACCCGCCGCCCTGGACGACGAGGCCGGGGATGACCCGGTGGAAGATCGTCCCGTCATAGAAGCGGTCGCGGGCGTAGCGGAGGAAGTTGTCGACCGAGACCGGCGCATCCGCCTTGAACAGCTCGATCGTAATGTCGCCCATCGAGGTGTGGAGCACCGCGACCGGGTTGCCGGGGGCCGGCGTGGCCGGTTTCGGCGCGGGAGCCTGGAGGCCGAGGGCGAGAATGAACGCGAGGGAGAGCATGGATTGACCGGTTCCGGACGTTGTGGCCGCAGGCGCACACCAGCAGCGTATTCAAGCGAATGGATCCTCGATGTTAGGCCCTGGAGCGTGCACGCGTCAATGTGGGCTGCGCTACAATAGGAACTCTTCGCCCCCGGAACTCGAGCGCGGGAGGACGACCATGGCAACCGAATCGTACCGCGAAGAACGAGAACTGGCCGACTATATCCGGGCCGGTGCGCAGCGCGGACCGCAGTGCTTTGGCAGTTACTTCGACGAGAAGGGCGGATCGTGCGCGCTCGGCGCCGTGTACGAAGGCGTGTATCACCTGCCGCGCGAGCACGGCAAGTTGATCCCCGAACATCTCGAGCGGCTCTTCCGCTGTCTCGATGGGTTGACCCGGCGCTGCCCGCACGAGGATTGTCACAAACGGCTGCCGCTCGCCCCGATGATCGTGCACCTCAACGACGATCACCGGTGGACGCGCGAGCAGATTGCCGACTGGCTCACGCAGGAATCGAACGCGTAGATCGCAACCAGGCCGCCGGCGGCTCCGTCCCGGCGATCTGGTTGGAAGAAAGTCTCCCCCATGTCTTTCCTCGATCGTTTCAAGCCCCAGCCGAAATGGAAGTCCGCCGACCCTGACGTGCGCGCCGCCGGCGTGCTCGAATTGGGGGGGGAACCGGAGGATGTCGCGGTGCTCACCAGCCTCGCGCGCGAGGATGCGGACGCGCGGGTGCGGCGCGCCGCGGCCGCCCGCGTCGGCGACGTGGCCGTGCTGGTGGCGATCGCGGGCAGCGACCCCGACGAGACGATCCGCGGCGAGGTGACGGATCGCCTGGCCGCGATTGCGCTGGCCGACGATCGATCGGAGGTGGCCTCGGCCGCGGTCGCCGGCCTGACGGACCCGCGGCAGTTGGCGACGGTCGCCAAGGGTTCGGCCGTCGAGCGCGTGCGGACCGATGCGGTGGCGCGGATCACCGACGTCAAGACGCTCGGGTCGGTGGCGCGGCAGGCCGCCGATGCGCAGACCGCGCGTCTCGCGGCCGAACGCATCACGGATCCGGCGGAACTGCTGGCCGTCGCGGCAAAGACTGATCACAAGGATGCGGGGGTCACCGCGCTCGAACGCGCGGCGGCGATCGCCGCGATCGATCGTGCGGCGCTGGACGGGCTGGCGTCGCGGGCGAAGAACAAGTCGGTGGCAAAGCGGGCAAAGGCAATGGTGCAGGCACTCGACGAAACGGAAGCGGCACGGCGGGCGGACCTCGAACAACGGCAGCAGCGGCGCGCGGCGGCGCTCGCGCATGTCGAAGCGCTCGCGGCGCGGCCCGCCGCCCAAGGCGCGGCGCTCGAACTCGCCGACGCCGAACGCGAATGGCGCGAGCTGACTGCCGGCGACGCGGCGCCGGACGCGGACGCCGCCGCCCGGTTCGCCGCCGCGGTCGCCACGGCGCATCAGGCGATTGCCGCCGCGGAGCAGGAAATGGCGACGCAGCGGGAGTTGACCGAGCGCGTGGCCGCGCACCGTGCCGCGCGGCTGGCGTTGTGCGAGCGCGTCGAGGCGCTGCGCGGCGACGGGATCCCGGAGGCGCTCGCGCAGGCGCAGGCCGAGTGGGCCGCGTTGCCGCCCGACGCCGGAGAAACCGTCGACGACGGCCTGCGGGTCCGGTTCGACGACGCCTGCCGCCGCGCCGGCGAGCGGGTCGCGAACCGCGAAGACCTCGCCCGCATTCAGGCGAGGCTCGGTGAGCTCGCGCAGGAGGCCGAACAGGTCAGCGCGCAGGACGACGGCCCCGCCTACGTGTGGGACGCCATCGCCCGCGAATGGCGGGAGCTCCAGCCCCGGGCCGAGGAGCTCGATCCGGATCTCGTCCGGCGCTTCACGGAAGCCGAGGCGCGCATCCACGAGCGCGTGGAGGCACGGCGGCAGGCGGCCGAACGCACGCTCAGGCAGCAGATGCAGCGCCTGGATCAGCTCATCGAGCGCGCGGAGAAGCGGGCCGCCGCCGAAGACCTGACGCTTCGCGAGGCCGACAAAGCCGCGCGCGATCTGCGCGCCGCCATCGAAGCGCCGCTGGCGGTGCCGCCGGCCGAACGCGACGCGCTCGTCAATCGGCTGAAACACGCCCTCGCCACGCTGGCGCCGCGCCTGCACGAGTTGCGCGAAATGGACGAGTGGAAGCGGTTCGCGAACGCCGCCGTCCAGGAAGAGCTGATCGCCAAGACGGAAGCGCTCGGCACGACGTACGATCTCGCGCAACCGGATCAAATGGAAAAGGCGGCGCGCGCGCTGCACGAGATCCAGGAGCAGTGGAAGCAGGTCGCCGAAGCGCCGCGGGCCCAGGCGCAGACGCTCTGGCATCGTTACCGCCAGGCCGCCGACCCGATCCAGGCGAAGGCGCGCGAGTTCTTCGCGCAGCGCGCCGGCGAACGCGAGGCCAACCTGGCGGCCCGCATCGCCCTCTGCGAGCGCGCCGAGGCGGTCACCGATTCGACCGACTGGATCAAGACCGCCGAGGAGCTGAAGAAGCTCCAGGCCGAATGGCAGCAGATCGGACCCGTCCCGCGCAACGACACGCGCCTGGTCTGGAAGCGGTTCCGCGAGGCCTGCGACCGCTTCTTCACGCGGCGCAACACGGACCTCGCCGAGCGCAAGGAAGTCTGGGCCGCCAACCAGGCCCGCAAGGAGGCGCTCTGCGCGCGCGCCGAAGAGCTGGCCGGCTCGCGCGAGTGGGAACGCGCCGCCTCCGAAATCCGCCGGCTCCAAGCGGAATGGAAGACCGTCGGTCCGGTCCGCCGCAACAAGTCCGAGGTGCTGTGGCAGCGCTTCCGCGGCGCCTGCGATCAATTCTTCGAGCGGTACAAGCGGCGCGACGAGATCGAGCTGGAATCGCGGCAGGCCGACCGCGAAGCGCTCGTGCAGGAACTCGAAACGCTCGCACCCGCCGAGGGGGGCGCGCCCGCGGATCTGGTAGAACGCGTCCGCTCCCTTCGCTCCCGCTGGAACCAGACGACGGCCGCGGTGCGGCAGGGGGCCGACCCCCTCAGCGCGCGCTTCGTCGACGCCCTCCAGGCGTTGATCACGCGCTACCCCGGTGCCTTCAGCGGCACGGAGCTGGACGTCGAGGCGAGCCGCCAGCGGATGGAAAAGTTGTGCGTCCGGGTCGAAGGCTTTCTCGGCGGCGAGGCGGCGGCACCCGCGGAGACGAACTCGTCGCAGGCGCTCGCCGCGATGCTGCGCGAAGCGCTTGCCGCCAACACGATCGGCGGCCGCGCCGGCGAGGAGACGAAGTGGCGGTCGATGGCCGACGAGGTCAGGCAGGCGCAGGCGTCGTGGACGCGCCTCGGACCGATTCCCGGCGAAGCCGGCCGCCAGCTCGCCGATCGATTCCACAAGGCGTGCAACCGTTTCTTCGATCAGTACCGTCGCCACGTGCCGCCGACGCCGCGCAGCGGCCGCCCCATGCAGACGATGCGCTAGGAACGCGTGAGCGGAAAGAGCCGCTCGAAGTTGCCGCCGAGAATCGCCGCGCGCTCGGCCTCCGACAACCCGAGCTTCTCGAGCATCTGATGCTGCGCCTCGTAGATCGGCTGCTGCCAGCCGCGCGGGAAGAACGACGAATCGGTTCCGAACAGCAGCCGCTCGGCGCCGACGACCTCCAGCGCATGCCAGAACACGTCGTCGAGGCCGAGCGTCGGGTGGAAGCGCGTCCAGCCGTTCGAGCTGGACGTGTCCAGGTGAATCGAAGCGCACTGGTCGGCCGCGACCAGCGCTTCGCGCAGGAAGCCGGCGCCGAAATGCGGAACGATGACGGGCACCTGCGGGTACTTCAGCGCCGTGACCGCCAGCGCGAGCGGATCGCCGAGACGCAGATCGAACCGGCTCGGGAGCCCGAGTTTCCGCCGAACCCCTACCGTCAACACGCCGCAGTGCGCGAACACCGCCCCGCCGGCCGCTGCGGCCGCCTCGAAGACCCTGGCGACGCACTCATCGTCGAGACGGTAGCCGTGCATGGCGGGGAAGAGGCAGGCCGCCTTCAGGTTCTGCTCGCCGAACGCGCGCGCGAGAACGCCGGCCGCCCCGGGCATCGCCGGATTGCACATGAAGAAGCCCACGAACCGCGCCGGATGACGCGCCACGGCTTCGGCGACCGACGACTCGTCGCCGGGAATGCTCGACATCAGCGCCGCGCGGGACACGCCGTGGCGATCGAGTTCCGTCACCCAGCGGTCGGCCAGATCCGCGGGGGTGCCCGGCCCGTCCCAGCCGAGGCGTCCGGCGAGCGCCTCGGCGCCGCCGCCCGAGGGAGCCAGCAACTCCAGGAAGTGCGACGAAAAGAAATGGCAGTGGACGTCGTTAATCATGCGGATCGGCCTCGTCTCGGACACGCATAGCTTAGTCCGTCCGGAGCTGTTCGCGGCGCTCGAGGGGGTCGCGCTGATTCTGCACGCGGGGGACGTCGGCGGCCGCGAGGTCCTCGACGAGCTGCGTGTGATCGCTCCCGTGATGGCGGTCTATGGCAACGTCGATCCGCCTGGAGCGCCCGGCCTCGACGCGCAGATCGAGCTGACGCTCGAACGAACCCGCATCCACGTGAGCCACGGCCACGAGCTGGGATCGCCGACGCCGCAGACGCTCCTGGCGCGTTACGACGCGGACGTGATCGTGTACGGCCATACGCACCAGGCGCTCATCGAACGCGCCGGCGCCCGGCTCGTCGTCAACCCCGGCGCCGCCGGGCCGCGCCGCTTCCATCTCCAGCCGAGCGTCGCGATCCTGACGATTGGCGCGCAGGCCGCAGCCGAGTTGATCTTCCTATAGCCCAACGCCTAAAGCCCAAGGCCTAACGCCTGTCCGTGCGCAGCAGGAGGCGATCGGCAAGCAGGAAATAGGGGAGCGCGAGCGCGGACAGCGCGGCGGCGGTGCCGAAGGCGCTCGCGAACCCGTAGTGCTCGATGATCCAGCCGAGCGCCGTGGAGCCGGTGCCGATACCGGTGTCGAACGCGGCGAGAATCGCGCCGAAGGCCGCCCCCCGGCGTTCGGCGCGCACGTGCTGCATCACATAGGCCACGAAGACCGGATACGCGGTGCCGAACCCGGCGCCGAACAGGACCGCCGACGTGAGCAGCCAGGTCAGCGATCCACCCATCACGAGGCACGCGAGCCCGATCGTGATCAGGAACAGACACGGAATGTACACGCGGCGATAGCCCAGACGATCGCCGAGCCGCCCGGAGAGCGGACGCGTGATCAGGATCACGATCGCGAGCGCCGTCAGATAGATCCCCTCGGACGATACGCCGTACGCATGCGCGTAGAGGGCGCTGAAGCTCGTCGTCCCGCCGTAGCCGAATGAAAACATGAACAGCGACAGCGATACGACGAGCACCCGCCACTCGACGATGCGCCCCGGGCGGCGCGTCCGGGCGGCGGCCGGAGGAGCCGTCTGTCCGGGCAGTCGCCACGCGATCACGGCCATCACGGCGTTCAGCACCGCGGTCTCGACGCACATCGTCGTCCACCCGCGGCGAAAGACCCAGAAGCCGACCGGCGGGGCGACGGCAATCGCCGCCACGGACGACAAGCCCCAATACGCGATCCCTTCGGCACGCCGGCTTTCCGGCAGCATGTTGGTCAGATAGGCGCCGGAGGCGGCAAGCAGGCCGGACCAGAACACGCCGTGCACGAGCACGAGCGCGAGCATGATCCGGTAATCGTCGAGCAGCGCGTAGGCGAGCGAGAAAAACGTGAGCGCGATGCTCGACGTGATCAGCACGCGCCGTGTGCCCACCCGGTCACCAATCGCGCCGGTCGCCGGGGCCGACAGCGCGGACGCGTACGTCAGGAAGCCGAGGAAGAGGCCTGAGGCGAACGTGCTCCCGCCGAGGGCGAGAATGCGGAACGGCGCCGTCGGGAACAGCTGGAACGCGGAGACGAACACCGTGAAGGTGAAGCCGCACATCACGAAGAAGCGCGGCGTGAAGAGCCGGTCGGGCAAGCCGACGAATTGTACTCGGTTCGGCAGGCGCGGCGACGGGCGGCTCTGCGCTAAGATGACCGGATGACCACGGATTTCTCCAGCTTCAGGCCGTCGAGGCTGTGGCGGCAGCTGCCGCTCGAGCGGCGCAAGGAGGCCGCTCACCTGTTCTGGGCCGACGAGCAGTCCTCGGAGCAGCAGGTCGAGGCGGTCGGCGCGATTGCGACGCGCATGAAATTTCGCCCGCGCAGCGTCGTCGCGCTGCCCGTCGACCGCAAGACGAAATACCTGGCCGGTCTGCCGAACGTGTCGGACACGATCGCCGCGCGCGCGCTCGTCACCTGGCATCTCGAGCGCCAGCGGCCGATGATGGCGGCCTTTCTCGATGGCGTCGGGATTCCCCACGAAAACGGGCTGATTTCCGAAGAGACCGTTCCCAAGCCGGATGTCGACAAGCTGAAGGCGGCGGCCGCCGATCTCGCGGCGAAGTATCCCGCCGAAGACGTCGCGCTGTATCTCTCGACGCTGGTGTCGCAGGATCCGGATACGTGGGGCGCACTGGCTGATGTGCCCGAGGTCGCCGGCCCGCAAGCGCCGTAGTCGCGGACGTGCACCATCGCACGCCGCACGTCTCCGCCGCTCGCACCCCGCCCCGCTCCCCGCCCCCGCACGCCGCCCCGCCTACGAGAGCCCGTGCAGGATGGCGCGGACCTCGGCAGCGGCACGAAGCCCGCTCTCGACGGCGCCGTTCATATATCCCTGCCACCGCAGGCTGGTGTGCTCGCCGGCAAAGACGATGCGGCCGGCCGGCCGCGCCAGCCACTCGCGCCACAACGGATCGAAGCCGCCGTGGAAGTACGCGTAACCGCCGCGCGCCCACGGGTCGTCGTCCCACACGATCGTGCGCGACGCGACGACCGCGGCCGGATCGCCGAGCCAGTGCAGCCGAGCGGCGACGCCGTGCGGGCCGTCCTGCTGGAGGATCTGCTGCAGTTCGCCGGACGCATGGCCCCCCGCGAGAAAACTGAGGATCCCCGCCGGCCCCTTCTGGTGCTCGTTGCCGTCCCACACGGCGCCGAGCGGCAGGTCCGTTCCAAACGCGATCGGACGTCCGCGCGTCTTCCAGAACCGCCGCCCGAACTGCAGCAGCAAGCGCGTGGCGCATCCGTAGCGGAGATGGGCGATGGCCTCGTGCTGCGCAGCGGGCAGCGACGGTTCGAATACGACATCGCGCGCCGTCGAGGCGGGGATCGCCAGCACGAGCGCCGCCGCCGCGATATCGGCGCGCCGGCCGGCCGCATCTTCGACCGCGGCGACGACGCCGGCCTCGGTTCGGCGCACACGCCGCAACACGGTTCGCAATCGAACGTCGCCACGGAGCCGGCGCGCGATCCCCGTCGCGAGCCGGTCGTTGCCGCCGGGAATGCGGAAGATCTCGCCGCGGCCCGGCGCGCCGGCCGACGCGAACTGCTCCACCAGCATGACGAGCGAGAGGTCCTCGGGGTCGGCGAGGAAAAAGCCGCGAAACGCGCGCACCCCCGCCTCGAACTCGCGGCCGGCGCGGATGCGGCGAAGCCATTCGGCAACCGGCGTCGCGACAATCCGTGCGCCGACGGCGCTATCCCATCGGCGATCCGCCAGATCGAAGTCGCGCACGAGCCCCGCGAGGCGGCGTCCGGCCTGTTGGAACGCACCGGGCCGGCTGTGGATCCGGCGCCGGCCTCGTCCGTCGGGCCCGTAGAAGCCGAAGCTCTCGCGGAGGATGCGTACCGGCTCGAGGCCGAGCGATCCGGCGAGCGCGCGCACGTGCTCCTGCTCGGCTTCGATGAGGTCCGCGCCCGCCTCGGCATGCTGGCGCTGCGCGAAGCCGTCGCGAATGGTCCAGACGCGGCCTCCCACGCGATCGCGCGCGTCGATCACCGTGACGGCGGCCCCTTGTCGCTCGAGCTCCCGCGCGGCCGCGAGGCCCGCGAGGCCGGCTCCCGCGACGAGGATGCGCGTCCCGGCGAGCACGTGTGCCACTCGTGAAGGATATAAGATTGAACGATGCTGAGGAGTTGGATGGCGGTATTGCTGACCCTCGCGTCGACGGCCGTGCCGACGGCCGGCACGCTGAAGAGCCGTCTCAGCGATCTCATCCAGCACAGCGGAGCCGACGTCGCCGTCGCGTTCCGGACGCTCGACGGCCGGCAAGAGCTGTTCATCGATGCGGACGCGCCGTTTCATGCCGCCAGCACGATGAAGGTGCCGGTGATGATCGAGCTGTTCCGGCAGGCCGATGCGGGCCAGCTGTCGCTCGACGATCCGCTTGCCGTCACGAACGAGTTTCACAGCATCGTCGACGGGAGCGTGTATCACCTCAGTGTGAGCGACGATTCGGACGGCGCCGTCTATCAGGCGATCGGCCACACGATGACGCTGCGGCAGCTCTGCGAGGCGATGATCACGGTCAGCAGCAATCTGGCGGCGAACCTGCTGATTCAGCGGCTCGGCGTGGAGAACATCCGGCACACCGTCGCGCAGCTCGGCGCCGGCGGCATGCACGTCCTCCGGGGCGTCGAAGACTTAAAGGCCTTCGAAAAGGGGATGAACAACACGACCACCGCCCGCGGGCTGGAGATCCTGCTCGATCGCCTGGCCGAGGGGCGCGCGGTGAACCCCGGGGCCGATGCGCAGATGGTCGCGATGCTGAAGCGCCAGCATTTCAACGACGCGATCCCGGCCGGGCTCCCGCCCGGCACCAGCGTGGCGCACAAGACCGGCACCATCACGAAGATCCACAACGACGCCGCGATCGTGTATGGGCCGCGCCCTTACGTTCTCGTCGTGCTCGTGCGCGGCATCGCCGACGAGAAGCAGAGCGCGGCGCTGATTGCCTCGCTCTCGCGGGAGGTCTGGAACGCGACAGCTCCGCCGCGCTGAACCGATGCGCCGCTCACTCACGCTCCTCGTCGCCGCCGTCATTGCCGCGCTCGTGCTCGACGCGTGGGTCTCGTACCGGAACGTGGACCGGCTGCTGCAGCAGGAGCGAAATCTTTCGGCCAGCTATCTGCGCGTGAACGCGCTCGATCGAACCCTGTCGACCATCAAGGACGCGGAAACCGGGCAGCGGGGTTTTCTGCTGACGGGCGATCCTCAATACCTGGTGCCGTACACGGAGGCGCGCAGCCAGATCTCGCGCGACCTCACGCAACTGCAGCAGCTCTGGCCCAACGGGAACGATTCGGCGCTCATCGCGAAGCTGCGCTCCCTGATTCAGCACAAGCTGACCGAGCTGCAGCAGACGGTGGTCCTGCGCCAGACGCGCGGCTTCGAGGCCGCCGAACGCATCGTGGCGACCGATGTCGGACGGCGGCGGATGAACCAGATCCGCGACGCGGTCGGGGATCTGCGGGCGGAGGAGCACGGCCGTCTCGTCGCGGCCACCGCCTCCTCGGCGGCGGCGCGGCGCACCGCGTTCGAGACGGCCGCGTTCGCCTCCGCGCTCGCGCTCGTCACCGTGCTGTTCTGCGTGGGGCTGATCCGCCGCGACCTGGCGCAGCGCGCGCGCCTCGCCGACGAACGCGCCGCGCTGCTCGCGCGCGAGCGCGCCGCGCGGACGGAGGCTGAGCAGGCGAACCGCCTCAAGGACGATTTTCTGGCAACGCTCTCGCACGAATTGCGGAACCCGCTGCACGCGCTCGTCGGATGGCTCCAGATCCTGGAGCAACGCCCCGACGATGCGGCGTTCCGGGCGCGGGCCATCCAGACGATCGAGCGGAACGCCCGGACGCTGCAGCGCATGATCGAGGATCTGCTCGATGCGTCCCGGGCCGCGCGCGGAAAAATCGAGCTGAACCAGGTGCCCACCCGCCTCGACACGCTCGTCGACTCGGTCGTCGAAACCTTGCGCCCGAGCGCCGATTCCCGCGGCGTGAACCTGCAGCGGCAGCACGGCGCCACCAACGTCGTCGTGACGGGGGACCACGACCGTCTGGCGCAGGTCCTGATCAACCTGGTCTCGAACGCGATCAAGTTCACGCCGGCGCGCGGACGCGTGGACGTGAGCGTGGCGCGCGATGGCGCGGGGGCCGTCGTACGCGTCGCCGACACCGGCTGCGGCATCAATCAGGGGGCGCTGTTGCAGATCTTCGAGCCGTTCCGGCAGGCCGGCCCGCCCGCGCCGGGGGCGGAAGGGGGTCTCGGCCTCGGACTCGCCATTGCGCGCCAGATCGTCGAGCTGCACGGCGGCACGATCGGCGCCGAGAGCGAGGGAATCGGCCGCGGCTCGACGTTCACGGTGCGGCTGCCGGCCTACGCACAACAGCCGAGCGCCTCGCCACAAGTCCTCGGCGCCTGATTCCGGCGCCGCGCGGTCGGCCGTTCACGAGCGACAGACGTCGCCCGTGTGCCTGAGCGATTCGATCTGGAGCCGGCGCGGCGCGAGATCGTCCGAGGTTGCCGCCTCGCTCTCGCCGGCGCCGGCGAAGACGCGCGTCTTCTTCGTGATCTGCTTGCTCCGCCGCATCGACGTCGGCCGAGGCCCGACAATGCGCCCCGTCACCTCGTCCCGATCGCCGTCGTGCTGTTTCAGCGTCTTCATCAACCCTTTCGAACCCTGCAGCTGAAACGTCTCTGGCGCGTTCGTCACCGACGAGTCGACGGTGAGGAGCGACCCATGCAGGCAGCCGCTCAGCACGACCATGTCCTGTGCGTGCGCGGGCTTCTTCTCGTCCTGCGCGGCGAACACCGCGACCCCGCACGCGACGACGACGGCACCGGCGACGAGCGTGGTTCGCATCGGACCACCTTTCGATTCAGCCCTCGAGAGGGCAGACCACGGCAGGCCCGACCAGCATAGCGCATGTGTCGAACGTCGGGGCTGAAGCCCTGACCCACAAGGGTGCTGAAGCCCCGACCACAAGGGTGTCGGAGTGCCTGTGCCGGTGTCGGAGCGGCAGACGTCGGAGTGGCTTAGAATCGGCGGCATGAATAGACGCGATTTTCTCTACACGGCCGGCCTCGCTTCCGTCGCGGCCCAGGTGCCGCTGCGCGCGCACTCAGGGACGACGACCCCGCCGGCCCTCATCAAGCCCAGACGGCTCACCGCCGGAGACACCGTCGGAATCGTCAGTCCGGCCAGCGCCACGTTCAACCCCGTCGACGTCCAGATCGCTCGCGACTCGCTCGAAGCGTTGGGCCTGAAAGTGCAGATGGGCGCGCACATGATGGACCGCCACGGCTACCTCGGCGGCGACGACAAGGCACGCGCCGCGGACGTCAATGCCTTCTTCGCGGATCGATCCGTTGCGGCCATCCACCCGATCCGCGGCGGGTGGGGCAGCAGCCGCCTCCTGCCTTATCTCGACTTCGACATGATTCGCCGGAATCCGAAAATTCTGCTCGGCTACAGCGACATTTCGGCACTGCTGCTGGCGGTCCACGCGCGGACGGGGCTCGTGACGTTTCACGGTCCCATCGCGCTCGGCCGATGGGACACGTTTTCGGTCGACTACTACAAGCGCATCCTGTTCGACGCCGAGCCGGTGCTGATGCAGAACAAGCGCGATCTGACGCCCGACCGCAACAGCCTCACGCCGATCGAATATCGGACGGTGACGATCACGCCCGGCAAGGCGCGCGGCCGGCTGCTCGGCGGCAACCTGACGGTCCTCACGACCATGATGGGGTCTCCGTACTTGCCCGACTGGGACGGGTGCATCTTCTTCTGCGAGGACGTGCACGAAGAACCGTATCGGATCGACCGCATGCTGACCCAGCTCGAACTGGCGGGCGTGCTCCGCAAGATCAAGGGGTTCATCTTCGGCGCCTGCACCGAGTGCACCCCCGGCGAGGGCACGTACGCGTCGCTGACGCTCACGGAGATCTTCGACGATCACATCAAGCCGCTCGGAATTCCAGCCTGGCAGGGTGCGATGATCGGCCATCAGATACCGCAGTGGACGATCCCGGAAGGCATCGAAGCAGAGGTGGACGCCGAGGCCGGCACGATCAAACTGCTCGACACGCCGGTGATTTAGGCTTTGGGCTTTGGGCTTTGGGAAAGCAGATCGATGCGCTCGATTTCGTCTCCTTCGACGATGCCGTCGACCGCCGCCATGCCGTCCGACGGATGGCGGCTGACGGTCGCGAAGATCGTGTAGTCGCCGTCGAGGCGGCGGTTCGTCACCAGGTTGACGAAGAACTGTCCGTCGCCGGTATCGGCGCCGCGGGTCGACACGCCGACCGTGCCCCGCTCGTTCGAGTCGAGGCGCCGTTCGTCCAGCATGAAGTCGTGCGCGCCCGAATACTCGTTCGCGCCCGGACTGCCCCCCTGAATCACGAAGTTGGACACGACGCGGTGGAACGTGAGGCCGTCGTAGTAGTGCTGCTGGACCAGCTGGACGAAGCGGCGGGTCGCGAGCGGCGCCTCCTCGCCGCGCAGGCGCAGCACGAACGACGCGCCGCTCTTCATCCTGACGATGGCGCGGCCGGCGAATGCCGGGCCCAGGGGAGGACGCGGTCTCGTCACGGGGGACGCGTGCACCGTCCGGCCGGTCAGTTGCCCGATCGCAGCGGCCGCCGCGTCGGCAACCGCGGGATCGAAATCGCGGAGCCACGGCGTGAGGTCGTCGGCGGTATCTCGCCGGGCGTGGCGTCGGATCGCCTCGATCAGCGCCAGCCGCGCATCGCGCGACGTGTCCTTTCCTTCCGTCGTCAACCGGCGAAGCGCGTCCACCAGTGGGGGGACCAGGGCGGAGGCCGGAGGCACATCCTTCAGCAGCCGCGCGGTCGTGCGCAGGAGCTGACAATCCTGCCGCCGAAGCGCTGCGACGATCAGCGGCGCCGCCGCGTCGGGATCGAGCGCCTGCAGCAGCGGCAGCGCCGCGTTGACGACGTTGTCTGAGCGATCGCTCGCGAGCCTCGTCAACGTCGGGGCATCTTTGATCACGCCGGCGGCAGCGGCCGCGTACATGCGGACCTGCCACAGGAGGTGCGCGCGAAACGCCGGCATCGAGATCGCCGCGCGCGCGGGATCTCGCCTGGCGAGGGCCACGAGCGCGTGCGCCTCTCGCTGCCACGGGCCGCCGGGCGGCGGCGTGCGCGCTTCGGCCACGACGATGTCGGTCACACTGTCCTCGCCGCGGCACGCCTGCCCGAGCGCGTCGATGGCCGCAAGCGCCACATGGACCGAATCATCGGTCAGCGCGTGCACGAGCGGGCCGCAGCCATGCGACGCCGCCTCGCGCCGCGCGTAGGCGCGCACGGCCTCGTAGCGGACGGTGTACCAGGAATCGTGCAGAAGGCGCGAGATCTCCTCGAACTGGTCGTCCGGTCCGAGCGCGACCGCTCCGCCGCTCAGAGCGGTCAGCGCAAGGCGGCGGATTTCGGCTGCCGCTTCGTCGTCGATGGTGGTCGACGGCGCCGCCGAGAGCGCCGCCTTCTCCGACGCCGGGTCGAGCGCCCGGGCCGCGATGAGGGCGCCCAACGCGTCGAACGGGGATCCCGGCTGCTCGCGGGCCACAACGGCCGCGAGCGTCTCGACCGTCTCCGGATCGAAGTCGGCCAGCCGGGGATGCAGACGCGCGAGCGCCTCGAGCCCGCCGGCCGCAATCGTCCGGCTCGGATCGGCCATGAACCGCTCCGCTGTCTTCACGTCTGCGGCAGTCGTGTACGGCAGGCGACCGAGCGCTGCCGCCGCCAGCGGACTGCCCGAGCCGATCAACAGCCGCTCGACGGCGGACACCTGATTCGGATCGGCCGGCAGCGGATCGCCCTTCAGCGATTGCACCAGCGCCGCGACCGCCTCGTCGCGCACGGCAGGCGTCGGGGACGCCACGAACGGCATGAGCGGGCGCGTCAACGCGCGATCGTGCCGGTTACCGAGGGCCCGGATCGCGATCGTCTGGACGGTCGGATCGTTCGACCGCGCCCAGCGCAGAAGCATCGCCGGATCGGCATGCGCATCGACCGCCTGCAAGACGGCGTCGACGGGGCCCGGCGAGGGGAGCGCAGGCTGCTGGTTGCGCAGGCCGGTCGCCGTACCTGCGGCGGCCAGCACACCGCAGAAGACGATCGTCAGCGGGCACGAGGTCATGGTGGCGACCGTCAGCTCTCGATCGATCAGGCGCCGCGGCCCGAGTAGGCCAGCATCTGCGCGGTCAGGTCCTGTGGATATGAAATGCGGACGTCGACAATGGCCCCGTCGTCGTCGGCGACGGCGTCGAGCCGCGGTTGCACGAAGGCCGTGTAGGAGGGCATCTTCAGGCGATCGACCCGCGCCACGATCTCGTCGCGCAGCGCCGGGTCGAAGTGGACACCGTACGTGTCGAAGAGCGCCTTCGCCGCGGCGTAGTCTCCCTCCGCCTTGATCCGCTGCACGTCCGCGAGCAGGCGCCCGACGCCTTCCTTGAAGGCGCCGACGTCGGTGACGACGTAGTAGGTCTTGCCCTCGCGACGGCGCTCCTCGATCGCCGTCGTGTTCGCCATGAGCCAGCGCACGACCATTTGACGGTTGCGCATGTGATCCTCTTCGATCTGGGTGCCCTCGCGGACCCGGCGAAGCTGAACCAGCGCGTTCCGCGCGTACCCCTCGTACTCAGCCAGCACGATCTCCGGCTGGTCGTCGGCGTCGACGAGGCCGAGTTCGACCAGCCTGGGATCGGACACGAAATAGAGGGCGACGAGATCGGCGCGCGACTCTTCGAGCGCGGAATACTGTTCCTTGAGCGCCGACTGCGGATTGCCGTTGAGCCTCGCAGAGATGCGCCCCGACCCGTGGCCGATCACCTCGTGCATGTTCGTGGTCAGCTCGCTCGCCACGCTGCTCCACTTTTCCGCGCGCGCCGCTTCTTCGGGGGTCCAGGAAAATTCGGCGCGGAACTCCGGTTGGGTCGACCGGTCGTACGCGATGTTCACGTTCGAGAGCGACACCGACTTGCTGCCGTAGCGCTCGCGGATCGTCTGATCGTTCGGGAGATTGATCCCGACCGGCGTGATCGGTCCGGAATCGCCCGCTTCGACGACGACATCGATCGCATTCGCGGTGATGCCGACCGCCCCCTCCTTGCGGTACCGCGGGTCCCAGGGCATCCGGTCTTCGAACCATTGCGCCGCCGCGGCCAGCTTCCGGATCCCTTCCGTCTTCTCCGGGTTCACGTAATAGACGAGGGCTTCCCAGGAGCCCTTGATGCCCCGCGGATCCATGTAGACCTCGACGAACCCGTTGATCGTGTCGACCGGCGACTCGCGGTCCTGCACCCAGGCGATGTCGTAGGCGATCCGGTCGGCCGCGCTCCCGGATCGATAAAACGCGATCAGCGCGCGAAGGGCTGCGGCCATCGACTCGGTCGCGAAGGGCACGGCGGCCTCGAGATGCCCGACGATGCGGCGAATGTACTCGCCGTACAGCCCGTCCACGCGGTACACCTGTTCGACGAGCCGCCCGTCTTCCTTGACGAGCCTCGAGTTGAGGCCATAGCGCTCCTCGAACCCCGCCAAGTCGTTCATGGACACGCCGACGTACAGGTTGTTCGAGCTGGCATCGAGGATGTCGCGGCCCCCTTCCGGCGTCTTGTTCGTGACGATCGGGTCGACGGCCGGATCGAAGAACCACGGCTCCATGCGCTGGAGCATCGCCTCGAGGGTTTCGCCGCTGCGGAGCGGGAACCGCGCGCCCGCGCGTGCCGCCGCGTGCGCGGCTCCGGCGAACGCCGACGGCGAGCACTTCAGCACGAACTTGCGCGCGGTCAGGTTGTTGTGCGGCCCGGTATTGATCCAGAACAGCTTCGTGTAGCGAACGATCTCGGCGAGCGCCGCCGGATCGATGCCCGCCGCATGAGTGACGACCTCCTCGAGCACATCGCGCATCTCGAGGTTGTGCGCGTAGCGCTGGTCGAAATAGATGTCGCGTCCCGCGAGCGCCGCCTGATACAGGTGCCAGATCAGGATCTTTTCGCCGAGCGGCAGCCGCTCGAACCCGTCCGCATACATCTGCACCACGGCCGCGTCCTCGACACGCTCGAGGAGATAGGGCCGCGTGTCGGGCGGATGGCCCAATAACGGTGGGGTCGATCGATCGGCCGCTGCGCTCATGAGGCCGATTTTATCAGGCTCCAGTGGGGTATCGCCGGGCCGGCTACAGCGTCACGGTCTCGAGATACTTCGGGATGTACGGCGTCCAGTGCAGCTCCGAGCCGATGCGCTGCTGCAGCGCGTGCATGGCCGGCGGTTCGCCGTGCACGATGAAGGTCCGCTGAGGCGGTCTCGCGAAGCCGCCGAGCCAGCGCATGATCTCGTTGGCGTCGGCATGCGCCGACATCGACTCGAGCCGCTCGATGCGCGCGGCGACGGGGACCCAACGTCCGTACATCTTGATCTGCTTCTCGCCGTCGAGCAGCCGGCGCCCGCGCGTGCCGGCCGCCTGGTACCCGCAGAACAGCACCGTGTTGTTCGCGTGCGGCAGCGCCGCTTCCAGATGATGCACCACACGCCCCCCTTCGGCCATGCCGCTCGAGGAAATCACGATCGACGGCTCGCTCGACGCCGTCAGCGCCTTCGATTCCCGAGGCGAATCGATCGTCCGCAGGCGCTCCGTACAGAAGACGCACATCTGGCGCTCCTGACGGGCGCGGCGCTGGCGCGAGCCGACGTCCGGCGTGGCCGCCGCCGCATCGTGCGGCGCCACGTCGTCGTGCTGTTCCGGCTGCATGTCGGGGTCGAGCTCCTGCACGCGCGCGGCGTAGACCGCCCGCGCGGCAATGGCCATCGGACTGTCGAGATACACCGGCAGCACCGGAATGCGCTTCTCGTCTTCGAGCTGCCTGAGCCAGTACAGCAGCTCCTCGACGCGGCCGATGGCAAACGCCGGAACGATCAGCTTGCCTTTCTGCGCCGCCGTGTCGTTGACGACGCGCGCGAGGTGGTCCTCGTGGTCGTCCTCCTCGTGCACGCGGTCGCCATACGTCGATTCCACGAGCAGATAGTCGGCCTCCGCGACCATCGTCGGATCCGGGAGAATCGGGCGCCCGAAGCGGCCCAGATCGCCGCCGAACAGCACCGTGCGCCCGTCGACGCGCATGCGCACGTACGACGATCCGAGCAGGTGGCCGGCGTTGATGAACTCCACCTCGATTCCGTCGGCGACCGGCATCGGCCGGTCGTACCCGCACGGCTGCAGCTGCGACACCGCACGGAAGGCGTCGACTTCGCGGTAGAGCGGCAGCGCCGGTTCGTGCTTCGAGTAGCCGTGCCGGTTCGCGTGGTCGGCATCTTCTTCCTGGATGCGACCGGCATCCGGCAGGACGATGCCGCAGAGATCCTTGGTGCCGGCCGTGCAGAAGATCCGTCCGCGAAATCCCTGCGCGATCAGCCGCGGAAGATACCCGCAGTGGTCGAGGTGCGCATGCGTCAGGACGATCGCGTCCAGCTCGCGGGCCGGCATCGGCAGGTCCTGCCAGTTGCGCAGCCGCAGCTCTTTCAGCCCCTGGAACAGCCCCGCGTCGACGAGCACGCGCGCGCTGCCGCTCTTCACCAGATACTTCGAGCCGGTGACCGTTTCGGCGGCGCCAAGAAATGTGATGTCGATCATGCGAAAAGCCCCACTTGACCTCCTGTGTGCCAGAACAACACCGTCTGGGCGGACCCGAATCGACCGTCCCGCACGCGCGCCATCAGGCCCGCCATCGCCTTGGCCGTGTACGTGGGGTCGAGGAACAGCGCTTCACGCCGCGCGCACGTCACGATGGCTTCTTCTGATGCCGGAGTCGGCATGCCGTACCCGGGTCCAACGAACGCGTCGTCGACGTCGAGGCTGCCGGGCACCAGGCGGCCCGGCGGCGCGTCCAGCAACGCTTCGAGTCCGCCGACGAGATCGCCAACGGTCGCGGCCAGCGAAGCCGACGGCTCGTCGGCGCTGATGCCCGTCACGTGCGTCTGCAAGCCGTGCAGCCGGCAGCCGGCGACGAGGCCCGCCTGCGTTCCGCCGGAGGAGGTGGCGTGGACGATGACGTCGGGCGGTTCGATCTGGGAGAGCATCTCGCCGATGGCCTGAGCGTAAGCGGCGGCGCCGAGCGGGATCGACGCGCCAATCGGAACGACGAACGGCCGGCGACCGGCCGTACGCAGCTCCTCTGCGACCGCCTCGACCATCGGCGCGCGGTCCTCCCGCGTGGGCACATATCGCACCTCGGCTCCGAGCAGATGATCCAGGCGCGCATTCGCCGTCAAGGGCGCGGGTGGAGTGCCGTTCGCCACGAGGACCGCGCGGAGGCCGAGCCGTGCCGCGACGGCGGCCGTCACACGCGCATGATTCGACTGGACGCCGCCGCTCGTGACGAGCGTGTCGGCCCCGTCGGCCACCGCCCGCGCCGCCACCAGGCGCATCTTCCGGACCTTGTTGCCGCCGAACGCAAACGCGATCGCATCGTCCCGTTTGACCAGGAGACGGGGGCCGCCGCCGAGCGCGTCGCGCAATCGCGACAGTTCTTCGACCGGGCTCGGCTCGAGCGGCAGCGGAGCAGCCGGCAGGGCGCGGAGTCGATCGAGCAGGCGAACGTCGCGGCTGTTCATGCGGTCGGAGCGGTTAGTATAGTGGCTTGGCGTCGATGACGAGCACGCTCGTGGAGCAGCTGCGGCAGGGAACTCCGGTGATTGCGGCGGAGCTGCGCCCCCCAAGAGCGGAGCTCGCGACCGCCGCCAGCATGGACGCGTGGATCGACACGTATCACGCGGTGCGCGGCCTCACGCGCGGTGGCACGTACGTGTTCCTGACCGACAGCGCCGTCGGTCTGAAAGAAGAAGACAACCTCCGGCATCTCGTGAGCAATCTCGGAGGCGACGTGCCGCGCTCGCACGTCGTGCCGTTCCTGACGTGCAAGCACTCGCGCGAGTACGCTGTCGCGTACGCGGATCGGGCGCGGCAGCATGGGTTCGAAGCGCTGGTCGTGCTCGGCGGGGATCGGCAGATTGGCCCGCCGCGATGCGTCGAGCACGCGTGGCAGCTCCGCGAATTGATTCATGCGCGGCAGATGGACCTGGCGCTCGGCGGCTGGGCCAACCCGCACGCCGACGCCGCCGCGCAAGTCGGACACCTGCTCGATTCTCACGTGACCGCCGATTTCTTCCTGACCCAGATCGTCTCGCATCACAGCCGCCCGGCGGTCGAGCGGTTCAATGCCGAAGCCGCGCGCCGCGGCCTCGCGCTGCCCGGCCTGTTCGGCATCTTCTTCTACCGGTCCGCCAATCCCAGGACGCTCGAGACCTTGCGTGCGTTCCTGCCGGTTCCCGTCGACGAGCTGCGCGCCGAGTTCGGCGCCGGCGCATCCGCCGAAGACGTGTGTGCCCGCTCGATCCGCGAGCTGACGGCGGCCGGTGTCCGGCACTTCTACATCAGCAATCTCCCGATTGGCCGCGCCGCGCTCACGCTGGCGCGCATTCTCGAACGCGTCGACGGCGCTCGCGCGCCGCAGCCGCAACCGCGACCCGCGTAGAATCGAAGGCTCCACCATGGCCCGCTACCTCGACGACGTTCCGTTCTCCGGCATCATCCGCATCCGCGACATGATGTACGGCGTCAAGGACCCGTTCCGCCTCGATCAGGGAGACGTCAGCTTCGACGCGCCCGACACGGTCAAGGCGGCGATGCACCGCGCGATCGACGACAATCGCAGTCATTACCTCCAGACCGCCGGCGTGCCGCGGCTGCTCGAGCTGCTCGCCGCCAAGCTGCAGACGAAAAACGGCATCCCCGTCGGAAGCCCCGACGAAGTGATGGTGACGACGGGCGGCATTCACGGGCTGTACATCACCTGTCTCGCGCTGCTCGAACCCGGCGACGAGGTGATCGTGCCCGACCCGGAATGGCCGCCGTGCATGGGCAACCTGCGCGCCGCGCAGGCGGTGCCCGTGCCGTGCCCTCTGCACGAGCGCCGCGGCTGGCGCTACGACCTCGACGAGCTGGCGTCGTGCATCACGAAGAAGACGCGCGCCATCTACGTCAACTCGCCGCACAACCCGACCGGCGGGGTGCTGACCCGCGAAGACGTCGAAGCGATCGCGGCGCTGGCCGAACGCCATGGTCTGTGGCTGATTTCAGACGAAGCGTACGAAGACGTCGTCTACGACGGCGCCGCGCACGTGAGCCCGGCCTCGCTGCCGGGAATGTACGAGCGCACGATTTCGCTGTTCACGTTCAGCAAGACGTACGCGATGACCGGTCTGCGCCTCGGCTATTTCGCGGTCGAGGACGCCGCGGTCCGCGAACGCATGAAGAAAGTGCTGTTCTACACGGCGAGCAATGTCTCGTCGGTCGTCCAGTTCGGGGGCATTGGCGCGCTCGAAGGATCGCAGGCCTGCGTCACCGCGTTCCGCGACGAACTCGAAGCGCGCCGCGACCTCTTTTACCGCGGCCTGCGCGAACACGCCGCCGGCATGTTCACCGGCGAACCGCCGCGCGGCGCCTTTTACGCGTTCGTGCGGATCAATCCCGACTGGCGGTCGTCCGCGCCGTCCGCTCCCGCGTCGCCGTCATGGGCCATGGCGGAGCACTTGATTTCCGCAGGCCGCATCGGCTGCGTGCCAGGCGCCGACTTCGGCGCCGCGGGCGAAGGGTACATCCGCTTCTGCTTCGCGCGGGATCGGCGGGAGCTGACGGGCGCACTGGAGGCGATGTCGGCGCTGTTTGGGGTTCCTCAGGCCGACCGCCGGGTCTGAAGACCCGGACTACATCTCTGGTTCCCGGCCGCAGGTGTTCAGCAATTCGAGCAGCAGATCGGGGTTCGACAGGTGGCCGAGGATGAAGGTCTGTGGCCCGGCGCCGCGGCGCATCAACACCTGACCTGGCGTGCACGAGGCGCCCCCGGCCCCCCGCGGAACCTCACACACCGTCAGCTTTACACGCGGCGACGTGAACCGAGAGAGGATCTTCTGCATCTGCTCGACGCCGTCGTGGCGCTTCGCGCCCTGCGGCACGTAGACGATCAGCTCGACCGGCTCCGGGCACTCGCCGTCACCGTCGCCCCCGCCCTGCCTGGATGCGGGGCCTCGTGGAGCCGCCGGCAGCGATCGTGGTGCGGACGACCGGCGCTGGCCCAGGCGCTGGCGTACCCGCTCGACGAGTTCGTCGAGATCGAACGGCTTCTGGATCACTTCGTACCCGGCGAGCCCCGCGGGCTCGGGGTGCGCGGTCACGACAAGCACCGGCGTGTCGCGAATCAGCCCTTCTCTCCTCGCACAGTCCAGCAGCCACAATCCGCTGCGTCCCGGCAGCGCGTAATCGGTCAGCACCAGATCGACGTGCTGCTCTCTCAGCAATTCGAGCGCCCCTTCCGCGGTGCCGCACATGATCGTCGAGAGCTCGGCCAGATCGAGCAGCACCGACAGCATCTCCCGGATGTCCGCATCGTCTTCGACGACGAGGACCGTCGGGGCGGCGAGTCTGCGGTCAGGCAGGGGCCACGGATAACCGGCGTCTCGCGAGCTGGTGTGTTTCGAGCGGTCCATATCGGCGGAACAGCGTCCGTTACCTCCGCCTCAGCACTGAGCAAGTTCCCTGCCGGGCGGCTGATTGCCGTAACTATCAGGAAACAGGGAGCCGGCTGCGGGGTAGGTAAGCGATTTCACAGGTCAGCGGACGTGACGGCCGCCGTCGACCCTCAGCGTTTCGCCGGTGACGAAATCTGTTTCGATCAGGAAGCGTACGGCTTGAACGATGGCGCCTTCGCCTCCCCAGCGCCCAAGCGGCGTGGCCGCCTCGACCGCCTGGTGTTCGTCCGCCGAGGTGCCCGGCGGCGGCAGAATCGGGCCCGGCGCAATCGCATTGACGAGAATGCCGTCTTTCGCGAGCTCGAGCGCAAGCGCCTCCGTCAGCCCGATGATCCCTTTCTTGGCGACGTAATAGGCGACGTAGCCGGGGTAGCGCGGACGCCCGCTTGCCGCGACCCAGTCGGCGAAATTGATGATGCGGCCGCCGCCCGCCTTGCGCAGGTGCGGCGCCGCGGCGCGCGCGCAGAGGAACGCCGCGCGAAGGTCGACGTTGACGACGGCGGACCACACGGCCTCGGTCATGTCGTCGAACGGCGTGGCCGAGTACACCGACGCCATATTGATGAGGACGTCGAGGCGGCCGAGCGCCTGGGCGGCGCCGTCGACGAGCGCCTGGCACTCCTCCGGATTGGCCACGTTCGCCGCGGCAATATGGGCGCGCCGGCCGAGCGCCGTCACGTCGGCCGCGGCCGCCTCGGCTTCCTCGCGCGATCGACGGTACGACAGCGCGACAT
This sequence comes from Vicinamibacterales bacterium, assembly GCA_036278735.1. Classification (GTDB taxonomy): domain Bacteria; phylum Acidobacteriota; class Vicinamibacteria; order Vicinamibacterales; family 2-12-FULL-66-21; genus DASUKM01. Next base: position 164,661 of record DASUKM010000030.1, read on the forward strand.
CCATGCCGCGCCGCGCCAGCTCGCGCGCGACCTCCGCGCCAATCCGCTTTGCGCCGGTGATGAGAACCGCGCGTCCCTGGAAATCCATCTGGCCCCCGCCCGCTACGCTTCGATCTTGCCGATGAGCACGAGACCGAACCGAAGCGCCCCCGCGCTGGCGCCGGCACGCGAGGCGGGGACCTCCATGATCAGCGACTTGTGTCCGAGGTCCGTCGTGTGCACGCTGAGGAGCGGCTCGGTCGTCTCCGGTGGATCCAGGCTCCAGACAGCTGGATGGGATCCGCCGATGGTCTGCTTGGAGAGATCGATGGCGCCGTCGTGGCCCGTCGGCGCGGCAGCCTTGTCGAGCGCCGCCGGGCAGATCAGCAGGAAATCGCGATAGGGGGACACGCCCAGGTGATCACCATTGGCCGGCTGAATGCCGTAGCGCAGCGTGTAGACGCCCGCCTTGACCACGCGACCGCGGATGTCCTGACCGTCGCCGGCAAGCTTCACGGCGCCGACGAGCGAGCCCTCCGGCACGGCCGACCACGCGGCGGGGCCGCTGCCTTCGCCGAGCGGCAGCGCCTTGACCCACCAGAACGTCAGGGTCAAAGGACCGGCGACGGCGCGAACGCCGCCGGAGGCGAGTTGCTGCGCAATCGCCGGGGCGAGGTCCGGCGGCGGCGGGTCATTGTGACGCGACGCCTGGATGGGAGCCGATTGGGCGGCGACGACCATGCTGCCGGCGGCGAGCAGCGCAATCGCGAGTGAGATTCGGGTGCGCATGATCGAAAGGAGCGCCGGCGGCCGGCGCCCGACAGGAGGTCCGATGCGGCGGATCAACGCGCGCCGATCGAGAACGTGCCGAAGAAGGACGAGCGGCGGTCCGACATCTGCCACTGCGATCCGAGTGAGGAGCCGGACCACGCTTCGGTGCGCGTCAGCCCCATCTCCGCCCCCGTGACCTTCGCGAGCGGCTGGAACCACTGCAGCGCGCCGCACGAGGGGTCGTGCTTCATGTGCGTCATCACGTCGAGCCGCGCTTCGCCCGCATGGACCATCACGTGCGAGGCGTCGCGCGTGAAGGCAATCGGCACAGCCTTGACGTCGACGACGTCCGCGACGAGCCCGGGCGCGAGCCGGCGCGCCATCGCGACGAGCGCCTCACGCTGTTCGGCGTTCGCGCGATCGTCGATCCGCAGCGCGGTCTTGATCACGCGCGGGGCCGCGCCGCCCAGCTCCTGTGTCCCGAGATTGCGGTCGGCGGCGACGACGGCGACGATCGACAGGCCGGCGAGGGAGACGCCGTTCACGGCTCCCTGATCCACGTGCCAGGCGAGAATCGCTTCACGGCCGGAGGGCTCCCCTTCGCTGCTCATGATGCAGCCCCCCGCGAACACTTCCGCGGTGCGGGCTTCCACGTAGTCGCCGGTGAGGGGTGACGAAGCGGCCGGTCCGCTCGCGAGCGCGGGCAGCGGCGCCGCGAGCAGCGCGGCCGCGAAGATCAACGTTGCATTCCGCATGAGGTCCTCCGATTGTCAATGCTCGCAGCAGCCGCGGCCGCCGCGACAGGCCTCGGCCGTTACCGGCCGGCCGTCGGGACCGAAGGCCTTCTGCGTGCAGCCGCACCAGTAGGCGGTGGCCTCGATCCAGTCGCGATACGAGGCCAGCAGCCCGCTCGAGTCGTCCTGCGTCACGTACATGCCCTTGTGCCGGAGATGCGCGCAGTGCGACGGCGTGAGTTGGCTGGAGACGAGAGGTGGATGATTCATAACCCAGCCGCCTTCAGGATGGCGCGTTTGACGGCGGTACGCGCGATCTGCACCTTGTACTGATTCCCGCTCATCGGTTTGGCGCCCGCCACCGCCGCGTCGGCCGCGGCCATCGCCGTCTGCTCGTCGATCGTCCGGCCCGCGAGCGCCCGCTCGGCCTCCGGCACGCGCCACGGGATCGGCGCGACGGCTCCCATCACGATTCGGGCGCCGCGCACGGCCGTGCCGTTCATGTCCAGCGCGACGGATGCCGTCGCGAGCGGCCAGTCGTGCGACTGCCGATACCGGACGTCGTAGGTCGCGCTCTTCACCGCGCCGGGCGCGGGCAGCAGCACGTGGGTGAGCAGCTCGTTCGGCGCCAGCACCGTTTCACCGAACAGATTGCGGTCCGGCATCATGAAATAGTCTTCCGCCTTCACCTCACGCTCGCCGGCCGGACCGGCGATCCGGAAGCGCGCGCCCAGCGCCACGGCGGGCACGGCCAGGCTGGAAGGGTGGACGATATGACACGGGCCGCCGCCGAAGATCGCGTGGAACTGGTTCTCGCCGTCGACGGCAAAGCACCGCGATCCGCCTTTTTTCAAACAGGCGAACTCCTCGTTGCGGAAGTACCAGCAGCGCGGCCGCTGATTCAGGTTGCCGCCGACCGTTCCGCTGTTGCGAATCTGCGGGGTGCCGACTTCCGCCGCCGCCTGCACCAGCGCGGGATACATCCGGGCCGCCTCGGCATGGCCGGCGAGATCCACGAGCGTGGCGGCCGCGCCAATCCGGAGGCCGCCGTCCGGCGCCTTCGCGATCGCGCGGTCCAGGTTCTTGACGTTGACGAGCCGCTCCGGCTGGGCGATGTAGTCCTTCATCAGCCCCAGCAGGTCCATGCCGCCCGCCAGCGGCAGGATCCGGCCGCGCTCGGGCCCCAGCGCCGCGATGGCTTCCTTCTCGTTCGCGGCGTTCACGTAGGCAAAGGCCTTCATTGCGTCCCTCCCGCGCGCGCCTCGTCGAGCGCCGCCAGCACCGCGTCCGGCGTGATGGGCAGCCGGCGGACGCGCGCGCCAATCGCGTTGGCGACCGCGTTGGCAATCGCCGCCGCCGTCGAGATCACCGGCGGCTCCCCCAGCCCGACGACGCCGCGTTCCGGCTGATCGACGATGGTGACGTCGATCTCCGGCACGTCCGACATGCCGGGCACGAGATACCACTCCATGTTGGGGTTCACCATGAGGGCGGTGTTGCGATCGAGAATCCGGTTCTCGAACAGCGCAAACCCGGTACCCATGATGATGCCGCCATAGCACTGGCTCTCGGCGGTGAGCCGATCGACGACCATGCCGCAATCCTGCACGCAGGCGATCTTCTTCACGTGCGTGATGCCGGTTTCGATGTCGACTTCGACGTCGGCGAACTGGACGCCGCTCGTCCCGACCGTCGCGAGCGCGCGATCGAACGCGCCGTCGCCGGTGACCGACGCCGTCCCGAGCTGCCGGCACGCCTCCTTCCACGACACGCCCTTCGACGCATCGTCCCTCGGGTGCACGCGGCCGTCCTTCGCCACGAGCGCGGCCGGCTCGACGCCAAGGCCGGGGGCGACTCTCGCGAAGAGGCCGTCGCGGGCGTTCTCGCACGCCACGCGGACGGTCGGCGAAATCGATCCGACGGTAATGCTGCCGCCGCTGCCGGGCGCGAACGGATAATCGGTGTCGCCGATCGCGGCCTGCACCTGCGCGAGCGGCAATCCCATCGTCTCGGCGGTGATCATCGCGACGAGCGTGCGCGTGCCGGTGCCGATGTCCTGCGTCGCAATGCGCGTGACGACGCTGCCGTCGGGCATGATCTCGCAGCTCGCGCGCGTCCGCGGGTTGCCGCCGCCGGCCCACCGGTTCGACGCGCAGCCCATGCCGCGCTTGATCGGCCCCGCCGTGGGGTCGCCCGTCGGATGCCGCGTGCTCCACCCGATCTTCTGCGCCCCGATCGGAAAGTACTTCCGCCACTGCTGGTTCGGCGCGACGTCTGGAAGGTTGCGGAGCCGGAGCTCCAGCGGGTCGATTTTCAGCAGATCCGCCAGCTCGTCGACGACCACTTCGGTGATGAAGCAGCTCTGCGGATGACCAGGCGCGCGGAACGCCCGCTGCGGCCCGGCATTGATGTACACGTCTCGGTGCACCTGGCGGCGGTTCGGCCACACATAGACCTGATACGGCAGCGGGAAGCCGGCGCCCTGCCCGGCGCCCCCCGTGCCCCACGTCTGGGCGTCCCAGGCGACGAACTTGCCTTGCGCATCGGCGGCGGCGCGCACCTGCGCGTACGCGGACGGCCGATTGCCCGTGACGAGGTGCTCGGTCTTGCGGTCGAGCATGATCTTCACAGGAGCGTTCGCGAGCTTCGCGAGGCGCGCGGCGATGGCGACCTGCACGTCGCCGCTCAACTTGCTGCCGAACCCGCCGCCCATGTACTGCGTGAGGACGCGCACGTTCGCCTGGGGAATCTTCAGCGTCTGCGCGAGCCCTTCGCGCGAGGCGTTGATCCCTTGCGTCGACACCCAGGCCGTCAGCTTGTCGCCGTCCCACTCACACATGCCCCCGTGCGTTTCGAGGCTCGTGTGCGTCTGGACCTGCGTGTGGTACAGCCCTTCGACGATGTGAGTGGCGCCGGCGAGCGCCGTGTCGACGTCGCCGTCCTGCCGCGTGGACGGCTTCGTGACGTTGCCGTTCTCGAAGACCTGCGGCGCGTCGCGCGACATCGCCTGTTCGACGGTGGCGAGATGCGGCAGGATGTCGTACTCCACCTCGATCAGACGGATGGCGTCCTCGGCCGCTTCCTCCGTCGTGGCCGCGACGGCGGCAATCTCTTCTCCCTGGTAATTGACCTCGCCGCCGGGATCGACCACGGCGAGGGCCGCCTTCACGCCCCGCACCTTCTGCGCGGCCGCGAGATCCACCGACTTGATGCGTGCGTGCGCGTGCGGCGAGCCGAGGATCCGGCCGAACAACATCCCGGGCCGGACGATGTCGTAGGTGTATTTCGCGCGCCCCGAGGCCTTTTCGGGTCCGTCGATGCGCTGGATCGACTTCCCGAGCAGCTCGCGATCCGCGACGGGCGGCCAGCTAGCCACGGCGCACCCCCTTCGTCGTCAAGGCGGCTTCGAGCACGCGGACGTACGTGCCGCACCGGCAGATGTTGCCGTCGAGCGCCTTGCGGGCTTCCTCGGGCGTGGGATTCGGATTCCGTTCGAGCAGCGCGACCGTCGCGGTCACGAATCCCGGGGTGCAGAAGCCGCACATCAGGCCGTCGTGCTCGCAGAACGCCTGCTGCACCGGATGCAGCACGGTGCCGGTCGTGAGGCCGTCGATGGTGCGGATGTTCCGTCCCTGATGCTCGATGGCCAGCGTCGAGCAGGCGTAAATCGTGCGCCCGTCGACAATCATCGTGCACGCGCCGCATGCCCCGCGATCGCACACGCGCTTGGTGCCGGTCAGGTCGAGCCGATTGCGAACGGCGTCGAGCAGCGTGACGCGCGGCTCGACCTCCAGGTGATGCGCGCGGCCGTTGATCGTGAGAGTGATGGGAACCGCACCTGGGCCGACCGCGTGCACCGCGGCCTGCGCCGAGACGCCTGGCGCCTTCGCGAGCACCCCCGCGGCGACGCCTCCGGCGCTGACGGTCTTGAGAAAACTGCGGCGGCTGAAGCCTGGCTGGTCTTTTCGTCTGGACGGCATGAAGACCCCCGGTGTGATCGCTGATGTTACACCCAGACCGCTGGGATCTGCTCATCTCACGGGTCGTCAGCCCGTAAAGGGCTGACCCGGCTTTGCCCACAATCTACTCCCAACCGAGCAATTGTTGTGCAGCCGGCCCGTTATTTGGGCAGGCCGGCGTGAGCTGCGGAAACAGCGCGGTCGCGCCTGACTCGTGGATCTCGTGAATAACGCACACGATGTTGTGGCACAGCGCCTTCAAGAGCAGCTCGTTCCGCTGCGCCGTTGGAGTTTTGCTCCGGATGATGTCGCCAAACTTCCGCTTCATGGCGGAGAACGTCGATTCGGCGTTGGAGCGGCGATGGTAGTGCGTCAGGAACTCGTCGCGGTTCATCTGGAAATAGTGGAACACCTTGTTCCAGAGCGGAGACGGACTGTGGCCGTTGGCGTTCGCCTTGAACGCGATGAACGGCTCCGCGCCCATCGTGGCGATAGCGCCCGTGTTGCCGTAGCTGGAGTAGCCCTTGTCCGCGCTCACGCGTTCGACGTTGAAGTGCTGCCCACAAGTGGCGGCAAGTTGCGGCAGGACGGGCGCGTCGTGCGTATCGCGGTCGCTCACGACGGCTGCCGCGATGACGTTCGTCTTGGTCCCGACCATCGCATGAAGCTTGAGGTAATCGCGCGAGTACTGGTCGTGGCCGTACTTCGCGCTGTAGTGGCGATAGAAGCACTGCGTGCCGAATCCCGTCGAATCGACGGCGAAGTCCGTCTCTAGCGACTTGAGCGGGAGCGCGGAGCGCGTAATCAGAGCGGACAGGATCGGCGTCAGGCTCTCGCGGTCCAGGATATTAAAAATCGAGTTGTAGTGCGGCGTGCGGTCGATCAGCCCGAGCGCGGTCGCCTGTCGCAGATCCGACATAAACCGGCGCGCGCTCACGGTCGAGTACACCTTGAACGTCGCCGCGAACAGCATGTCCGAGAGGGGGAGCGACGGGCGGCCGCGCTTCTGCTCTGGCGTCGGGATGTCCGAGACGAGATCCCGCAGGAGCGCGCAGAACTCGTCTTTCTCGCTCGTCTGCGCCGCGTTGTAAGCGGGCCAGTTCTGAGCGTAGGTCACGCGCGCGGCGCGGGTTTCCGTGACGGTGCCGTCTGGCGCGGTTTCCCGGCGAATGACGAACTCCACAGCGTAGCCGTGCTTGCACGTTTGGCCGCGCAACTCGTAGTCGGGGCACGAGCACCGAAGCTCGTCGCCCGCTTTGACGACGGTATAGCGACCGTTCAGCGATTGGGAGGGCACCGTCCAGGTGTTCCCCTTCCGGGCGACCCTGGCTGTTGCCGCGATTTCCAAGCCACGCTGCCGACGTCCGTCAACGGCTTCGTTCAACATAGCTACATTGTAGCTACAATAGAGCTACACTGTCAACAAGTATTTTGTGGTTGCGTTGTGGCTACAAATGGGCTACGCTATAGCCATTGGCGAAGACTCCAAAGAAACGGGTCAAAGACGACGTCGTTCGGATGCGTGTCACGTCCGAGCAGAAGCGCGCGCTCGAAAACGCCGCAAATCGGGCCGGATTGGAGCTTTCGGCGTGGCTTCGACAGTTGGCGCTTCGCGCGGCTGGCGCGCTGCCAGAATCGTGATCGGCTCGGCTTGCGAGATGATTCTTGCCGTGCTAATCTCACGAAAGAAAGACGGCCGGTAGGAAAACACACCTCGACTCTCCTAGGTACGAGTTGGGGTGTCGGACGGGTTTCGATCCCGTTACTCCCTGCTACCAACAGGGCGTTTTCCCCACTAAACTACCGACACCGTCGATCAAGCGGGGCGTTCCCTCAGGCGACCAACCAGGGGGGAATTGCCCCGTTCGTCGTGTACGTCTTATCCCGTCATCGACATTCCCTCGTCGTAGTTGAGTAATCCGTACCTGTTTTCAGCCGTCCGCGTAAAAGTGTCGTTGCGCGCGACATAGCGCGAGAGGTTCGAGACAACCGTCGGCTTCGATATTGGCCTTCCCATCGCGCGCGCAATCTCTGCCACAATGGTGTCGATGTGCTCGTCGCGCTGCCAGCTCAGCATGAGCTGACGTGCCCACCAGACAGACGACCCTTCCTTGATGGGCCGCTTCCTGACGGTATCGCGAGAGGGTGGCCGGCGCTGAACGACACGTGTCGCGCTCCTGATGTCCTCGCGGCTAGCCGCCTTACCCGACAGGATGCTACGGGCTTCCTTTAATTCGGCTTGAAGATCGGTAATCTCCTGCCGTAGTTCAGCGATGCGTTGCTGTTTGCGGCGGATCGTTTCGCCAAGATTCATAACGCCCATAACGCGGACATTCTAGCTGTACCAGATGCACGAAGCAAGAAATAACAGACTCGGCGCTTGCGCTGAGTTGGACAAGTGCACAGCCTGTTAAAATTTGGCGTTCCATGCAACTTGTATGGCATTCGTTATGCTAACCATCTCTACGTAAGTGTTTGTCCGGCAGCGACTTACAGCTTGACAATTCGTTTGTACAGGTTAAGATTCGTTCAATTTTTCGCTCCGCCTCGGGAAAAGGAACAGAGCAGTCCAATATGAGCTCCGCCTACATCCTCTGCAGGGTTTTCCCTGGCCTGTTCGACACGGAATATTACGTCACGGTCAACGGATCGTCGGCGTACTACATCAGCCGATTCAGTGTCGAAGTCAAATCCGAACCAAACGACAACGGTGTGGACGGCCGCGTAAAGGGCTATGTGGTCGAGAAATCTGGCGGAAAAACACTTGTGCAGCTGCCAGGCGAGCCGGTCGTGGGCGGCGTACGCACATGGGTTGAAAACGATGCGGTGGCGACCGCGTAAAACGCCCAGATGATTCTCAGCGACGAAGGTATTCGGCGCGCATTATCTGAGGGTCTTATCGAAATTGATCCTGTTCCAGTTTCAGAGCAATACTCAACATCAGCGGTAGACATTGTCCTCGGCGCCGCCAGCACGTTCCGGTGCTGGAATCTTGGAGCTCTCAACGCTCCCGGCGTGGATGTGACGCTAAATCTCTCCGAACAAAATTACGGTTTAACAGCAAAGCACTACTCGATTCCTGTCCAGGCAGAAAACGACGGCACTATCGTCCTTCCGCCCTACAGGCGCGTTTGTCAGGTGATGTTGTGTCAGACCCGTGAGCGCGTCTACCTCAAGCCTGAATCACTACTTGCCGCGAGAGTCGAGGGGAAAAGTTCGCTCGCGAGGCTTGGTCTAATGGTTCACATGACAGCGCCCACCATTCACGCGGGATTTAACGCGACAATTACACTTGAGATGGTGAACCATGGACCGTTTTCTTTGAAACTAGTCCCGCTTAAAACTCGGATTTGTCAGTTTATTTTCGAGCGGCTGGAGACCGAGCCACGCGCGCAAATCTCAACGCAGTTTCAAGGACAGACGTCGCCTGAGGGACGCGGGCCAGATAGTTGCCAACCGGCACAAGACTCTTCTGTATTGATCCGGCGTCCATAGAAGTCAGCTATGAGCCTCAGAATCCACTTGGTTCTGCGGCCTCTTCTCATTTTTTGGCAGCCTTCCGATTATTTTGGCAGCCGCCACTTGTTAGGCAAAGCCGGCTGACCCACAGACGTAGGGAGACCCGTGGAGCAGGCCTTCATGGCCTGACAACGCTAGGGCCGGGGCAGCGTCTGGCGACGACTGAAGAACCGGTCCCACGGGTGCGAGGCGGCCATGCGGCGCTCGGCGGTCTTCAGGTTGAACGTGCGCGGATCGAGCCGCGGGCTCACCTCGTCCCAGCGCAGCGGCATCGAGACGGGGGCGCCCGGCCGCCAGCGAACCGAAAACGGCGGCACGAGCGTCTGGCCGGAGGCGTTGCGCATCACGTCGAGGTACACCGGCGCCCGCCGGCGCGCCTTCCGGATTTCGATCGTCACGAGCCGCGGCTCGGCGGCCGCCAGTTCCGCCGCGATCGAAGCGGCATAGGCGCGGACGGCCTCCTGTCCCGCCGTGCGCCGCAGCGGCACCAGCACGTGCAGCCCGCGGCCGCCAGACGTCTTCACGAACGGTTCGAGGCCATGTTCTTCGAGACGTTCGCGGAGGAGCAGCGCCGCGCGGGCGGCATCCCCGAAACCGCTCGCGGGATCGAGATCGAAGGCCAGCCAGTCCGGCTGTTCGAGCCGGTCGATCCGGCTGTTCATCACGTGCATCGCGATGCAGCCGAGATTCACGAGCGCGAGCAGCGTCTTGCGGCTGCCGCCCACGATGTAGTCGACGTCGCGGCCGGCGGTCGGTGCGGGGATCCGCGCGGTGGGAACGTCCGGCGGCAGGGTCGCCGGCGCCTGCTTCTGGTAAAAGCAGCGCCGCCGCAGCCCGTCGGGACAGCGCTCCATCGTGACCGCGCGCCCTTTCATCCAGGGAAGGATCTGGCCGGCGATGCCGGCGTAGAAGCGGGCGAGATCCAGCTTCGAAATGCCCTCGTCGGGCCAGAAGATTTTCGACGGGTGCGTGATGGTCGTGCCGGCGAGCCGGACGCCGGCCGTCACACCTTGCCCGCGCGCAGCCGCGCGCGGCCGGCGGCCTGGATCTCTGCGGATCGGGCGCGACGGCCGTCCACCGACAGCGCGCCGGCGCCGGTCAGGACGAGCGCGAGCAGCGCGCCCACCAGGACGACGTTGTACTCCATCCCGCCCTGCGCCAGGAAATACCCGTGCGGCAGGTGCACCTTCCAGATCGCCACGACCATGTCGACGAGCAGCGCCAGCGACGCCCAGAGCGTATACGCGCCGCCAATCAGCATCAGGCCGCCCACGAACTCGACCACGCCGAGGACGATGGCCAGCGGCCAGGCGGGAGACAATCCGAGCGATCCGATCATGGCCGCGGTTGCCGGCAGGCCGCCGCCGTTCCAGACCCCGAAGAGCTTCTGCGCGCCGTGCGCCGCGAACGTGGCGCCGACGACGAGACGAAGCACGGTAGGGCCGTAGCGGTTCATGATGACGGGCGGCGGACGCCGCGCGGTTATTCTGACACTGTTCGACGGGGCGGGACGGAGTATTGTTGCGCGCCGGCCGTCCGGGCGCGCAACGGTGCGGCGCGGAAAGAGGTGATTAGAAATAGAAGGTGACGCCGGCGGTCCACATCGAGCCCCGGTACGAGGGGACGACCGAGTGCAGCACCCCGCCAGAATCGTTGCCGCCGAAGTGGACGAACGTGTACCGGTAATCGGCGCCCAGGCCCACGTGCTTGCCGGCGAGCACCTCCGCGCCGAAGCCGGCGTGATAGCCCATCTTCCTCGTCGTGGTCGAATCGGCCGTTCCGCCGTCGGACGCCAGCGACGACACGGTGTGCGTGTACCAGCCGACCCCGCCGAGCACGTAGGGGGAGAACGTCGATCGGACGAGGAACAGGAGGAGCGAGGCCTGCAGCGGATAGTCGGTGACGCGTTGCGACAGGTCCTTGGACGTTTCGACGCGCCGATCGAGCGACAGCTCGATGGCCGACTTGGGCGAGAGGCGCGCGCGGAGCTGGCCGCCGAAGAACCGGAGCGCGGCCGCGCTCGGGTCCGCCTTGGCGTCGGCCCGCACCATCGCGACCCGGGCGCCGATCCCGAGCCCCTGCGCGGCGCCAGGCGCGGCGCACAGCATCACCATCGCCACGGCCGGGAAGACGGATCGAAGCACGGACCGCATGGCAACCCTCCAGACCGGGGTATCGGCGCGAACGGGCGCGGGCTGCAGGGCGGGTACACAGAACTGGCAGCTTCCAGCCGGCAGCCGCCAGCTTCCAGCTCATAAGGAAGACGGGCTTCCTTTCAAAGCTGGGAGCTGGAAGCTGGGAGCTGGGAGCTGCCAGCCGGAACGCCGCTGCGCCCGGTCGGAGACGGACCGCGAAGCACCCTGCGAAAGTGCTGACGTTTGAATCAGTGGACCGGCGCCGGACCATCCGGCGCCGATTCCTGCGGTCCGCCCCCGACCCGGCGCAGCGGTTGAGGGCTACGCCAGAACCTTGATGACGACGCGCCGATTCTGCGCGCGGCCGGCCTTGGTCTTGTTCGGGGCGATCGGCTTGTCTTCGCCGTAGCTGATCACGTTGATCTTGTGCAGCGGAATCTGCTGCTGCTCGTAGAGGTATTTCTTCACCGCGTTGGCGCGCTCGAGGCCGATCTTGTAGTTGACGTCCTTCGGCCCGACGCTGTCGGTGTGCCCTTCGATCTCGATGTAGGCGCCGTTGGGGTTCGCCTTCAGCTGCTGGGCGAGCTCGTCCAGCTTCGCTTCGGCTTCCTTGGGCAGCGCCGCCTGACCGAACTTGAAGTTGCCCTCGTCTTCGCTGAGCACGACTTCATAGACGATTCGCTTGGACGCCACTTCGAGCGCGTCGGCGCGGGCGTTCACCTTGTCGGCGCTCTGCTGCGCCGTGCTGGCGGCCTGCCCCGCCTCGGCGGCCTGCTTGTCGGCCGCCTGCGCGACCTGATCGACCTGCGCGATCTTCGCTTCGTTCGCGCGGGTGCGCTCCTGCGTCTCCTCGAGAGACTTGGACATCGTCTCGACTTTGTCGTTGACCTCGCCCACTTGCCCCTTCACGAATTTCTTCGTGGCACACGCGCTGGAGCCGCCCAGCGTGAGCGCGAGCACGGGGAGGACGAGCACAAACTTCTTCATAATCAGCCTCCGTGGTTGCCTCATGGTTGCAAAGGCGCGCCCGTGGAGCCGGCAATGTACCCGCTGCGCGCCCGGACAGTCAGGTTCCGGTCTTTCGTCCGCACTTCGAGCCGCCGCCAGCCGGAGCCGGGCGTCGCGTCGAAGGCGAACACGTATTGATGCCGCAACTCGTCGATGATCTGCCGCGCCGCCAGGCTCGCGTGGGCCGGCGCGCTCGTCATGAACAGCTCGCCGCCCGTCCAGTACGCGAGATTCTGCAGCGCGCCCGGGTCGTCGCCGCGCGCCGGAACGACCGACTCGGGATCGCCGGGATGATCGAGCGGCGAGACGACCGCCATCACGTAGACCGGCACGTCAATCTCGCTCGCGATCCCGGAGACCTGCGCGGGCGTCAGCCGGCTGCTCGTGTCGACCCCGTCGGTGAGCACGATGACGGCCCGCCGCTGCGCCCCCGCGTCGGCCGACGCGGCAACCCGGCGCGCCGTCTGCGCGACGGCGTCGTACAGCGATGTCTCGCCGAAGGGAGCGACGCGCGCCAGGGCATCTTCAATCGCCGTCGGATCGGTCGTAAACCCCTGCAGCGACTGCAGCCGCGTGTCGAAGCTGAACACCGCCGCCTCGTCATGGCTCGCCCGGCCCGCGAGACGGAGCGAGCTGAGCACCTGCCGGGCCGCCTGCCGGGCCGCCTCGATCTTCGAGGCCACCTGCATGCTGCCGCTGACGTCGAACAGCAGCGCAATCCGGACCGGCGCGTCATCGTCGGCATGAAATTCGACTATCGGACGGACGTGCCCGGCCTCGAGCACGCTGAAGTCCTTCTGCTGGAGGTCGTGCACGAATCGCCCATGCCGGTCGCGGACGACCGCCGCGACGGAGACGAGGTCGACAGCTGCGCGAAAGGTCGGGCGCTGCTCCTGCACGACGCCCTGCGCTGACGGGGAGGCGACGAACGCCACCAGAATCAGCCAGCCGAGCGCACACAGAGCACCACGCCTCATCGCCTTCACAGTCTCCAAAGAGCTTGCCAAGCTTCTAAGTTGCTGATCCATATTATTTTATCCGAATACGCCCATTGTCGTGTGCGGCCTGGCCCAACGGTAATCGCGTAACAATTACACGATTGCGCGGTGGGCGCAGTGTCGTTTTTACACCATTGCACGCTCGCGGCGGGTTTGGCGTTTGCTGGTAAGATTTCGCGATGCGCACGAGCGCGGCGATTCCTGTAGCCGGCCGTCTTCGCGGGTTCGTCTACGCCATCCGCAATATCGTCGCGGAGGCGCAGAAGGTTGAGGCGACGGGCCGGACCGTCAAGTACCTGAACATTGGGGACCCGATCACGTTTGGCTTTCGCACGCCGGCCCACATGATCGAGGCGGTCGAGCGCGCCATGCGGGAGGGGCGCAACGGGTATGCGCCGTCGGCCGGGATCGCGGCGGCGCGGGAGGCGGTCGCGGCCGAGCTCGGCCAGCGCGGAATGCCCGTGACGCCCGACCGCGTGCTCATCACCTCGGGCACGTCGGAAGGGATCGAGCTGACGTTGACGGCGCTCGCCGGCCCGGGCGACGAAGTGCTCGTCCCGGCGCCCACGTATCCTCTTTATACGGCAGTGCTTGCGAAGATCGGTGCGCGGGCCGTGTTCTACCGGACCGATCCCGGCCGCGGCTGGCTGCCCGACGTCGATCACCTGCGGCACGCGATCACGCCCGCGACGCGGGCGCTGGTCGTGATCGATCCGAACAACCCGACAGGCGCGACCTATCCACCCGAGGTGCGCCGCGATCTGATCGCGGTCGCCGAGGAGTTCAACCTTCCGCTCCTCGCCGACGAAGTCTACGGTGATCTCGCCTTCGCCGGGCCGGTGCCCTCGATCGCCAGCCTTGCGCCGGATGCGCCGATCATTTCCTTCTCGTCGCTCTCGAAGGCCTACCTGGCGCCCGGCTGGCGCGCGGGCTGGATGGCGGTCGGCCGCACCGACCGGCTCGACGAAGTGCTCGGCGCCGTGAAGAGGCTGGCGGATGGCCGGCTGTGCACGACCGGGCCGATGGAGCACGGGATCGTCGCCGCGCTGACGGGAGACCGCTCCCACCAGGAGAGCTTCCGGGCAGCGCTGCGCGAGCGCGCGGAGTTGACGGTGCGGCGCCTCAACGGGATCGAGGGCATGAGCGTGGCGGCGCCGTCGGCCGCCTTCTACGCGATGCCGCGCGTGTCGCTGCCGCCGGGGGTCACCGACCAGGACTACGTGCTCGGGCTGCTCCGCGCGACAGGCGTGCTCTGCGTGTACGGCTCCGGGTTCGGCGCCGATCCGGCCGAAGGGTTCTTCCGCGTCGTCTTTCTGGCGGCGCCTGCCGAGCTTTCCGCGATTTACGACGAGATCGGCGCGTTCACGCGCGAGTTCCTGGCCCGCGAGGGGCGGTGAGTGCCCCCCTTCGTATCGACGATCTGAAATCCCTCGTGCGATGGACCATCGCGATGATGGTGCTGGCCATCATCATCGTGTGGTGCGCGTATCTCGCGCGCGGCGCGCTGCTCCTCGTGTACGTCAGCGGCCTGCTCGCGGTCGGCTTCAGCCCGATGGTCCGGCTGATCGAGCGCCAGAAGCTGCTGCCGATCGGGTCGAAGCGCTTCCCGCGCTGGTTCGCGATCCTGCTGATCTATGTCGTCATCCTCGGCTTCATCGCGTTCGTGCTGTTCCTGGTGCTGCCGCCGCTCGTCTCGCAGGCGCGCGCGCTCTGGTACGCGCTGCCCGGCTGGTTCAACGAGGCGCAGCAGTTTCTGATCGACCGCGGCTGGCTGCACGAGCACATCACGCTCAAGCAGGCGGTCGAGCGCACGCAGGTCGGCAACAGCGGTCAGGCGGTCGGGACCGTCGCGGTCGCGGTCGCCAACGTGGTGGGGGGGCTGTTCGGCGTCGTCACGATCCTGATCCTGACGTTCTACCTGCTCGTCGAAGCCGAGCAGCTGCGCGCGGCGTTCCTGCATCTGTTCCCGGCGAACAGCCGCGTGCGCGCGGCGGCGGCGAGCCGCGAAGTGACGTTCAAGGTGAGCGCGTGGCTCGGCGGCCAGCTGCTGCTCGCCGCGATCATCGGCAGCACGTCGGCGATCGGCCTGTGGCTGATTGGCGTGCCGTACTTCTACGTGCTGGCGCTCATCTCGGGCGTCGGGGAGATGATCCCGGTCGTGGGGCCGGTGCTGTCCGCGATCCCCGCCGTCACGGTCGCGTTCACCGTGTCCGCGAAGACGGCGCTCTTCGTCCTCATCTTCTTCGTCGTGCAGCAGCAGTTCGAGAACCACGTGCTCGTGCCGAAGATCATGGCGCGCCAGGTGGGGGTCAGCGCCGTCACCGTCATCGTGGCGCTGCTCATCGGGGCCGAGCTGCAGGGGATTCTGGGGGCGGTCCTGGCCGTTCCGACGGCCGCCGTGCTGCAGGTGATCGTCTCGGAATTCGTCCGGCCCGATCAACGGCCGTAGAAGAGGATGCCGAGCCAGGGCAGCACGGCGACGACGATGTAGAACACCGTCAGGAGGGCGACGAGCCGGTGGACGGCGATCAGGTGCAGGGCGATCCCGAAGCCGCCCGCCGTCACCTTGGCGGCCGCCAGCGCCGCCGCTTCGCCGAACACCTGCATCATCCAGCCGAGCAGCGGGTTCCCTTCCATGTGGATCCCGTAAGTGCGCACCCCGACGTAGGTGAGCACGCCGTCGAACACCTGAGCGACGAGGAACACGACAATCACCGTGTCTCCGAAGGCCGACCGCCGGGTGGCACGCGCGCTGCCCACATTCATCAGTTCTCCGCCGCAAACGAGGGAGGTCGGGTATCCATTCGCGCCGTTCGCCGGCCTCCGGGAGGGAACGGATCAACGTGAATGCCACTGGTCGCGGTCAGCCCATGAAGGGCTGACCCACGAGCGCTGGTCTATACTCGACGGTGGTTCCCGGCCGCATGCGATCCTCCGCTTCCTCCCCCCGTCCGAATGCGCGATCGGAGCGCCACTGGCTCGATGCCTGGACGCGCGATCTTGCGCGCGACGTCCGCCCCGAGGACCTGCACCGCCTCTTCACGCGCGACACCCGCGAGGCGTACCGGTTCTTTTCGAAGGGGCTCGACGACGACGAGCTGGCGAACGAAGGCTGGCTGCGGCGCCAGACGATCCGGACGCGCCAGGTCTTCGTCGCCTTCACGCTGAAGCTGTCGCCGGCGCGCCGTGCGTTGTACCTGCTGTCGCTCATCACCGCGCTGTTCGGCATCCTGAAGCTGTATCGCGGGGTGGGCTTCATCGCGGTGCCGCTCGGGCTCCCCTTCTTCCACATCGCACTGCCCGCGCTGCGGTGGGCCGACGGGACGCTGGCGCTGCTCGTCAGCTTTCTGCTGATCAACCTGCTCGTCCTGCTCGAGGTCGCCGACCGGCTGTCGCTCAAGAGCGAGCTGGAGGTCGCGCGCGAGATCCAGCTCGCGATGCTGCCCGCCGGCACGGCGATCGTGGGCGACGTGGAGATCAGCGGCACGACGCGGCCGGCGAACACCGTGGGGGGCGATTTCTACGATGTGCTGCCGTTCGGCCACGGGCGCGTGATCCTGACGCTCGGCGACGTGGCCGGCAAGGGCAGTCCGGCGGCGCTGCTGATGGCGTTGCTGCTGGCGGTGCTGCGCACGCTCGTCGACGAGGATCTCGACGCGCGCACGTTGATGGCGCGGCTGAACCGCCAGATCTGCCGCCACGCGCCCGCCTCGCGCTTCATCACGCTGTTCTATGGCGTCTACACGCCGGCCACCGGTGCGCTCGACTACGTGAATGCCGGGCAGACGCCTCCGCTGCTCCGGCGCGCCGATGGCAGCATCGAACGGCTGATGGGGACCGGCGTCGCGCTCGGCATGTTCGAGGAGAGCACCTTCGAACAGGCGGCCACGACGATCCATGCCGGCGACCTGCTGGTGCTCTACAGCGACGGCATCACGGAAGCGGAAGATCCGGCGGGCCAGCCGTTCGAAGAGAGCGGCCTCGAGGGGGTGCTGGCGCGCCGGTCGAACGCGTCCGCCTCGGAACTGGGGACGGCGATCCTCCGCGACGTCGAGGCGCACGCCCGCGATTCCCGGTTCACCGACGACCTCACCGTCCTCGTTCTGAAGCGCCGCTGATTCGCCCGACCGGCCGCCCGCTACCGTCTAATATTGATGGTCCATGCGCCTCCGCGTGCTCGCCGCCCTGCTCTGCCTCTGGCCGGTCCCGGCGCGCGCCGGCCAGACACCGGCTGCGCCGGATCCGATCGACCTGCTCGTGGCGCGCGTCGAACAGGCGATCGCGCAGACGGATGCGCCCGCGCTGCGGGCCCTGTTCAATCTCGACGAGCCGTCCGGCATGGACACGGATTTCGTCAACCGCATGACGCTTGCGCCGGTCTCGCACGTCACCGTGAAGCTGCGCGACCGTGCACCCCGGACCAACGGCGAGCAGCGCCTGCGCCTCGAGATCTTCGCGGACCGGCGCGGCGAAGGCACGCTGTCGACGTGGCGCGTGGACGCGAAGCCGAGCCCGCTCGTCGGAGGTCTCTGGCAGATTGCCGCGCTCGAACGCCTTTCGGTCGTCTCGGGCCTGTACCGCCTCGCGCTCGATCCCGCCGTCCAGTTCGACGTCCGGAATCTCAGCATCCGTGAACCGGACCTGCTGCTCACCATGAACAGCGGCCGCGCGTTCGCCGCGAGCACCGCGGCGGGCACGACCGTGCTCGTGCTGCTCGGCAAAGGCCACCTGACGTTTTCCCCCTCGCCGCCGGCCGAACGCGGACAGGTCCACATCTTCTGCGGCGCCGATGCGCTGTCGACCTCGTTCAAGGCGCTGTTCCTCCGGATCAATCCGCAGCGTCTGTCCGCTCACCTGTCGGGTTCGATGGTGCGGCGTACGCCGCGGCCGGACGACCTGCGCCGGGCCCAGGCGATCTTTTCGACGTACTCGCCCCTGACCTTCCAGGTCGACATCTCGGACCTCAGCGCCGACAAGTGGTCGCTGGTGCCGACCGGCGACGATGCCGTCGCCGAAATGGTGACGTCGAAATACGGCACGCTGACGTACGCGCGCGGCGCGAACGAGCCTGAGGACATCTCGCTGTTCGATCGCCGTCACCGGCGGAACATCTCGGTGTACGCGTCGGCCGACAAACTCGCCGCCCACGGCCGCGACTACAGCGAGGACGATGGGCTCGACTACGACGTCCTGCACTACGACATCGACACCACCTTCTCGCCCGACCGCCTGTGGGTCGACGGCGTCACGCGCCTGACGCTTCGGATCGACGCCAACCCGGTCTCGACGATCACGATCCGCCTGGCGGATGCGCTGGTGATCCGGAGCGCCACGTCGCCGCAATTCGGCCGGTTGCTGACGCTGCGCATCGTCGGACAGAACACGGTGGTGGTGGGCTTTCCGGCCACGGTGCCGGCGGGGGCGCAGCTCGACGTCACGATGACGTATGGCGGGCGGCTGACGCCGCAGCCGCTCGATCGCGAAACGGTGCAGGTGGTGACGACGGGGGACGACGGTCGATCCCAGACGATGCTCGAACCGCGGTTCCTGTACAGCAATCGCAGCTTCTGGTATCCGCAGGGGACCGTCACGGATTACGCGACCGCGCGCATCAGTCTGACGATCCCGGCGGACTACACGGCCGTCGCGAGCGGCACGCCGCAGGGGCCCGCCACGCTGCTGCCTGCGGCACCCGGGACGCATGCCCGCACGCGCGCGGTGTTCGCGGCCACCAGCCCCGCGCGGTATCTCGCGTTCCTCGTGAGCCACTTCGACCGGCTCGCCGCCGCGCACATCGAGCTCCGCACGGCGGACGCGCTGCTGCCCGCCGGCGGCGCGGGCCGCACGAGTGCGCCGGCGACGTTCACGCTGCTCGCCGACGCCAATCCCCGCGAGGGCACGCGCGCGCACGAGCTGACGGCGCGCGCGGCCGACGTGCTCCGGACGTACACGTCCATTCTCGGCGACGCGCCTTACGGGACGCTGACGCTGGCGATCACCGAATCACAGCTACCGGGCGGACATGGGCCCGCCTACCTCGCGATCGTCGATCAGCCGGCCCCGACGAGCCCGTTCGTCTGGTCGTCCGATCCGGTCGCCTTCGACCACTTCCCGGCCTACTTTCTCGCGCACGAAGTGGCGCATCAGTGGTGGGGCCAGGCGGTCGGCTGGAAGAACTACCACGAGCAGTGGCTCAGCGAGGGATTCGCGCAGTACTTTGCCGCGCTCTACGCCGAACGCCACGACGGCGAGGGGGCGTTCGAGGACGTGATTCGAAAGATGCGCAAGTGGGGCATGCAGATGTCGCCGAAAGGCCCCATCTCTCTCGGCTACCGGCTCGGGCACATCAAGAACGACAGCCGGGTCTTTCGCGCGATCGTGTACGACAAGGCCGCGATGGTGCTGCACATGCTGCGGCGGCTGGTCGGCGACGATGCCTTCTTTGCGGGCCTGCGCCGGTTCTACACGACGTGGCGGTTCAAGAAGGCGGGGACCGCGGACTTCCAGGCCGCGATGGAAGCGGTCAGCGGGCGCCCGCTCGGGGCGTTCTTCGACGCGTGGATTCGCGGGACGGCGATCCCGCGGCTTCGCTTCTCCTCGGTCAAGGACGCGTCGGGCCGGACCCTGACGGTGCGGTTCGAACAGACATCGCCGCCGATGGAAGTGCCCGTCACGGTCACGCTCGAGTATGCCGACGGATCCAGCGAGAGCGTCGTCGTGGACGTCGACAGACGCATCGTCGAACGGCGCCTCCCGTTGAAGGGACGTCTCGATCGCGTCGACGTGAACCGCGATTCGGCCGCGCTCGCCGACATCGATCGGTAGACTTTCCGCACGTTCGGCAGACTTCATCGCGGCGCCGCGCGACTTCCGTACGCGCGTCCGCGCGGCGGGCCTGCATCACCGTTCATCGCAATTCGGCGACACCGCCGACATGCGTCGCCGCGCCGGCGGACTTCCCAAACAGCATCATCGATCCTCGGCCGGAATTCGGCGTCTCGTCGATGGCGCGAGCGTTGCTGCGGCACCGTCACCCACGCTCGCGGCGTCACGACACCGGCGTGTACCGCGGCCGCCAACATTCCGTCATCGAGAGAGCGCCTTCATGCGTCCCAGACCGCTGGTCCGTGTTTCCATCCGCCTGCTCTTCGTTCTCACGTTCGTCGCCATGGTCGTCGCGGGACGCGCCCCCTTCATCCGGCTCGTGGCTCAGGCGCCCGACCCGTGCAGCGGCGACAGCATCAATCCGATCGCGTGCGAGAACAGCAAGCCGGGTAATCCGGAGAGCGAGTGGGACATCAACGGCGCCGGGAGCACCTCGATCCAGGGATTCGCGACGGCCATCAGCGTCGACCACGGCCAGACCGTCCACTTCAAGGTCGACACGAACGCGACCGCCTACCGGCTCGATATCTACCGCATCGGCTATTACGGCGGGCTCGGGGCCCGGAAGGTCGACTCGATCCTGCCGAGCGCGTCGCTGCCGCAGAACCAGCCGAACTGTCTCGTCGACGGCCCGACCGGCCTGATCGACTGCGGCAACTGGCACGAGTCGGCGTCCTGGGCCGTGCCGCCGGACGCCGTGAGCGGCGTGTACATCGCAAAGCTCGTTCGCACGGATGGCACCGCGGGCTCGAGCCACATCGTCTTCGTCGTCCGCGACGATGCGAGCACGGCGGACTTCCTGTTCCAGACGTCGGATACGACCTGGCAGGCCTACAACCAGTACGGCGGCAACAGCCTGTACGTCGGGGGCCCGGGCACGAGCCCGGGGCGCGCGTACAAGGTGAGCTACAACCGCCCGTTCACGACGCGCGGCACCGGCCCGGAGGATTTCTTCTTCAACGCCGAGTACCCGATGATCCGGTTCCTCGAGGCCAACGGCTACGCCATGAGCTACGCCAGCGGCGTCGACACCGATCGCAGTCCGGCGATGCTCCTCCAGCACAAGATCTTTCTCTCCGTCGGGCACGACGAGTACTGGTCGGGCCAACAGCGCGCGAACATCGAATCGGCGCGCGCGGCGGGACTCAGCCTCGCGTTCTTCAGCGGAAACGAAATGTTCTGGAAGACGCGGTACGAGTCCAGCATCGACGGGAGCGGTACGCCGTACCGGACGCTCGTCTGCTACAAGGAAACACACGCCAACGCCAAGATCGATCCGCTCCCGAACGTCTGGACGGGCACCTGGCGCGATCCGCGCTTCAGTCCGCCGGCCGATGGCGGGCGCCCGGAGAACGCGGTCACGGGGACGATTTTCACCGTCAACGACGGAGCGCAGACCGCCATCCGCGTTCCGGCCTCGTTCGGCTCGCAGCCGTTCTGGCGCCACACCTCGATCGCGACGATGGCTCCCGGCACGACCGCGGTCCTGACCGACGGAACGCTCGGCTACGAGTGGGACGAGCCGCTCGACAACGGCTTCGAGCCGTCCGGCGTCCTCGAACTCTCCAGGACGACCGTCGACGTCCCCTCGAAGCTGCTCGATTACGGGTCCTCCTACGGATCGGGCACCGCGACGCACAGCCTGACGCTCTATCGCGATCCGGTGGGCCACGGGCTGGTGTTCGGCGCCGGCACCGTGCAGTGGAGCTGGGGGCTCGACAGCGATCACGATCGCGGCAACGCGCCCGCGGATATCCGAATGCAGCAGGCTACCGTCAACCTGTTCGCCGACATGGGATCGTCGCGGCCGTCGACGCTGCAGAGCGGTCTCGTGTTCGATGCGGGCACCGGCGACGTCACGCCGCCGGTGACCGTCATCTCGCAGCCGTCGGCTGGCGCGACGTTCAACGCCGGCGCTGCCGTGACGATCAGCGGCACCAGCACGGACACGGGCGGCGAGGTCGCCCTCGTGCAGGTGTCGGTGGATGGGGGCACGAGCTGGACCACCGCGACCGGCACCTCCGCGTGGAGCTATTCGTGGACGGCTGCCGGCAACGGACCGCTCACGATTCGCGTGCGCGCGACCGACGACAGCAGCAACGTCGAGAATCCGGCAGCCTCCGTGACGGTCACGATCGTGGGAAGCGGAACGACCGGCGGCCTCGTCGCGGCCTATGCGTTCGACGAAGGAGCGGGCACCACGACCGCCGACCAGTCGGGAAACGGCAACACCGGCACGCTGGCGAACACCACCTGGACCTCCACGGGCAAGTTCGGTCAGGCCCTGGCGTTCAACGGCAGTAATGCGTGGGTCACCGTCCAGGATTCGGCGTCGCTCGATCTCACGACCGGCATGACGCTCGAAGCCTGGGTCAATCCGACGGTGCAGAGCAGCTGGCGCGCGGCGCTGTTGAAGGAAACGGCCTCCGGCCTCGCCTACGCGCTGTACAGCTCCAACTCCTCACGACCGGCGCTGTATCTCAATACCGGCGGCTCCGACGCGGGACTGTCCGGCATCGCTTCGCTGCCGCTGAACGCGTGGTCGCACCTGGCCGCGACGTACGACGGCAGCACGATGCGGCTGTACGTCAACGGCACGCAGGTCTCCAGCACGTCGAAGACCGGCGCGATGCGCACGTCGACGAACCCGCTGCGGATCGGCGGCGATGCCCCGTGGGGTGAATTCTTCGCGGGCCAGATCGACGAAGTCCGCGTCTACAACCGCGCGCTGCAGGCCTCCGAGATCCAGGCCGACATGGTCACGCCCATTGCACCCGACACCTCGGCCCCCTCGGTGACGGGGGTCTCGCCGGCCGCCGGGGCGACCGGCGTGCCTGTGGAAACGGGCGTGACGGCGGCGTTCAGCAAGTCGATGCTGGGCAGCTCCATCGGGTCCGCGACCTTCGACCTGCGCGACGCGTCGGGCCAGGCCGTCGCCGCGACGGTGAGCTACGCCGACGCGACGCACACCGCGACGCTCACGCCGGCGGCGTCCCTGGCGGCGGGAGCGGCCTACCCCGCGACGGTGCACGGCGGCAGCGTGGCACCGGTCGTGACCGACTCGTCGGGCAATCCGCTGCCGGCGAGCGTCAGCTGGTCGTTCACGACCGCGTCCGGCGGCTCGACGTCGAACTGCCCCTGTTCGATCTGGAGCAGCGCGACGGTGCCGGCCAACCCGGCGGATCCCGACAGCGGGTCGGTCGAGCTCGGCGTGAAGTTCCAGTCGGATCGAGCGGGATTCATCGACGCGATTCGCTTCTACAAAGGGGCCGGCAACGACGGCCCCCATGTCGGCAGCCTCTGGACGGCTGCCGGCACGCTCCTCGGAACGGTCGCCTTCACGAACGAATCGGCCACGGGCTGGCAGGAGGCGTCCTTCGCCGCCCCCATCGCGATTGCGGCGGACACGGTCTATGTGGCGTCCTACTTCGCCCCATCCGGGCACTACGCGGGAGACGATTCGTACTTCGACACCGGCGTGGACAATCCGCCGCTGCACGCGCCCGCCAGCGGCACGAGCCTGAACGGCGTGTATGCCTACGGCGCGTCGAGCCGATTCCCAAGCCAGTCGTATCGCGCCAGCAACTACTGGGTCGACGTCGTCTTTGCCGATGGAGGCGGGCCGACGCCGCCGTCGATCGTCGGCGTCTCGCCGCCGTCGGGAGCCACCGGCGTGGCGGCGTCCACTCTCGTGACGGCGACGTTCAACGAGAGCGTCGACGCTTCGACCGTCAACACGAATACGTTCGATTTGCGAGCAGGGTCGACGCTGGTGCCGGCGACTGTCGCGTACGACGCCGGGAGCCGGACGGCCACGCTGCACCCGTCGACTGCGCTCAACGCCAGCACGCAGTACACGGCCACGGTACATGGCGGTGCGGCCGATCCGCGCGTGAAGGACACGGCGGGCACGCCACTCGCGGCGAATGTGTCGTGGACGTTCACCACCGCCGCCGCGCAGCAGGCGCCGCCGGACGACGGACCGGGCGGCCCGATCCTCGTCATCTCGAGCACCGGTAATCCGTTCACGCGCTATTACGGCGAGATCCTGCGCAACGAGGGGCTGAACCTCTTCACGATCAGCGACATGTCGCTCGTGAACGCCACGACCCTGAACGCATACGACGTCGTGGTGCTCGGCGACATGCCGATCACGGCATCGCAGACCACGATGCTGACCAACTGGGTGAACGCGGGTGGCAACCTGGTCGCGATGCGCCCCGACCCGCGGTTGGCAGGGCTGCTGGGCCTGACGAGCCAGAGCACGACCATCGCCGACGCATACCTGTCGATCGCGCAGAGCGGCCCGGGCGCGGGGCTGGTGTCGCAGACGATTCAATTCCACGGCACGGCCGATCGCTACAGCCTGAATGGCGCGAGCGCGCTGGCCACGCTCTACGCCTCGGCCTCGACGGCGACGACGAGCCCGGCCGTCTCGCTGCGCAGCGTGGGATCGAACGGCGGCCAGGCAGCCGCCTTCGCCTACGACCTCGCCCGCTCGGTGGTCTACACGAGACAGGGCAACCCCGACTGGTCCGGCGAGGAGCGCGACGGCCAGACTCCCGTCCGCAGCGACGACCTGTTCTTCGGAGCGGCCAGCGGCGACAGGCAGCCAGACTGGGTGGATCACACCAGGATTGCCATCCCGCAGGCAGACGAACAGATGCGGCTGTTCGCCAACCTGATCGAATCGATGACGCGCGATCGCAAACCGCTGCCGAGATTCTGGTACCTGCCGCGGATGCTGAAAGCGGCAGTCGTGATGACCGGCGACGATCACGGCAACGGCGGCACCGCCGGACGGTTCGACGATTATGTCGACATGAGCCCCGCGGGGTGCTCGGTGGCCGACTGGGAGTGCATCCGGTCGACGTCGTACATCTACCCGTCGACGCCGCTCACGAACGCGCAGGCGAGCGTCTACGCGAACGAGGGGTTCGAGATCGGCTTGCACGATTCCACCGACTGCCACGACTTCACGCCGGAATCGCTGCAGCAGGACTACGACGATCAACTGGCGGACTGGACGGCCAAGTACGCCGGCCTCGTGTCGCCCGTGACGAACCGGACGCATTGCATCACCTGGAGCGACTACGACACCCAGCCGCAGGTGGAGCTCGCGCACGGAATGCGCTTCGATGCGAACTACTACTACTGGCCGCCCGCGTGGGTGAACGACACACCAGGACTCTTCACGGGCTCGGCGCTGCCGATGCGGTTCGCCAAGGCGGACGGCACGCTGATCGACGTGTACCAGGCGGCGACCCAGATGACCGACGAGTCGGACCAGACGTACCCGCTGACGATCGACACCCTGCTCGACAATGCCCTCGGATCGAAGGGGTACTACGGCGTGTTCACGGCCAACATGCACACCGATACGGCCGACTCGGACGGGTCGGATGCGATCGTCGACTCGGCGCTGTCGCGCGGCGTCCCGATTGTCTCGGCGGCCCAGATGCTCACGTGGCTCGACGGCCGCAACTCGTCGTCGTTCGGATCGCTGACGTTCAACGGCACGACCCTGACCTTCACGATCGTGCCCGGGACGGGCAGCCGGGGCCTGGAAGCGCTGCTCCCCACCGAGGGTCCCAACGGCGAGCTGTCGTCGTTGACGCGGTCGGGAACCGCCGTCGCACACACGGTGCAGACGATCAAAGGGCTCTCGTACGCGGTCTTTCCGGCGCAGGCCGGGTCCTACGCGGCGGTTTACACGCCGCTCGACACGACCGGCCCGGTCGTCTCCGTGACGGCGCCGGCTCCGGGCGCCAGGCTTCGCGGCAGCGTCACCGTGACGGCGGCCGCGACCGATGAGTCGGGGACGGTGTCCAGCGTGCAGTTCCTGCTCGACGGCGCCGCGCTGGGGCTCCCTGACGCCGCGGCGCCGTATGCCGTGACCTGGAACACCGGATCCAGCAGCAACGGCGTCCACGTGCTCACGGCGCGCGCGATCGACTCGGCAAGCAACGTGACCACGTCTGCCGCCGTGACCGTCAGCGTCGACAACACCGCACCGACCGTGTCGATCACGACGCCCGGCGCGGGCGCCGCCGTCTCCGGCACGACCACGGTCACGGCTCAGGCCGCCGACAACGCGGGCGTCGCAAGCGTGCAGTTCATGCTCGACGGCGACAGTCTCGGCGCGCCCATCGCGAGCGCGCCGTACACGCTCGCCTGGATCACCACGGCGACGGGCAACGGACCGCACACCTTGACGGCGATCGCCACCGACACGGCCGGCAATCAGACCACCTCCGCGGCCGTCGGCGTCACCGTGTCGAACACGTGGACCGTTCCGTCGGGCCTCGTGGCGGCGTACACGTTCGCGGAAGGCTCCGGCACGACCACGGCGGACGTGTCCGGCCATGGCAACACCGGCACGATCACCAACGCCGCCTGGACGACCAACGGACGGTTCGGCCATGCGCTCGTGTTCAATGGCGCGAACAGCCTGGTCCGGGTCGCCGACAACGCGACGCTCAGGCTGACCTCCGCCATGACGATCGAGGCCTGGGTCAATCCCACGACGCTGAGCGGCTGGCGAACGGTCGCGTTCAAAGGCAACACCAGCGGCATGGCTTACGTGCTCTACGGCTACGACAACGCGCCGCGGCCGGCCGGCTACATCAACACCGGCTCGGGCGGCGACAAGGCCGTGGCCGGCACGAGCGCGCCGGCGCTGAACGCCTGGACGCACCTGGCGCTGACCTTCTCTAACGGAACGCTGTCGATCTACGTCAACGGCGTGCTCGCCGGCTCGAAAACGTATTCCGGATCCATCCGCAGCACGACACAGGCGTTGACGATGGGGGGGAACGACGTCTGGGGCGAATGGTTCTCGGGCACCCTCGACGAGATCCGGATCTACAACCGCGCGCTCACGCCGGCGGAAATCCAGGCCGGCATGAACCAGACGCTCGGCGGCAGTTAGCGCCGTCAGCGGGCGTCCCGGCCGGTGGCCCGCCACCCGTCCGGCCATCCCCACGAATGGGCGGTCGCTCCGGCGGCCGCCCGCCCGGCCGAATCGCATGGTCGCCCTGATATATGATCGAGGATCATGGAGACCGTCAGCCTCACGATTGACGGCCGGCAGGTGACGGTCGAGAAGGGCCGGACCGTCCTGCAGGCCGCTCTCGATCACGGCATCAAGATTCCTTTCTACTGCTACCATCCGGCGCTCGGCATCGACGGATCGTGCCGCGTCTGTCTCGTCCGCATCGAGAAGATGCCGAAGC
This sequence comes from Vicinamibacterales bacterium, assembly GCA_036278735.1. Lineage (GTDB taxonomy): Bacteria > Acidobacteriota > Vicinamibacteria > Vicinamibacterales > 2-12-FULL-66-21 > DASUKM01. The sequence goes on from DASUKM010000030.1 coordinate 191,884, forward strand.
TGCAGACGTCCTGCTCCACGATGGCGGCCGACGGCATGACGGTCTACACGCAGACGCCCGACGTGGTCGAGGCGCGCGCGAGCGTGCTGGAGTTCCTGCTCATCAACCATCCGCTCGACTGCCCCGTGTGCGACAAGGGTGGCGAGTGCCCGCTGCAGGATTACTCCTATTCGTTCGGCCCGAACGAGAGCCGCATGCAGTTCCCGCGGCGGGTGTTCGACGGCGAAGGGGTGAAGGCCGACGTGGATTTCGGCCCCACGCTGATGCTGAACCGGAACCGGTGCATCCTCTGCACGCGGTGCGTACGGTTCATGAAGGACGTGGACGGGGACGCGCAGATCAACATCGTGGATCGCGGCTACGGCAGCGAGATCGCCACGTTCCAGGAGGAGGGGGTCCATTCGCTGATCTCGGGCAACCTGATGGACGTCTGCCCGGTCGGCGCGATCACGACGCGCGATTACCGGTTCAAGTCGCGCCCGTGGGACAACCCCGAGGCGGTGGACACGATCTGCACCTACTGTGCGAAGGGGTGCAACACCACCGCGTGGCTGCGCGCGAAACCGGAGTGGGCGAAAGGCGCCCGGCTGATCCGGATGACGCCCCGCCTCGAGCCCGACGTCAACGGCTACTGGATGTGCGACATCGGCCGCTTCGACTACCACTGGATCGAGAGCGACGATCGCTTGCAGCGGCCGCTCCTCCGCGCCGCCTCGGGCACGCAGGAGCCGACGGACTGGCGCGAGGCGCTGACGAAGATCCGCGAGCGGCTCGATGCCGCCGGGGGGCCCGGGAGCCTCCGATTCTTCGTGTCGGCACACGCCTCGCTCGAGGAGCTGTTCCTGATCGGCCGGCTCGGCTCGTCCTTTGGCGTGCCCGAGGACGGCGTGGCGATCGCGTGGCGTACGCGCGAGAAGGTGCAGCCGCCGAACACGAAGTTCAAGGTGCCCGCCGTGGACGCCCCCAACGTGCGCGGCGCCCGCGATCTGGGGTTCCCGGTCAAGGCCGACGGCCACGGCGCGGCCGACGTCGCCGCGTTTCGCCAACAGGTCGAGCAGGGACGCGTGAAGGCGCTGTACGTGTTCGACCCCGGCCCGGCGGGCTCCATCGGCGACGTGTCCTGGATCATCGCCGCCCGGAAATCCGGCGCGCTGCCGCTGCTCATCGTGCATGGCGTGCTGCTCAGCGATCTCGCGCGGGCCGGCGACGTCGTGCTGCCCGGCGCCTCCTCGTCCGAGAAGGATGCGGTCTACACGAATGAACAAGGGCGTGTGCAGGGCGCGTCGCAGGCCCTGAACCCGCCCGGGGACGCGCAGGAGGACTGGCGCGTCTTTACGAATGTGGGGATCGCCCTGGGCGTACCGCTGGAGTACACGGGCAGCGCGCACGTGCGCGCCGACCTCGCCGGCGCGATGGCGGCCACGGCAGGCTACGAAGGGGTCGCGGCGGTCGCCTTCGCGCGCCCGGTTCCGGGGCGCAGCTGGCTGCAGGCATCCAATCCCTCGGAGCGCTGGAAGTGGAACGTGATGTTCCAGGATCTGCCGCCGATCAAGTTCGAGGGACGTCCGGAGGCCACGTCGATGCCGCGGGCCATCCCGCTCGAGGAAGTCGAGTAGGGCGGGCGCCCCCCGGGAATCATGAACGAGAACGTCTCGCTGTTGGCCGCCTTCGCCGGCGGCTTCCTGTCGTTCGTGTCTCCGTGCGTCCTGCCGCTGATCCCCGGCTACATCTCGTTCGTCTCGGGCGCGACCCTCGACGACATGCGCGGAACGACGGCCGTGGTCAGCACGTCGCGGCAGCGGGTGTTCCTGACGTCGCTGGCGTTCGTCATCGGATTCTCGATGGTGTTCGTGGCGCTCGGAGCGACGGCCACCGCGCTCGGCAATTTCCTTTTCGCGCGGCTTCCACTCCTCAGCAAGATCGCCGGCCTCGTGCTGATCGCCTTCGGACTGCACACGATGGGGGTGTTCCGCCTGGGGGTGCTCGAGACGGAGAAGCGCGTCCAGACGAAGAAGAAGCCCGCGAGCGCGCTCGGCGCCGTGCTGGTCGGGATCGCGTTCGCGTTTGGCTGGACCCCGTGCATCGGGCCGATCCTCGGCGGCATTCTGGCGATCGCCGGCTCGAAAAACAGCGTGTCGGAAGGCGTGCTGCTGCTGGCCGTCTATTCGGCGGGACTCGGCATCCCGTTCCTGATCACGTCGCTCGCGATCAACCAGTTCTTTCGCGCCACCGCGCGCATCCGGCGGTACTATCACGCGATCGAGGTCGCCTCGGGCATGCTGCTGATCGCGATCGGCGTCCTGATCATCACGGGCCGGCTGACCATCATCGCGCGCTACCTGCAGCCCTACCTCCCGACGTACTAATCCGGGGGGCTTTGCCCCTGGACCCCCTTACACGCTCTCTCCGGGCTCGCTCGCTTACGTACTAGAGAGGCCGGCCGGCTTCCCCCACTCCGCCCGCCGCCCGCCCTCCGCCCTCCGCCTCCGCCCTCCGCCCTCCGCCCTCCGCCTCCGCCCTCCGCCTCCGCCCTCCGCCCTCCGCCCTCCGCCCTCCGCCCTCCGCCCTCCGCCCTCCGCCCTCCGCCCTCCGCCCTCAGATCCGCTTGTTCAGCAAATCGATCACCTCGTCGTGATTGCGCGCGGCCGCGCGCGCGAGGGGCGTTTTCTGCTCGAGATCGACCGCCAGCGGGTCGGCGCCGCGCGCGAGCAGAGCTTCCACGACCGGTACGTAGCCCGCTTCGGCGGCGATGTGCAGCGGCGTATGGCCTCCCGCATCGGCGACCTCGACGCCGGCCCCCTGCTCGATCAGGAACAACGACACGTCGACGTGGCCACCGGCCACGGCGGCGTGCAGCGGGGTGTTCTGCAGGCTGTTCTGCGACCGCGCCTGCAGGTCGGCGCCGTGCGACGTCAGCAGCGCCGCCGCCTCGCGATGGCCGAAGAAGGCGGCCAGGTGCAGCGGCGTCCAGCCATCGTACGACCGCTCGCAGGCAGCGTCCGGCGACTGCCGCAGCGCATGCACGAGGTCGTCGCGGCGGCCGAGCGCGGCGGCCGCAAAGACGTCGACGGGCGCGCCGGCGGCCAGCAGCGCGTCGACGATCGAATGGTGCCCGCGATACAGCGCAGCCATCAGCGGCGTCTCGCCCGAGTCGGCGCGCGCGGCGGCGAGCGCCGAATCCGCCGCCAGCAGCGCCTCAATCCGCGCGAGATCTCCCTGTTTGGCCGCGTCGATGATGCCCGGCGCGTCGCTCATCCGTCCGTCTCCTTCCGCGGCACGCGGACGCGCAGAACGCCGCGCCTCACCCGCACCGCAATGGACCCGCCCGCCTCGTCCGGCTCGCCGTCCACGTGATAGCCGATCGGTCCGTCCGTTTCAATCGTCGCGCACTCGATGGACCGACACAGGACGCCGGGGGCGCGCTGCGCGGTGCCGAAGATCAGGTGACGGCCGCTCCAGACCCGCGCGACGGCGTGCCGGTCCGCCACGACCACCGCTTCGAGCCGTCCGTCGTCGAGGGACGCATGCGGAGCGATACGCGCCCGGTTGCCGTACTCGGGGCCGTTGGCGAACGCGATCAGCAGCGCGTCGGCTTCCAGCGTATCGCCGTCCAGGCGGATGCGATAGCGAGCCGACCGGTATCGCCACGCTTCGTGGATGCCGATGCGCAGATAGGGCCCCATGCCGCGCCGCCCCCTCGCCAGCCGGTTGAAGCGGCGGGCGATCGCCGCATCGACGCCGATGCCCGCAATATTGAAGAAGAGGCGGCCGCCCATGTCGCCGGCGTCGATGACGCGCGTCGTGCCGTGCAGCGCGACGCGCAGCGCCTGGTCGGGATCGCGCGGCACCCCGATGGCCGATGCGAGGCCGTTGCCCGAGCCGGCCGGTACGATCCCCAGCGACACGGCGGTACCGGCTACTACCGATCCCACCTCGTTCACGGTGCCGTCGCCCCCCCAGACGACCACGACATCGGCACCGCGCGCCACCGCGGCGGCGGCGATCTCGCGTGCGTGCCCTGCACGTTCGGTCAACACGATAGTGCCGTCGATCCCGCCGGCGCGGAAGCGATCCGTCAGCCGTGCGATCCGGCGCGCCGCCTCGCGCGGATCGGTGCCGGCACCCGACAGCGGATTGATGATCGCGGTCACATTCATGAAAAGGTCTGCAGTCGAAATGCTATAGTACCCGCGCATCTTGCGCCGCTGGAGGGGTTGATGACGAGACGAGCTGTTCGCCTGACGCTGCTGATGGTGTTCCTGGCGGCAGTGGGGGTGACGGCTTATCTCTTCTGGACCGCCGACCAGCAGGCGCGTGGTCTCGAATCGTCGGCGCGCCGTTTCGACGATCGCGCGCGCGCGGCCGAGCTCCGCATCGACGATCTCCGTGCCGCGCAGCAGGCCTGCGTCGCCACCGGCCAGGGGCAGGACTTCTGGATCAAACAGACGGCGGCCGTCCTCGCGGACGTCCGCTCGCGCCTTCACGCGCTGGAGTCAGACGCCGCGCCTGGCGAGGCGACCGCCTCGCTCGATCAGGCCGACGGCGCGATGCAGGATTTCCAACAGATGGACGCGCGCGCGCGCGAATACCTGCGCGCCGGGCAGCTCACGTTCGCCTCGGACCTGATTTTTGCCGACGGCCTCGACCTCACGCACAAGGCAGCAGCAGGCGTCGAGGCGGCACGCGTCGCGACGCGCGCCGATCGGGATGCCGCCGTCGACGGCATGCGGCGGCGTCAGCTCTTCTCCGTCGGGGCCGCGGCCGCGACCGCGGTGCTGATCGTCCTGTTGCTGCTGCCGGCAGGCTCTGCCACCGAACCGGCGGTTGACGGGCGGCCGATCGTTCCGTCGATCGCCGCGCCGCCGGATCCGGTGGCCGCGGCGCTCGACGATTCGATGGCCGAAGGATGGCGGCCGGCCCGAACCGTGGAAGACGTGCCGGCCCCAGCGGTCGAAGCCGTCGCCGCGCTGGACTTCACGGCTGTCGCGTCCTTGTGCGGCGAGCTCGCGCGTGTGGTGGACACCGGCACGCTGCAGGGGCTGCTCGCGCGCGTCGCGGCGATTCTCGACGCCACCGGCATCATCATCTGGATCAGCGATCCGGACGGCACCGAGCTGAACCCGATCCTCGCCCACGGGTACTCGGCCGCCATGATCACGCGCCTGGGCACGATCAAACGCGACGCCAGCAACGTGACCGCCGCCGCGCTGCGCACCGGCCTCACGCAGGTCGTCAACGGCGACGCCGTCTCCAACGGCGCCGTCGCCGCCCCGATCGTCACGCCGGGGGGATGCGCCGGGGTCATGGCCGCTGAGCTGCGGCAGCATGGCGAAAGGCAGGACGTCACGCTCGCCGCCGCCGGCATCATCGCCGCGCAGCTCGCCACGCTGCTCGGGCCGCCTCTGGCTCGCCCGCAAGGACGCGCCGAGCTCGGCGCCTGACGTTCAGTCCGCGCCGGAGATAATCCGGCCGCGATCCCCCCGACCGGTCTCGATCGTGCCATTCAGCCGCTGCGACTTCCGGTCGCGCACGATCTCGATGGCGACCGCGCCTGCCTCGAGGCCACCGACCGCATGCCTCAGGTCCGACGTGCTCTCGATCGACGCGTCGTTGATGCCTGTGATGACGTCCCCTGCCCGAACACCGGCCTTCTGCGCCGCAGAGCCGTCCTGAACGGACCGAACGAGCACCCCTGCCTTCGCACCGAAGAAGTCGCGGAGCTGCGGCGAGAGGTCCTCGACCGTGACGCCCAAACGTCCGCCCTCGGTCTCGTACCGGAACATGAAGCCAGGCGGAGACGGCGGCAAGGGAGCGGCGGGCGGCGAGGGGGGCGCGACCCAGTCGAAGCTGCCGCTGCCGCCGCGCCACCCGGGCGTCCGCTTCAACGACGAGAAGACGTCGTTCACGTCGGGCGTCACGGTGATCTTCGTCTGCTGTCCTTGGCGAAGGACGGTCGCCTCGACCTTTCGTCCCGGCGGCGTCTCCTGAACGAGGCGTTCGAACTCGCGCGCGCTGCGGACGCGTTCGCCGTCGAAGCGGGTCACCACGTCTCCCGACTGGATGCCGGCGCGCTCGGCGGGGCTGTCGGTCTCGACGGATTCGACGACGGCTCCCTCGCTCGCGTCGCCGCTCTCGGCGTCCCGAACCGTCACGCCGATCTGCGGTCCGCCTGCGAGGAGTCGCACGATGCGGGTCCGTGCGCGACCGGAGTCGGCACGCCGATCCTGCGCGTGGGCCACCGGGCCGAGCGACGCGCTCGCGCCGGCCGCAATGATGAAGGCGGCGGCCAGGCCCGCCGCGGTTCCAGATGTCATGGGTGCTCCTTCCGCAATCTCAAAAGTCAGACGGGGCGCCGGCGGAAAAGGTTGTTCAGTCGTCCGGTCCGGAGGTCAGGGCGTCCGCGCGAAAGGACGGCCGGCCGCACGGATGCCGCGGATTCCGCGCAATTTGCGCGGCATGCGTTTTGATGAAGAGCGGATCGGCCGCGCGAAGTCAACGGGGTGCGTTAACTCAGGCAGGCGCTGGCATCGCCGCATCCCGTCGTAAGTCAGGCGACTTTGGCGCGGCCATTCCTGTGTCCCCAAGCGGTCAGCCCATCAAGGGCTGACCCACATTGCGGGGCTTCATGCCCTGACCGTCGGTCTTCAGGCGGTGATCCGCACGGCCACGGTCGTGGTGTCGTCGTTGGGCGGCGCGCCGTCGCGGAACTCGTCCACCGCCGCGACGATGCGGTCGACGACGACGCTGGCCGGTTCATCGCGCACCCGCGCGACCACGTCGATGAGCCTGGCGGCGGTGAACTCCTGCCCGGCCCGATTCATGGCTTCGTGGACGCCGTCGGTGCTGAACACGAACAGGTCGCCGGGGTGCAGCGCGTATGTCACCTCGTCGTACGTCGAGCCATGGAACGCGCCGAGCGGCACGCCGGGCAGCTCGATCGGCGCACACGTCGTGCCGGTGCACCGGATCGGATACGGCAGCCCCGAGTTGGCGATCGTGACGAACCGCCGCTTCAGATCGAAGATGGCGTAGCAGAGCGTGCAGTAGTACTCCTCGAGCTGCCGCTGGTTCAGGATCGTGTTGACGGACGACAGCACGCTGGCCGGGCTCGATCGATCCGGCAGATAGCGGCGGCGGAACGTGCGCCCGCGCACCAGCTCCGCGGCGAAGACGCTGTACAGCGCGGCGGGCACCCCTTTGCCCGACACGTCGCCGACGGCCACGACGAGCGTGTGGGTCTCGGGCGCGAGATAGTCGTGAAAGTCCCCGCCCAGCTCGCGCGCCGGTGCGAACCGCGCGGCCACCTCCACCCCCTTCATCCGCTTGGGCGGACCCGGCGGCAGCAGCGCGGTCTGGACGCGCTGCGCGAAGCGCACTTCCTTTTCGAGCCTGACCTCGTTGGCGCGCACCGCCTCGTACAGCCGGGCGTTCTCGATCGCGACGGCCGCCTGGCTCGCGAGCAGCGTCAGAATCTCCACGTCGCGCTTGCTGAACGCGTCGAGCTGCGGGCTCTCGAGGTCGAACACGCCGATGCAGCGATCCTTCAGCAGCATCGGAATCGCCAGCTCGGAACGGACGTCCGGGACGAGCGAAATGTACCGCTGGTCCCGGGAGACGTCCGGGACGAGGACCGGCGCCTTGTGCAGCGCCGCGTAGCCGACGAGCCCTTCGCCGAGCCGCACGCGCGGCACCTCCACCCGTTCGCCGTACTGCACGGCGAGCTTCATCTCGAGATCGCCGCGCTCCTCGTTGAGCAGCAGGATCCCGAACGTGCGATAGTCGATCACCCGCCGCGCGAGCTGGGCGATTCGCGCGAACAGTTCGTCGAGGTCGAGCACCGACGCGACTTCCCGCCCGATTTCGGCCAGCGTCTCGAAGGCGTCGGCGTCCGTGCGGCTGCGTTCGTACAGGCGCGCGTTGACGAGCGCGACCGCCACGTGCGTGCCGATCTGCCGGAGGATGGCGAGGTCGCTCGACGTGAAGTGATCGCGATAGTGGCTCAGGATGTTGATCGCGCCGATCGGCCGGGCCTTGTGCACGAGCGGGACGACGATCTCCGACGCCATGCCCGGAACGAGCTGAACGTAGCGCGGGTCCGACGTGACGTCGTTGACGAGCAGCGGCTGGCCGCCGGTCACCGCGGCGCCGACCAGCCCCTCGTCGGGACGCAGCCGCATCGGCTCGTCGCGCGGCGGGTAGCCGACCGAGTACGCGACCCGCAGCTCGCCGCGCCGATCGTCGAGCAGGTACACGGCGAGCGCGTCGAACCGGATCAGCCGCCGGATGAGTTCGGGAATCTGCGGCAGCAGCTCGCCCAGATCGAGCACGCTCGTGACCTGCCGGCCCAGATCGAAGAGCGTCGTGAGCATCTCCTGCTCGCGCCGCATGGCCGCGCGTTCGGCGTCGTTGAGGGCAGGAAACTGGTCGGTGGAAGGTCCGTCTGTCACGTGAAGGCCGTGTCCCGGATTATACTGACAATTCCTCATGGAAACGTTGAAGCTGCCGCTCGACTACGCCTCCATCGAGCGGATTCTGCCGCACCGCTATCCGTTCCTGCTCGTGGACCGGATCACGGAGCTCGAACCGGACAAGCGGATCGTGGGCATCAAGAACGTGACGCTCAACGAGCGCTATCTGGCGCGTCGCAACGGCGAAGCCCCGGTCCTGCCGCCGACGATCCTCACCGAGGCGATCGCGCAGGTCGGGGCCATCCTGATTCTCGCAAAACCGGAGAATCGCGAGAAGCTCCCGTATTTCATGGGCATCGAACGCGTCCGCTATCGCCGGCCGGTGCACCCGGGCGACGTGGTCCTGATCGAAGCGCTCGTCCAGCGGCTGCGCAGCCGCATGGGCCGGCTCCGCGGCATCGCGCGCGTGGACGGCCACGTGGTGGTCGAAGGGACCATGACGTTTGCGCTCGGCCCCCGCAGCGAGGCGGCCACGCTCTGACGCCTCAGAACACGAGCGCGACCATCCCCACTTTCACGCCTCTCGACGTCCAGACCGCCCAGCGCTGGCCGGGATGGTAATAGCGATAGGCGTCGAGTAGCGCGGGCGCGAGAATCAGCGCCGCAATCGCGGGCTCCTTCCATCGCCGCGCGTCAGCCATCCCGCGCGTGTCGCGCTCCTCCGGACCGGTGCGCGCGAACCCGGCGCCCGCGTACGCGATCGAGGCGAGGACGTTGAACGCGAGGACCCCCTTCAGGAACGGCGCGCGCTCGTCCCGCAGCGAGGGGTGCCGCGTGAGAATCGCTTCGCTGCCGGCGTGCTGCACCCAGAAGCCCGCCGAATCGATGACGAACTCCTGGCGCCACGGCAGGCCGGCGCGATGACTGATCGCGAAGAACGGGATGCCGTGGAACGACACACGCCGCAGTTCCGGCTTGACCCCGAAGAGCCCGTCGAAGAGGACATGCCCGGCTTCGTGTGCCGCGAGCGCGGTCGCGGCGCCCCCTAAGAAGGTCGGCAATTCGGAAAGCCGCTTCCCATGGCGCGCCGGCTGAGCCGTGGCCTCCGTTTGCGCGTACGCCAGCCCGGCTGTCCCGATGACGCCGAAGATCACCACGATTCCCGCGACTCGCGCCCGCAGGTCTCGCACGTGCTGAGTCGACCTCCTTCTGGCACAGGCGTTGCTCGTCGGATGAACGGCCGGGCCGGCAAGGCCGCGGCGGAGGAGAACACGAATGCTCGAAACCATTGCCATCATCCTGATCATCTTGTGGTTGCTCGGGATGGTCAGCGGGTACACGCTCGGCAACTTCATCTACATCCTGCTGGTGGTCGCCATCGTACTGTTCCTGGTGCGATTGATCAGCGGCCGGACGGTCTGACACCACGCCGCACGGGCGCCCGCCTCCTCAGGCTGTGCGTCGTGCGGCGCCTTCGCCGCCCCGTTCGCCTGACGCCGGCGGGGCGAGGCTTCGGCGCGTGCGGACGATGGCGACCCCCGAGAGCACCAGGGCCGCCGCGATCACGATCCGGATCGACAGCGCCTCGCCCAGAATTACGGCCCCAAGGACGACGGCAATGACCGGGTTGATGTACGCGTACATCGACACGAACGAAATCGGCAGGTGCCGGAGCGCGTACGTGTAGCAGACGAATCCGCCAATCACCCCGACCGTCATCAGGTATCCGAGCGCGGTCAGCGTGCGCGGGTTCACGTGCCAGGCCGGCCACTCGCCGGCCGCCAGGCCAATCACCATCATCATCAAACCGCCGGCAATCATCTGGGCGCCCGTGGTGCTCAACACGTGCTGATCGCGTTCGTGGCGGCGCGAGTACGCGGACCCGAACGCCCAGGCGGCGCACGCAATCTGCAACGACACGATCCCGGCGACGAATCCGCGATTCAGCGTCCCTCCGCTGAACACGTCGGACCACACCAGCAGGACGATGCCCGAAAATCCGACGAGCAGCCCAATCACCACCCGCCACGACAGCGCCTCGCCATCGCGCAGGCCGGCCTCGACCGCGGCCATCCAGAACGGGGCCGTGGCGACGACGAGCGCGGCAAGTCCGCTCGGCACGAACTGCTCGGCCCAGACCACGCCGCCATTGCCCAGCACGAACATCAGGACGCCCAGCAGCAGGATGCCGCCCCATCGCGACGGCGGCGGCAGCCGCTCGCCGCGAAGGCCGAGAAAGAGCGCGATGCCGGTTCCCGCGGCCGTCCACCGGAATCCCGCCATCAGCCAGGGCGGCATGGTCTCGAGGGCGATGCGAATCGCCAGATACGTGGTGCCCCAGATGACGCACACGGCGCACCAGGCAAGCACGGCGCGGCGGCGTTGTTGCGGGGTCGAGGTCGTCGTCATCGTCCGGCGTCTGCACGCGCACGATGCGGCGAGCGGGGTGGATGGATCGTCAATAGCGTCAAAAATGGTCCTGCCGTGTCGGCTGGCTGACAGTTTCGACGCGCGAGGCGGGGCCGGCGCGCGTCAGCTCAGGAACCGGTAGCCGCCGCCGGCGCCGAGCCACGCGCCGCCGTCGACGGTCAGGATCTCCCCGGTGATGAAGCCGGCGTGCGGAGATGCGAGAAACGCCACGGCGTCGGCGACCTCTTCGGGCCGCCCCCAGCGTCCGAGCGGCACCTCGCGGGCAATGCGCTCGACCGCCGCCGGCGTGTTCCAGAGCTGCCGCGCGGCCCCCGGCGATTCGATCGGGCCGGGCGCCACCGCGTTGACCCGGATGCCGTGTCCGGCCCATTCGACCGCGAGCGTTTGCGTCATCGCCATCACGCCCGCCTTCGCCGCCGCCGAATGGACCGTCCCCGCGCTGCCGGTCCACACGTAATTGGCGAGAATCGACACGATGGCGCCGGGCTCCCGCCGATCGATCCAGTGGCGGCCCACGGCGCGCGCGCAGTGGAAGCTGCCGTCGAGCACGATGCCGATCACCGCATTCCAGCCGTTCGGCGACAGGTCCTCGGCCCGGCAGATGAAGTTGCCCGCCGCGTTGTTGACCAGGATGTCGACGCGCCCGAAGTGCTCGACCGTGCGCGCGACCATCGAGGCGACCTGATCGGGATCGCGCACGTCCACTTCGACCGTCAGCGCATCGGCCCCCGTCTCGCCAAGCGCCTTTCGTCCGGCGTCGAGGTGATCGCGGCTGCGGCTCGCAATGGCCACGCGTCCGCCCAGCGTTGCGATGCGCCGCGCAATCGCCAGTCCGATTCCGGTGCCGCCGCCGGTGACAATGGCCACCTGGCCCTCCAGCATTTGGGGCCCGAACATTTATCTGAGCTTAGCAGAGTGGATGGTGGAGGACGGAGGGTGGAGGACGGAGGACGGAGGTGCCGATGTTAAGATGAGGGCCCATGCGCATCAGGATCGGGATGTGGCCGGCGGCTGCTGTAGTCGCGTGGACGTTGGGCGCCGGGTGCGGATCGTCGCGTCCGGCTCAACAGGCGGCTGCACCGGCCCAGACGGCACCGGCCGTGGCTTCATCATCGTCCCCTGCCGCGGCCGGGCCTGCGGATCGTTCATCCGACCTGCTGGCGCCGGACCTGCCGCCGCTCCCGCTCGCCGCGTTTCCCGCGGCGCGGCCGCCGGACGTGATCCGGGCGGTCTATCTGTTTGCGGCGCGGCACCCGGAAGTGCTGTCGCACGTGCCGTGCTTCTGCGGCTGCGAACGGCGCGGCCACCGCGACAACGACGATTGCTTCGTCGCCGCGCGCGACGCGAAGGGACGGACGACGGCGTGGGAGCCGCACGGCCTGGGTTGAGGCATCTGCCTCGACGTCGCGCGTGACGCGATGCAGATGCACGACTCCGGGATGGACATCGAGACCGTGCGGACGGCAATCGAGCAGAAGTACAAGAAGTCGTTTCCCACGATGACGCCCACGCCACCGGTGAAATGACGCCGGAGATCCCGCCGGGCGGCGAGGCGTTCGCGCGGCTGTTCGAAGCCGTGCACGAGGGTGTCTACATCGGCACGCTCTGGGGCGCGGGCGGGCGCACGCTCTCGGCCAATCCCCACCTCAAACTGATGTTCGGGTTCGCGAGCGACACGCCGCAGGAAGAGGTCCGGCCGTTCGAACGCGACCGCTTCGTCGATCCCCTCGCGCGCGAGCAGTTCCTCGATCGCCTCGAACGCGACGGCGCCGTGACCGACTATCTGATGCGGCTGCGCCGGGCGGACCGGACGCCGATCTGGGTCGAGGTCACCGCGCACGCGGAACAGGAGCCGGAGGGCGGCGTCCGCGTCGATGCGCTGATGCGCGACGTCAGCGAGCGCAAGCGCCTCGAAGATCAGGCGCGCGACCTGTACCACCAGCTGCTGCAGGCCGAAAAGCTCGCGGCGCTCGGTCAGACCATCTCCGGCGTCGCCCACGAACTGAACAACCCGCTGGCGACGATCCTCACGTGGTCGGAGCGGCTGGCGCAGCACACGGTCGACGAGCAGACCCGCCGCGGACTCGAAACGATTCTCTCGGAATCGGAACGCGCGGCCAAGATCGTCCGCAACCTGCTCACGTTCGCCCGCAAGCGGCACACGACGCGCGCCATGGTCGACGTCAACCAGGTCGTGCGCGAAACGCTGGCGCTGCGCGCATACGAGCAGCGTCTCAGCAACATCAATATTCTGGAAGCGCTCCCCTCCGGGCTGCCCCGCGTCTTCGCCGACCCGCACCAGGTCCAGCAAGTGCTGCTGAACCTGATCATCAACGCGGAGCAGGCGATGCTCGGCGTGAACGGCCGCGGCACGCTGATCCTGCGCACCTGGCACGATCTGGAAGAGGAATCGGTCGTGCTCGAAGTCAACGACGACGGGCCCGGGGTGCCCGACGACGTGCAGCCGCGGATCTTCGACCCGTTCTTTACGACGAAAGACGTCGGCAAGGGAACCGGCCTCGGCCTCACCGTCGCCTACGCCATCGTCCAGGAGCACGGCGGCCGGATCAGCGTCCGGTCGGAACCGGGACGCGGTGCGTCGTTCTTCGTCGAATTGCCGGTGGGCGACAGTCCATTGAAGGCGCCCCCGCCGGTCGTCGCCGAGCGCACGGCGGAGGTCCCGGTCGGGGCCGCCGTCCTCGTCGTCGAAGACGAAGCCGCGCTGGGCGCGGCGGTCGCCGAATCGCTCGGCGACGCCGGCTTCAGCGTCGATCGCGCCGGGGACGGCGAGGAAGCGCTCGAGCGCGTGAAGGCGCGGGCGTACGATCTGATCGTCTGCGATTTGAAGATGCCCCGCCTGGACGGGATGGCGTTCTTTCGTGCGCTCGAACGCGACGCGCCCGACGTGGCGCGCCGCATCCTGTTCGTCACGGGAGACGTGGCGGGAACGGAGGCGGAACGCTTCCTCGAAGAAACCGGGTGCCGGTGGCTCGCGAAGCCGTTCCGCCTGAAAGATCTGCTGCGCGCCTCGCGCGAGACGCTCGCGACCTGACGCGCGTCAGCGCGCGACGGCGATGGCGCGCGCGACCGCGGCGGCGCTGCGCCGGGCCACCCGCGCGGGCGCGGGCGGGGCCGTCGGCGCCTTGTACGGCAGCACGACGGCCGGCGTGCCGGTCTTCGCGACGTCCGCCGCCTTTCGCGCGCGCTGCAACTTCATGCGCTCCAGCGTCTGCTGGAACGAGACGATGGCCGGGCGCAGCAGACGCGCGGCCTCCTCGGCCGGGCAATCCGCCCCGAGCGCCTTGCGCAGGCGCTGAATCGCGCGCGCGTGCAACTGCGAGACCCGCGATTCGTTGACGCCGATCTCGGCGCCAATCTGCTTCATCGTCGCTTCCGCGTAATAGTAGAGCCCGATGACCTTTCGCTCGCGCGGGGGGAGCGACGCAATCGCGGCGCGCACGCGTTCGCGCACCTCCGCCTCTTCGAACGCCTTGTCGGGGGCGGGCGGCTCTGAGGGCACCAGGGCGGCCGGCAGCGTCGAGCCGTCGACGTTCTCGCCCGCCGAAAGCGGCGAGGTCGACTCGATCGTGGTGATGCGGACAATGGTGCGGCCCAGACGCGCCTCGTCGGAGCCGACGCGTGCGGCCAGGTCCGCGAGCGAAGGCTCGGCGCCGAGTTCGCGGCGCAGTTCCTCGCGCGCCGCTTCCAGCTCGCGGCGCTGTCGACGCACGCCCCGCGGCCACGCGTCGCGGCGCAAGGCGTCGATCATCGCCCCCCGCACGCGGCGCTCCGCAAATGTCTCGAACTTGATTCCACGCGCCTCGTCGTACCGATAGGCGGCGTCGATCAGCCCCAGCATGCCGTCCTGAACCAGGTCGCCCAGCTCAATCGAGTGAGGCATCGACGAGGCGACACGGCGGGCGAGCGATTCAACGAAGGGCAGTCCGGCAGCGATTCGTTCGCGTTGCCGGTCGACGAGGGGCTGGCGCTGCATCGGGCGTCTCCTGTAGTGGCGCGCGGTCAATCCGCGGCGGGCCAACCCATCCGCAACGGTGGTGCCAACGCCGGTTTTGCGCGATGACGCCAGGGTAATTGACCGTAAATACCTGATTTGTAAGTAGTTGGATCTGTGCGTCGACGTGCAGCACTGGGTAAGGTGCGGCAGTTCCGTTCCCTGAAACGCCAAAATTTTGACGGTTTGGGGTACCAAAAACGTCAGCGCCTTGACTGGCTGGGGGCGGGGTGCGGCGGGCGGGAGGCGGAGGACGCGGGAGCGCGGGGACGGGGGGCGACGAGCGGACCAGTCGGGCTACTTGCGGGAGCGCAGGCGGATGTCGCGGGCGGTCGCCATCGCCTCGAGCACGCTCGCGATCACCTGTGCGGCGCGGGCGCGCCCCATCTCGTCGGTCGACTTCGCCTCGAGCAACTCGGCGTTGGCCAGGATGATCCCGAGCTGATTGTTCAGCCGGTGAAAGAGCAGGCCGAGGTCGGACGGCTCGTCCACCGACATCCTGGGCCGATCGTCGGCGGCGGGCATCATGACGCTTCTTTGCGCGTCAGATCCGGCGCGCGCCCCGGCTCGCGCCAGAGCGTGTCGACGAAGATCCTGACGGATCCGCCGGCGGTGCGCACGTACTCCACCTTGCTGCTGGCGATCCAGTTGTAGATCGTGCGGCGGCTCACTCCCACCAGTTCGCACGCCTTCATGATCGAGATGGTCTTGCGATCAATCATCATCATCACCGGTCCGTTGTGTTCTCTGTTATCGGTGGCGTCCCGCGCTCGCTGTAGGGGGCGGACGGCCGACAAAGGCTTCCCTCCGCACGCACTTGGTGTCAAAATACCGGCGCCCGCGTAAATGCCTGATCCTGCGAAGCATCTGCTCATCGTGGACGACGAGGCGGCGCTCCGGGAGGCCATTGCCGAGCGCCTCGCCGACCATGGCTTCATCGTCACCCAGGCTTCGAGCGGCGAACAGGCGCTCGAGCGGCTTGCCGACTTCGCCTTCGACGTCCTGATCACCGATTTGCGGCTCCCCGGCATCGACGGCCGCCAGGTCCTCGACGCCGCCGTCGAGCGGTATCCCGAGATCATCGCGATCGTGATCACCGGCTTCGGGACGGTGAAGGATGCCGTCGACGCGATCAAGCACGGCGCCGCCGACTTCATCACGAAGCCGTTCCAGTTCGACGCGCTGCTGCACGTGCTCCGCTCGGCGCTCGAGCAGCGTCGGCTCCGATCGGAGAACGCGTACCTGCGCTCGCAGCTCGAAGATCGCTATCGCATCAGCGGCATCGTCGGGCGCAGCCGCGTGATGCGCGATCTGTTCCAACTGCTCGAAACCGTGGCGGCCACGTCGAGTACGGTGCTGATCACGGGCGAGACTGGAACGGGCAAGGAGCTCGCGGCGCGCGCGATTCATCACAACAGCCCGCGGCGGGCCAACCGCTTCGTCGCGATCAACTGCAGCGCGATTCCGGAATCGCTGCTCGAAGCGGAGCTCTTCGGCCACGTGCGCGGGGCGTTCACCGGCGCCGTCGCCACGCGCCAGGGACGCCTGGAACAGGCCCACAAAGGCACGCTGTTCCTCGACGAAATCGGCACGATGAGCCCGGCACTCCAGGCGAAGCTGCTGCGCGTGCTGCAGGAGCGCGAGTTCGAGCGGGTCGGCGACGCCCACACGATCAAGATCGACGTCCGGATCATCGCCGCGACGCACTCGGATCTCGTGAAGATGGTGGCGGACGGGACGTTCCGCGAGGATCTCTACTACCGCCTCAACGTCATCCCCGTGAAGGTGCCGGCCTTGCGCGAGCGACGGGAAGACATCCCGCTGCTCGTCCAGCATTTCCTGACGAAGCTCGGCGCCGAGCAGGTGCCGCCGCGCGCGGTCACGATGTCGCAGGCGGCCATGCGGCACCTGATGGACGAGGGCTGGCCGGGCAACGTGCGACAGCTCGAGAACGCTGTGGAACGCGCGGTGGCCTTCAGTCACGGCCGCACGCAAATCGAGGCGGCCGATCTCGCGCCGGACGTGCCCAACGCGGAACCCGCTCCCCACGCCGACGGCCTGCTGCCCGAAACGGGCCTGGACCTCGAACGGTACATCGCCGAAGTCGAGCTCGGCTTCATCCGCCGATCGCTCGAGCGCACGCAGGGGAACAAGCGGCAGGCGGCGCAGCTGCTCAAACTGAAGCGCACCACGCTGATTGAAAAGCTGAAACGGCTCGAACGGGCCGGGATTGAATTCTGATGCCGCCGCGCTACACGTACTGGACGATTCTGATCGACGATCAGCCCACCGCGTTTCGGGCCGCCGATCGCGACGACCTGCTGCCGACGCTGCGCCAGTTGCAGTCGCGCCATCCCGGCGCCGTGATGAAGTGGTTCGCGCGCGGCCGCTTGTGGGAATCGCCGGAGCAGGCCCGCGAGGCCATGATGCCGCGCCCCGCACGCCCGGCCGATCGGCGTCCCCCGGCGTGGCGCCCCGGCGGCGAGCATCGCGATCCGCGCGATCGCTTCAAGGTGCCGCGCGATGTTCGCCGGAAGAAATTCGCCGATCGCGCGCACCGGGACCGGGTCAGTCCGCGTCCCGCATCGGGACGCCCGTCGGGACGCCCACCGGGGCGGCCACCAGGACGACCACCAGGAGGGCCACCAGGACGGCCACAAGGACGGCCACCGGGACGCCCGCCGGACCGCCGGGCCCCGCGAGCCCCGCTGCCGCCCAGGAAGAAGAAAAAGGAGGACGAGTGATCGCCCACGTCGTACTCCTCAACCCGCGCGCCGATCTGTCCGAGACGGATCGCGGGCGTGCGCTCGAGGCGCTCGCCCGGGCCTTCGGGACGATCCCCGGCATCCGCCGGTTCCGCCTCGGACGCCGGGTCCTGCACGGCCTGCCCGGCTACGAGCAGCAGATGGCGGTCGACTACCAGTATGCGCTGATGCTGGAATTCGATGGCGTCGCAGACCTCGTCGCGTACCTGCGCGCCCCGGCGCACGGCGCGCTCGGGCATCTGTTCTCCGACGCGACGGCGGCCGCCCTGGCGTACGACTACGAGCTGCTCGACGCGGCGGACGTTGGCGGCCTCTGCGGCTAGAGCCGCACACGGAGCCGCACAGGTCGCCCCCTGTTCGTGTGCGCCTGGGACACACCCTGAGCAGGCCCTACGAACGTCGATCCCGTAACACTCCGCGAACAAACAACTTGGGTGACTCGGCCCGAGCTGGCACGCTTCACGCTCTTCTTTCGGCGTTCGCACCGGAAAGTGTGCGCCTGAAAGGATTGAAGAGATGATGTGCCGCCTCCTGCTCTCGTTCGTCGTCGCCGGCGCTCTGAGTGTGACCCCCTCCATGGCCGCCGGCCACGATGACCCCGCGGCCAACGGCACGGGACTGCGTTCGGCGGTGGCCACGGCCGACGTGGCGGCATCGGCCACCCCGGCGCCCGCCTGGGCGGTCGACCGGCCGGCGTCCCGGCCGCTGGCGCTCTCCACGCTTTACGCCAGCTATGCCGGCCTGGCGGCGATGGACGTCCTCTCGACGCGGCGCGCGTTGAAGGCCGGCGCGTACGAGCAGAATCCTCTGGTGCGGCCGGCGGCCGGCAACAGTGCGGCACTCTGGGCGATCAAAGGGGCTTCGGCTGCGGGTTCGATGTACTTCGCGGAGCGGATGTGGAAGAAGAACCGCGCGGGCGCGGTGGTCCTGATGGCCGTGCTGAACGGGATTTCAGGCGCGGTGGTCGCTCGCAACCTGCGCCACGGCCGGTGAAAAGAAGAAGGCTTCGATGAGCGCGCGCAGACGGGGGACCGAGTCGGCGGCGTTGACGGCCACGCGAAGATGCGATCCGTCCTCGAGTCCCTTCGTGTACCAGGCGTTCAACGCGCGCACCTTGTTGATCACCCAGCGTTCGCGTCCGCGCGCCGGCCGATCCTCCACCGCGTCGGGCGGCTGACCCGGCGCGACGTGCCGGAAGCCTTCGGCCTCGCCGACGCGCTCGCGCATCAGCAGATCGATGTACTCGAGGAGGAAGCGCCCCCGCTCCTCCAACGTCACCTCGCGGCGGCGCCCGCCACCCGCGAGGGCGGCGGCCTGCTCGAAGATCCAGGGATTCCTGAGCGCGCCGCGGCCGACGAGCACGCCGCGTACGGCGCTGTTCGCCATCCGCGCCACGACGTCCGACGCCTCGATGCAGTCGCCGCTGCCGAACACTGGAATCGCGACGCTCTCGGCGACGCGCGCGATCAGGTCCCAGTCGGACGACCCTGAATAGGACTGCGCCGCCGTCCGGCCGTGCACCGTCACCGCGGCCGCGCCGGCATCCTCCATCCGGCGCGCCAGCTCCGGTGCATTGATCTCGTGGTCGTTCCAGCCGGCGCGCATCTTCACCGTCACGGGAATCCCCACCGCGCGCGTCATCGCGGTGACGATCGCCTGCGCGTGCGCCGGCTCGCGCATCAGCGAACAGCCCGCGCTGTGCTTCGCGATCTTCGGGACGGGGCACCCCATGTTCACGTCGACGATGTCCGCCCCCATCCCTTCGACGATCCGCGCCGCCGCCGCCATCTTCTCGGGATCGCCGCCGAAGATCTGAATCGAGACCGGCCGCTCCTCTTCGGTGTACTCGGCGTACTCGAGCGTTCGATCGATCCCGCGCACGAGCCCTTCCGAGCTGACCATCTCGGTCACGACGAGGCCGCAGCCCCCCTTGCGCTTGACGAGGCGCCGGAAGGCGGTGTCCGTCATGCCCGCCATCGGGGCGAGCGCGAACGGCGGCGCGAGCTGGAGCGAACCAATCCTGGCCATTCAGTAAGGACGCACGTCCGCGGCGTCGACCTCCACGCTGACCGCCTGTCCGATCAGATCGACCGACAGCACCAGGCGCGCATGCGCCCCTTTGCGAACGAGCCGCCCGGTCACCCCCGTGAGTGGACCGTGGACGACTTCCACCATCGATCCCTCGCTGATGAGCGGGCACGGATCGTATTGCAGTTCGCTGCCCACGAGCTGCCGGATGCCTTCGATCTGCTGTTCGGGAATGGGCGCAATCTCGCCGTCGAAGGACACGATCGTCACGACGCCCGAGCACTTCAGCACGGGCAGGCGGTCGCGGCCGTCGAACCGCGCGAAACAGTAGCCCGGGAACAACGGCCAGTCGATCCGCTTCTTGCGGTCCTTCCAGCGGCTCCAGCGCGTGATCGTCGGCAGGAAGGCATCGAAGCCCTTCTGGGCGAGCTGATCGCGCACCTTCTGCTCGTGGCGCGACCGCGTCCAGACGGCGTACCACGCCAGCTCGCCAGGACCGCGCTCCGGCGCGGGCGCAGCCCCCTCGTGCCGATCGTCCATCACCGGCTCAGGATCCGGAGGGGACGCCAGCCTTGGCGTTGTCGGCGGCGAGCTGCTTGTCGTAGACCTTCTTCAGCTCGTCGTTCTTCCACTCGATGATGGCCTGGTCGCGCAGCCGGGTCAGGAACTTGCGCATCTCGGTCTGGGTCCGCGCCTGCGACACGCGGTCGGCGATCAGGTCGCGCACCTTGTCGAACGGCTGCAGCGCCGCGGCCTTGAACGTCTCCAGCTCGAACAGCTGATAGCCGGACGGGGTCCGGATGGCCGGCGTGATGTCCCCCGGCTTCATCTTGTCCATGAGCTGCTGCAACTGCGGCGACAGGTCGTCGCGCGAGAAGGGGCCGATGAGGCCGCCATTCGACTTCGACGACGAATCGGACACCTCCGCCGCCACCTTGGCGAAGTCCTCCCCCTTCAGCAGGCGCGCGCGCGCGTCCTCGATCTTCTTCGCCGCCGCGTCGTCGGCCGAGACGTTCACCCCCTGGGGCTGCGCCGGCACCTTGATTAGAATCTCGCGGAGCGTGATCGATGCGGGATCGGTGAACTCCTTGGGGTGCTGCTGGTAATACTCTTTGGCCTCTTCCTCGGTGATCGACAGCTTGGAGCCGACCTCTTCCTGCTGGACCCGCTGGATCAGCATCCGCCGCTCGAGCTGATTCCGCAGGTCCTGCATCGTCATCCCCTCCTGCTTCAGCGCGGCCTGAAACTTCGCGTCGTCCTGGAGGTTCTGTTCCTTGCGGATGCTCGCGACGATCTCGTTGAACTGGTCGTCGCTGAGGTGATACCCCAGCTCGCGCCCACGCTGCACGAGGAGCAGTTCGTCGACGGCGTTGACGAGCACCTGCGGCGTGACCTCCGCGACCATCTTCTTCAGCTCGTCGCTGTTCTGAAGCGTGGCGGGGTCGACCTTGCCGTTGTATTGCTCGCGGATCGCCGCGATCTGCCGCTGCTCGAGGTCGGTCTTGGTGATGATGTCGCCATTCACCTTGACGAGCACCTGCTCGATCACGTCGGCGCGCAGGGGCACGATCGCCAGGGCCGCCAGGGCGGCGCAGGTGACGATCGTCTTCGTCGATATCAATCTGGACACGTTCACTCCAGGTCGCACTGCGACTGTAAACCGCTGGAATCAAGTATTTTAGCGCACATGACCGCCCGCGCTCAACTCGCGCAGCAGCCCCGAGATCGTCGCAAACACGCCACCTTCGGCCCGGGGGTCCTCGCGCGTGTCCGGCCTGAGGATTTCGTCGCGCGTAAAGCCCGGCGTCACTTCGCCCGTTCTGGCCCTGGCGGTCCACCACGACATCCCGCCCTGCCTGCCCGGCTCGCGGCCGGCCGGTCCGGATCGGGTTGCCGCCGCGAGCCGCCCCGTGCGGCTGGCCGGCGGCGTGGCCCGTGCGCCGCTCGACAGGTCCAGCTTCAGCGTCGCCGGGGGGGCCAGCGTGACGTCCGACCGGGCGCCGACGACGTGGAGCAGCCAGGCGGGGTCGAGGCGCGTCTCCGGCCTGAACTTCAAGACGACGGTCTGTCCTTCGCGGTCGATGGTTTCGACGCCGAGGCGATCGGCGAGCAGCCGGATCGACGCGTACTCGGCCAGGTTCACGACGGAATCCGGCGGCGCGCCGTAGCGATCGCGAACCTCGTCGAGCGTCCGGGCCAGCTCCGCTTCGCTCCGGACGGCGGCGATGCGCCGGTAGACGGTCAGCCGCTGATTCATGTCGGGAACGTAGCTCTCGTCGATGCGCAGGTCGACGCGCAGGTTCACCGTCGCGCGGACCTCGTCTTCGAGGTCTTCCCCTCGCAGCTCCTTGATCGTCTGCTCCAGCAGCTTCATGTACATGTCGAAGCCGACGGCCTCGATGTGGCCGCTCTGCTCGCCGCCGAGCAGATTGCCCGCGCCGCGGATCTCGAGGTCGAGCGCGGCGACGCGGAACCCGCTGCCGAGATCGCTGAACTCGCGGATGGCGGCGAGGCGCTTCTTGGCGACCGGCGAGAGCGCCTCTTCCGGCGGAATCAGCAGATACGCATAAGCGCGCCGATCGGACCGGCCGACGCGTCCGCGCAGTTGATAGAGCTGCGACAGGCCGTACCGATCCGCGCGGTTGATCAGCATCGTGTTCGCGTTGGGGATGTCGAGGCCGTTCTCGATGATGGTCGTGGCGAGCAGCACGTCGTACTTGTGGCCGACGAAATCGACCATCACGCGCTCGAGCGCGTCTTCCCCCATCTGGCCGTGCGCGATCGCGACGCGCGTCTCCGGGACGAGCCGCTGGATCAGGTTGCCCAGCGAGTAGATGGATTCGACGCGATTGTGGACGAAGTACACCTGGCCGCCCCGCTCCATCTCGGTGCGCACCGCGCGCGCGATCACCGCCTGATCGAACTTGACGACGTTGGTCTGGATCGAGAGCCGGTCCTTGGGAGGCGTCTCGATGATCGACATGTCGCGGATGCCGGCCAGCGACATGTTCAGCGTCCTCGGGATCGGCGTCGCCGTCATCGTGAGCACGTCCACCCGCTTGCGGAGCTGCTTGATCTTTTCCTTGTGCGCCACGCCGAACCGCTGTTCCTCGTCGACGATCAGCAGGCCGAGATCGCGGAACTGGACGTCCTTCGAGAGCAGGCGGTGCGTCCCGACGATGATCTCGACGCGCGAGGCCGCGAGGTCCTCGAGCACCTGCTTCTGTTCGGCCTTCGTGCGGAACCGGCTGACCATGTCGATGCGGACGGGAAAGGCGGCGAACCGATCGCGCAGCGTCTTCAGGTGCTGGAACGCGAGCACGGTCGTCGGCGCCAGGAAGGCGACCTGCTTCCCGTCCATGACGGCTTTGAACGCGGCGCGCATGGCCACTTCGGTCTTGCCGTATCCGACGTCGCCGCACAGCAGCCGATCCATCGGCGTCGGCGACTCCATGTCGCGCTTGATGTCGGCGATCGCGGTCTGCTGGTCCGGCGTGAGGTCCCACTCGAAGGCGTCTTCGAACTCCTGCTGCCAGTGCGTGTCGGTGCTGAACGTGTGGCCCGGAACGGCCTTGCGCGCGGCGTACAGCTTCAGCAGCTCCTCGGCCATGGCGCGCATGGCCTTGCGCACGCGCGTCTTCGCCTTTTCCCACGTCGTGCCGCCGAGCCGATCGAGCGCGGGGCGGGTCGCGCCGGAGTACTTCTGGACGAGATCGAGCCGCTCGACGGGGACGAAGAGCTTGTCTTCGCCGGCGTACCGCAGCTCCATGAACTCCTGCGGCTCGAGGCCGACGTCGATCCGCTCGAGGCCGGCGAACACACCGATGCCATGGTCGACGTGCACGACCAGGTCGCCGACCTTGAGGTCGCGGAAGTCGGAGAGGAACGTATGCGTGGCCGAGCGCCGCCGCTCCTGCGCGCGCCGCTCTTCGTCGAAGACGTCGGCTTCCGCCCAGAGATGGAGCGCGGCATCCGGCAGGCGGAACCCTTTCGAGAGCTGCCCGACCGCCACGAGAACGGGCGCCGTGTGCCCTTCCTCCGCGCGTTCGATGGAGGCGGCCGGCACGTCGTACTCGCCCAGCAGCTCGATCGTGCGCTCCGCCCGCCCCTGCGAGCGCGCCACGAACACCGTCGTGTCTCCCGCCTCGCGCCCCCGCCGCACGTGCCCGATCCAGTCGGCCACCCGGCCCGAGAACTCCAGCGGCGGCTGGCACGCGATGTGGCGGGAAGCCGGTTCCGCTTCGAGCGCGAGCGTCTGAAGCGGCGTGCCGGCGTCGAGCGCCGGCGCGATGTCGTCCCACGCCAGCACGAACGCCACCGGCGCTGGCGCGGGCACCTGGCGCGACAGGGCGTCGGCATGGCTCGCGTCGATGTGCTCGCGGGCTTTCAACGCGTTCGCCCGCACTTCGTCGGGCTCCGACACGAGCACCGTGGGGTGTCCCGCCGCGGCGAGGTAATCGAGCAGGCTCGCCGATCGATCGGGCCGATCCCCGTTCGACACGAGCTCCTGCAGCGGCTCGACGTGCACCTGGTCGACGGCCCCCGTCGATCGCTGCGTCGACGGATCGTAGGTCCGGATCGATTCGATCGTGTCGCCGACGAACTCGAACCGGATCGGCTGCGGCGCGCCGGCGGGATAGAAGTCGGCCACGCCGCCACGGACGCAGAACTCGCCGGGCTCGTCGGTCGGGTCTTGACGTGTGTAGCCCGCCTCGACCAGGCGGCCGGCGAGATCGAGCGGGGAGATGTCGTCGCCGGGCCGCAGGATCAGGCCGGCGGCGCGCAGCCGCTCCGGAGGGCTGAGCCGTGGCAGCCACGCGGCGGCCGACGTCACGACCAGCCGCGCGGTGCCGCTCGCCAGCGCAAAGAGCGCCCGCGCCCGCGTCGAGGCGATGTCGAAGTGCGGCGCCAGCCCGCGGTACGGATCGACCTCGTGCGAGGGAAACGGCAGCACGCCGCGCTCGGCGTCGGCGGCCGAGATGCCTTCGAGCGCCGACAGAAAAAAGCGCGCATCGGCTGTTGCCCGCTCGACGTCGGCGTCCCCCGGCACGACCAACACCGTCCGGCCGTGAACGGCCGCCGCGGCGGCGAAGAAGGCCTTGGCCGGCGGCGTCAGGCCCATCACCGGCGTTCCGGGCACACCCAGGGCGAGCCGGCTCACGGCCGATTTGAGCAGGGCGCGCAGCGTGAGCGAAGTCGAAGTGGACGAGCTCATGAGGGCAGCGACCAGATGCCGCAACCTCTTATTTTACGATCGTCCCGTTGCCGGGTCCGAAGACCCTGCGATCGTCAACCAATCCGGCGAATGCGCTCGACGATCGCCGTCGTCGAATAGCCCTGCTCCACCGGCTCGAGGACGACGACTCCGCCGCGCGCTTCGACCGTGTCGCGCCCGACGATTCGGTCCGCGGGCCAGTCGGCCCCCTTCACCAGCACGTCCGGCTGCACGCGCCGGATGATCGCCGCCGGCGTGTCTTCGTCGAAGATCGAGACGGCGTCGACGCACGCGAGCGCGGCGAGCACTTCGGCGCGTTCCTCCTCCGGGACGAGCGGGCGTTCCGGCCCTTTGTTGCGCCGGACGGACGCGTCGGCATTGAGGCCGACGATCAGCGTGTCGCCGTGCGCGCGCGCGCGCTGCAAGTACCGGATATGTCCGGGATGCAACAGGTCGAAAACGCCGTTGGTGAACACGATGCGGCAGCCGCCGGCGCGGCGCCGCGCGACGAACGCATCGAGCGCCGCGGCATCGAGGACGCTCACGCGCGGCCCGCTTCGGGGGCGGGTGGCGGCGCGGGCTTGAACCGGACGTCGCCGCTGAAGCGCCACGCATGCGCCGGCCGGTAGATGCCCACGTCCTTCGTCGTCGATTTCACGCGGAAGGTGTACAGCAGCCGGTGGTAGTCGTACGGGTACCCGTCCACCTTGTGGATGGCGACGTCGAGCTTGTACGTACCTTCGACGAGATCCAGGGAGGGGATGGAGAACACCGCTTCGGCGTCTCCCGCGATGCGGGCCGGCATCAGCTCGTCGAGCGTCGTGTTCGTGCCGTAGACGCAGACCCCCTCGGCGTTGAAGATGCCGATGCCGAACACGAAATCGTCGGCGGGCAGCGCCGCGTGAAGGCGGATCCGGATGTCGACGGGATCGCCCGACTGAAACACGTGCGCGGGGGCGCCCGCCTCGCCGACGAGCGCGACGTCCGTAATCTCGATTTCCCGCGATCCCCACCGCCCTTCGGCGGCGCGGAACATGTCGGAGGGGGCCGACCCGGTCTCGACCGGATTGTCGGGCAGCACGGCGGACGCCGGTTCGTCGGGGGACACCACCGCCTTCGCGGCCGATTCGCGCGCCCGCGCATCGCCGGCGGCAATCTGCGTCTCCTCGCTGTCGGCCACCGCCATCCGGTACGCGCCGACAATCCGCTTCGGCTCGCCGTGTCCTTGAACACGACCGGCATCGAGCCACAGCGCGTCGTCGCAGAACTGCTCGACGAGCCCCAGCGAGTGCGTCACGAGGAGGATCGTCTTGCCGCGCCGCCTGAACTCGGCGAACTTGTCGAGGCACTTGTGCGTGAACCCCTCGTCGCCGACGGCCAGCACCTCGTCGACGAGGAGCACGTCGGGGTCGACGTTGATCGCCACGGCGAAGCCGAGCCGCATGTACATGCCGGACGAATAGGTCTTGACGGGCGCGTCGATGAACTCGCGCAGCTCGGCGAAGTCGACGATCTCGTCGAAGCGGCGCGCGATTTCGCGCTTCGTCAGCCCGAGCATGATCCCGTTGATGAACACGTTCTCCCGGCCGGAGATCTCCGGATGGAAGCCGGCGCCGAGCTCAATCAGCGCCGAGATGCGCCCCTTCACCTTGACGCTGCCGGACGTCGGCTTCGTGATCCCCGCCACCAGCTTCAGCAGCGTGCTCTTGCCGGATCCGTTCCGGCCGATCACGCCGAGCGTGCGGCCCGGCGGCACCACGACGGTGACGTCGTCGAGCGCGGTGAACCGCTCCTCCGGCTCGAGATCGCGGACCAGACTGCGCGACAGCAGCGCGCTCTTGAGCGTCGCGAACTGCCGGCGGTGGCTGAAGCGGCGATAGAGTTTCGAGGCATGCGATACGTCGATGGCGGGCTGGCGCGCCGGCATTTCAGACCTCCTCCGCGAACGAGTCGCGCAGCCGATCGAACACCCAGTAGGCGAACAGGAAGAAGAACACCGACGCGACGCCGAGCGCCGCCAGCCACTTCCAATGGCCGAAGGGTCCCGGAAAGAACAGGATCTCCTGGTACGAGATGGCGAGGTGCGCGAACGGGTTCAGGTTCAGGAATCGCTTCGCGAGGGGAGGCGCGGTCTTGTACCAATAGATGATCGGCGTGGCGAAGAACCAGAGCGTCAGGATGTTCGCCAGAATGTCCCGGATGTCGCGAAAGTGCACCGTGAGCGCCGCCAGAATCAGTCCGCACGCCAGCGTGAAGATGTACTGCACCAGCACGACGAGGGGAAAGCAGAGCAGCTCGGGAATGGTCAGCGGGGCGTGGTACACGACGAGGAACACGGCCAGGATCGGCAGCGCGAGAAAGAAGTGCACCATGTTCGCCGTGACGGTGACGATCGGCAGCACCTCCGCCGGGAAGAGGACCTTCTTGATGAGGTTGCCGCCGGAGATCAGCACGCCGGACGATTCCATCAGGGACGCAGAGAACCAGGTCCATGGCAGCAGTCCGCAGAACATGAAGAGCGGGTAGGGATCGGCCCCCTTCACGGCCTGCGGCAGGACGTACGTGAAGACGAAGGTGTACACCAGCAGCAGCAGCAGCGGGTTGATGAACGACCAGAGGAATCCGAGCACCGAACCGCGGTACCGCGCCTTCAGATCGCGCGCAACGAGGCTCTGCACGAGACCCCGGTAGCGCGGCAGGCGCGCGAGGTTACGGAACATCGACGTCGAGCACGATGGTCGTGATGTTGTCGGGTCCTCCGGCCTTGTTCGCGGCGGCCACCAGTCTGGTGCAGATCTCCTCGAGCGGCACCCCGCGAGTGCCGAGGATCGACGCGATCTCCTCGTTCGACACCGCGGTCGACAGCCCGTCGGAGCAGAGCAGCAATCGATCGCCCCGCACGCCGTGCACTTCCGTGACGTCCACTTCAGGGTCCTCGCCGCCGGCGAGCGCCCGCGTCACGACGTTGCGCCACGGATGCTGGCGCGCCGCCGTCGCGGTCATCACCCCGGCCCGCACCTGCTCTTCGACCCACGAGTGATCCATCGTGATCTGCTCGAGGCCGCTCGCGCGCAGGATGTACACGCGGCTGTCCCCGACGTGCGCGACGCACGCCGCATCGGGTCCCGCGAGCAGCGCGCACGCCGTCGTCGCCATCCCGCGCAGATCCGCGGCGTCCGCGACGGCCGCCGAGATTTGATGGTTCGCGAGCTTGAACGCCGCCTTCAGGCGGTTCGCCTCGAAGCTCAGCGCCGGCTCGAAGGGAAAGGGCCAGGTGCGGTTGCGATCGGCGCCGGCCGTCTCGGTGATGAACGTCCGGATGGTTTCGACGGCGATCCGCGACGCCACCTCGCCGGCGACGTGCCCGCCCATGCCGTCGGCGACGACGAAGAGCCCCAGCTCCGGCGTCGTGCAATAGCTGTCCTCGTTGCTCGTGCGGCGAAGGCCGGGATCGGTGCGGGCAGCCCAGGACAGGCGCATGGATGCGGGCTCAGGCCTGCGGCGGCTTTCGGCGACCGCCGACCCGGCCAGCCAGTTGCACCCGCGAGGACACCTGCAGCCGCGCCAGGCTCTTCACCAGCGCCAGCCGAGCCCGCTCGTAATCGACGTCGGATTGTTCGGCGATGATTCGTGCCTCGGCCCGCCGCCGGGCTTCTTCCGCGCGGGCCACATCGATCTCTTCCGCCCGTTCCGCGATCTGCGCCAGGATCGTCACGCGGTCGGGGAGGACCTCGGCGAACCCCTGCGAGATCGCGAGATAGATCTTCTCCGGCCCCTTGCGGTACCACATCTCGCCCACGGCGAGCGAGGCGAGCAGCGGCGTATGCCCGGGCAGGACGCCGAAATAGCCCTCGCGGCCTGGAATCTCCACCTCGTCGACGCTCTCGCGGACGAGCAGCCGATCGGGGGTGACGATCTCGAGCGTGAGGGATGTCGGAAGCGCCATGGACGCGTTACTCCTTCATCTTCGCCGCTTTTTCCACCGCTTCCTCAATCGTCCCGACCATGTAAAAGGCCTGCTCCGGGATGCCGTCGTGCTTGCCCTCGACGATTTCGCGGAAGCCCTTCACCGTATCGGCGATCGGCACGTACTTGCCCGTCAGCCCGGTGAACTGCTCGGCAACGAAGAAGGGCTGCGACAGGAAGCGCTGGATCTTGCGCGCGCGCGCGACGGTCAGCCTGTCGTCTTCCGACAGCTCGTCGATGCCGAGGACCGCGATGATGTCCTGCAGGTCCTTGTAGCGCTGGAGGACCTGCTTGACGTTGCGCGCCACGCCGTAGTGATCCTCGCCGATGATGCGCGGATCCAGGATGCGCGAGGTCGACGCCAGCGGATCGACCGCGGGATAGATGCCCAGCTCCACGATGGCGCGCGAGAGGTTCGTCGTCGCGTCGAGGTGCGCGAACGTCGTCGCGGGCGCCGGATCGGTGTAGTCGTCAGCGGGCACGTAGATCGCCTGGACGGACGTGATCGAGCCCTTCTTCGTGGAGGTGATCCGCTCCTGCAGCTCCCCCATCTCGGTCAGCAGCGTGGGCTGGTAGCCGACCGCGCTCGGCATGCGGCCGAGCAGCGCCGACACCTCGGAGCCCGCCTGCGTGAACCGGAAGATGTTGTCGATGAACAGGAGCACGTCCTTGTTCTCGGCGTCGCGGAAGTATTCGGCCACCGTCAGGCCGCTCAGGGCGACCCGGAGGCGCGCACCGGGCGGTTCCGTCATCTGGCCGTAGACCAGCGCGGCGCGCGACTTGGACAGGTCCTCCATGTTGATGACGCCGCTCTCCTGGAACTCGAGCCAGAGGTCGTTCCCCTCGCGCGTGCGTTCGCCGACGCCGGCAAACACCGACACGCCGCCGTGCTTCATCGCGACGTTGTGAATCAGGTCCTGGATGATGACGGTCTTGCCGACGCCGGCCCCCCCGAACAGCCCGATCTTGCCGCCGCGCAGGTACGGCTCGAGCAGGTCGACGACCTTGATGCCCGTCTCGAACATCTGCAGTTCCGTCGACTGATCCTCGAGCGAAGGGGCCGCCCGGTGGATCGACCAGTGGTCCTTCGAGGCGATGGGCCGATCCGGAAAGTCCACCGGCTCGCCGAGCACGTTCATCACGCGCCCGAGCGTGGCCGGACCGACCGGCATCGAAATCGGCGCGCCCGTGTCGACGACGCGCATGCCGCGCCGCATGCCGTCGGTCGGCTTCATCGCCACCGTGCGGACGCGGTTCTCGCCGAGGTGCTGCTCGACCTCCGCGATGACGTCGATCGCCTGCCCCTCGTCCGACGTGTCGGACACGATGCGCACGGCGTGGTAGATCTCCGGAAGATGCCCTCCTTCAAACTCCACGTCGACCACCGGCCCGATCACCTGGACGACCTTGCCCGCCTTTTCGATTGCAACTGCTGTAGCCATCTCTGAATCCCTACAGGGCCTCCGCGCCCGAGACCACTTCGATGATCTCGCGCGTGATCGCGGCCTGACGGACGTTATTCATTGCGCGTGGGGCCCCACCCCCCCGCGCGGCGGCGCGTCTCGCTCCGCTCGCGCGCCGCGGCCGCAGGCGCTGTTCATCGTTACAGGGCCTCCGCGCCCGAGACCACTTCGATGATCTCGCGCGTGATCGCGGCCTGACG
>DASUKM010000031.1:0-5257 GCA_036278735.1 Vicinamibacterales bacterium
GGTCGGCGGGCCGGCCGGCGAGCAACGGGTGGCGCCGGCGGAGA
The DNA here is from genome assembly GCA_036278735.1 of Vicinamibacterales bacterium. GTDB lineage: Bacteria > Acidobacteriota > Vicinamibacteria > Vicinamibacterales > 2-12-FULL-66-21 > DASUKM01. Next base: position 45 of record DASUKM010000031.1, read on the forward strand.
TCGCGCGCCTGGGCATCGGTGATCGCGTGACGGTGGTCGGGCGCGTCGGCGAAGGCGAGCTGGTGCGATGGTACCGGCGCGCGCAGGCGCTGGTGTCGCCGTCGCTGTACGAGGGCTTCGGGCTGCCCGCGGCGGAGGCGATGGCCTGCGGGACGCCGGTGATCGCGACGAACGCGGGCGCGCTGCCGGAGGTGGTGGCGGACGGCGAGACAGGCGTGATCGTGCCGCGGGCCGACGAGCGCGCGCTGGCGGGCGCGATGGCGTCGCTGCTCGCGGACCCGGAGCGCGGCCGTCGGTTGGGGGCGGCGGGGCGCGAGCGGGTGCTGGAGCGCTTCACATGGCACCGGAACGCTCGCGCGCTCGAGGCGCTGTATGCGGAGGTGACGGCGGGCGCGCGGGCGTGAGAGAGTACGCCCTGCGCTGCGCGCACCGGGGCCCTTTGACAACGACGTCATGAAATTTGCGGCGCGGCGCAGCTAACGGAGAGATTCTTCGCTATCGCTCAGAATGACAGCGGCCAGCGAGCCTGCGTGAACCGGCATCGGTACAGGCGCGCACTAATGTTCGGCCGGGGCATAGGTGAGGGAGGCGGCGGGGCCGCCGCGGCCGATGCGGGTGACGGCGCCGCTCGCGACGTCGATACGGTAGAGGGCAACGGCGCCGACCGCGTAGATCGTCGAGCCGCCGGAGTCCCACGCGATTACGGGCGCGTTCTCGCGGAGCGCGGCGACGATGCGCAGGTGCGTGCCGTCGGCATCGACCATCCACAGGTCCTGCGGCAGTCCGTCGGCGAGCGGGCCGGGCGCGTAGCCGGCGAGGGTCACGTCCGCCCGCAGCGAGCGCGACTGCGCGGCCGCGAAGGCGATCGTCTTCCCGCCCGGTGCGTAGCGCGGTGACGTGACCTGCGCGAAGGCCTCCCTCGGCACGACGATCTGCGGGGACTGCCCATCATTCATTGGCGCGATCTGCAGACCTTCGGCGCGGTCGTTGCCGGGCGTCGGGAAGGCCACCCAGCGCGCGTCCGGCGACAGGCCGAATTCCGGGACGCCGTCGCGCAGCGCCTGCACGTCGCCTGATGTTATGTCGACTCGTTCGAGACGCTGATCCGTCGTCGTCTGGGCGTTACAGCCGTCGCACTGCGCCGGGACATCGGCCACGACGAGCACGTGCTCATCGTCCTGCCAGGCGACCTGCCGGAACGAGTGGTTCGGCTGCGGATGCGAGAGCAGCTTGCGTCGATGCGCGCCGTCGCGGTCCGCGAGCCAGACGTCGGCGGCGCTGTCCGGCCCCGGCGTGCCGAACGGCGGCCCGAGGAGGTACGCGATGCGCGTGCCGTCGGGCGAGACCGCGGGCAGGCGCGGCGTGCCATCGTGCGTGGCGGGCACGATGACGCGCGGCTGCGAGCCGTCGAGCGGCACCTGCGTGAGGCCGGCGGGGTAGGCGACGATCAGTGCCGGACCGCCGTCGACGCGGGGGGAGGTCGTGAGGCACCCGGCGACGGCGGCGGCCGGCACAATGATCGCGGCGATGAGGCCGCGCGCGAGTCGCACCGTCACATGCGAACGCGTCGCGCGCGGAAGGCGAGTCCGGCCACGCCGGTGAGTGCGACCACGCCCGCGACAGAGAGCGCGATGAGCAGCCACGGCGGGCCGTTGTGCGAGTCCGGCCGCGCAAGTGGGGCCGCCGCGGCGATCTCGGGCAGCGTGGCTACGCCGCCGACGGAGGGCACCGTGCCGGCGGTGAGCTTCAGCACGACGCCCGCGTTGTTGCGGGGCGTCGACATGTCGCTCGCGAGGTTCGCGGGCGCGACGGTGAACGACGATGTCGCGACGGGCTGGAGCGAGTACTCCGTGCTGTTGTTCACCGGCATCGTGTTGAGGTTGCCGAGCCGGAGGGCGCGGTTGTCCGTGATACCGGGAAGGCCAACCGCGGCCGTGCCGTAGTCGGCGGGCGCGGTGCCGAAGGCAACGGAGTCGACGGGCGTCGTGAAGGTGCAGCTCGCGGAGCCGAACGCCCAGATGACCTTGCCGTTCGGTGACTGGACCGGGTGCAGCGGGTCGCCGCCGTTCGCGCCGACCGTGTTCGCGTTCGAGAACGTGAAGTCGGCCGAGCCGCCGGTCGCGGCGGTGTTGAACTCCGACGTGCCGATGAGGATCGACTCGCCGAGGTTCGAGTTCGTGACGTTCGCGGGGAAGGTGAACGTGGCCTTCAGGGTACCGCTCCCGTCGAGGAACTCGAGGGTGTGACCGGCGACGAGGGGCTGCGTCGCCGCGTCCATGCGGAGCTCGACGTACTGGATGCCGCCGTTGTTTCCGAAGCCGGCCTTCACCGCGTGGATGCGCATGCAGTGGAACGCCGCGTAGCTGACGTTTGCCGAGGGGAGGAGCATGGCTCCCGCCGCGACGGCGAGACCTGTCACCAGCATCGCGAGATAACGCATCGAGGCAATCCTTTCGAGTGCCAGGCCCGACCTTCGGGGGATCACGCATGCGGGGACTGCGGTGGATACGTGCGGGCGCCCGCTGTGGATGCGTGCTGCGGCGCCAAACCGCAGAAAAAATTCGCGGCGGCACATCCGGACGCCCATCGCAGTCGTACTGGCAGACGGTCAGGCGCCTGCCTCGATGACGGACCCGAGCGGAGGAGATCTCATATGTCGTTGCGACGCGCTGCGCTGGGCCTCGCGGTCATGGTTGTGGCACTCGGCATCGCGATATCCGGTTACCGGACGGTGTCCGCGGCGGGCGGAAGCGTGACCGTGGGACCGGACAAGCTGTTTCACGACGGAGCGAATCCGAACTCATCGACGACGACGATCACGGCGGGCGAGTCCATCACGTTCACGTGGACCGGGCCGTTACCGCACTCGGTGACGGCGGACGACGGCTCGTTCAACAGCGGCATCCAGGCGTCGGGGACGTTCGTGCAGACCTTCAACACGCCCGGAACCTACCGTTACTTCTGCGCCGTGCACGGCGGGCCCGGCGGCTTCGGGATGTCCGGCATCGTGACCGTGCTCGCGGCATCCACGCCGACGTCGACATCGACCACGGCGGCGCCAGCGAGCACGAACACGCCCGCTAGCACGCCGACCAGGACGTCCACCGCCGCGGCGACGGTCTCGGCGACGGCGACCGGCACGCCCGCGAGCACGAGCACAGCCGCGGCGGCGAGCGCCACGCCGCCTGCGCCGACGGCGACGATCGCCAGGACGGTGGCGCCCTCGTCTACGTCCGGATCAGCGGTGGGCGCGGGGAGCGCGCTGCCTTCGACCGGCAGCGGCAGCGGCATGGGCCGTGGGCCGATGTGGGCCATCTGGGCGGCCGTCGGCCTGACGGTAGTGGCCGCCGTCGCGATCGGGCTGGGCGCGTGGAAGCGGCGGCACGGGCCTTCGCGCTAAATCATCGCCCTTAGGTGGGTCTGACGTCAGCCGATCGGGCGAGTATTTCGCCCGATCGGCTTGTCATCTCGCCCGATCGACGCTTGATACCGGGCGCGCGCTGGCATATCGTCCCCAGAAGTTAACCCCGCGCGGCGAAACAATTCTTACGGCCTGACGTATGAACGAGAGCCCGGCGGGCGGCCACGGCCGCGTCGTCGCGATCGATATCCTGCGCGGTTTTGCCATCAGCTGGGTGATCCTGTTTCACCTCTGGGGCGACCTCGTCATCTTCCCACCGGCGCCGTACGAGTACTACCAGCGGCTCACCTGGCACGTGAAGCACGCGCAGCCGGCGCTGCATACATTCACGGCGTTCACGGACCTCTTCTTCCGCGACGGCTACCAGGGCGTGCCGCTGTTCATGATGATCAGCGGCCTCTCGCTCACCGTGTCGGCGTATCGCGCGGGCAGCTCGCGCGGCTGGTGGTCGTTCTTCGTGCAGCGGTTCCGGAAGCTGATGATCCCGTACTGGGCCGGCGTCGCGATCGGCTATGCGGCAATCGCGGCGATCGCCTGGCGGCAGGTGGCGATCGGCGGCGGGTCGTTTCCCGCGCACTTCGGCGGCGGCGTCACGATCTCGCTCGCGAGCCGGGTGGACGTTGACCGCGGGATGGTGTTCGCGAGCGTCGCGCTGCTGCCGCGGCTGCTGCACGCGCAGTGGTTCTTCGCGCCGCAACTCGCGCTGTGGTTCGTCGGGCTGATCGCGCAGTACTACCTCCTCTTCCCGCTGCTCTGGTTTGCGATGCGGCGCATGGGCGTCGTGCCGTTCCTGCTCGTGACGTTCGCGATCACCGTCGGGTCGAACTGGTGGATCGTGCACCTCTACCGGGCGCCCGAGGTGCAGTTCCAGCTCGTGACGGGCTGGGCGCCCTTCCGGCTGTTCGAGTTCACGTCGGGGATGGCGATCGGCTGGCTGCTGGCGGCGCCGGAGGGCAAGCGCGCGCTAAGGGCGCTGCGGCAGCCGTACGTCATCGTGGCGCTGCTGGCCGGTGGGCTGTTCGTGCACACGGTCGGCGACCTGATGGTGGGGCGGCTGGAGGCGGGCTATTGGCAGTCCACCGCGCTGCCGCTTGCGACGCTCGGGCTCGCGATGCTGGCACTGCCGCTGCTGCTGAAGCCGCCGTCGCGCATCGACGTGTCGTTGCCGGTCAAGCTGCTGACGACGGTCGGCATCATGTCGTACGCGGTGCTGATCATCAACGACCCGATGCGGCTCATCGCGAGCCAGCTGCGGCTCGAAGACGTGTCGGATGTGGTGTGGTGGGCGTTCCTCGTCGGCGTGTACGTGCCGGTGACGATGCTGCTCGCGTGGCCGCTGACGCACATGCTCGGGCTGTGGCCGAAGCAGCCGGAGCGGCGACCGGCGCCCGAACCGCGACCTGAGCACGTACCCGTCGCCTCGCCGTTTGCCATCCAGATCCCACCGGCAGCATCCTTCGCGAACAGCGAGTAGCAGCCTGTCCGCTGGCTACCGTTCTTTGGCGTCCAGCGCCTGCTGCCAGGTTGCGCGGAGATGGCGCACGGCGTCCGAGTCTAATTCCGTCCCACCGTAGCGCGACGCGACGAACGACTGCGTGATCTCGGACGGGACGGGCGACCGATAGCGTCGATCCAGCGCCGGAGCGAAACGCGAAGGCGTGGCGGCCGGCGGGCGATCGAGGCCATCGTCGGCGGCGCGCGCGAGCATGTCCGCATAGAGTCGGCGAATGGCGACGGACGATGTCGACACCGGCCGGCGGGCGCGGCGGCCGATGCCATCGAACAGCGCGCG
>DASUKM010000032.1:0-102263 GCA_036278735.1 Vicinamibacterales bacterium
GAACGGAACGGAGCGAGCCGGCGGAGCGCGAGCGAGTGAAGTGAGCTTAAGCGAGGGGCCGGAGGCCCCGAGCGCCAAACAATGAAAATTGCCGTCTGCATCAAGCAGGTCGTGACGCGGGAGTGGCAGCTGCGCGTCAACGACCAGAACACCTGGATTCGCGACCAGGACGCCAGCTTCGAGCTGAACGAGCCGGACGCCTACGCGCTCGAGGAAGCGCTGCGGCTCAAGGAGCGGCACGGCGGCGAGGTGATCGTCTGCAGCGCGGGGCCCGCCCGGGTGGCGCAGGTGATTCGCGAAGCGCTCGCGCGCGGCGCCGACCGCGCCGTGCACGTCGAATCGGACGGGCTCGCCACGGCCGATGCCGACGCCGTCGCGGCGGCGCTGGCCGTCGCCCTTCGCGACGAACGGGTCGATCTGGTCCTCACCGGCCTGCAGTCCGACGACCAGGGCTTCGGCCAGGTGGGCGTCGTGCTCGCCGAGCGTCTCGGCTTTCCCCACGCGACGATCATCATGGAGGTGGACGCGTCGGGCGACGGGCTGCGCGTCAAGCGCGAGCTGGAGGGAGGCTGGTTCCAGTGGATCCGGTTGCCGCGGCCGGCGCTCCTGACGATTCAGAGCGGCATCAACCAGCTTCGCTACGCCACGCTCAAAGGCATCATGGCCGCGAAGAAGAAGGAGATTCGCAAAGTCGCGGCCCCCCCCGCGCCGCCCGCGACGCAGCGGATCGTCACGCTGGCGTTTCCCGAGAAGGGCAAGCAGACGCAGATGATTCCGGGCTCGGCCGCGCAGGCCGCCCAGACGCTCGTGACGCGCCTGCGGGAGGAAGCGAGGGTGCTTCCGTCATGATCCTGGTCGTCGCCGAACAGCGGGACGGGACCCTCAACCGCGCGACCTGGGAAACGATCGCGGCTGCGCAGGGCGCCGGCGACCAGGTGACCGTCGTCGTGCTGGGCGCGGGCGTCGAGGCCGTGGCGCGCGAGCTGGCCGCCGCCGACGTCGCCGCCGTGCGGGTGGTCGACGCGCCGGCCCTTGGCATGTATACGGCCGACGGGTACGTCCAGGGGTTGACGGCGGTGATCGACGGCCTGGCGCCGGCGCGCGTGTTTCTGCCGCACACGTATCAGACGCGCGACTTCGCGCCGGCGCTGGCCGCACGTCTGGAACGGCCGCTCGTCACCGATTGTGTGGCGATTGAGCGGGACGGGGATCGCACCGTGTACGTCCGGCCGGTCTTTCAGGGCAAACTCCAGGCGGAGGTCGTGGCGGAGGGTCCGGCGCCCCATTTCGTCACCTGCCAGATTGGCGCCTTTCGCGCCGACGCCGTGCGGCGCGGTGCGGCGCCTGCCGGCATCGAACCGATGGCCGTCTCGATCGACGCCGCCGCCATCCGCCAGCACCCCGAAGCGCCGTTCAAGGAGGCGCGGCAGGCCGTCGATCTCTCGCAGGCCGAGCGCATCGTCGCCGTCGGGCGCGGGATCAAAGGGCCCGAGCATCTCGAGCTCGCGAAGCAGCTTGCCGCGGCCATGGGGGCCGAGCTCGCGGCCTCGCGGCCGATCTGCGACGCGGGCTGGCTCCCGATGGATCGCCAGATCGGCAGCTCGGGCCAGACGGTCGCGCCGAAGCTGTACGTCGCGCTCGGAATTTCGGGCGCCATCCAGCACCTGGTCGGCATGAAAGGGTCGCGCACCATTGTCGCGATCAACAAGGACGGCGAGGCGCCCATCTTCGAAGTCGCCGACTACGGCATCGTCGGCGATCTCTTCGAGGTCGTGCCCGCGATGATTGCAGAATTGAAAAAATGAAGAGTAGCCCACGTGCGCGAGACTCTTGACGTCGATATCCTGATCGTCGGCGGCGGTCCAGCGGGCCTGTCGGCGGCTCTGCGGCTGGCGCAACTGCAGAGAGCGGCCGGTGGGGAGCCGCTGGCCATCGCCGTGCTGGAGAAGGCGCGCGAGGCGGGGGCTCACATGCTTTCGGGCGCCGTGCTCGACCCCTCGACGCTGCGCGACCTCGTGCCCGATTTCGTCGAGCGCGGCGCGCCGCTCGCCACCCCTGTTCATCGCGACGACGTGTACTTCTTCACGCGCACGTCGCAGCTGCGGTTTCCGATTCCGCCGCCGCCGATGAACAATCACGGCAACTACGTCATCTCGCTCAACCGGCTGGTCAAGTGGATGGCGGGGCTCGTCGAGGCGGAAGGGATCGACATCTTCACCGGCTTCGCGGCCTCCGAGATCCGCTTCGACGGCAGCACCGTCGTCGGGGTACGCACGGGCGATCGCGGCGTCGACAAGCACGGCCAGCGCAAGCCGAATTTCGAGCCGGGGGTCGACATCAACGCGAAGGTCACGATTTTGACCGACGGCGTGCGCGGCAACCTGACCAAGTCGCTCGTGCGGCAGCTCGGGCTCGATGACGGCCGGAGTCCGCAGCTGTATGCGATCGGCATCAAGGAGCTGTGGGAAGTGCCGGCCGACCGCGTCGAGCCCGGTCGCGTGATGCACACGATGGGGTACCCGCTGCGCATGGAGGAGTTCGGCGGCGGGTTCATCTACGCGATGCCCGACGGCGTGCTCTCGGTCGGATTCGTGGCGGGTCTCGACTACCGCGATCCCATGTTCGATCCGCACGTCGCATTCCAGCACTTCAAGCGGCATCCCTTCGTGTCGTCGCTGCTCGCGGGAGGCCAGATGGTGCGGTACGGCGCGAAGGCGCTGCCCGAGGGAGGCTGGCACACCATTCCGCGCGTGTACGCGGACGGCGTGATGATCGCGGGAGACGCCGGGGCGTTCATGAATTCGTTCCGGCTGAAGGGCATCCACCTCGCGATGCGCACCGGCATGCTCGCGGCCGAGACCGCATTCGAGGCGGTGCGCGCGGGCGACACGTCGGCGGCGCGGCTTCAGGCGTACGAGCGGCGCATCGACGCCGGTGCCGTGCGAAAGGAACTCTATCCCGTGCGCAACGTGCACCAGAGCTTCGGGTACGGACTGGTCGCCGGCGCCGCATACTCAGGACTCTCGCTCCTGACGCGCGGATGGTGGTTCAAGGATCCGATGCCCTCGCACGCCGGCTACGCCCGGACGGAGAAGCTGGCCGAGTACTACAAGGAAGGGCGGCCCGACCCGGACGCCCCCGTGAACCCGGTGAAGATCGATCGGCAGGTCACGTTCGATCGTCTGACGAACGTCCATTTCTCCGGCACGCGGCACGCCGAGGACCAGCCGGTCCATCTGATCGTCCACGATGCGGACATCTGCCGCACGCGCTGTCGTGAGGAGTACGGAAACCCGTGTACCCGGTTTTGTCCGGCCAATGTGTACGAGATGGTCGACGCCGGCGACGGAACGAAGAAGCTGCAGGTGAACGCGTCCAACTGCGTCCACTGCAAGACGTGCGACATCATGGATCCCTACCAGCTGATCGACTGGATTCCGCCCGAGGGAGGCGGAGGGCCGCAGTACGACGGCATGTAGCGGCTGGTGTGTGATGGCAGCGGGGTCGCGGTTGACGACAGGCCAGCGCTGGAAGGCCGGGCTGATTGCCGGCCTCGGGTTTCCCCTCCTTTCTCTGCTCGGGGCAACGTATCGCTGGCGCGTGGAGGGTTTCGAGCACTACGAAACCGCCGCGGCGTCCGGTCATCCGCCGGTGCTCGCGTTCTGGCACGGGCGGATCCTCGGCGCCACCCTCTACTTCCGCCGCCGCGGCATCGTCGTGATGACGAGCGAGAACTTCGACGGCGAGTGGATCGCGCGGATCATCGAGCGGTTCGGGTACGGGACGGCGCGCGGATCGACGTCCCGAGGCGCGGTCCGGGGGCTGATCCAGCTGCGCCGCGATCTGGCGGCGGGGCGGCCGGCCGGCTTTGCCGTCGACGGCCCGCGCGGGCCGGCGCGACGGGCGCAGGCCGGCGCCGTGTGGCTGGCGGGCGCCGCCGGCAGCGCGTTGCTGCCGTTCCATCTCGAAGCGGCGCGGTTCTGGTCGGCCAACAGCTGGGATCGAACGCAGGTGCCGAAGCCGTTCAGCGCGATTGGGCTGGCGATTGGGGCGCCCATCCACGTCGAGGGCACAGGAGACGCCGTGCTGGAAGCGAAGCGGCTGGAGCTGGAATCGGCGCTGGCGTCGCTCGAATCGCGGGCCGCCGCGCTCGTCGGGTGACGCGATGCGGCTGATCGGTTCGCCGCGGTTCGCCGAACACACGCCGCCGCCGGGCGATCCCGAGCGCCCCGAGCGCGCCCACGTCTTCGACGTGGTCGCGGCGCGGTGGGCGGCGAAGGGCGCGTGCGTCGTGGCGCCGCGGCTGGCGTCCGAGGAGGAACTGCGGCGCGTGCACTCGCCGGAGCACGTGTCCCGCATGGCCGCCACGGCCGGCCGGGTCGTCCAGCTCGACCCGGACACCTTCACGTCGCCCGAGACCTGCGAGATCGCGCGGCTGGCGGCGGGCGCCGCGGTGCAGGCGGCCTTGCACGCCGTCGAGCAGCGCGAGCCCGCCTGCGCGCTCGTGCGTCCGCCGGGGCACCACGCCGAGCGCGATCGCGCGATGGGGTTCTGCCTTTTCAACAACGTCGCCGTCGCGGCCGCTGCCGCGCTGGCCCGCGGCTCCTCGCGCGTCGCGATCGTCGACATCGACGTGCATCACGGCAACGGCACGCAATGGGCGTTCTATGACGATCCCCGCGTGCTGTACGTCTCGACGCACCAGTTTCCGTTCTACCCGGGTACCGGAGCGGCCGATGAAATCGGCCGTGGCGGGGGGGAAGGCTTCACGTTCAACGTGCCGATCGACGCGGGCGCCACCGACGCGGATTACGCCGCGGTGTACGACGTCATCGCCCGCGTGATCGAGGAGTACGCGCCGGAGCTGCTGCTCGTGTCGGCCGGTTTCGATGCGCACGAGGCAGATCCGCTCGCGTCGATGCGATTGACGGCGCGCGGCTACGCGGCGGTCGTGAACCGGATTCGGCGCGCGGCGGAGCGGTGCCGTGCGCCCGTCGCGCTCGTCACCGAAGGCGGGTACGACCTCTCGGCGCTGGCGGCGTGCCTCGACGCGACGCTGGCGGTGTTCTCGGCCCCGCTCGCGCCGGAGCACCCGGACGCGGCGCCGGCGCCGCGCGCCGAGCGTGCGCTCGCCGCCACGCGCGCCGCCCAGGCGCGGTTCTGGCGTGCGTTATAATTTCAGGATCGTGTCCGAGTACAAGCCGCAGGCCATCGAAGCGAAATGGCAGGAGCGCTGGCGCGCCGACCGGGCCTTCGAGGTCACCGAGGATCCGTCCAAGCCCAAGTTCTACTGCCTCGAGATGTTCGCGTACCCGTCGGGGCACGCGCACGTGGGCCACGTCCGCAACTACATGATTGGCGACGTCGTCGCGCGGATGAAGCGGATGCGCGGCTTCAACGTCCTGCACCCCTTCGGCTGGGACGCGTTCGGCCTGCCCGCCGAGAACGCAGCCATCAAGAACGGCACGCACCCCGAAACGTGGACGCTCGAGAACATCGCCCACATGAAAGGACAGCTGCAGCGGCTCGGGATCAGCTACGCCTGGGAGCGCGAGATCGCCACATGCCTGCCTGAGTACTACATCTGGAACCAGTGGCTGTTCCTCAAGATGCTGGAGCGCGACCTGGCGTACCGGCGCCGCTCGAACGTGAACTGGTGTCCCAGCTGCCAGACCGTGCTGGCCAACGAGCAGGTCGTGGACGGCGCCTGCTGGCGCTGCGGCACCCCCGTCGTCACGCGCGAACTCGAACAGTGGTTCCTGCGCATTACCAGCTACGCCGACGAGCTGCTCGACGGCATGGACCAGCTCGACGAGTGGCCCGACAAGGTCCTGACGATGCAGCGGAACTGGATCGGGCGCTCCGAAGGGGCGCGCATCCGGTTCGATCTGGAGTCCGCCGTTCCTGCCGGCACCGGCATCGACGTCTTCACGACGCGCATCGATACGATCTACGGCGCCAACTTCATCGTGCTGGCCCCCGAACATCCGCTCGTCGAGGCGTTCGCCGAGGCGTCGCCCGATCCCGCGGGCTTCCGCGCGAGCGCGGCCCGCTTCGTGGCCCAGGACCGCACCGCCCGGGTGAGCGGCGAAGTCGAGAAGGAAGGGTTCGACACCGGCCGGCGCGCGATCAACCCGTTCAGCAGACAGCCGGTGCCGATCTGGGTCGCGAATTTCGTGCTCGGCGATTACGGCACCGGCGCGGTCATGGGCGTTCCGGCCCACGATCAGCGGGATTTCGAATTCGCGCGCAAGTACCACCTGCCGGTGACCGTCGTGGTGCAACCTGCCTCCGCCGCCTCCGGCGGAGCAGGCTCCGGCGGCCTCGACGCCGGCGCGATGACCGAGGCGTATACGGGTGAAGGGGTGCTGGTCGACTCCGGCGAGTTCGACGGCCTCGACTGGCAGGAGGCGAATCGGCGCATGACGGCCGTCGCCGAGACGCGCGGCATCGGCCAGGGCACCATCCAGTACCGATTGAAGGACTGGGGCATCTCGCGCCAGCGCTACTGGGGAACGCCGATTCCGGTCCTGTACTGTCCGACCTGCGGCATGGTGCCCGTCCCGTACGACGACCTGCCGGTGCTGCTGCCGAAGACGGCGGAGTTCTCGGGTCGCGGCGACTCGCCGCTCGGGCAGATTCCCGAGTTCGTCGACGCTACCTGTCCAGACTGCGGTGGTCCCGCGAAGCGCGAGACGGACACGATGGACACGTTCGTCGATTCCTCGTGGTACTTCTTCCGGTTCTGCGATCCGAAGAACAGCGAGCTGCCGTTCGACCCCGAGAAGGTCGGCTATTGGGGACCCGTCGACTTCTACAGCGGCGGCGTCGAGCACGCGATCCTCCACCTGATCTACTCGCGATTCTTCTGCCGGATCTTCCGCGACCTCAGCATGACGACGATCAGCGAACCCTTCGCGCGGCTGCTCACGCAGGGCATGGTGCTCAACGCCGGGCAGGTGATGTCGAAATCCAAGGGGAACGTGGTCGATCCCGACGACATGATCGCGAAGGTCGGGGCGGACGCGCTGCGGCTGTACGTCATGTTCGTCGCGCCGCCCGAGAAGGAAATCGAGTGGACCGATGCGGGCCTGGAAGGGAGCTATCGCTTCCTGGCGCGCGTGTGGCGGTTCGTCGATCAATGGTGCGAGATGATCGCCGGCGCGGGCATCCCGGCGCCCGGTGGGCTGGAGCTGAACGACGGGGAGCGCGCGCTGCGGCGGAAGACGCACGACACCGTCCGGCGCGTGTCGATGGATCTCGACCCGCGCGTGCACCTCAACACTGCCGTCTCGGCGCTGATGGAACTCGTGAACGAGCTGTATGCGTTCTGCGGGCGCAGCGACACGGCGCCCCCCGGCGATTCGGCCGGGCAGGTCGGAAGGACGGCCCGGCCGGGCACCGTGGCGGTCCTGAAAGAGGCGGTCGAGGCGCTGGTGCGCATGCTGTCGCCGTTTGCGCCCCACATGGCCGAGGAGCTCTGGGAGCGCCTCGACCACGCCGGCGGCATCGTCGCCGCCGGGTGGCCCGAGTACGACGAAGCGGTCGCGCGGGCAGAAGAGATCGTCGTGCCGGTCCAGGTGAACGGGAAGCTGCGCGCGCGGCTCACCGTGCCCACGGATATCGCCGACGAGCAGCTCCGCGCGTCCGCGCTCGCCGATTCGCAGGTCCGTCAGTACACGGACGGGCACGCCGTCCGCAAAGTCGTGGTGGCCAAGGGACGGCTGGTCAGCATCGTGGTGGATTGATGCCGATTGTTCGCCGGTGGTTGCCCGTTGCCCTGGTCGTGGTCGCGCTCCTGCAGACCGGCTGCGGGTACTCGCTCGCGGGCCGCGGTTCGTTCCTGCCGCCTTACATCCAGCGGATTGGCGTTCCGCTGTTCGCCAACCATACGCCGGTCTTCGACGTCGAACGGCGGATCACCGAGCGCGTCCGGAGCGAGCTGCTCGGACGCGGCAAGTATGCCGTCGTGCCCGACACGACCGGGGTCGACGCCATCCTGACGGGGGACATTACCTCGATCACGATCACGCCGTCGGCCTTCGACGATCAGCAGCAGGCCACGCGCTACGTCCTGACGCTCGTGGCGAACCTGGAGTTCAAGGACCTGAAGGCGAACAAGGTGCTCTGGTCGAATCCCGCCATGCAGTATCGCGAGGAGTACGACGTCACCACCGCCACGAGCGCGACCGACCCGAACGCATTTTTCGGGCAGGACGTGAACGCGCTCGACCGTATCGCGACCGAGTTCGCGCGATCGGTCGTGAGTGCGATTCTGGAAGCGTTCTGACGTGGATCTGCACACCGCCGTGGCGCGCCGGACGCCCGCCCCCGTGTACCTGCTGCTTGGCGACGACGAGGCGCAGATGACGGCGCACGTGGCGGCGGTGTGCTCGCTCGTCGACGACGAACTGCGCGCCTTCAACGTCGAGCGGATGTACGCCGGCGAGAAGGGAGTCACCCCCGCGACGATCGTCGAGTCTGCGCGGCAGCTTCCGATGATGAGCGACCGCCGCGTCGTCGTCGTGCTGCGGGCCGAGAAGGTGCTGAAGCCGAAGCGGCGCGGCGCGGCGGCCGCGCAGGAGCAGGACGGGGACGAACAGCCGGGAGCCCTCGACGTGCTCGAGCAGTACATCTGCGCGCCGGAGCCTTCGACGACGCTCGTGCTCGTGGCGAGCGATGTCGACAGGAGCCGGCGAATCTGGAAAGCGGCCCTGCAGAAGCACGCGGTCGTCGTCGAGAGCTGGGGACTGAAAGGCAGCGGCTCGGCGCGCGTGGATCTCGAGAGCGTGTCGCGCGCCGCCCACGACGTCGTCCGGCAGACCGTGGCGCGCGCCGGCGTGAAGATCGAACCGGCGGCGGCGCGCCTGGTGGCGCAGCGGGCCGGCACCGACATCAGCCGCTTGCGCGGCGATCTCGATCGCCTGCTGCTGTACGTGGCAGGGCGTGGGATCATCACGGTCGCTGACGCGGCGGAAGTCGTCAGGGGGGAGACCGCGAGCGACGACTGGGCGGTCGCGAATGCGATTCAGCGGCGCAATGCCGCCGAGGCGCTGCGTCATCTGGCGCTCGCGCTCGACAGCGGCGGCGTGCCGCTCATGATCCTCGGACAGCTCGCCTATGTCGTGCGGGAACGGATTGACCCGCAGCGGGCGCGGGCCGCCGTGGAGGCGCTGTTCCGGACGGACCTGGAGATGAAGAGTTCGGGCGGCGACCAGCGCGTGCTGCTCGAGCGACTCGTCGTCGAGCTGTGCGCCTGAGCTGGCCCGTGGGGTCGGGGGTCCGTCCGCGCATGAAGGGCTGACCCACGGAGTCGCGAGGGTTGTGGGTCAGGGCTTCAGCCCTGACCGTCTACGCGGCCGAGCGGCGCGTGACGCGTTGTGCGAGCCGCGCCTTGTAGCGCGCCGCAGCGTTCCGGTGAATCACCCCCTTGCTCGCCATCTTGTCGACGAGCGAGACGGTCTCGCGGAGCGCGTCCTTCATCTGGGTGGTGTCGCCGGCATCGACGGCAGACCGGATGCTGCGGAGCGCACCGCGCAGGCGGCTGCGCATCTGACGGTTTCGCTCGCGGCGGACGATGCTCTGCCGATGAGCCTTCAGTGCGGATGCGTGAGAAGCCATAGAGAATGACAGTCCAGTGCAGCGCGGAGCCGCCGCGCCCGGGCCCTTCGAGGGGCCACAAACCCGCGATTATATCACGGGAGGGCTCAGCCGCCCTCCTTCAAGCGCCTGAGGGTCCGGCGTTCGCGCCGGTCCGGCGTGCCCGCGGACCGTGGCCTGGTAAAGGGGGCCGCCATGCGCGCCAGGCGCCGCATCTCGGTTTCTTCAGCGGTCGGCTTCGGGCTGATATCGTCGTAGAGCAACCGCGCCTCGGCTTTGGGCACGTGCTGGTCGGCGAGCACCTTGACGACGACGGTCTGGCGCCGCCCGAACGGTCGCGTCATGACGAGCGTGTCGCCTGGACGGACCTCCCGATTGGGGCGCGCGGCCCGACCGTTGAGGTCGACCTTGCCGCCTTTGCACGCCTTCTGCGCTTCCGAACGCGTCTTGAAGAGGCAGGCGACGTCGAGCCAGACGTCGAGTCGTACGGCCATGCGTCAATTCTGGCACGGCGACCGGCTCGACGAAAGGCAGGGCGTCATCCGTATCCCGTCGTCAGGAGGTGACCTGGTGTCGATTCTAGGATGGTTGGGGCTGGACCGCGAGGCGCCTCGTCAGGGGTCGGACGTCGAGGCGGTGCGCGAGATCGCCCACGCGCTCGACGGCCTCGAGCCGGCGCGCGCGCGGTTCGTCGCCTGCTTCGCGTACCTGCTCGGCCGCGTCGCGCGGGCCGACGAGCAGATCACGCCCGACGAATCGAGGGCGATGGAGCGCCTCGTCGCCGAGCGCGGTCTGCTCCCGGAAGCGCAGGCCGTGATCGTGGTACAGATGGCGAAGACGCAGGGGCGCCTGTTCGGCGGCACGGAAGATTTTCTGGTGACGCGGGAGTTCGATCGGATCGCCTCGCGCGAAGAGAAGCTGGCGGTCATCGACTGCCTCTTCGCCGTCTGCGAGACGGACCAGTCGATCGTCACCGTCGAGGACAACGAGATCCGGCAGATTGCGAACGAACTGAAGATCGAGCACGCCGATTACGTCGCGATCCGGCTGCGGCACCGCCGCTTTCTGGAGGTGCTCAAGAAGACGGATCCTACCGGCGATCCGCAGCGGTAACGCGCTTGGCGCCGGCCGTGGGCTTGTTCGAATAGCGCACGACTTCGTGTCCGTCGACGATCTCCACCGTCTTGAAGACCCGCGTCGGGGGGATCAGCGGGGCAGCCGCGTGGCGGACGCGCGCGACGTACGCCTTCGTTTCGCGGTACGGCGGCACCGTCCCGCCATAATGGTCCACCGCGCCGGGGCCGGCGTTGTACGCCGCAAGCGCGAGCGTCTCGTCGCCATCGTAGCGCGCCAGCAGGCTCTTGAGGTACGCCGCGCCGGCCCGGATGTTCTCCGCGGGATCGTACGGATCGTCGACTCCGTACGCGGCGGCCGTGTCGGGCATCAACTGCATCAGCCCCATCGCCCCCTTCACGGAGCGCGCGCGCGGGTTGAACGCGGACTCCGCCTGGATGACGGCGCGCACGAGGTCGGGGCTGAGCGACTGCGTCGAGGCCGCGTCCTGGATCAGCGTTTCGAATCCGGCCGCGCGGCGGATCGCCCCGGCCCGCGTGCTGCGGAACGTGTGCGCGGCGGGCACCGCGTACGTTCGCGCGGACGGCGATTTCGGCTGGTCGGACAGGACGAGATTTCCCGAGTGGTCGCGCCAGGCGTAGATCTGTGCCTGAGCAGCCGAGGACATCCCGACCACCGCGATCAGGCTGAGGACGACGAGCCGCGCGTATCGAACCGGGGACATGATGGGGGTCCGGCCGACCCTGGCCAGACCTCCAGTCTCAGGCAAGCGCGCTGCCTGCCGGACCAGACCTGTTTACAAGGGTTTACGAGCAGACAGGTTCCGGCGGTGTGCCGTTTTGGAACCTGGCGATTACAGCATCGACTCCACGAGTTCCGGGGCGCGCGCGACGAGTTCGTCCAGTTTCGAGGGGTCCTTCCCCCCGGCTTCGGCGAAATCCGCGCGGCCGCCGCCCCCCCCTCCCACGATCGGCGCGATCGCCTTGACGATGCGGCCCGCCTGAATCCGGGAAGTCAAATCCTTCGTGACCGAGACCACCAACCCGACCTTCCCCTCGTGCTCCGACGCCAGCACGACAATGCCGCTGCCCAGCCGATCGCGGAGCGAATCGGCAAGCCCGCGGAGCGCCCCCTTCTCGAGGCCGGACACGCGCCGGGCGATCATCTTGACGCCTTTGACCTCCCGCGTGTCGCCGGCCGCCGCGGCGCCGCCGCCGCCGAGCGCCACCTTCATCTCGAGCTGCTCGACGCGCCGCGACAGCCGCTTCACGTCCGCCTGCAGCCTTTGGACGGCATCGACCGCGTGGTCGGCCCCGACGTTCAACGTCGACGTGACCCCGTCGAGGTCCGCCCGCTGCCGCTGGAACCACGCGATGGCTCCCGCGCCGGTCTGCGCGTCGATCCGCCGGACGCCCGCCGCCACACCGGCCTCCTGCGTGACGACGAACGCCCCGATGTCCCCCGTGGCGCGCACGTGCGTGCCGCCGCACAGCTCCAGGCTGAAGCCGGGAACCGAGACGACCCGCACCTGATCGCCGTACTTCTCGCCGAAGAGGGCCATCGCGCCCGCCGCGATGGCGGCGTCGGTCGCGCGGACGTCGGTCTGCACCGGCGTGTTGCGCGCGATCTGCTGGTTGACGAGCCGCTCCACCTCCTCGATCTGTTCGCGCGTCAACGGCGAGAAATGCGCGAAGTCGAACCGGAGGCGATCGGGCGCGACCAGCGAACCCGCCTGCTTCACGTGAGAGCCGAGCACGTGGCGCAGCGCGGCGTGGAGCAGGTGGGTGGCGGTGTGATTGCGTCTCGTCGCGTCGCGCACCTCATCGTCGACGCTCGCGGTCACCAGGTCGCGGCGGTGCAACGTTCCGGACTCGACGGTGATCCGGTGCGCGCGCACGCCCCCTGGCGAGAGCCGCGTCAGGCCGTCGACGACCGCCGCGGCGCCGCCGCGTTCGTCCACGAGGCGACCCGTATCCGAGACCTGGCCGCCCGATTCGACGTAGAACGGGGTGCGTTCCAGCACCGCGAACCCGCGCTGGCCTGCCGCGAGCGACTCGACCTCGCGGCGATCCGAATCGAACAGCGACACCACCGGCACGCCCGAGACGCACGTGCTCGTGTAGCCTTCGAATCGATCCCCGAGCGCCGCCGCCGCCGCGCGCCCTTCGTCGGAGCCGAACAGAAACTCCTGCGTCTTCTTCGTCTCGAACGTGCTGCCGGCGCGCGCGCGCGCGCGCTGACCCTCCATCGCGCGTTCGAACGCCTGACGATCGACGGTCAGCCCGCGCTGCGAGGCGAGATCCTCGATGAAGTCGAGCGGCACGCCGAGCGAGTCGTACAGCCTGAAGGCGTCTTCGCCCGGGACGGTGCCGGGCCCGGCGGCGGCGCGTTCGAGCGCCTCTTCGAGCCGCGGCAGGCCGGCCGTGAGGACGGCGTCGAATCGCTCTTCCTCGCTGTGCACCACCCGAACGATGGCATCCCGCTCACGGCTCAGTTCCGGATACGCGCCGCCCATCTCGGCGACGAGGACGTCCACGAGCCGATACAGGAAGGGTTCGGTGAAGCCGATCTTCTTGCCGTGCCGCATCGCCCGGCGCATGATCTTCCGCAGCACGTAGCCGCGCCACTCGTTCGAGGGGACGACGCCGTCGGCGACGAGGAACGTGGTCGCGCGCAGGTGATCGGCGATGACGCGCATCGACACGTCGGCCGGGTCGTCGATGCTCGCCCCGTACTGACGTCCGGCCCGCGCGCCGATCGCCGCCAGCATCGGGGCGAAGAGGTCGGTGTCGTAGTTCGACAGCTTGCCCTGGATGACCGCCGCGATCCGCTCGAGGCCCATGCCGGTGTCGATCGACGGCGCCGGCAGCGGCCGCAGCGAGCCGTCGGCCTGCCGATCGAACTCCATGAACACGTTGTTCCAGACCTCGACGAAGCGATCGCAGCTGCACGACAGGCCCAGGCACCGGCGGCCGGCGCGCTCTTCGTCGCAGGGGATGGCCCCGCCGCGGAAATAGTGAATCTCGGAACACCGGCCGCACGGGCCGGTGTCTCCCATCTGCCAGAAGTTCTCGGACAGTCCGAGTTCGGTGATCCGGTCGGCCGGCACGAAGGCCGTCCAGATCCGGTGCGCCTCGTCGTCGCGCGGGATGCCGGCCTCGCCGCCGAAGATCGTCGGGAAGAGCCGGTCCGGCGGCAGGCCCCAGACCGTCGTGAGCAGTTCCCACGCGAACGGGATCGCCTCCGCCTTGAAGTAGTCGCCGAAGGAGAAGTTCCCCAGCATCTCGAAAAACGTGTGGTGCCGGAGCGAGGGGCCGACGTTGTCGAGGTCGTTGTGCTTGCCGCTCACGCGCATGCACTTCTGCGACGAGGTGGCGCGCGAGTACGGCCGCCGTTCGCGCCCCAGGAACACGTCCTTGAACTGGTTCATTCCCGCGTTGGTGAACAGCAGCGTCGGGTCGTCCCCGGGCACGAGCGACGAACTCGGCACGATGGTGTGCCCGTTCCGCTCGAAGTAGGCCAGGAAGGACCCGCGAATCTCGCGCGCATCCATGTCCGGTATTGTACTGAAGTCGATGCCGCTCAGGAGCGGCGGCTGGCGCGCAGCGCGTCGGAAACCGCGGCCGGCGTGAAGCCCTGACGCAGGAGGAATTGGTACAGACGTGCGGCGTCCGCCGTCGACGCAATGCGTTTGCCTCGGAGTTTCTTCTGCAGCGCGCGGGCGATCAGCGCGCGCTCGTCCGCGCTGCCGAAGACGTCTCCCACCGCCTGCGCGACCACGTCGCGCGCGATGCCCCTCGCCACCAGCTCCCGTTCGACGCGGAGCCGCCCGCGTCCCTTGACGCTGAGCGCCGTTCGCGCCGCCTCCCGCGCGACGCGCGCGTCGTCGAGCGCGCCGGTCTCGAGGAGGTGCGCGAGGGCCGCCTCGACCTCCTCCCGCGGGTGGTCGCGATCGAGCAGACGGGCGCGCACTTCCTCGACCGACCGCTCGCGCCGCGCGAGCAGCCGCAGGCCGTCGAGATAGGCCGAAGGCTTCGAACGATCGGAGGCGGCGGCCATCCTGCGATCAGCCGCCGAAGCGGACGATGTCGGGGCCGGCGGCGGGGCCGCGCGACATCTCGTCGCGCGCCATCTCGCCGGTCGTCGAGATCCCCTGCACCTTGAGCTTGAACTCGTCGACGTTGGACGCCCAGCGGAGCGCCTCGTCGAGCGTGATCAGGCCGTGCTGATACAGGCTGAAGATCGACTGATCGAACGTCTGCATGCCGTACTGCGACGTCCCGGCGGCGATCGCCCCCTGAATCTGCGCCGTCTTGTCCTTGTCGACGATCGCGTCGCGGATGAAGGGGGTCGAGATCATCACCTCGACCGCCGCCACGCGCCCCAGGTTGTCGGCGCGCGGAATCAGGCGCTGGGCGATCGCGGCCTTCAGCACGCTCGCGAGCTGGATCCGGACCTGCCGCTGCTGGTGCGGCGGGAACACGGCGATGATGCGGTTGACCGTCTCGGTCGCATCCAGCGTGTGCAGCGTCGAGAACACGAGATGGCCGGTCTCGGCCGCGAGCAGCGCGGTTTCGATCGTTTCGAAGTCGCGCATTTCGCCG
This sequence comes from Vicinamibacterales bacterium, assembly GCA_036278735.1. Taxonomy (GTDB): domain Bacteria; phylum Acidobacteriota; class Vicinamibacteria; order Vicinamibacterales; family 2-12-FULL-66-21; genus DASUKM01. Next base: position 15,279 of record DASUKM010000032.1, read on the forward strand.
ACGAGGATCACGTCGGGGTCCTGCCGGAGCGCGCTGCGCAGCGCATGAGCGAAGGAGCGGGTGTCCACCGCCACCTCGCGCTGGTTCACGAGCGAGTACTGATCGCGGTGCAGGTACTCGATCGGGTCCTCCACGGTCATGATGTGGCAGGCCCGGGTGGCGTTGATGAGGTCGATCAGCGCCGCGAGGGTGGTGCTCTTGCCGCTGCCGGTCGTGCCGGTGACGAGCACGAGCCCGCGCTCTTCCTGCGCGATCCGCTTCAGCACGGGCGGCAGCCCGAGCTCCTCGACCGACTTGATCTTCGTCGGGATGACGCGCAGCACGAGGCCCACGGTGCCGCGCTGCTGGAAGACGTTGCAGCGGAATCGCCCGAGGCCGGGCACACTGTAGGCGAGGTCGACTTCCTGCGCCTTGCGGAAGCGCTCGTGCAGTTCCGGGGTGAACAGGCTCGACGCGATCGCCTCCGTGTCGGCGCGATCCAGCCGCTTCACTTCGGACGCGACCACCAGCGTGCCGTTCACACGCATCATGGGGTAGCTGCCGACCTTCAGGTGCAGGTCGGACGCACTGCTGGCGACGGCCGTCTTGAGGAGGTCGTTGATGGTCATGGGCCCGCGGACCGAAAGGGGGGCGCTACGGCTTGGCGGCGGCGGCCGTCTCCCGTGGTGCGCCCGCCGTCTTCGTCGGCTCGCCTGGATAGACGTAGGTCAGCCAGCCCTGGCGATCCGGCACGTCGCCGTTGATGATGCCGAAGAACGTCTGCTGAACGGCCTCGGTGATCGGGCCGCGGCGCCCTTCGCCGATCGTGATCTTGTCGACCGAGCGGATCGGCGTGATCTCGACCGCGGTGCCCGCGAAAAACGCCTCGTCGGCGATGTAGAGCAGTTCCCGCGGCAGCATCTCCTCGCGCACGCGGAAGCCGAGTTCCCGCGCGATCGTGATGACCGAGTCGCGCGTGATGCCCGGCAGGATGGACGCCGTCAGCGGCGGCGTGTAGACCGTCCGATCCCGCACGACGAACAGGTTCTGACCGCTGCCCTCGCTGAGATACCCGAAGCTGTCGAGCGCGATGCCCTCGCTATAGCCGTCGAGGACCGCTTCCATCTTCATCAGCTCGGAGTTGGCGTAGTTGGCGGTCGTCTTCGCGAGGGTGGGGAACGTGTTCGGCGCGGCGCGCGACCACGAGCTGATCCGGACGTCGACGCCGGTGGTCAACGCGTCCTTCCCGAGATAGGCGCCCCAGTCCCAGAGCATGATCGCCGTGTCGACGGGGCAGGGAAACGGGTTGACGCCGAGCGTGTGGTATCCGCGGTAGACGAGCGGCCGGATGTAGCAGGCCTTGAAGCCGTTGACACGAATCGTGTCGAGCACCGCCTTCTGGAGTCCGTCGCGATCGATGTTCGGATCCATGCGGTAGATGCGGGCGGAATCGAGCAGCCGCCGCACGTGCGCGTCGAGCCGGAAACACGCCGATCCCCGTGGCGTGTCGTAACACCGCGCGCCTTCGAAGACGCCGCTGCCGTAGTGGATGACGTGGGAGGCGATGTGAATCTTCGCGTCCGCCCAGTCGACGAGCGAACCGTTCATCCAGATCTTGCCGGTGCCTGGGAAGGCCATCAGCTGCTCCTGTGTGGAGAACGTTCGGGGAGGTGAACGTTCGGGCGCCCGCGGCGGCGCTCGCGGCCGCGCCGAGTCGGCCGCGGCGCGAACTGTGCCTGTGCCGCGATCATAGCACAGCGGTGCGATGCCGCCGGGGAGGACGCGCCGGATCCAGATCGTCGCGCGCGCGCACCTTGACCGCTGCACCGCACGCCGCCATACTCGCGCCGTCATGCATTCAGCGCGATGGAGAGGGGCCGCACTCGCGATGGCGTGTGCGGCCGCCGTGGCGCTCGCCGGTGGGGTGTCCGCGCTGTCGTCCCCCTCCTCGTCGTTGTCCGTGCCCCAGCGTCCCCGTCCGGCTGCCGCGCCGCAGGGCTCGTACTGGTGTCCGATGCATGCCAACGTCAGGGGGCACGCAGGGGAGCACTGTCCGATTTGCGGCATGACCCTCGTACCGATGCCGGCGCGCGACTACACCCCGTATTGGCTCGATTTCGGGGCGGCGTTGCCCGCGCCGGCCGTGCGGCGCCCGACGCGCATCCGATTTCGTGTTCGCGATCCGCACACGGGCCAGGTCGTCCGGCGCTTCGACCTGATGCACGAGAAGCGGCTGCACTTTTTTGTCATCAGCCAGGCGCTCGACTACTTCGCCCACGTCCATCCGCGTCTCCGGCCCGACGGCGTGTTCGTCCAGACGGTCGATCTGCCGCGGCCCGGCGCGTACCGGCTGATTGCCGATTTCATGCCCACCGGCGGCGCGCCGCAATTGCTTCAGCAGACCATCACGACGATCGGATTCGCGGGCTCCGTGCTTCCTGGCGCCGCACCCCCCGTCGACCTCGCGCCGAAGGTGGTGGACGGCGTCAGGATTACCCCGACGATTCCACAGCCGACCGGCGGCCGCGAACAGCTCCTGACGTTCCACCTCGCCGATGCCGCGACCGGTCACCCCATCACCGATCTCGAGCCGTTCCTCGGCGCAACGGGGCATCTGCTGCTGGCGAGCGCCGACTTTCAGTCCGTCGCGCACAGCCATCCGGTCGCCGCGCTCTCGCGCGCGTTTGGTCCGGATGTCGTCTTTCAGGCGGTGTTTCCGCGCGCGGGGATCTACAAGGTGTGGGCGCAGTTCCAGCGCCACGGGCAGGTGCTGACGGCCGCGTTCGTCGTCAACGCGCAGCCGCGCGACCAGGCGTTCGCGCGCTGAATTCCAGGCTCGCGCCGCAGCCTGGAGCCGACGACCGCACATCGAGCCTCGTGCCCCTCGCGAGCGCCATCGGCGTCCGGAACCGATACGTCGCCGGATAGGCCGGCGCATATCGAAGGACGACGCACAGCGGCGTGACGCGTCCGTTCCGCTCCCGCGCGACGATCTCCACCGACTCGCCCGCGCCTCGGGCGACCGGCGTAATCGCGAGCGCCGTCATGGCGTACGGGAGCGTCGTCGTCGAGCACCCTAGCGTCAGGTTCTGCACCTCGTCTCCCGCCGGCCCTGGAAACAGCGCCAGGGTGCCCCCGGGAATTTCCGCGACATCGCTCTTCGTGTAGTGCAGCTCGATCGTGACGGGTGCGCCCGCCGGCAGGCGGAAGGCGCTGCCCGACGGAAAGGAGACGGCCGATTCTGCCGCGACCCACGATCCCAGTCGCCGGTCCGCGACCGAGAGAATCGCCTGCTGGATCAGCCCCGGCGCGGCGGGCGTGAACTCCCACCGTCGAATCCAGCGGTCGCGCGCGGCGTGCGGCTGGACGATGACGCGCTCCACGTATCCCTTCGCCGGATGTCCGGCCGGCACCTCGAAGCGCAGCGGTTCCGTCGACGGTGTGCGATTGAGTGGGGACGCGCCGACGGGCGTTCCGAGCGGCGTTCCGCCGTCCGCCCACGCCGTCAGCAATTCGATCTCGATCGGCGACAGGCTCCGATCGTTCTCGTACTCTGCGAAACCGGCAGCGGCCGGCCATGGCGGCATGCGGCGCTCGAGGACGTCTTCGCGCATCGCCTTCGCCCAGTGCCGCGCCTCCTGAAAATTCTCGAGCGGCATCGGCCGAAAGCCGCCGTCACGATGGCAGCCGGCGCAGCGGCTCTGGAGGATCGGGGCGATGTCTCTCGTGTAGGTGACATCGGTCGGCGGCGTGTGAGCCGAGGCTCCCGGTCCGAGCATTGCACAGCAGACGATCGAGAGCACCAGCGTCAGCGGCCGGATCACGCCCAGAGATGGACTTTTCGCGAAACTCCTCGATTGCCCCTTCCGTGAAGTCCGAGCTTCGGATGACTGTGGTTCGTTCCGACGATGACATGCGTCGTCCATCAGTGCCCCGCGCCATCTTACCCGCACCCGGTCGCCGCGGCACAGCGTTCGTGACGCGGGCAGTACGGAGTTGACCATGCGAGCTCGGTCTATCGCACTCGTGGGTGCCGTCGTCGCCATGTCGGCGGTCGCCGTCCCCGCGCCGGTCGCGGCGCAGAGCGGCCTCGTCGCCGCGTACGGTTTCGATGCCGGGAGCGGCACGACGGTTGTCGACGCGTCGGGCAACGGCAACACGGGCGTCATCTCGGGAGCCGTCTGGACGTCGGGCAAATTCGGCGGCGGCCTCGCCTTCGACGGGGCGAGCAGTTGGGTCACCATCGCCGACTCCGCGAGTCTTCATCTGACGACGGGGATGACGCTCGAGGCCTGGGTGATGACCCCCGCGCCGAACGACTGGCGGGCGGTGATCCTGAAAGAACGCAGCGGTGGGCTGGCCTACGCCCTGTATGCCAGCGACACGAGCGGCCGTCCTTCCGGCTACATCCATCGGAGCGACGACATCGGCGCGACCTCGTCGTCCGTGCTGCCGGCCGGCACCTGGGTCCACCTCGCGACGACGTACGACGGCGCGACGCTGCGCACGTACGTCGACGGCCTCCAGACCGGGAGCCGATCCGTCACGGGCAGCATCATCGCGTCGACGCAGGCGCTGCGGGTCGGCGGCGACTCGATCTGGGGCGAGTATTTTCAGGGGACGATTGACGAACTGCGCGTCTACAATCGCGCGCTGAGCGCGGCCGAGATCCAGACCGACATGAATACGCCCGTGTCGGGCGGATCGGAGCCGCCGCCGACGTTCTCGATCACTGGCAGCGTCGCCCCGGCGGCCTCCGGCAGCGGCAGCACCGTGACGTTGACGGGACCGGCGAACGCAGCGGTCGCCGCCAACGCGTCAGGGCAGTTTACGTTCAGCGGCTTGACGAATGGGACGTACACCGTCGCCGCGACGAAGTCCGGATTCTCGATCTCGCCCGCTTCGCAGTCCGTGACCGTGCGCGACGCCGGCGTGACGGGTGTCGCGTTCACCGCGACGGCCCTGAATACCGGTCCGTCGATCACGCTGACGGCCCCGGTGACCGGGACGACCGTGAGCGGTACGGTCGTGGTGTCGGCGAACGCGTCGGCCGATCCGGGTGTCGCGGGCGTTCAGTTCCAGGTCGATGGCGTGAATCTGGGCAATGAGATCACGGCGCCGCCGTACTCGATGCCATGGAACACCACGAATGTGCCGGACGGGACCCACACCGTACGCGGGATCGTTCGCGACACCGCCGGGGAGACCGCGACCTCGCTCACGAGCACGGTAACGGTCCACAACAGCGTGACGGCGCCGCCGGCGGGCCTCGTGGCCGCGTATGGGTTCGACGAGGGCAGCGGAACGACCGCCGCCGATCGGTCCGGGCTCGGCAACACGGGCGTCATTTCGGGCGCCGCGTGGACGACGGGAAAGTTCGGCGGCGGCCTGTCGTTCGACGGGGTGAGCAACTGGGTCACCATCAACGATGCCGCGAGTCTCGCGCTCACCACCGGGATGACGCTCGAAGCCTGGGTGATGACTCCCGCGCCGACTGACTGGCGCGCGGTCGTCTTGAAAGAGCGCCCCGGCGACCTCGCGTATGCGCTGTACGCCAGCGACACCGGCGGCCGCCCTGGCGGCTACATCTCCGACACGGGCGCGACCTCGGCATCCGTGCTCCCGGCCAACACGTGGGTGCACCTCGCCACCACGTACGACGGCGCCACCCTGCGGACGTACGTGAACGGCGTCCAGACCGGCAGCCGGGCGCTGACCGGCAGCATCATCGTTTCGGCGCAGCCGCTGCGCATCGGCGGCGATTCGATCTGGGGTGAATACTTCGACGGCGAGATCGACGAAGTGCGCGTGTACAACCGCGCGCTGACGGCTCCCGAGATCCAGGCCGACATGATCACGCCCGTGTCCGGCGGAGGGTCGGGCGGGGCGGGCGATTCCACTCCGCCGACGGTTGCGCTGACCGCGCCGGCGGCGGGCGCGACGGTCTCGGGCAGCATCACGCTGTCGGCGACGGCGTCCGACGATCGCGGCGTGGCGGGCGTGTCGTTTCAGGTGGACGGCGCGAACGTCGGGGTCCAGATCCCGACCGCGCCGTATTCGCTGTCGTGGAACAGCGGAACCGTCCCGAACGGCTCGCACACGATCCGGGCCCTGGCCGTGGACGCTGCCGGGAACACCGGGACGTCGCCGGCCCAGGCAATCACGGTGAACAACACGACCGATCCCGCCGTGGTCGGCCAGTGGGCCTCTCCGTTCGATGTCGGCATGGTCGCCGTCAACACGGTGCTCATGCACACCGGCAAGGTGTTGATGTTCTCCGGGTCCTTCGAGGTGTCGTACGCGGCTCGCGTGTGGGATCCCGTGACGGGATCGATCGCCGTTCTTCCAGACCCGGCCTACAACATTTTCTGCGCGGGGCAGGCGCAACTGCCCGACGGACGGATTCTGGTCGTCGGCGGCCACGACGCGTCGTCGACCGGTTCGGCGGGCGCGACGATTTTCGATCCGGTCACGCAGACGTGGTCCGCGGTTCCGGACATGGCGTACCGGCGCTGGTACCCGACGGCGACCGCGTTGCCGGACGGCCGCATGCTCGTCACCTCCGGCGGTCAGACCTGTCTGTCCTGTCTGGCCGACGTCCCGGAGATTTTCGATCCGAAGGCGAACCGATTCTCGAAGCTGACGAGCGCGAAGCTCGCCATCTGGTACTACCCCTTCATGTTCGTCCTGCCCGACGGGCGCGTGCTGTCGGCCGGCTCCAACGAGCAGGCATACGAGACACGCGCGCTCGATCTGACGAGCGGCACGTGGTCGATGGTGGATCCGGTCATCCGCGACGGCCACACCGCCGTGATGTATCGGCCGGGCAAGATCCTCAAGACGGGAACGGCCGCCGACAGCGGGACCTCCGGCAGTGCGGCGGCGACCGCCTTCGTCATCGATATGACGCAGCCCTCGCCGCAGTGGCGTCAGGTCGCGTCGATGCACTTCCCGCGCGCCTTCCAGAACAGCACGATCCTGCCGGACGGCAACGTGCTGATCACCGGGGGCGGGACGCAGCTCGATGGCTACGACGTGTCGAAGGCGGTGCTGACGGCGGAACTCTGGTCTCCGGCGACCGAGACGTTCCAGACGCTTTCGGACGCGGCCGTTGCGCGGCTGTATCACTCGACGGCGCTCCTGCTGCCGGATGGACGCATCCTGCTGGCCGGCAGCGGCGACGACGGTCCCGCGATCAACCAGACGCACGCCGAGTTGTACTCGCCGCCGTATCTGTTCAAAGGCCCCCGGCCGACGATCACGAGCGCGCCGGACGTCCTGCAGTACGGCGCACCCTTCACGGTCCAGACGCCGGACGCCGCATCGATCGAGTCCATCGCGTTGATGCGGCCGGGCGCGGTGACCCACGCGTTCGACGAGGACCAGCGCTACGTGGAGCTGAGCTTCACGGCGGGGGCCGGCAGTCTGACCGTGCAGGCGCCGGCGAACGCCAACCTCGCGCCTCCCGGCTACTACATGCTGTTCCTCGTGAGCGACACGGGGGTGCCGTCGGTCGCGTCGTGGATGCACTTCCCGGCGCCGTCGGCCGACACGCAGCCGCCGTCGGCTCCGACGAACCTGCTGGGGCAGGGCGGACTGGGCACTGCGTCGATGTCCTGGACTGCCTCGACCGACAACACGCAGGTGGCGATCTACGACGTCTACCGCTCGACCGTCTCCGGCTTCGTGCCGTCGGTCGCCAACCGGGTCGGGCAGTCGGTCACGACGTCCTTCAACGGCAGCGGGATCGCCGCGGGCACGTATTACTACGTCGTGACGGCGCAGGACGTCGCCGGCAACATCAGTGCGCCGTCCAACGAGCTGACGATCGTGGTGACCGCCGATACCGCCGCTCCGTCGGTGGCGATCACGTCGCCTCAGGATCAGTCGACCGTCTCGGGTGCGATTACTCTCGTCGCGAGCGCCGCGGACAACGTCGGGGTGGCGGGGGTTCAGTTCCAGATCGACGGCAGCGCGTTCGGCGCCGAGCTGACGAGCCCCCCCTATTCGCTCGCCTGGAACACGTCCGCTGCCGCCAATGGTCCGCACGTGATCGCGGTCGTGGCGAGAGACGCGACAGGCAATCACGGCCAGGCCAGCGTCACCGTCAACGTGTCGAACACGGCGGGACCGCCGTCCGGGCTCGTGGCGGCGTTCGGGTTCAACGAAGGGGCCGGCACGACCGTCTCGGACGGGTCCGGCTTCGGCAACACCGGCACGATTCGAGGCGCGGCCTGGTCCGCGTCGGGTCATACGGGCGCCGCGCTGTCGTTCGACGGCGCCACGTCTTGGGTCACGGTGGCCGATGCCCCGGCGCTGCGGCTCACGACGGGCATGACGATCGAGGCCTGGGTGCGGCCGACGCTGGGTACCGGCTGGCGGTGCGTGCTGCAGAAGGAGAGCGCCGACGGGCTCGCGTATTCGCTCTATTCAGCGAACGATGCCTCTCGGCCCGGCGGGTGGGTGCACAACGACAACGACGTGTTCGTGCTCGGGACCGCCGCCGTGGCCCTGAATACCTGGACCCACCTGGCGGTCACCTACGATGGATCGGCGCTCCGGTTCTACACCAACGGCGTGCTGGTCCGGACGGCGACAGGCATCGCGTCGATCGCGTCGACCACGGGCGCGCTGAGAATCGGCGGCGACTCGGCCTGGGGGGAGTACTTCCAGGGACTCCTCGACGACGTGCGCGTCTACAACCGGGCGCTGAGCGCGGCGGAGATTCAGACGGACATGAACACCGGCGTCCAGTAGGGCGCTACTGCGACTCGCCGCAGAACGGGCAGCGATCGCTGCGGGCGTGCAGCGGCTTGTGGCACTGCCAGCAGAACCGCGCGGCGGGCGCCTCGCGTGTGCGCACGCGGCTCTGCACCCCCTGCGCATCGTCGCGCGCCGGGCGCGGCGCTTCCATGCGCGGCACGGCGCTGGGCTGCGGCGTCCGGCGTGCGCTGCTGCGCGCCGCGAGCACGTCTTCGAGCAGATCCGACGCCCGCTGATACCGGTGCGCGACGTCCGGAGCCAGCGCCTTCATCACCAGATCGCTGATCGCTTTCGGGATCGACGGATTGCGCAGCCGCGGCGGCGAGACGAGCACGCCGCTCAGCAGCTTGTCCAGATCGGCCGGCGCGGGCGTGTCGTACGGGAGCACGCCGGTCAGCATCTGATACATCGTGATGCCGAGTGAGTACAGGTCCGACGCGAACACCGCCTTGCCCTGGAATTGTTCCGGCGCCATGTAGGGCGGGCTGCCGATGACCGTCGTGCCGTGCGCCGCGATTTCGAGGAACCGCGAGGTCCCGAAGTCGGCGACCTTCACGACGTCGTTTTCGGTGACCAGCACGTTGGCGGGCCGCAGGTCGCGATGGATGACCCCCTGGTGATGGGCGTGATCGACCGCGTTGCAGATCTGACAGGTGAAATCCAGCGCGCGGTGCAGATCGAGCGCCCCCTTCGAAGCGATCAGGTTCTCGAGCGTCTCCCCGTGCACGTATTCCATCACGATGAAGAAGACGTTGTCCTGCTTCTCCGCCGTCGTGATGGACACGATGTTGGGATGATTGACCGAGGCGAGCAGGCGCGGCTCGCGGAGCAGTTCGCCGAAGTCGAGTCCCTGCCGGTGCGGCACCTTGATCGCCACCTTCTTGTCGATCCAGGTGTCCTGCGCGAGGTACACGGTGCCGAAGCCGCCGCTGCCGAGCGGCGCGAGGATCTTGTACTTGCCGAGCGCTTGTCCCCTGAAGAGCAATGGTGGATGCCGCGTGCTGAATGGAAGCGTGGGGCCGGGCCGGCGACCCGCGGACCCCGCGAGTATAGCGCATATGGATCCGCGGGGCTTCGCCCCGCCGGCCCCCCTACACGCTCTCTCGCGCGCCGCTGCGCCGGCGCGCTCCGTTCGCGTGGGGCGCTCGCGTTGCTCGCGCCCTTTGTCGGCGGCTTCCCGCCTTCGCTCTTCGAGTTTCGGCGCGCCAGGCCGCGCCGCCATAGCGCCGCAAGCGCGAAGGCGGAACGATACAATGCCTCGCATGCTGCCGCGCTTCCTCGCCGAGGCGATCGATCCCGTCGCCCGCCTGGCGACGCTCGGGCCCGACGAAGCGCGCCATCTGGCCATCGTGCTGCGCCTCGGCCACGGCGACGAGATCGCGGTGTTCGACGGCGCCGGACGCGAGTATCGCGGCCGCATCACGCACATCTCCAAAGCCGCCGCCCGCATCGAGATCCTCGAAGAGATCGCTGCGGCGCCGGAGAGCGAGGTCCGCCTCACGCTCGCCCAGAGCGTATTGAAGGGTACGCACATGGACGCCGTCGTGCGCGACGCGACGATGATGGGCGCCGTCGCAATTGAGCCGATCGTGACGGCCCACACGATCGCGAGAAGCGGCGCGGGTCAGGAGAGATGGCGCCGCATCGCGATCGCGTCGGCGAAGCAGTCCAGGCGTGCCGTGGTCCCGGCAATCGGCGCCGGCTCGTCGATCGACGCGTGGATCGCGCGCGATACGGGCGAGAGGAAGCTGATGCTGCTCGAGCCGACGGCGTCGGCGGAAGGACACACCCCGGCCGTGCTGCAGGGAGGCGCACGCCCGGCGAGCGCCACGCTCCTGGTCGGGCCCGAAGGCGGCTGGGCGCCCGCAGAAGTCGCGGCGGCGCTCGCGTCCGGCTACGTCCCGATCACGCTGGGGCGCCGCACGTTCCGCGCCGACGCCGTGGCCGCGATCGCACTCGGGATCCTGCAGTTCGTCTGGGGCGATCTCTAGGCTGGCGCCATCGCTTCGCGTGATTCGGGCCGCCGCGTCGCGCTCTCGCGACGGCTGTGGTGAACAATCGCGCGGATCGCCGGAATCGTCGTGGCCGCTCCGACGCCCACGAGCGTCCATCCGATGCGGCGCCGCCGCGATTCGGGGATGCGGCTCGAGAGCAGCAGGCCCGCGCCGAAGGCCAGCGCGGCGCGCGTGCCGACCAGAAATCCCAGCAGCGGCGGATTCAGTGTAATGTTCGGCATTTGATCATCCTCTGCCCTCAAAGGTGCAAGGGGCGTGCTGGCGACACTCAGGTCAGCATCAACGCCGCCCAGTCCTCCTCCTGAACGGACGTCGCGGTCCCGGTGCGAAACGCGGCATGCAGGGTCGGCGCCTCGGCAGGGCTGAAGCCGCTGAGGATCAGGACGCCCGGCTCGCGCGTGACGGCTTGGAGAACCGCCGTGTTCCTGAAAATGACCGCCGCGGTCAGATTCGCCAGCACGACGTCGGCGGGCTCGAGGCGCAGCCGTTCGAGCTGCTCGGGAACGATGTCGATGGCGGCGCCCGCACCGTTGCGGGCGATGTTGGCGCGCGCGTTGTCGAGCGCGTCCTGATCGCTGTCGACCGCCACGACGTCGGCCGCGCCGAGCTTCCAGGCCGCCAGCGCCAGGACGCCCGAACCGGTGCCGACGTCGATCACCCGCGCGCCGCGCACATCGAGCGATTGCAGCAGCCGAAGACAGAGCCGCGTGGTCGCATGGTGACCCGTGCCGAAGCCCGTCGAAGGCTCGATGATGATGAGTGGGACGTCGCCCGCCGGCTGCGCCCGCTTGCCGAAGCCGGTGTCCCACGGCGGCGCGACGATCAGGCCGCCGACGCGCACCGCCCGAAGCGACTCCTGCGACCGGCGCGCCCAGTCTTCGTCGGGCACCTCGAGGGGGCGAACGTCGAACTGGGCAGGCGCCGCGAGTCGACGGACGGCCGCGAGCGCCGCGTCCCGTCCGGCGGAGCTGCGGAAGAACACGCGCCAGGCGTGTGCCTCGTCGTCCTCGTGAATGGCGGTGGGTTCGAAATCGTCGAGCGTGCCGTACAGGCGGTCGCGCAGCGAAGGGTCGGCCGCCGCGGCTGGGCCGAACCGCAGCTCGAGGGCAGGCGCGTCAGCCAAAAATATCTTTGACCTTTTCGAAGAACGGCTTCTCCTGCGCGTCGTCGGCCGGAACGGCAGGATGCTCGTCGGGCAGGACCTTGGCCAGCTCCTCGAGCAGATGCTTCTGCTCGCGCGTCAACTTCTTCGGGACGGTCGGTCGCACGATCACGTACAGGTCGCCGTGGCCGCGCCCGGACACGTTCGGCATCCCTTTCCCGCGCAACCTGAAGCGGGCGCCCGGCTGCGTGCCCGTCGGCACGTCCACCGCCTCGTGGCCGTTGAGCGTCGGGACCTGCAGGGTGCCGCCGAGCGCCAGCGTCGGAAATCCGATCGCTCGCTCGCAGTACAAATCGTCCCCTTCGCGCTGGAAGATCGGATGATCCTGCACGTGCACGACGACGTAGAGATCGCCGGCCGGTCCGCCGGCCGCGCCGTGTTCTCCCTCGCCGTAGAGGCGCAGCCGCTGTCCGGTGGCGATCCCGGGCGGGATCTTGACGGTAATCTTGCGCTCCCGTCCGACGCGTCCGGCGCCGCGGCACGCCTGGCACGGCTTGCTGATCGTGCGCCCCGCGCCACGACAGTTCGGGCAGGGACGCGCGACCGTCAGGAAGCCCTGCTGAAATCGGAGCTGGCCGGTGCCGCGGCATTGCGCACACACCTCGGGACTGCTGCCGGCGGCCGCGCCCGTCCCTTTGCAGCTCTCGCAGCTCTCCTCGCGCGGAATCTGAATGGTGGTCTCGGTGCCGGTCGCCGATTCCTCGAACGAGATCTCCAGGTCGTAGCGCAGGTCGGCGCCGCGCTGTGGACCGCCGCGCCGGCGTCGCCCGCCGCCGAAGATATCGCCGAGGCCGAACATGTCGCCGAGGCCGGCGAAGATGTCGTCGAAGCCGGCGAAGATCGTCGGGTCGAATCCGGCGGCCGCGCCCGCGCCGTTCACCCCCGCGTGACCGAAGCGGTCGTACAGCGATCGCTTCTCCGCGTCGGCGAGCACCGCGTAGGCTTCCGCCGCTTCCTTGAAATATTCCTCGGCCTGATGGTCGCCCGGGTTCCGATCGGGATGGTGCTTGAGCGCCAGCTTGCGGTACGCGCTCTTGAGCTGCTGATCGGTGGCATCGCGGGGGACGCCGAGGACCTCGTAGTAGTCCCGACGGCTCACCCTTTGGCCACCTTCACCCGGGCGGGCCGGAGCAGCCGATCCCCGAGCATGTATCCGCGACTGAATTCTTCGATCACTTCACCGTCGCGGTGCCCCGGCGCCTCGTCGTACGCCACCGCCTCGTGCAGGTGCGGGTCGAAGTCCGTCCCGAGGGCGTCGATCGGGCGAAGGCCCCGCTTCCGCAGCAGGTCATGCAGGCGGCGGTCGATCAGCTCCACGCCGCGCCGGTACGAGTCCACGTCGGCCCCTTCGCTCTTCAGCGCGCGGTCGAAGTCGTCCACGATCGGCAGTAGATCCGCGAGCACGTCCGCCGCGACGGCGTCGCTCTGCGCCTGCCGTTCGCGGTCGACGCGCTTGCGATAATTGTCGAACTCGGCGGTCTGGCGCAGCAGGCGGTCGTAGTACTCGTCGCGCTGCCGCTGGAGGTCGGCGGCCTCGGCCGTCGCCGCGGCGCTCTCGGCGGCCGGAAGGCCCGCCTCCTGCTCGATGGTGGGGTTGCGTTCGTCTGCCATGGCGGTTCCTTACGTCGTCTCGAACACGCGATCGATCGCGCGCGACAAACTGTCGACGATGTTGATGGCTCGGAGATAGCGCATGCGCGTGGGACCGATGACGCCGACGGCGCCGATGCGTCCGCCGCGAGCGTAGCGCGAGGTCACCAGACTGAAATGCTGCAACTCGGGATCCACCAGCTCCGACCCGATCACCACCGTCAGGCCCGCGCCGCTGATGTCGTCGAGGAGCTGCACGAGCCGCATCTTCTCTTCCATCATCCGGACGAGCGTCTTCATCGTCGCCAGCGCCGTCGCCGGATCCTCGCCCGAGCCGAGCTCGAAGAGCAGCGAGGTGCCCTGAATGTAAATGGCGGGCTGCGGGTCGAGCGCTTCGAACGTGCTGCTCGCCAGCCGGAACGCGCGCGCCATCAGCGCGTCGTACAGCGTCTGTTCCGCCTGGAGGCGCTCGACGATTTGCGCCCGCACGGCGGCGAGCGAGCACCCCTTGAACTCGGTCGTCAGGTAGTTCGCCGCTTCGTGCAGTTCGGTTCCGCTGTAGACCTCGGCGGGGTCGACGACCTTGTGCGTGATGCCGCGGGTCGAGACGAGCACGACCAGCACCTTGCCGGCATCGAGCGGCACGAACTCGAGATGTTCGAAGATTGTGGATTCGACGCTCGCCCCGATGGCAAACCCGATCTGGTGGGATGCCCGCGAGATCTCGTGCGACGCATGCGACAGGATCTCGTCGATCGTGCCGGCCTTCCTGAGCCGCTCCTCGACCAGCGGCGCAGGTCTGGCGACGCGGCGGTCAGAAAGGAGCTGATCCACGTAGAGCCGGTACCCCAGGTCGGTCGGAACGCGCCCCGCCGACGTGTGGGGCTGGTGCACGTAGCCCTGTTCTTCGAGCCGCGCCAGGATGTTGCGAAGCGTGGCCGAAGAGACGCCGAATCCCCGGCTCGCGAGCCATAACGACGACACGGGCTCGCCGTGCTCGATGTAGGCCTGCACGAGCGCGCTGAGAATCCGCCGATCTCGTTCGGGCAGCTCAGGATGACGCGTCATGGTTAGCAGTCGATTGCGATGAGTGCTAAACCATTATACACGGGTATACGCGGGACGTGCGCCGCACCGCCTGCTTCGGTGCGCTTCGGGGTCAGATCTTGTTCTTTGCACAAATGTCCGCACAGAATACAGTAGCAACAAAGCGTGCATCTTCTACATGGTTTGTCCTCCCTGGAGGACAAACGTGCAAAGAACAAGATCTGACCCCAGATTGCGCGCGGCCGCTGCTAGTGGCCGAGGCCGGCGCGGGCGATCAGGGCTTTGGCCGCAGTCCGGGCCTCGGCCACCAGCTCATCGGAAGCGTGGTCGGCGAGCTGCCCGCCGCGCGCGAGCACGTGACCATCCACGATCGTCAACCGGACGTCGGTGCTTCGGCTCGCATACACCAGGGTCGAGAACGGATCCGCGTCCGGCGACGTGTGCGGGGCGGTCCGGTCGACCAGGATGAGGTCGGCGCGTTTGCCGGGGGCGATCGATCCGATGTCGGCGTCGAGCCCGAGGGCGCGTGCCCCCTCACGCGTGGCCATCCACAGCGCGTCGCGGGCCGTCACGGCGCCCGGCTGGCGCGCGACCGCCTGCAGCGTCGCTGCCAGACGCATCTCCCCGAACATGTCGAGGTGGTTGTTGCAGGCGGCGCCGTCGGCGCCCAGCGACACGCAGATGCCGCGCGCCCGCATCGCCGCCACGGGCGCGATGCCCGACCCGAGCTTCAGATTCGAGCCGGGGCAGTGCAGCACGTTCACCTTCCGCTCCGCCATCACCTGCTGCTCCGCCTCGGTGACCCAGACGCAGTGCGCCGCGCACAGGCGCGGCGTCGCGAGTCCCATCTCGGCGAGGTACTCCATGTTGCCGAGCCCGCCCGATCGCTGCCGCACCAGCGCGACCTCGTCGCGGTTCTCCGCCGCGTGCGTGTGCACGAGGATGCCGTCGCGTGCGGAGAGGTCGGCGACCGCCTCGAGCAGCGCGCGCGAACACGAGACGGCGAACCGCGGCGCGAACGCGGCGTGCAGCCGGCCTTCAGCGGCGCCGTTCCAGCGTTTGCGCAGCGCAAGGCTGTCGTCGATCGATTGCTGCGTGCGTTCCCGCAGCCCCGGCGGTGCCTCGCGGTCGTCGTCCATCATGCACTTGCCGACGATCGCGCGGATGCCCATCTCGCCGAGCGCGTCGAAGACCGCGTCGGTCCCGTGCACCGTCTCCATCGTCAGGACGGTGGTGGTGCCGCCAAGGAGCAGCTCCGCCGCCGCGAGCCGCGACGAGGCTCGCAGCGTCGCGGGCGTGTGCGCCGCCTCGAGCGGCCAGACGCGTGTGCGCAGCCACTCGAGCAGCGGCATGTCGTCGGCGAGTCCGCGAAACAGCGTCTGACACAGATGCACGTGCGTCTGCACGAAACCTGGAAGGAGGTACGCGCCCCCCGCGTCGATCACGAGATCGTGCCGCTCGGCCGGCTCCGGCCCGACGCTCGCGATGCGGCCGTCGCGCACCGACACGGCACCCTCGACGATTTCGAGGGCATCGTTCATGGTCAGGATGGTGGCGCCGCGGAGGAGGAGGGAGCGCGACGCCAACGTCAGGCGCTTTCCGCGCCCGGCCTCCACCGCAGCGACATCGCGCGCGTTTCTTTTCCGTGCCGGACGGCGATGAGTTCGGCGAGGATGCTGATGGCGATTTCGGCCGGGGTCACCGCCCCGATGTCGAGCCCGATCGGCGCGTGCACGTGCCCGAGCCGTTCGGGCGGGAGCCCCTCGGCGGCGAGTGCGGCGAAGATGCGCGCAACCTTGGCGCGGCTGCCGATCAGACCGAGGTAGCGCAGATCGCGTGTCGCGAGAGCCCGCAGCGCGTCGAAGTCGTACCGATGTCCGCGCGTCACGATGACGACGTACGACGTCGCCGGCATCTCGGCCTGCCGCAGCCACGCCGCGACATCCGCCACGACGACCGCCTCGGCCGCGGGGAAGCGCTCGGCGTTGGCGAACTTCTCGCGATCGTCGACGACGTGGATGCGGAAGCCGGCGTCGGCCGCCACGCCGGCGAGGTGCGCGCCCACGTGCCCCGCGCCGACGATGTACAGGCGCGGCGCCGGCGCGATCGGATCGATGTAGACCTCCATCTGCCCGCCGCAAATCAGCCCCGACTCCTCGACGAAGTCGTCGTTCAGATCGTACTCGACCAGCGCCGGCCGGCCGGAGGCGATCGCCTCGCGAGCGCGCCCGAGGGCGTCGTTTTCGTAGCAGCCGCCGCCAATCGTCCCGACCGTGCGGCCGTCGGCGAACACGAGCATCTTGGCGCCGATCCGTTGCGGCGTCGAGCCATTCGACCGCACGATCGTCACGAGGGCGGCCGGTTCACCCCGCGCGAGCGCGGCGGCCGCCGCCGGCAGGACCTCGTCGTTCAGATCAGGACCTCAATCTTCGCGCTCTTGCGCAGCTCCGCCACGAACGCGTCGGCGCGATCGTTGCGCCGCTGGTCGGCCAGATACTGCGTGATCCGGGCGCTGGCTTCTTCGAACGGAATCGTGCGGGCGGGCTTGTGGTCGGTCACCTTGATGATGTGGTAGCCGAACGGGCTTTCCACGATCCCGCTGAGTTGTCCCGGTTTGAGCGCGAAGGCGGCCTTGTCGAAGGCCGGGACCATCTGGCCGCGCGTGAAATAGTTCAGGTCGCCCCCTTGCGCGGCGCTGCCATCCTGCGAGTGCTCCCGGGCGAGCTTGGCGAAATCGGCGCCGGCGCGCGCCTGCTTCAGCACGGCCTCGATTTCCCTCCGCGCCTTCTGTTTCGTCGCCGCGTCCGCCTTCGGATCCACGCGGATGAGGATGTGGCTCGCCCGGACCGATTCGGGCTGCTGAAACTTGTCCGGATTCTTCTGATAGAACGCCCGCGCGTCCTGGTCGGTCGGGGCCGGCTGCGTGGCGGCGTCGGCGTCCATCATCTTGGAGATGATCAGATCGTTCCGGACGTCCTTCTTCAGCAGATCGAGCGTCGATCCGCGCTGCGCGAGCGCCTTCGCGAAGGCGGCCGGATCCCCGCCGAACTGCGCCTGCATCTGCGTGATGTGCGCGTCGACTTCCTGCTCGGTGACGTCCATCTTCCGATGACGCGCCTCCTGCGCGAGCAGGGTGTAGGTGACGAGCTGGTCGACCGATTGCCGGACGATCTCGTCCCGCCGATCGGGTGGAATCGGCTGGCCGGCGCGCAGCTCCATGTTGCGCAGCATCCGGTCGAGATCCGTCTTCGACACGTCTTCGCCGTTCACGCGCGCGACGACCGCGGGCAGCGTCGCGGGGACGGGTTTGACCGCCGCCGGCGCGGAGGGCGTGGTGCCCGTCGCCGGTGTGGCCGCCGCCGATTTGGGTACCGCGCTCGCCGCCTGCGCGGCGGCCTGCTTGTGGCACGCCGCGACCGAGAGACAGAGCGCCGCCATCGCCACCGAACTCGTCAGTACTTTCACGGAAGACCTTTCAGGGAAGAGAAGCCGCTCTCATTGTAGCGCCGAATGCCGTCAGCGCGAATGCCCGCCGCCGCGTCAGAAGCTGTGCAGCGGACAGGACTGCGTGGGCACGGTACCGGCCAGGAAGGCTTCGCGAAACACCCGCGGGCAGGCGCTCGTCGCGAGCAGGCCGGTGTCGCGGTCGATGTCGGCGTACACGATGCCTTCGGGCACCGGAAACGCGACGCTCGGCTGCCCGGCGAGGGCGCGCATCATGAACTGCGTCCAGATGGGCAGGGCCGCCGTGCTGCCGCTCAGGCCGAGCGCCTGATTGTCGTCCATGCCGACCCAGACCACCGTCAGGATCTCCGGGGTGAAGCCGACGAACCACGCATCCCGCAGATCGTTGGTCGTGCCGGACTTGCCCGCGGCGTCCAGCGAGAAGCCCGCCGCGCGCGCCGCCGCGCCGGTGCCCTCGTCGAGCACGCTGCGCAGCATGTTGGTGACGAGGAACGTCGTGTCGGGGCCGGCAATCCTGCGCGGCGCCGGCTCGTCCAGCGGCACGTCGTGCCCGCGTTCGACGATGCGGCTGATGGCGCGGAGCGGACGCCGGATCCCCCCGTTGGGAAAAATCGTGTACGCGGTGGCGATCTGGAACGGCGAGGCTTCGAACACGCCCAGCGCAATCGACGGATAGGCCCGCGGCGGCGTACCGGCGCCGATCCGGCTCCAGAGCGCCGCGACCTGTTCGTAGCCGGCCGACTCGGCGACCTTGACGGCCGCGACGTTGCGCGAGAGCGCGAGCGCGCGGCGCAGCGTGATCGGCCCGTCGTATTCGTTGTCGTAGTTGTTCGGCGTCCACGTCTGGCCGTTGGCGTCGAACGACGTCGGCTCGTCGTCCACGATCGTTGCGGGGGTGAAGTCGGTGCGTCCTTCGGCCCGTGCGCGCTCGAAGGCGGCCAGATAGACGAATGGCTTGAAGACGGACCCGGGCTGCCGCCGCGCGTTGATGGCGCGGTTGTACTGCGAGCGGTTGTAGGAGCGGCCGCCGACCATCGCCAGGATGTCGCCGGTGCGGGGATCGACAGCCATCAGGGCGGCCTGCGGACGCCCTCGCCTGCGCCGCGGGAGCAGCGAGTCGACATGCGCGAGGCCGTCGCGGACCGCTTCCTGCGCGAGCCGCTGCAGGTGCAGATCGAGCGTCGTGTAGACGTCGACGGCGCCGGCCGCCTTCGTCTGATCCTCGATCGCCTGGCCGACATAATCGACGAAGTACGGCGCCTCCGCGTCGAGCGCCCGCGCGACGATCTGCAGCGGTTCGTGCGAGGCGCGATCGGCCGCGCCGGGGCTCAGGTAGCCGGCGTCCGCCATGGCGTGAAGGACGACGTTGCGTCGATCCTTCGCCCGTTCGGGGTTGGTGAACGGCGACAGCCGCGAGGGGGACTGAATCAGCCCGGCGATGGTCGCCGCCTCGACGAGCGACACGTTGCTGATGTCCTTGCCGAACAGGAGCCGCTCGGCTTCCGCGACGCCGTGGATGGCGAACGATCCGCGCTGGCCGAGCGAGACGTCGTTCAGGTACAGCTCGAGGATCTGATTCTTCGTGAGCTTACGGTCCAGGATCATCGCCATGAACGACTCGAGCACCTTGCGCCGCATCGTCTTTTCGGGCGTCAGGAAGGTGTTCTTGACGATCTGCTGCGTGAGCGTGCTGCCCCCCTCGAGGTAGCGGCGCCGGCCGAACAGATTCGCGACCGCCGCCCCCACGATGCGGATGGGATCGATGCCCGGGTGTTCGTAGAAGCGGCGGTCTTCGATCGAGAGGACGGCCTGGACCATGCGCGGCGGGATCGACGCGAGCGGCACGTCGCGCCGCTTCTCGCGTCCCTGGGTCACCAGGGCGGTGATGAGCGGGGCGTCGAGGGCGAGCTGTTCCAGCGCGCGGTGGTCCGCCACGCGTTCGATCCCGGCCAGCCGGCCGGGCTCGCGTCCGCGCCCGGCAAAGCTCAGGCGGACGAGTTCCCCCGCGTGATCGCCGGCGCGCGGCACGAGTGCGATCGCCGCGCGGCCGATCGCGAACTCGCCGGGCTGCGCGGCGCCCGGCCGCTGCGCGTACCCGAGGTCGTTGAGGCGATCGATCGCCTGACGCTCCGTCAGCCCTTCGCCGCGATGGAGCAGGAAGGGGCGCGCGAAGATGCGCGGATCGGTCCGCTGCATCGCGCCGTGGAGGCGCGCGTCGATCATCCGCGAGAACGTGACGTAGTAATAGCCGAGGGCCCCCGCGCCGGCGAGCGCCGCCACCGCCGCGCCGGTCAGCAGATGGAACCGCCAGCCGCGCCCGCGCGGCGCGCGCCGCGGCGCGCGCCTGCCCGTCTTCGCCGCGGCGCGTCCGTTCCCGACAATGGTCAATGGGGACTCCGGGCCGCCATTGTATACTGCGGCTTCACACGTTCCTCGAAGAACCGGCGCGCGGATCCGCATCCGGCGTCCGCTCCGGGCGGAATCTCCACATGAATCGACATCGTTGCCTCTTGTACTCCGTGCTGGCCGCCGGCGTGCTGGGCGTCGTGCCCGCCGCCGCGCAACTGCGCGTCTCTCCCGTGGCCGAACATCCCGGAGACGTCTCGCTCGATCTGATGCTCCGCAAGCTGGGCTCGTCGGGCACGTTCATGGAAACGACCGCGCATCCCGACGACGAGGACAACGCGCTGCTCGCGATGCTGGGTGACGGCGACGGCATGCGCACCGTGCTCGTCACCGCGACCCGCGGCAGCGGCGGCCAGAACGAGATCGGCCCCGAGCTGTTCCAGTCGCTCGGCGTGCTGCGAACCGAGGAGCTGCTGGCCGTCCATCGCTTCGACGGCGCCGAGCAGTACTTCACGCGGGCGATCGATTTCGGCTACTCGTTCAGCGTCCAGGAAAACATCCAGCGGTGGGGACACGACGAGGTCCTCGGCGACTTCGTACGCCTCATCCGGACCGTCCGCCCCGACGTGATCGCCGGCTTCCTCTGCGGCGGCACGGGCGGGGGACAGGCTCATCAGGCGACGACCGTGCTCACGCGCGAAGCGTTCCGCGCGGCGGCCGACCCCGCGAAGTACCCGGAACAGATCGAGGGCGGTCTTCGCCCCTGGCAGGCGCAGCGCGTCTATTGCACCGACGAATCGGCATTCATGCCGAATCCGCCGCCGCGCACGCCCGATCTGTGGACCGAAGACGTGTCGCGCTACGACCCGGCCATCGGCCGGACCTACGCCGCACTCGGCCTCGAAGCGCGCTCGATGCACAAGTGCCAGGGCACGTCCCAGTTGCTGCTGCTGCCCGGCCAGTCGCAGGACCGCACCTACGAGCTGCAGGACACGGCGAACGGCACGCAGGGCATCGCACCGAAGACCCTCTTCGAGGGGATCGATACGTCGCTGGCGGGCCTGACACGCTTCGCGGGCGCGCATCCGCCCCCCCGGCTCGCCTCGCAGCTCCACGCCATCGCGGCCGACGTCGACGCCGCGGCGCAGGCGTCGCGCGCGCATGGTCCGGCCGCCGCCGTGCCGCCGCTCGCGGCCGGTCTCGCCGCCGTCCGGGCGCTTCGCGCCGGCCTCGCCAACGATCCGCTGACGGCCGACGCCCGGTACGAGATCGATTTCCGCCTCGCGCAGAAGGAGCGCCAGTTTCAGCAGGCGCTCGTGCTCGCCGACGCCGTCCAGCTCGACGCCTTGGGCGACGACGGCACCGTCGTCGTCGGGCAGCACGTCACGGTGTCGGTGTACGCCGGCGCGCACGGCAGCGTCCCGGCGGTGCTGCAGAGCGTGACGCTCAGCGGCTTCGAAGGCACGCCCTCGACGTCGTGCACCGGGCCCCTCGAGGCCGCGCATGCCGTGACGTGCAAGGCGAACGAGACGATCCCGGCCGGCACGCATCTGTCGACGCCGTACTGGACGCCGCGAACCGACGCGGCGCGCGACGACGTCGAGCCCGGCGTGCCCTTCGGCGTGCCGTTCAGGCCGTCGCCGTTCCACGCGACGTTCCGCCTGACGATCGGCGGCGCCGACGTCTCGATCGATCGCGTCGTCGAGTACCGCTACAGCGACGTGATGGCCGGCGAGAAGCGCATGTGGCTGAGCGTCGTGCCGCCGTTCGACGTGCGTATGTCCCCGGATATCGCCGTGATCCCGACCGCCGCGCTGGCGAGCGCGCCCGAGAGCGCGAGCCGGCAGATTGAAGTGACGACGGCGAGCAATCAGCAGCGGGCGCTCAGAGGGATGGTCAGGCTGGAGGCGCCGGATGGCTGGCGCATCACGCCCGCGTCGGCGCCGGTGACGTTCGGCCGCGAGGACGAGCAGGTGACGACCAGATTCACGGTCGCACCGCCGTCGGGCGCCAAACCGGGGGAGGTGACGCTGAAGGCGGTGATGACGGGCACCGACGGCCAGACGTCGAATCTCGGTACTCAGGTCGTCGAGTATCCGCACATCCACCGGCGGCAGCTGGTGCAGGCGGCCGCGACGCGCGTGAAGGTGATGGACGTGGCGATCGCGCCGGGCCTGCGCGTCGGCTACGTCATGGGGGTCGGCGATCGGGTGCCGGCCGCCATCGCGCAGCTTGGCGCACGCGTCCAGACGATCGACGCCGACATGCTCGCCTCCGGCGATCTCTCGGGCTTCGACGTCATCGTCACGGGCGTGCGCGCGTACGAACGGCGCCCGGACCTGCGCGCGAACAATCAGCGCCTGCTGCAATACGCCGCCAACGGCGGAACGGTGCTCGTCCAGTACAACCGGACCGAATTCAACCAGGCGCAGTACGGTCCGTATCCGGCCAAAGTGACGAGCGAACGCGTGACCGACGAGAACGCGCCCGTGCAGGTGCTCGCGCCCGACAATCCGATCTTCACGTACCCGAACCGCATCGGGCCGGAAGCGTGGGCCGGCTGGGTGCAGGAGCGCGGCACCTATTTTCTCGGCGATCTGGATACCCACTACGTGGACCTGCTGCGCATGCAGGATCCGTTTCCGTTCAACGCAGGGCCGAAGACCGGTGCGCTCGTCGAAGCGACGGTGGGGAAGGGGCACTGGGTCTACATCGGCCTGAGCCTCTGGCGTCAGCTTCCGGCGGGCACCGACGGGGCGTACCGGCTGATGGCCAACCTGCTCTCGCTGGGGAAGAAGTAGCCGATATGGGGGAGACGCCGCTGCATTTCTCGCCGGATTACGTATCGATCGTCCTCAACGAAATCTTCGAGGACGCCAAGGCGCAGTTCATCCCCGCGCTGATGCAGATCCAGCGCGCGCATCTGGTGATGCTCGTCGACCAGGCGATCGTTTCGCGCGCCGACGGGCGCGCGCTCCGCGATGCGCTCGCCGCGATCGACGTCGACGCCCTCGCGCGCGTGGTCTACGACGGCACGTACGAGGATCTGTTCTTCTACATGGAGCGGGTGATTGTCGAGGCCTCGGGCCCCGACGTCGCCGGACGGCTGCACACCGCGCGCTCCCGCAACGACATCGACATGACGATGTACCGGATGCGGCAGCGGGAGCTGCTGCTGGCCGTCGTCGACGGCGTGCTGGCGCTGCGCGGGGTGTTCGTCGATCTGGCGTCGCGCCATCGCGAGACGATCTTCGCCGCGCACACGCACACGCAGCCGGCGCAGCCCTCGACCATCGCCCACTATCTGCTCGCCGTCGTCGAGCAGCTCGAGCGCGACACGGCCCGGCTGCGGGCGGCATATGCGTCGACGAACCGGAACCCGCTGGGGGCGTGCGCCATCACCGGGACGGGATTTCCGATCGACCGCGGCCGCACGACCGCGCTGCTCGGATTCGACGCACCGACGGTGAACACGTACGGGAGCATCGCGACCGTCGATTACCTGCTCGAGAGCGTCAGCGCCACGGCGGTGCTGCTGACCGGCGTCGGCCGGGTCGTCCAGGACCTGCTGCTCTGGTGCATGAACGAGTTCGGGTATCTGCGGCTGTCCGACGGGTTCGTGCAGAGCAGCAGCATCATGCCGCAGAAGCGCAACCCCGTCGCGCTGGAGCACGCGCGCGCGATCGGCAGCAAGGCGCTCGGACAGGCCGCGGGGATCATGCTGAGCGTGCACAACACGCCGTTCGGCGACATCGTCGACACCGAAGACGATCTGCAGCCGCTCGTCTCGTCGATGTTCAAGGACGCGGCCCGCACGGTGACGCTCATCGCCGCGGCCATGGCCGACGCGCAGTTCGATATCGCGCGGCTCGCGCAGCGCGCCGGCCAGGGATGGATCACCGTCACGGAACTGGCGGACACGCTCGCCCGCGATCACGGCCTGCCGTTCCGCAGCGGGCATGCCATCGCGGCGCGGCTGATCGCCCGGGCTGGCCAGCACCCGGAATTGCCGCTGTCGGCAATCCTGCGCGACGCCTCCGCGGAGGTGACCGGCACGCCGATCGTGTACGACGAGGCGGCGCTGGCCGTCGTCCTCAGCCCGCGCCACTTCGTCGACGTACGCACGACGCTCGGCGGCCCCGCGCCGTCCGAGACCGCGCGCGCGCTGGGTGTGTCTACCGACCTGCTGCAGGCCGATCGTGCCTGGCGCGACGGCGTCGTCGCGCATCTGCGCGCGGCGGAACAGGCCCTGGCCGACGCCGTGGCGGCGCTGTGACGCCACCACGCCCGGCGGAATCGTCCACGCGCCTCACCGCCCGATCATCAGAATCGTGAACGAGCCCGGGATCGCCGGGGCGCGCCGCCCTCGGCCGCGCCCCCGGCCTTCGCCGGGCGCCGGTGCCGGGGCCGGTCCGCGCTCTTCGCTCATCGTGAAGACGTGGTTCGTCTTCGTGTCGAGCGTGATCGTCCGGGCGCCGTTCATCGTCTGCAGATTCTGTTCGACCTCGAAACTGGTCGGACTCGTCTCCTTGACGACGGTCAGGTTGCCGTTGCCGAGCGTGCTGAACGCTTCCATCGTCGCCGGGTCGAAGACGGCGCCGTCGGACCCGCCGGGCAGCGGCTCGGTCGTGAGGATCTGGCCGGTGTCGGCGCGCAGGATCACCATCGCCGGCTTGGGCGGATCGGCCGGCGGGTTGCCGGAATTCGCGCACGCCGCGAAGAGTACCTGGTTCTTCGCATCGAGCGCGAGGCCGTTGCAACGGCCCTTGTCGCCCAGCGGGAAGTGTGCCGTCGCTTTCATCGCCTTCGCGTCGACGGCCGTCACGCTGCCGGGCATGTCCTGCATGACGACCCAGAGCTTGCCCTTTCCGTCGGCCACCCCTTCCTCGGGGACGCCGCCCAGATCGATCGTGCCGACGACGGTGCCGTCTTTGGCGTCGATGACGGTCGCATTCTTCGTCGGATGGCTGAAGATGTAGACACGCTCGTTGAAGGCGTCGAAGAGAATGCCGTCGGGTGAGGCGTCGCCGACGTCGATCGTCTTGATCGGCTTCATCGTGCGGGTGTCGAACATCGAGACCGGCTTGCCGCTGACGAAGCCGTGCCCCGATTTCGGATCGACCGCGGTGCCGTGCCCCCCGACCCCTTCGATTTCACCGACCGGCTTCAGCGTATCGAGATCGAAGATCGTGAGCCGCGGCGGGCGGGCGGCCGCCGCGGCCGTCGTATCCGTCGCCTCCACGGCGCGCGTGCCGCCGCGCGGAATGTACAACCGGCGGCCGGCGGCGTCGGCGTAGATGTAGTCCCAGCCCCCTTCGCCACCGACTCTGGCCCTCTCGAGGACTTTGTACGGTCCGCTGGACGCCTGCTGCTGCGCGGAACCGACCGCCGCGGCGAGCACGAGAGCCCCTGCGATGAATGTGACGAATGCGACAACTCGATGCATCGGAACGCTCCTTGACGGGAGCGAGTCTATACCCGTTGCTGTGTAGGCCGGGTCTTCAGACCCGGCACAGGTGTAGGCCGGGTCTTCAGACCCGGCGGGGGGAGCAGGACCCCCGCCAACGGCAACGCGCCAGGTCGCGGTGGACTGTGAGCGCTACGAACTCCACCGCAGGCGCACGCCGAGCAGCGTTGTCGGCGCGCCGTTCTCCGCGAACGGCCCGATCCAGAACACGCGGAGCTCAGGCACGATCGAGAGGATGCGCGTCATCCGGATGCGCACCCCTGCACCGAACACCAGCTTGGGCCCTGCAATCATGCGCGCGCTCGACGCCTCGGAGACACCCACGACGGCTCCGGCTGCGTCCACGTCCTGCAGCGTCGTCTCGAATCGCTCGGATTGAAACGTCACTGCCGCTCCGGCCGACACGAACAATCGGGCAGGCCCATGAAGGCAAGACGACCATGCGAGGAGGCCGCTGACGACAGCGGTCCTCGTGGAGGCCACGCCGGTGGCGTGCTGGCGCGGCTCGTACAACTCCCACCTGGCCGTCGACGTCGTGCGTGGACCGACCTGGAGGTCGCCCACAGCCATTATTTCGAGACGGGGGCCCAGCGAGACGCCCGCCCCCAGCATGACGTCGGCTGCATCGTGTCCGGAGCAGCACGCCGAGGCGTGAGTCCACCCGCCGCCGGCCGCCAGGAACACCGGCCGCCGATGCGGCTGTGCCGTGGCCATCGCGGGCGTGGCGAGATGCATCGAGACCACCAGCACCCAGAGGTATGGGAAGGTGCATACCTCGTTAGTGCGCGAGCACCCGGAACTTCGGCTCACGCGCATGATCACAGGTCAGCGCGGGAAGGACTGGCCCTCAATGGGCGCATGAGACGGGCAGCAGGACTTCAGACGGTCACGATCCAGTGCTGCCCGAGGCCGAGCGGCAGCTCTTCGATCAGGCGATCGACGATCCCCGGACCGTAGCGATTCAGGAAGTACACGACGCCGAGCGTGCGCTCCTGCGAATGCCCCAGCGGAAACGCCTGGGCCTGAAGGCGCGTGAACTGGCGCCGCAGCGTGTCGTCCCGGCGCTTGGCCGCATGGATCACCTTGCTGTGCAGGGATCGCAGATCGTGTTCGATGCGGCCGACCGTCGTCCGGGCCGCGCCGGTGAGCGTCGCGTCGAGCGCGGGCAGCGCATCGATCACGCGCTGCATGCTGCGCGTGATCTGCTCGGCCGCGTCGCGCAGCGAGGCTTCGACCGCCTGCGGCAGCTGTGATTCCAGCAGCCGGTTCAGGGCGGATTCGTCCTGGGGTTGCAGATCTTCGAACGGGACGTTGTACTTGGCGAGAAAGCGGCTGCTGGCCGAATCGAGCAGCGTCGCGGTCGCTCGCGGATACATGAGCGGCATCGGCAGCCCGAACTGCCTGTACACGCCGCCGAGCTGTCCCAGATACGCCAGCTCACTCGGGCCCGCGACATAGCAGATGGTCGGAAAGAGCGCGTCCTGCACGATCGGCCGGAGCAGCACGTTGGGACTGAAGGCCTCGGGACGCGCCGCCGCCTGCCGCACCAGATCGTCGGCCGCATAGGTGCGGTCGCCGACGACGAAGCCGTCTCCCTGCCGCTTGATCGGCCGTCGCCCGCCGTCCAGACTGAAGAGCGCGAGACTGTCCGGCTGCGGCATGACCTGCGGCTCGTGCCCGCGTTCGGCGAGCGCGTGGCCCGCGTCGGTCGCGAGCGCGGCCGTGCGGCCGGGCGACCCGAGTTCGCGCGCGAAGATGCCGGCGGCGAGCGGCTTGGCCGCGGGATCCGCCGACTCGAACACGACGAGGCCGTACGGACCGAGCAGTCGCTCGATCCACTGCGCGAACGCGGAGGCCATCCCGGCGCCCGCGTGCCAGGCCTGCTCGAGTCCGGCGACCACGTCGGCGGTGAACTCGGTGCGGGGGAGTGCGGCCTCGAGCTCCCGGATGGTTTGCTCGATGCGGCTGTCCAGCTGCAGCTTCGCGACTGGCAGCTCGCCGGCTCCGGAGAGATCGGCAAGCGTGACGGTACGCGGCTGGAATTCCGCATCGAGCACCGTACAGCGCCGGACCTCCTCCCAATCGTGATCTTCGGCGTCCACCCAGAAGATGGGCACGGCGGCGATCCCCTGCTTCTGTTCCGTGCGCCGCGCGAGCTGGATCGCGGTAATCGCCTTGAGCAGCGTGAACAGCGGGCCGCCGAAGGCCCCCGCCTGCTGGCCGGTGACGACGGCGACGGTGGTCGCCTCGGAGAGCCGAGTGGCGGCGGCGCGCGCCGCCGGCGGGGCACCCCGGCGTGCCTGCTGGGCTTGGAGGACCGCGGCGATCGCGGCCCGGTCGCGCGGATGCGCTTGCGCGCGCTCGACGGCCGATCGCCACGCGACGTCCGTGGTGGGATCGCCGGCATAGAGCGGCGCGATGCGTTCGAACTGGTAGGCGTAATCGCCGGCAAGCCGCCGGATCCACGGGAATCGGCGGACATCGACACCGGCCGCACGCAGGTGGCCGCTATCTGGGACGGTGGACGTCGCCGACTCGCTCGACACGGAGTCGTACTCTCTCAGAGCCATCGGAAAGCTGTCAAGGCGGGCCGCGGGACCCCGCACCTCGTCTGTGACGCGCGCGGCGTCGGATCGGATCCCGGCGCGGGCACCCCAGCGGCACGCGCGAACAAAGACCCCGGCCCGTGTTACATTCTGATGATCACCTTGTCGCTCCAGGAGTTGCGTCGCTGACCAGAGAGGACCCGAGCGCGTTTCCACCGCCACCGGCATTCGGTCCATTCCGGGTGCTGCATCAAATCGGTGTCGGTGCGCTGGGCCCCGTGTTCCGTACGTACGATCCGGCCCGGGATCGCCTCGTCGCCGTCAAGGTGTTTCGCCTCGAGATCGTGCCCGAGCAGGCGCAGGCGCTCGCCGACGAGCTGAACCGCGCATCCCAGGCCGGGCTGTTTCATCCGTCCATCGTCGAGCCGGTGACCGCGGGTGTGGAAGGGACGGTGGCGTACCGCGCCGAGGAGTACGTGGCGGCCGAGTCGCTCGACATCGCCATGCGCCACTACGCCTCGGCGGGTCTCGACACCGCGCTGCCATTCCTGGCGCAGCTGGCCGGCGCCATCGACTTCGCGCGTTCGGCCGGCGTGGGACACGGCGGACTGCATCCGCGCGACGTGTTCGTGACGCCCGACGAGGCCCGCGCGACGGGATTCGGCGTCGTCGAAGCGCTCGAGCGGGTCGGCATCCGCGCGCCCGTGCGCCGCCCTTACAGCGCGCCGGAGCGCATTGCCGGCGAGCCGTGGAGCACGCCGGCCGACGTCTTCGCCCTCGCGGCGATCGCCTTCGAGATGTTGACGGGCCGCCGTCCCGCCGGCACCGGCGCGCAGATTGGGCCGATGGCCGACGCGCACCTCGGGGGCCACGCGGATGCGATCTGGGCCGTCCTCGCGCGCGGCATGGACGACGAGGCCGCCCGCCGCTACCCGTCGGCGCTCGCCTTGGCCTCAGCACTCGAATCGGCCGCCCGCGGCGAGATCGATCCGAGTGTGATGGCGACCGTTCCGGTCGCGGCGCCCGCGGCCGCCGAGGCCGTCGCCGCGGCGAAGGGAGACGTTGCGGCCCTTGCGCCGACGGCCGACGTCCCGCCTGACGCCGAGGCGCCGCCGCAGACCGATGTGGTGGCCGACGCGGAGCACGCGGGCACGCTGTTCGATGTGTCGCCCGCCGCCGACGCGGCACTGGCGTCCGCCGCCGCGCCAGACGTCTTCAGCGAAATGCCGGAGGACCTCGAACAGCACATCCAGCCGGAGATCGCGAAGCCTCCCGATCGCGCCGATACGGTACAGCCGGCGCCCGCCGTTTTCGACGTCGCGCAGGCAGGCGCTGGATTCGATTTCGAGGACTCGGCCCTCGCAAGTTTCGGCGACACGCCGCTGCCCGATGCGCCGGCGCGCGCGCACGCGGGCGTGCTGCCGATCGCCGTCACCCTCATCCTCGGATTGCTCGTCGGCTTCGGCGCCGGATATTTCGAGGGCCATCGCGATCGGACGGTTCCCGCGAGCGCGGCCGCGGCCGACGCGTCCATGCCGCCAGACGCGACCACGGCTGATGGCGCCGGCGTGACGCAACACGCACCGTCGCCCTCGCCCGCCACCGCGGCGCCGCCGGCCGTTCCCGATCGGGCGGCCCCCACCGCGCGCGCGACGGCGCCGGAGACTGTCCCGCCACCCGCGACGACGAGGGGACGCCTCGTGGTGCAGTCGACGCCGATGCGCGCGGCGGTCACGGTGAATGGCCGCTGGCGCGGGCGCACGCCCCTGACGCTCGAGTCGCTTGCCCTCGGCCACTACGTCGTCCGAGTCGTGGAGGACGGCTACCGTGTGGAGCGGCAGGAATTCACGCTGTCGCCGCGCGAAGCCGAGCACGTGATGACGGTGCACCTGCAGAAGGTATCGGCGCCCGCCGCGACCGAGCGGCGCTCGCCCGCGCGGAGCGCCCCCGCCGTCGCGCCGGAGCGGCAGTTCACGGGATCGCTGTTCGTCGATTCGCGGCCGCAGGGGGCCCGCGTGATGCTCGACGGCACGATCGTCGGGCACACGCCGCTGGTGTTGTCGTCCGTCAGGATCGGGGCGCACGTCGTGCGCCTCGAACTCGACGAGCATCATCCCTGGAGCGCCGCGACCACGATCGTGGCGGGCCAGGAGACCAGGGTCACGGGATCACTCGAACGATTTCGATGAAAGCCATTCTCGCGCTCGAAAACGGCATCTGGTACGAAGGGGAAGCCGCCGGCGCCGCGGGCCGGACCGGCGGAGAGGTCGTGTTCAACACGAGCATGACCGGCTACCAGGAAGTCCTCACGGATCCGTCGTATTCGGGACAGATCGTCGCGATGACGGCGCCCGAAATCGGCAACTACGGCGTCGCCGCGGCCGACGAGGAATCCCGCGGCACGCAGGTCGCCGGATTCGTCGTCCGCGCCGAATCGCCGGTGGCGAGCAACTGGCGGGCGGACGGCACGCTGCGCGAGTACCTGGTGCGGCACGGCATCGTCGCGATCGCCGACATCGACACGCGCGCGCTCACCCGCGTGCTGCGGTCGGCCGGCGTCATGCGCGGGATCATCGCGACAGGCGACGCCGACCCGCGCCGGCTCGTCGACGAGGCGTGCGCGCTGCCCCCGATGGAGGGCTCCGATCTGGTCACCGGCGTCACGTGCGAACGCGCGTTCGACTGGGAGGCGCCGGCTGACGATGCGTTCAGGCCGAAGCCGCGGCGCGCGGCGCGGCCGCTGCGGATTGCGGCGTACGATTACGGGATGAAGTGGAACATCCTCCGCCGCTTCACCGCGTATGGCTGCGACGTGCGCGTGTTTCCGGCGACGGCGCCCGCGTCGGATCTGCTCGCGGCGAACCCGGACGGCATCTTTCTCAGCAACGGTCCGGGCGACCCGGCGGCGCTCGACTACGCGATCGGGGCGGCGCGCGAGCTGGTCGAGGCGGACGTGCCGGTGTTCGGCATCTGCCTCGGGCATCAGCTCCTCGCGCTGGCGATGGGGGGGCGCACGTACAAATTGAAGTTCGGACATCGCGGCGCGAACCATCCGGTGAAGGCGCTCGAGACCGGCAAAGTGGAAATCACCTCGCAGAACCACGGCTTCGCGGTCGACCCGGAGTCGCTGCCCGCCGACGTCACGGTGACGCACGTGAATTTGTACGACGGCACCGTCGAAGGGCTCCGGCACCTGACGCGGCCGGTCTTCTGCGTGCAGTACCATCCGGAAGCGGCGCCCGGCCCGCACGACGCCGATTACCTGTTCGAGCAGTTTCTCGACGAGATGGAGCGGCGGGCCTGAACGACGTGACCTCCGTGATTCCCGATGCCTAAACGCACCGACCTCGAGCGGGTTCTCGTCATCGGCTCCGGCCCGATTGTCATCGGCCAGGCCTGCGAGTTCGATTATTCCGGCACGCAGGCCTGCAAGGCGCTGCGCGACGAGGGGATCGAGGTGGTGCTGGTCAACAGCAATCCGGCCACGATCATGACGGACCCCGAGACGGCCGATCGGACGTACGTCGAGCCCCTGACGGTCGAGACCGTCGAGGCGATCATCGCGCGCGAGCGGCCGGATGCCGTGCTCCCGACCGTGGGGGGCCAGACGGCGCTCAACCTGTCGGTCGAACTCGCCGAGCACGGCGTCCTGGCGAAATACGGCGTCGAGCTGATTGGCGCCTCCGTCGAGGCGATCAAGGTCGCCGAAGATCGGCTGCAGTTCCGCGACGCGATGCGCGAGATTGGCCTCGAGGTGCCCGACAGCCGGTACGTGAAATCCATGCGCGAGGCCTTTGCCGCGGTCGGCGAGCTGGGCTATCCGGTGATCGTCCGGCCGTCGTTCACGCTGGGAGGGGTCGGCGGCGGCATCGCCTACAACGTCGAGGAGTTCCGCGAGATCGCCGCGCGCGGCTTGAGCCTGAGCCCCGTGCACGAAGTGCTGCTCGAAGAATCCGTGATCGGCTGGAAGGAATTCGAGCTCGAGGTGATGCGCGACCGGGCCGACAACTTCGTCGTCATCTGCTCGATCGAGAACGTGGACCCGATGGGGGTGCATACGGGGGACAGCATTACCGTCGCCCCCGCCCTGACGCTCACCGACCGCGAGTACCAGCGCATGCGCGACATCGGCCGGCGCATCATCCGCCGCGTCGGCGTCGAGACCGGGGGGTCGAACATCCAGTTCGCGATCAATCCCCGCGACGGACGGATCGTCGTGATCGAAATGAACCCGCGCGTCTCGCGGTCGTCGGCGCTCGCGTCGAAGGCGACAGGTTTTCCGATCGCGAAGATTGCCGCGAAGCTCGCGCTGGGGTACACGCTCGACGAAATCCCGAACGACATCACCCGCCTCACGCCGGCCTCCTTCGAACCCACGATCGACTACGTGGTGGTGAAAGTGCCGCGCTGGGCCTTCGAGAAGTTCCCGCGCGCCGATCGCACGCTGACGACCCAGATGAAGTCGGTCGGCGAGGTGATGGCGATCGGCCGGACCTTCAAGGAAGCCTTCATGAAGGCGTTCCGGTCGCTGGAGCTGGGCAGCGGCAACCTGCTGTTCGCGCGGTCGGGCGGCCGCGACAACGCCAGCGGACCGGCCGAATCCGCCGAGGAGGACGACGGCGCGCTGCAGCGGTCGCTCGGAGTGCCGAACGACCGGCGGATGTGGTCGCTCTTCCGCGCGCTCGAGCGCGGGTGGTCGCTCGACGCGATCCACCGCCTGACCAACATCGATCCGTGGTTCCTCACGCAGTTCCAGCAGCTCGTCGACCTGCAGCGCGAAGCCGCTCTCGTCGGCCTGCACGGGATGTCGCCCGACCGGCTCCGCACGCTCAAGCGCGCGGGCTTCAGCGATCGCGAACTGGGCGGCATTCTGGGCAGCGGCGAAGAGGCGGTCCGCAGCGCGCGTCTGGAATGCGGACTGCGCGCGGCCTACAAGCGGATCGACACCTGCGCGGCGGAGTTCGAGTCGTTCACGCCGTATCTGTACGGCACCTTCGAGCGCGAGTGCGAGGCGGAGCCGACCGCCCGGCGCAAGGTGATCATCCTGGGCAGCGGCCCCAACCGCATCGGCCAGGGGATCGAGTTCGACTACTGCTGCGTGCACGCGGCGTTCGCGCTGCGCGACGACGGCTTCGAGACCGTGATGGTCAACTGCAATCCCGAAACGGTCTCCACCGACTACGACACCGTCGACCGCCTCTACTTCGAGCCGCTCACGTTCGAAGACGTGTCTTCGATCGTCGCACGCGAGGCGAGCGCCGGCGGCGAGGTGGCCTGTGTCGTCCAGTACGGCGGCCAGACGCCGCTCAAGCTCGCGCTCCCGCTGCAGAACGCCGGCGTCACGATCCTCGGTACGTCGCCCGATTCCATCGACCTCGCGGAAGATCGCCAGCGCTTCGCGCAACTGCTGCGCGATCTCGGCATCCCGCAGGCGCCGAGCGGCACCGCCACCTCCGCCGGCGAGGCGCGCGCGGTCGCCGGCACGATCGGGTTTCCGCTCGTCGTCCGCCCGTCGTACGTGCTCGGCGGGCGCGCCATGGCGATCGTCTACGACCTCGCCGCGCTCGATCGCTACATGACGACGGCCGTGGCCGCGTCGCCCGAGCGGCCGGTCCTGATCGACAAGTTCCTCGAGGACGCCGTCGAACTCGACGTCGACGCCGTCGCCGACGGGACCGGCGCCGTCGTGATCGGCGGGATCATGGAACACATCGAGGAGGCGGGCATCCACTCCGGCGACAGCTCGTGCGTCGTGCCGCCGTATCGCGTGCCGGAGCGTCACCTCGAGACGATCCGCGACCACACGCGCCGGATCGCGCGCGCGCTGAAGGTGGTCGGTCTGATGAACACCCAGTTCGCCATCAAGGACGACGTCGTGTACGTGCTCGAGGTGAATCCGCGCGCGTCCCGCACGGTGCCGTATCTCTCGAAGGCGACGGGGGTGCCGCTCGCGAAGGTCGCCGCGCGCGTGATGGTCGGCCGGACGCTGGCCGAACTCGGGCTGACCGGGGATCTCGACGTCGCCGGCGTCTTCGTCAAGACGCCGGTGTTCCCGTTCGTCCGCTTTCCCGGGGTGGACACGATTCTCGGACCCGAGATGAAGTCGACGGGGGAGGTCATGGGGGTGGCCGGCACCTTTGGCAGCGCCTTTGCGAAGGCGCAGCTCGCCGCCGGCCTGCGTCTGCCGGCGGAAGGCACCGCGTTCATCAGCGTGAGCAACCACGACAAGCCGGCGGTCGTGCCGATCGCCCGCGACCTGCGCGATCTGGGCTTCCGCCTGTGCGCCACGCGCGGGACGGCGAACTTCCTCCGCGCGCACGGACTCGACGCCGAGATCGTCTTCAAGGTGAACGAGGGGCGTCCGCACGTCGGCGACGCGATCCTCAATCACGACATCCAGCTCGTGATCAACACGCCGCTCGGACGCGAGTCGTTCTTCGACGACCGCACCGTCCGCCGGATCGCGATGATGCAGCAGGTGCCGTGCATTACGACGCTCACGGGGGCCGCGGCGGCGGTCAACGCGATCCGCGCGCTGCGCACCGAAGGGGTGACCGTCCGATCGCTGCAGGAATATCACGCGCGCGCGGCCGAGAGCCGTCCCGAGGTTCCCGCCGACACGCCCGGCACACGCTCCTGATCCGGCCGCGATGATCGACAGATGCGACGCGAGCGAGCCGCGCGAGCGAGCCGCCGGAGCGGAGCGCCGCGGGGCGCGGCGCGAGCGACGGCGTGCGGGCGTCCGGGGGACGCCGAGTCCCCCGGGAAGAATCGTCGGAGTGGGCGCGAACTCGCTCGACCTCGTCTATTGCCTGCCGGCCTACCCGCAACCGGAGGGTCCGCTCGCCAAGCTTCGGATCGCCAGTCACGACGCGTCGCCCGGAGGCCAGACCGTCACGGCGCTCGCGACCTGCGCCGCGTTGGGTCTGCGTACCTCGTACGTCGGCGCGCTGTCGACCGACGCGGGCGGCCAGCGGCTCCACGACGCGCTGACGGCGCGCGGCATCGACGTCCAGCACGTCGTCCGGCGCGCCGCGCCGAACGCCTATGCCGTCATTCTGATCGCGGAGGGCGCGGGAGAGCGCATCGTGCTCTGGGATCGCGATGCCGGCCTCGCGCTGACCCCCGCGGATCTGCCAGCCGACGCGATCGCCACGGCGCGCCTGGTACACGTCGACGACGTCGACATCGAAGCGTCGATCCGGGCGGCGGAGATGGCGCGGGCGGAGGGTGTGCCGGTCACCAGCGACATCGAAGCGGTCACGCCGCGCACGACGGCGCTCGTCGACGCGGTCAGCCTGCCGATCTTCGCGGAGCACGTGCCGGCGGCGTTGACCGGCGAACCCGATCTGGAGCGGGCGCTGCGCGCGATCCGGCGTCGCCACACGGGCTGGTTGTGCGCCACGCTCGGTGCCCGCGGCGCCGTGCTGCTCGACGGCGATCGCTTCATCGAGCAGCCGGCGTTCACTGTCGCCGCGGTCGACACCACGGGGGCCGGCGACGTGTTCCGCGGCGCGTTCATCTACGCATTCCTGCGCGGCGACGCGCCCGCCGAGGTCCTCCGGTTCGCGTGCGCCGCCGCCGCCGTGAGCTGCACGCGCCGCGGCGCCGTCGCGAGCGCCCCGTCGCTCGACGACGTCGAGGCGTTGCTCCGCCAGCATCCATCCCGCTGACAGGTTCTCCTTGTGCCTCGCCGGTCCGGCGCTCGCATCAGTTTCTGCGTACTCCGCCCGTTCGAGGGACTGCCGTATCTGCACCACGCGGGACGCGTGCGTCTGAACTCCGAACGGAACCCTGAACCCAACACCCGAACCCAACCCCGAACCCAGCACCCCGAACCCAACCTTGAACCCTGAACCATGAACTCCGAACCCCATCTTGCATGTCCGCCCCGGCCGCTGTCGTCGCCATCCCGCTCGTCGCGGGCATTGCCGGCGGCATTCTGCTCGGCGTGACGCCATGGATCGCCGTCCTCGTGGCCCCCGCCGCGTGGACGGCCGCGTGCGCGGCATTCGTCGCCCGGCGTCCTCGGCTCTTCGTCCTCGCGTGCGCTGTTGCCGCGGCCGCCGCGGGCGTCCTGCTCGGAGCCAGCGCGCACACGGCCGCTTCGAATCCGTCGCTGCTGGCCTGGTATCGGACGTCACCAGCCACGAGCACCGGCGACGCCGTGACGATCGAAGGCCGCTTGTCGTCCGATGCCGCGCGCACGCCATTCGGCACGTCCGCGGTGCTCGACGTCGACCGCGCCTCGGATCGGCGCGGAACCGCCATCGTGCACGGCGGTGTGCGTTTGTCGATCGGCGGCGAACTGGCGGCGCGCGCCGTGCCCGCCTGGCGTGGCGGCCGGCGTCTGCGCGCGCGCGCGCTGCTCCACGAACCGATCGACTTTCAGGACCCCGGCGTGCCCGGCGATCGGGAGCGGCTGCAGCGCGATGGCATCGTGCTGCTGGGAAGCGTCAAGAGCGCGGCGCTCGTTGCGGTCGTGGCGCGAGGGTCGTGGTTCGACGAACTGGCGGCCTCCGTGCGCGCCCACGTACGCACCGCGATTGCGGCCGCTGTCGGGCACTGGAGCCGGCGGTCCGCCGGCGTCGTCACCGCGATCCTGATCGGGGATCGCACGGGGCTCGATGCCGACGACGAGCGGCGGCTGCAGGAAGCGGGCACGTATCACGTCATCGCGATCTCCGGCGGCAACATTGCGCTGATCACCGCCGTGCTGCTGGCAGTCGCACGAGCGGGCCGCCTGCCGCGCCGGGTGTCGCTCGCGGCGACGCTGCTGCTGGTCGCCTTCTACGGCGATCTGGCAGGCCTCGCCCCCTCGGTGGAGCGCGCCACGCTCGCGGCCGTCGTCTACCTCGCCGCGAGGATTGTCGACCAGCGCGGACCCGCGGTGAACGCGTTGGCCTCGGCCGCCGGGATTTCCGCCGCGGCGTCGCCCCTCACCGTCGTCGACGCCGGCTTCATCCTGTCGTTCGGCGCGACCCTGGGGATCGTGGTCGCGGCCGATCGGCTCATGCCCGACCGCGCGCACGACAGGAGCGACGGCCGGAGCGGACGGGCCGTCCGGGCGCTGCTGATCGCGGGGGCGGCGCTCGGGGCTGCGACGATCAGCGCGGAAGCGGTGCTCGGGCCGGTGTCGGCGCGGCTCTTCGGGCGTGTGAGCGCCGCCGGGCTGCTGCTCAATTTCGCCGCGATTCCCCTCATGTCGGTCGCCGAGGTCGCCGGTCTCGCGACGGTCGTCGCGTGGCCGCTTTCGCGGATCGCCGCACTGGCGAGCGGGTTCGTGGCGCATCTCGCGACGGCGGGCCTTCTGCGATCGGCGGCGTTCGTCGAGATCGCGCCGTGGCTCGT
Organism: Vicinamibacterales bacterium; assembly: GCA_036278735.1. Classification (GTDB taxonomy): domain Bacteria; phylum Acidobacteriota; class Vicinamibacteria; order Vicinamibacterales; family 2-12-FULL-66-21; genus DASUKM01. Next base: position 53,010 of record DASUKM010000032.1, read on the forward strand.
GGTCGACGTGCCGCCGCCGGTGTTGTGGCTCGTGGCGTGCTGGTACGCGGCGCTGATCGTGGCGTGGCGTGCGAGGCGGCGAACGCGCACGGCGGCGGTCGCGGTTCTGGCCGGCGCATCGGCGCTGATCCTGTGGTCCCCGGGACCGCTGAGGGCCGGGTACGTCGCGCCCCCGCCGCCCGGCTGGACGCGCGTGGTGTTTCTGGACGTCGGCCAGGGGGACGCGACGCTGTTGCTGCCCGCGGCGGGCAACCCCATCCTGATTGACGCCGGCGGCGTGCCTGCGTCGTCGTTCGACCTGGGCCGCCGCGTCACCGTTCCGGCGTTGTGGGCGCTCGGCGTGCGCCGTCTCGGCGTGCTCGTGCTCACGCACGGCGATCCGGACCACATCGGCGGCGCGCCGGCGGTCGTGCGCGCGCTGACGCCGTCGGAGATCTGGGAAGGGGTGCCGGTGCCGCGGCACGAGCCGCTGCGCGCACTTCGGCGCGAGGCGGCCGCGCGGCACGTGCGGTGGCGTCAGGTGCGTGTGGGACGTGGCCTGGTGGCCGGCATGGCGGCCATCCGCGTGCTGAATCCGCCCGAGCCGGACTGGGAGCGCCAGCGGGTACGCAACGACGATTCAATCGTCCTCGAGGTGCGGGTCGGCGACGTCGTCTTCGTGCTGCCAGGCGACATCAGCCGCGAAGTCGAGCCTGCCGTGGCCGCGCGCTTCGAGCCGGCGCCGTTCGTGATCGTCAAGGCGCCGCATCACGGGAGCGCGTCGAGCAGCGCCGAGGTGTTCGTCGCGCGGACGCATCCGGCCGCCGTCGTGTTCAGCGAGGGGGCGCGCAATCACTTTGGGCATCCGGCCCCGGTGGTCGTCGAGCGCTATCGCGCCGCCGGCGCGCGTGTCTACAGAACCGATCGGGACGGCGCGGTGATCGTCGACACCGACGGACATCGCGTGCTGGCGTGGACGTGGACGGGATCGCGCGCGTGGCTGCGATGAGCGGTGGCGTTCAGCCGTTCGTCGTCTGCTTCACGGCGCTCCAGGCCTCCTCCATCTGATCCAGCGTTGCGTCGTGCACCGAGCCCCCCTCGGCGTGCAGGCGCTCTTCGAGCGCGGTGAAGCGGCGCGTGAACTTCTCGTTGGCTTTCCGCAGCGCCGACTCGGGTTCGATGCCGAGCTTGCGCGCGAGGTTGGCGATCGAGAAGAGCAGATCGCCCATTTCCTCTTCCGCCCGCGCCGCCCCTTCGGCGGCGAGCGCCTGCCGCAGCTCGGCGACCTCTTCCTCGATCTTCAGGACGACGTCGGCGACCCGTTCCCAGTCGAACCCGACGGCGGCGACGCGGCTGCCGATTTCGTAGGCGCGCAGCAGCGCGGGCAGCGCCCTCGGCACGCCCGCGAGAATCGCGCGGGGCTCTCCGGCGGCCGACTGCTCCCGCGCCTTGATGGCTTCCCACTGAGTCACCACCTCGGCGGCCTTCGCGAGTGGCCGTCCCTTCGGATCGAAGACGTGCGGGTGACGCCGGATCAGTTTGGCGGCGATGGCGTCGAGCGAGTCGGCAATCGTGAAACGTCCTTCGTCGGCGCAGATCTGCGCGAGGAACACCCCCTCGAACATCAGATCGCCAATCTCGCCGCGCAGCGCGTCGGTATCGCCGCTGTCGATCGCATCGAGCACTTCGTGCGTCTCTTCGAGCAGGAAGCGCCGAAGCGACTCGATCGTCTGCTCGCGATCCCACGGACATCCGCCGGGCGCCCGCAGCCGCGCCATGATATCGACCAGCCGCTGAAACGCCGTCCCCGCCGTCGTCCGCTTCTTGTGGGGCATCGCCGAACTCCGCGCCAGACCCTGAACTCTGAACTCCGCACCAGGCCTTGAACCCGGAACCCCGGCGCCCTGAACCCCGAATTCTCCCCCGAACAATGCTAGCATCGGATCGTGGAGACTACCGACCAGTCCAGCATCACGTTCGCGGGGTTCGTGCTGTCGCTCGCGACGACGGCGGCCGTGCACTTCGGCGACATTCCCGATCCGAACACCGGCGAGCCGGGCGAACCGAATCTGATCGCGGCCGGACAGATGATCGAACTGCTTGCCATCCTCCAGGAGAAGACCCGCGGCAATCTCGAGGCCGACGAGTCCAAGCTGCTGGACGATCTGCTGTACGAACTGCGGCTGCGCTTCGTCCAGGGGCAGCAGGCGGAGCGGCGCATCGTCGAGCCGTGAGTCCGGATCGAATCGCGTCCCGCTGATGCGGATCACGTTCCTCGGCACTGGCACCTCGCACGGCGTCCCGATGATTGCCTGCGACTGTGCGACCTGTCGCTCCGCGGACCCGCGCGACACGCGGCTGCGTCCGTCGATCCTCCTGGAATTCGACGGCCTCCAGGTGCTGGTCGATGCCGGTCCCGACCTGCGGGCGCAGGCGCTCCGGCATCGTATCGCGCGCGTCGATGCCATCCTGTTCACGCACGGGCACGCCGACCACATTCTCGGCATGGACGACGTGCGGCGGTTCAATGCGGTGCAGGCGGGCGCGATGCCGTGCTACGGCGATGCGGCGACGCTCGTCGACATCCGCCGCATGTTCGCGTACGTGTTCGACCCGGCCACGCCGAAGGGGGGCGGCTTGCCGCACCTCGAGCTGGTCGAAATCCTCGGGCCCTTCTGCATGGGGCGCCGCGAGGTGCGGCCGGTGCCGCTGTGGCACGGGCGCCGCGGCATCCTCGGGTTCCGCGTGGACGGCTTTGCCTACCTGACCGATTGCAGCGCGATTCCGGACGAGTCGTGGCCCCTGCTCGAGCACCTCGACGTCGTCGTGCTGGATGCCTTGCGCGATCGGCCGCATCCGACGCACTTTACGCTCGACGAGGCGGTCGCGGCGGCGCGGCGCATCGGAGCCAGGACGTCCCTGTTCACGCATATGTGCCACGATCTTCCGCATGCGGCGACCTGCGCGCGCCTGCCCGCGGGCATGGCGCTCGCGTATGATGGTCAGGTGATCGACCTCTGACGTGTTCACCCCTTCCTATTTTCCCGACGATCCGCCGCCGCGCTGGCCCAGTCCCGTGCTCGCGCTGGGGAATTTCGACGGGCTGCACCGCGGACACATGAAGATCATCGACCGCGTGCGCCGGCGCGCGGGGGAGCGCGGCGGCACGCCCGCGGCGATGACGTTCGAGCCGCATCCACCCCGCGTCGTCCGGCCCGACAAGGCGCCGCCGCTGTTGATGACGACGGCGCAGCGGCTCGACGCGCTCGCGCGCACCGGCATGCAGGGGGTCGCGGTGGTGCGCTTCACGCCGGACGTGGCGCGGTGGGATCCCGAGACGTTCGTGCGCACGGTGCTCGTGGACTGGCTGCACGTCGTCGAGGTCTGGGTCGGGGCGAACTTCCTGTTCGGGCACGCGCGCGCGGGTAACTATTCGACGCTGCGATCGCTGGGCGCGCGGTACGGGTTTCGCGCCGAGAAGATCGATCCCGTCCGCTACAAGGATTTCGTGGTCAGCAGCACGCGGGTGCGGCGGCTCGTGGCGGAAGGACGCGTGGACGAAGCGGGCGCGCTGCTCGGCCATCATTATTTCATCGACGGCTGCGTCGTCCGGGGGGCCGGACGCGGACGCGATCTGGGGTTCCCGACCGCCAACCTGACCACCGAGAACGAGCTGGTGCCCCCCGCCGGCGTGTACGCGACGACCGTCACGATCGACGGCATCGTGCATCCGTCGGTCACCAACATCGGGCTGCGGCCGACCTTCGGCGACGTCGACACGACGCAGATCGAGGCGCACCTGCTCGACGGCGGACGGGATCTGTACGACGCGTGCGTGCGTCTATCCTTCGTGCAGCGGCTGCGCGACGAGCGGACGTTTGCCGACGTGGACGCCCTGCGCGCGCAGATCGACGCGGACTGCCGCGCGGCACGCCGCCTGTTCGAGCGGATTTCGCTGTAGAATCGGGGGATGCCCAGCTCGCCGCCGACGATCGAACTGCGGCTGTCGCTCCCTGTCGATGGCGCGTTCCGGAGCATCGCATCCGCTCTCGTCGCCAAGCTCGCCGCGCATTGCGGGTGCGCCCCCGATCAGATGTCGGGGGTCGAAACCGCGTTCGAAACCGCGGTGATGCCGCTCGTGAACGGCGCTCCGGAGGCCGCGTCACTGGATCTCACGTTGGCCGGGATGGACCATGCCGTCACGATTCGGGCGGCGCGCGGCGACCGGCACGCCGAGACGACCTGCCGGTTCTGACCGGCCGGGCGGCCGGCCCTGATTTCGGATTCCGCCTTGCGACTCTTCAACACGCTCACACGCCGGGAAGAAGACTTCGTGCCCTCGCAGGACCGCACGGTCCGGATGTACACGTGCGGCCTGACGGTGTACGCGCGCGGACACATCGGCAACTTCCGCACGTTCACGGCGCTCGACGTCCTGCGCCGCGCGCTCGAATACGACGGCTGCACCGTGCAGCAGGTGCGCAACTACACCGACGTCGACGATCGCACGATTGCCGAGTCGGTCAAAGCGGGCCAGGCGCTGCGGGAGTACACGCAGCAGTTCGTGGACGCGTTCGAGCGCGACGCGCGCGCGCTGGGGCTCGAGCCGGTGGAATACGCACCGCGCGCGACCGATCACATTCCGGCGATGGCGCGGATGATCCAGGCGCTCGAGCAGAACGGCCACACGTATCTCAGCGACGGGTCGATCTACTTCAAGATTTCGACCTTCCCGGAGTACGGACGGCTCGCGCGTCTCGACCACGCGGGGATCAAGAGCGGCGCGCGCGTGGACTCCGACAAGTACGAAAAGGAGGATGCGCGCGACTTCGTCCTCTGGAAGGCGATGAAGCCTGGCGAGCCGTCATGGACGCCCGGTCTGCCGGCTGGGCGGCCTGGCTGGCACATCGAGTGCTCGGCGATGGCCGCTGAACTGCTCGACCATCTGCCGATCGACATCCACGGCGGCGGCATCGACCTCATCTTTCCGCATCACGAGAACGAGATCGCGCAGGCGGAAGGGGCGACGAACACCCAGTTCGCGCGCTTCTGGGTGCACGTCGAGCACCTGATGATCGAAGAGGAGGCGCAAGGCCCCGAGAAGATGTCGAAGTCGCTCGGGAACGTCTACACGCTGCAGGACGTCGTCGATCGCGGCTTCCGGCCGTCCACGCTGCGCTTTCTCTATCTGCAGACGCACTACCGCAAGCAGCTGCGGTTCTCGTGGAACGCGATGGCCCAGGCGGAAGAAGCGATCCGGCGCCTGACCGATTTCCTCGCGCGCCTCGACACGGTCGCGCCCGGCGGCGCCGATCCCGCGATTGCCGCGCTGATCGACGAGACGACCGGCGGGTTCGGCACGCACATTGGCGACGACCTGAACACCGCCGCGGCGCTCGGGGCGGTGTTCGATCTCGTGCGCGCGCTGAATTCCGCCATCGACGCAGGACGCCTGCACGCCGGCGACGTCGCGGCCGTGCGGACGGCGTTCGGGCGCTACGATCGCGTGCTCGGGATCCTGGCGCTGCGGCATCAGGAAGACGAGCGGCCGCCCGTGCCCGTCGACGAAATCGACAGGCTCGTCCAGGCCCGCCGCGCGGCGCGCGCCGCGCGGAATTTCGCGGAAGCAGATAGAATTCGAAGAGACCTGGATGCGCGGGGGATTGTCCTCGAGGACACCGCCGCCGGGACGAGGTGGAAGAGGAAATGAAGACTGCCCCCGAGATCAAGACGCCGCTGCCGGGCCCCAGGGCCCGGGCGATCATCCAGCGCGATGCGAAGTTCGTTTCGCCGTCGTACACGCGCGACTATCCCCTCGTGATCGCCGGCGGGGAAGGGGCCGTCGTCGAAGACGTCGACGGCAACCGGTTCCTCGATTGCGCCGCGGGGATCGCGGTGAATTCGACAGGGATCTCTCACCCGGACGTGGTCGCGGCGATTACCGATCAGGCGCAGAAGTTCCTGCACATGTCGGGGACCGATTTCTACTACGAGCGGCAGGTGCGGCTCGCGGAAGAGATCGCCTCCATCGTGCCGATCGAAGGGGACGTCCGATCGTTTTTCGGGAACTCCGGAACGGAGGCGACCGAGGCGGCGCTCAAGGTGACGCGTCACCACACGAAGCGCCCCGGCGTGATCGCGTTCTTCGGGGCGTTCCACGGCCGATCGCTCGGCTCGCTCGCGTTGACCGCGAGCAAGGCGGTGCAGCGCAAGGGCTTCGGCCCGTTCATGCCCGGCGTGTATCACGCGCCGTATCCGAACCCGTACCGCTTCGACGGCAGCCCCGACGCGTGCGCCGAGGCGAGCCTCGCGTTCATCAGGGAGCATCTGTTCCTGCAGCTCGTGGCGCCCGACGAAGTCGCCGCCATCGTCGTCGAGCCGATCCAGGGGGAGGGGGGCTACATCGTCCCGCCCGCGTCGTTCCTGCACGGCCTGCGCGAGCTGGCGAACCAGCACGGGATCCTGCTCGTGCTCGACGAGGTGCAGTCCGGGATGGGGCGGACGGGCCGGATGTTCGCGAGCGATCATACGGGCGTCAAGGGCGACGTCGTGAACATCGCGAAGGGGATCGCGTCGGGTCTGCCGCTGAGCGTCACCGCCTCGCGCGCCAGCGTGATGAACTGGCCGCCCGGGGCGCACGCGAGCACCTTCGGCGGCAACCCCGTGTCGTGCGCCGCCGCGCTCGCGACGATCGAGCTGCTGAAGGAGAAGCTCGTCGCCAACGCCGCCGCCATGGGCGAGCATCTGATGAACGGCCTGCGCGACCTGCAGAAGAAGCACCCGCTCATCGGCGACGTCCGCGGTCGCGGCCTGATGATCGGAATCGAGCTGGTCCGCGATCGGAAAACGAAGGAGCGCGCGATCGAGGAGCGCAACGCGGTCGTGCAGGCGATGTTCCGCCGCGGCGTGCTCGTGCTCGGCGCCGGCCAGAATGCCGTCCGCCTCGCGCCGCCGCTGGTGCTCGACAAGGAGCAGGCCGATACCGTCCTGCGGGTGCTCGACGAGGCGCTCGTCGAAGTCTCCGCCTCGCTCACGTCGGTATAGGCTTCGGCTTTGGGCTTTAGGCTTTAGGAAGCGCGCACGAACCGGCCCGCCGCTGGCCTCCGGCGGGCGTCCCCCTTCATCGCCAAACATCCGGTGCTGTAGGCCGGGTCTTCAGACCCGGCGGGGGCTCTGGCCCGCCGCTTGCCTTCCGTCCCGTCCGTCATGACGTTCCATCGCCAGGCTCTCGGGAAATTCGGCGAAGATCGCGCCGTGCGCGAACTCGAGCGCCGTGGGTACGCAATTCTCGATCGCCGCTACCGCACGCGACATGGCGAAATCGACATCGTGGCGGAGGATCGCGGCACCATCGTCTTCGTCGAGGTCAAGGCGCGGGAGACGGCGGAATTCGGCACCGCCGCGGAGGCGGTCGTGCCGTGGAAGCAGCGTCGGATTGTCTCGATGGCCGTCGACTATCTGGCCCGCCGCCGCCTCACGAACCGCCCGTGCCGCTTCGACGTCGTCGCCATCGACGCTGCCGGCTCCGATCACGAGCGCATCGAAGTGATCCCGAACGCGTTTGACGCGGTCTGATCATCCAGCTGCCAGCTGCCAGCTCCCAGCTCCCAGCTTCCAACTTCCAGCTGGAGCGAATGGACTTCGGCGTCGCGTGCATTCGTGAATGATCCAGCTTCACGGCCTGACCGGGGCGGAGCGCTTGGATGCGAAGATCATGAACCCGACGGCGTTGGCGAGGACGATCACCAGCGAAATCTTGAGCGCGAACGAGAGCCAGCTGGCGACCTGCACGATTGGCAGGATCGACAGGACGATGTAGAGCAGCGTCATGAGGAAGCCGGACGCGGCCGCCGCCTTGAGCCACAGGGGGCTTGGAATCGCGGCGATCGGGATCGCGAACATCACGAGATAGGTGAGCGCGTAGAAGATGCCGGACGCGTTCCACAGCAGTTGAAACGCCTCCTGTTTCCCGACGCCGATCAGCCCCGCGATGCTGAACGCCAGCGTGACCGCGCCGACGAACACGATCGAGTTCGCCGGCGTGCGATACGTGCCGTGCAGCCTGGTGAACCAGGCGGGCAGCAGGCCGTCCCAGCCGGCGACCATCGGCAGGCGGGTGTTGCCTGCGAAGCTGACGCTCGCCTGCGCCAGCCGGATGCCGAGCAGCACGACGATCGTGATTGGCGCGACCGCCGATGCCGGGCCGAGCGCGCTGAAGCCGATGCTGAGCACCTGCGGAATCGGCGCGATGAGATCGATCCGATCGATCGGCACCAGCGCCAGGACGGAGCTGGTGCCGAGGATGAACATGACCGCGATGACGGGTGCCGCGATCGCGACGGACCGTGCGATCGTGCGGGCGGGATTCCGGCACTCGCCGGCGTGGATCGCCACGTACTCGAAGCCGCCGAACGCCCCGAACCCCATTTTCGCGGCGATGTTCAGGCTGAAGAGCGACACGACGGGCACGGCGGCGGCCAGCGGGTGATAGGCGTGCAGCGTCCCGTGCATCACGTTCAGCACCGGCAGCGCCAGCAGCATCCCGAACGTCGTCAGCATCAGGATGCCGCCCGCCTTGTGCACCCATTTCCCGACGCTCAATCCGCGAACGGTGATCGCGACCAGCCCCGAGAGGATCGCGACGTTCGCGGCGCTGACGAACCACGGGCTTTGCGTCACCCATTGCCCGCGCGGGCCGACGACGTAGGCGAGGTACTGCGTCACCTGCAGCCCCGTCTCCGACGTGCTCAGGATGGCGAACAGCCAGAGATTCCACGCGACCATGAAGCCCGTGAGGTCGTTGAACCCGAGCTTCGCCCACTGATAGAGGCCGCCCTCGAGGGGCATCGCGCGATTCAGGTGCGTGACGACGGCGGCTGACGGCAGATAGAAGAGGGACAGGGCGATGAGCCAGTAGACGATGTGCGCGCGTCCCTGCTCGGCGGCGACCCCGACCCACGGCAGCCCGACGATGAACAGGATCTGGGTGAGGGTGACGTCGGCAAGGCCGAGGTCCTTCCGCAGGCCGGCGCTGTGGGCTTCGACGGCGGCCTGGGCCGCGGGCTCGCGCGACGTGGGGGCGTCGGCGTCGTCGAAGTCGATGGTGGGCATGGCGGAGGGTCAGGGCAGCGGGGATGCGGCCTGCGGCGCGCGCATGAGGGGGGATGCTAGCATGGACCGTCCGCGCGGCGGCCGGCCCGGCGGTTGATTGCGCGGTTTCGGGATGTTAGGATGAAGGCCTCGGATCACGCGTGACGCGGCCGGTGAGCGGGAATAACTCAGTGGTAGAGTGCGACCTTGCCAAGGTCGAAGTCGCGGGTTCGAATCCCGTTTCCCGCTCCATTTTTTGAATCGTCGGGGACCCCTGCACCCCGACTGGCTCACGGCGCTCCGCTCGCACTGACGCTGCTCGCGCCGCTCCGTTCGCGCTTGAATCGTCGGGGACCCCTGCACTCCGACTGGCCGACTGCGCGTCGCTGCGCATCCCCCTTGAATCCTTGCCTGCGATCGGCGCGTCTGGTACGATGCGGTGTTTCGCGCACCGGCCAGCATCGTGTCCGATCGGCGCCGTCGCCAAGTGGTAAGGCAGAGGTCTGCAAAACCTCCATCCCCGGTTCAAATCCGGGCGGCGCCTCCAAATTTCCTCAGTAAATTTCCACGCGGTGCATCACGGGCCCGGCCTGCAACCCTTGCCGGTAGCATATCGGTAGCTTACGGCCCGGGCGGGTTGTGTACGGCCTGCCCGGCGCAGGCGGGGGTGTAGCTGCGGGTCGCGCAGGGCGTCGGCCACAGCCGGGCGGGTGCTAGCCTGCCCGACCCGGCGTGCGAGCAGCCACGGGCCGGCGGTATGGCCGGGCTGGCGGCTGGATGCGGCGTGCCCTGCTTCACGCGGCGGATTTATTCGCGGAGCGCGAAGTATTCGCTTGTCGGCTCGATCGAGCGTGACCCACACTGGCGTTCAGCCTTGAGTCGTGACGACTCAAGATGCTTAAGGAGTGCAGCTAATGAGTGCAAACGCCAAGAAGACCGCAGCCACACCCGCCGCCACCACAACGAACACCCCGGCGCCCGCACCTGCCGCGCCGGTTGTCACGCCCGACCTGCTGGCCCGCCTGCGCGCAGCCGAGAGCCTCGATGCCGCCGCCAAGCTGCTGCAGCCCGACAACCGCCGGCCGAATCCAACCTACACGCTGGTGGAAACCTGCGCGGCGCCGTTGCCCAAGGCGCGGGGTGCGTGCGTGCGGGTGTACGCGGCCATCGCGCGGCGGCAGGCACGTTCACGGCGAAGGACATTGCGGCCGAACTGCCCGACATCAAGGCTGCTGCGTTCTGGACGCGGCAGCTTGCGAAGAGCGGCCACGTAGCCGAAGTCTAAAGCACGCGCCCGCGCGTTCGGGTTCAAAGCCCCGCACTGGTTCACTCCGGTGCGGGGCTTTTGCTTTTGTGGGTCGCGTAGGTGGCTCGCGGGCGGGCACCCTGCTGCACCCTTGCCCGGCCCGGCGGGCGACGCCCTGCGGGTCGCCTACGCACCCGCCGTGCAGCGCGCGCTTACTTCTGTGGCAGACGCGTCACACCGCGCAAGAAAAGCTTCGGCACCTCACGGCCGGTTGCCGGCTTCACTTGCAGTCTTTCTTCGCAATCGAACTGATACCGAACGCTTTCGTTTACGGTCCCCGCGAGCACGTCTGGTGCGTCTTCGTGCACTGCACCCTGCCGCACCTTTCCTTCGACGTCCCGAGCGCGCCAAGTCCTTAAGTCAGTCGAGACTCGAACGAACGTTCCTTCAAACTCCACAGCTTCGGCCTCAAGGTCTTCGGTCGCTTCGAGGATGGCACTCACAGCTCTCGCAGCTATTGGAGTTATATGGTGCTCCACAAGGTGCCTCGTCGCCGGTTCGGCCCACTTGTAGGTTATTGGGACGCTTTGCTTTGCTACGAACTCAAACAGGCGCCGCAAGGCGCTGACCATGTGTCCAGCGTTAGCGCGGAGAATTGGAATCTGCTCGTCAGGCCCAACCTCCAAAACCGACATCAACTCGTCAACCTTGTGCATCGCCAACCCAAGCTCCGATTCGCCCACCAGATTTGCGCGACGTTTTGATTCAAAATGCACACAGAAGGACTGGTCCGAAAACGCAAATGCCTGCATTACGTAACCATCGGCACCAAGTTGCATTCGCCGCACAGCAGCCATCATGGCAAGCTTCTTCTTGTAGGCGTGCTTCACGAGGGCTTGGAACGTGCGAACTCCCTCTGCTAGATGGTCGGCGTTTATCTTCGGCCGCGCACCTCTCGCCTCAATAGGTTCAAAGTGGCATTCAATGACGGCCGCGTCCTTTGCTAAGGCTTCGCGGATGAGCGCTTCATTATCGAGCTTACCGACGAAGTCGCTCAACCGGAACCCCTCATCTGGCAACCAATCGTCAGGCAACGTCTTGAGTGGCTTAAGCTGTATCAACGGGTCTCCGTCGACGCGCTTAAAGCGACCATTAAAGTGTTGTCCTGTCTCGGGGGCCATCACGATACTGCGCAAGTCGACTTCGCCTTTGCGGAATTGCGAAAGCCGCTCGACGGAGATAGGGATGACGAGGAAAAGGTCCCCCGGCTCCTCGCGTTCAATGAAACAGCACAGATATTGCGCGCCAACCCTGTCACGCGCCAGGACGAGGTCCGGCACATCCGTCTCCAAGAGGACGGTTTCGATGCGCACGGTGATGGGCTGAATTGCCACTGGGCTTACGCTCACTCAACGAAAGTGGTGTTTGGCAGCGGGTTGTACGCCCCACACCGCCACCAAGACACATGCCCATCGTTCCGCGTCTTTGTCACACCCGTAGCCGGTAACAGCACCACAGACGCGATATGCTTGTTCCGATGGGACTTCATCTTCCGCAGGTTCCGACAGGGTTCGATCGTCTTCCAGAGCGACAGAGAGCGCAGCTCACATTCCGAACACCTCGTGAAGTTCTTGTCCGGATCGAGGTTCCGGTGGGACCGGAAATCATCGCCGGACGGTGTGGTCGTTCGGATCAGACGAAACAGCGTCTCGCCAACCGTGTCGACGAGCGGGTTCTCGCAAGAGGGACACCCCTCCGGGAGGGGTTCTGCCCATCCTGTCTCACACCGGCCTCCTGTCGTGCACATCTGGGTTCGCTCCCCGAAGAGCAGTATATCGGCAGCTCGGGTGCAAGCGGACATAGGCTTGTGCCGGGTCCACTCGCGCCCACAACATCTGGCGTCAGACGACCGGCTTGGCCCCTTCTCCCCGCTTTTGCTGGCGGTTCTGGCGAAGAAAGTGGGCGGGCCGGAGCCGTCCAGGAGAAGGGACCGCTCCGGCTGACACAGGGCACCGCCCACGCCCTGATGAGATGTTCGTTCGGCGGCTCAGATATCTGCTCGCGGCTGTCAACATACCGACGAGCAGACGGCGGAGGACCGCCGGCGATTGGCGCCGGGCCGCATCCCAATACGACCCGTAGGGCACCTCCGCCTCAACTCAACTCGTCACGGGTTCTTCTTCGGTCACAGCTTCGAAGCGGTCCTGCCACGCATCGGCCTGCCTTTCGTTCAGCAGCACCACCTCCCCGACTTTCAGGAAGCGACCGTCGAACTGCGCCCGGCCGGGCAGGCCGATGTATCGATACGGATGATGCTGCCCACGGCCCCATCGCGCATCGTGCGCGGCCACGGCTGCGCGCATGGCCACCAACCGCTCGCGCGTGCGTGCGAACCACGTGATGCCGGGTGCGAAGCGAAACGGCTCGAGACGCCGGTCGGTCACACCATCTGCATCGGTGAAGCCATCTTCGAGGAGCGCGGCGTCCTCGGCCGCATGACGGCTGGCGACTTCGGCTTCGCGGTCGATGCGGTCGCCCGGCTCCGGGTGCAGCACGCGCGAGGCGATTTCGTCGCGAAGCGCGGCGCGCGTGGCCCGTTCGGCATCGCACAGGGCGATGGCCCGGTCGATGGCGGGGATGGTGGGGTTGTCGTCGTTGAGCAAGGCTCGGACTTGTTCGAGTGTCATCGGGTCTCCTTCTGCCGGCGGCGACGAATCGCCGCGGCGAGGTCGGGCGGATCTTCGATGCCGTGCAGGTTGCAGGCGCGGGCCTCGGGTTCGGGGTCGGGTTGCGGGGCCATGCCCCGGCGCGCGCGGATGGCATCTGCGAGCGAGGGCGGTTCGGGAATCGTGTCGGTGTTGGTGGTCATGCTGTTTCCTCTTTCGATGACGCGCAGCACTCCCGCTGCGCGAGCTTGCGCCGCTACCGGCTGCGCGGCGGCGGGTGCGTCGAGTTCGGCGGCCAGTTGAACGAGGGCCGTGCGATAGTTGGCCTGCGCCGTCGCCCGTGGGGTTCCGCGCCGCAGGGCGTCGTGGATGTGTAGCTCCGCAAGGCGATGGGTCTCGCGGTTGAAAGCGCAGAGAGTCTCGAACCTCCCCGCCGCCCGCCAGTCCATGATCTGCGCCATCACGGGATCGCACTGTGGGCAGCCTGAGCAGCGGGCCGGATGTTGGAACGCGGGGATTTGCCAATCGGTCATCTTGTTACCTCACGCGATGTAGCGGTTTTGACGTGCCTCGCCCATCACCACGCGCCAGCCGCTCTTCCAGCCCGGACGCAACTGCTCCAATCGCAGCACGCCCGCGCACACTAGCGGACAAAAGGCGGCGCAGAACTCCTCGGAGAAGCCGGTCAGCGTCGGGCCGAACAACATCACCTGAATGTTCTTCGTGCCCGGCCGCACACCGCAGCGCCGTTGCAGGTCGCGCGGTGAGATCGGCGCGTGCTGGCGCACGATGTCGAGGATGCGGAGGTCGAGCGGCAGTTTTCTCATCGGCGTGGTAGCTCCGTGAATTCCGAAACCACTGCTTCGTCATCTCGAACGCCTCGGCCTTCGATAGTCGGCCGGCGTCGTAGTCGGCCAAGGCGGCATCGCCAAGATTGGTGAGCTGGTCGCGCACGTCCTGCTCGGTGATGCGGTGCCGTTCCCCGCGCCTGTCCCGCACGAAGAGCGCGGGGTCGGGTTCCGCGGCTGGCACGGGCGGGGTGCGGCGCTTACGTTTGCGGGTCATGGGGATCCTCGTCCTCGTCGTCCTCGTCCTCGTATTCCTCGAACTCGTCGTCCCCGATGGGCGGCAGTGCGACCGCGTCGAGCTGCTTTTCCCAATTCGCCTCTACGCTGCGGGCGATGGCTTCCTCGAAAGGAGTCTTGAGATACGCGAGCAGGGCTTCGAGGCGCGCCACCATTTCATCGCGGGTCATGCGCCTGTATGGGTCGTCCGCAGCGGCGCGCGGCGCGTGGTGTGCAGGGTCCGACGCCAGCCCGTTCCAGATGTTGGCGCCTTTGTCCGCGAGTCTTATGTAGCGCTCCTGCTGCTCACGGCGTTCAGCCAGTACGTCGTAGGTCGCAGCGCGTCGGGCTTCCTTCCGCGTGAGAAAGGGCGCATCGGCCGGATTGCGCCAGCCAAGCTGCTCGCGGAGGAAGGCCTCCTGTAATTCGGTGATGCGCTCCTGATGTTCGTTCCGATAGCGCCGCACGCTGAGCCCGTTCTCTGTGTTCCCGCGCATGAAATGCCCGCGAATGCAGTGGTCGGCATCAGCAGGATTGCGGGCTGCGCCGCAGCGGCATACGTGGCCGTGTTCGGGCCGTGGCCCGGCGACGGCAGTGTGGTGTCGGTTCCCATAAGCTACCTTGGTGCTACCGCCGAGCGGCGCGAGTCGCGTTTACCCGCATAAACAGCCTCACCTTGTTGACTGCCGTGTACTGCCGCCGGTTTGTAAAACCTTTGTGCCCGGAGGAAGCGGTCTGGCCCGGAGCAGAAGATCGCAGCCCCGGGGTGCGGCGTCCCGCGGTGCGGCCGGGCTGTCCGGCCATACCTAGGCACAGGAAGTAAGGGAAGTAAGAGAAGTATTTCTAGTATTCTTAGTAGGCCAAGTTGGTAGCGCCAACTTGGAAAACATGCCCCCCTTGCTCTACCAGAAATACTCATAACCCTGTGCCTAGCCCTGCCGTTACCCACGGGGCACCAGCCTCGGGCCATGGAGTACGACCTGCCCTGCGCGGCCGGGGCCGTCACCCTTCTTCTGCGCGCGTCGAATCCAGCCCTGTTCTTCGAGGGCGGTCAGGATTTCATCAAACTCCCTCACCTTGTGTCTGCGGTGTCGGCTATACAAGGCCGACCGCAGCACCCCGTCGGGATACTGCTTAATGGTGTCGAGCAGGGCGTCGCAATCCTTCTGAAAGGATGACGTCCCGAGCGCCTCAATCAATCGCAGCGTGCTCGCCAGCCACCGGGCACCCATCGCCGCCGCCGCGTCGAAATCCGGCGTCTCAATTCGGGGCCGGAGTTCCTTGTCGCGGTCGAGGGCCAGCAGCGCGGCCACCTTCAGTACCGCTTCGGCCAGTCGTTGCAGGGCAGGGCGGGCCGCATCGCGGCGCGAGCAGCGCTCGGCTCGTCGCTGCCAGTCCTGCTCAAGTTCCCAGAAGGCGTCGAGCACCGCATCCGAAGCATCGACTCGGTTAATCTGGCGGGCTCGGTCGGCAAACGCGTGTGCCCGCTGCACCAGTCGATTGCGGGCCGCACCGATGGCGTCGGTGTCGCGGGGAACGCGACGAGGCTCTGCGATGCCGGTGACGAAGATAAACCGTGCCAGGAACCCGTCGAGCACGTTGTCGATGCTGGCCCGCTGCACGAACGAATCCCATGTGCTGGCGGTCAACTTCACGAGATATGGATTGTCGACGCGGTCGGTGTCGTCCTCGTGTTCGCCGGTGTTCTTGTTCTTCTTCCGTGTCCGGATGTTCTCCAGCACCAGCCCGTCGAACGCACGAATAAAGGTCTGCTGCAATCCCGCCATGTGCCCGCCGCGATTCATCTGTTGCAGCAGGCCGCTGTACTCGTCGCGAAGGAACACGGATGCCTGCCCGTCGCGGTCCTGTAGGCGCTGAATCAATCCCTGCGGCGAGCCCTCCCACTCGACCACGGCCTGCTCGGTCAGTACGGAGACGGCGATGTCGCGGGCGATGTCGAGCACGGTGGTTTTGCGACCCATCGTCGAGTTCACGATGTAGCTGGTCCAAAGCGACAGGCGCCAACCCTTCACCGCCGTCGCGATCGGAATCCGGGGTGTCGGTCCCGCAAGGGCCGACAGCAGCCCCACGGCCATCAACTCGTGCGCTTCCTTCGGCGCGTCGGTGCGGCTGCTGGCGTAATTGATGTAGTCGCTTACAAAGCTGCCGGGCGCGGTCACGAGGGCGAACGGGACGGGCGTATCGACCGGTGCGTGGTCGTCTGGCGGGTCCAGCACCGTCACAGGCGGGCCATAGGTATCCGTGGTCGCTGCTATCGCCTTCGCGATAGTCAGGGCACCGTAGGTGTCGCCGCCGTGGCGCTCGTCCCACTTCTCTCTGAGCAAACCGCTGCGGCGGAACAGCCGGTCCATCTGCGCGGCATCCTTGCCCGTCCAGAACGCCAGCATCCGGCAGAGCGCCATGTCGGCTTCGCTGGCCGACGTGTAGCCCGTCACGTCCCCGTCCCACAGGGCACGGAACTTCGTCCCGTTCTTGGCGCTCTTCGCTCGGTCGAGTAGTTCGTCGTCGGGCAGGGCGCCGTCTGCGGCGGCAGGTGCAGCAGCGCCCGTCGGCTGTTCGGCCGGAAAGAGGAGGTGATATACGTCCGCCAGTTCCGTGCTCCGCTCCTCGACCGTCGCCACGAACTGGTCGACACCGTGCCCGGTCACGGTGAAGTAGCGGCCCGAGTCGTAAACTTCATACTCGACTGCACTCCGCTTCACGCGGCAGTGTGTGCCCGGTTTCGTTCCGCGGCCGATGGCCTTCAGGCCCTTCCCGCTCGGCGATACTTCGGTGTAGGTGTTCAGCGTGCGGTAGTAGTCCAGCGTCGTCGCGTCAACACGCCCGGTCTGCGGGTCGCGGCAGTCGTCGGCGTCGAGACCGAAGAAGCCGTCACCCAAGACGAACCCGATGCCGTCGCCTTGGCCAAGCTGATAGGCGCGGAGCGCGTCGGCAAAGCTGCTCCACGTGGCCGGGCGCGTACTGGCCGCTTCGCGGTCGGGGGTGGTGCTCGTGTATGGCACCTTCGTCCACTTCGACTCGCCCTTCGCGTTCTGGCGTAACTCGTAGCGCCAGATCACCCATCGGCGTTCGTGCTTTAGCGCGTCCGGAATGCCGTCCGGCTTCACCGCGAGCGCAGTGGGCCGTTTAGGCTGCAAGAGGTTCGCGACGATCCCCCTCATCGCCGGGTCCGGGTCGCGCGCGAGCGCCGCACCGTGGGTCAGGCCGTTCATGGCTCTGCCCGCCGATGCCGTCGCACGAAGTCCTGAAGATCTTCGACGGCGATGAGGATTCGGCGGCTCGTCTCGCCGTCATACCGCCCCGGATATTTCACCGTGGGGAGTAGGCCGTCTCGCACGTATCGGCGCAGCATCCACTCGGACATGCCGGTGGCTTCTGCTGCCGCCTTCACGTCGAGCACGAGCGGGTTCATACGACGTGTTCCGGCGTCGCCTGTACTTCCGGGTCTTCAATGCTGCACGGCGTCAGCAGCACGGACGCGGGGGACAGGGCGAACACGCGGGCGAGGGCGTCCAGTTCGGCGGCCGTGGGAATCTGCACGCCGCGTTCGATTGCGGAGATCTCCGACTGCCGCATCGTTCGGTGCAGCCCGCCGATAATCTTCGTGCGTTCCGCGACGTCGTTCTGCGTCCAGCCGCGCTGATGTCGTTCGAATTTGATGCGAAGGTAGCGCTCCACAGTGGCTCCTGCGTGCGCCGTTCGCGGAAGGGATGGCGAAGAGCGCACGGAAATAACGTTCATTCAACGTCACTCCCTCACACTCCACGCCCGGCCTTGCGGCCAGTGCCCCTACCAATACGCCAGCGGTTATGGGGTCCGCAAGTTAAAAACAAAGCCCAACCGCAAAAAAGTGTGGCGGGCACCCTGTTTTTAACTTTACCTATAAGTAAACTGGCAGTAACCTAGCCGCTATGAAGCTACGGCTGCCCCTGTTGTACTGCCGCCGCTGCCACCACGAGTGGACGCCGCGCGGCACCGAAGTGACCATGTGCCCCCGGTGCAAGAGCACCTTATGGGAGAAGCCGCGGACCAGTCGCCAAGGATTGCGACCGGCGAAGGGAAGGAAGAAGAGATGAGCGAGAACACAAAGAAGCGACGCCGCACACGCGGCGACGGCAGTATCTATCGCAAGCGCCGCATGTGGTGGTTTGCCTACGTGGGGCCGGATGGGCAGCGGAGACAGGAGAGCAGCGGCAGCACCGTGAAAGAGGATGCCGTTCGCCTGCTGCGTCGTCGCACGGGTGCCCGCGAGCACGGGCTGCCGGTGATTGCCAATGCCGAGAAGCTGACCTTCGAACAGGCGGCGCAGGCCATGTTCGACGACTTCAAGACGCGCGGGCGCCGCAGTCTGGACGAAGCCGAACGGCGCGTGCGCCTGCACCTGTTGCCATTCTTCGGCGGGCGGCGCATTGCCAGCATTGCGGAGGCCGACGTACAGGCATTCGTCGCGCATCGCCGCGAGCAGGGCATCGTCCGCAAGGGCGAACGCGCGCGCGACGTCTCAAATGGGGAAATCAACCGCGAGCTACAGCACCTCAAGCGAATCCTCAACATCGCCGTTCGGCGCGGGCAGCTTGGCCGGCGTCCTGAGATCGCCATGCTAGACGAACGCGCTAGCGTGCGCACCGGCTTCTTCGAACCGGTCATGCTGTCGAGCGTGCTGGCACACCTGCCCGAGGAACTGCGACCACCCATCCGCATGGGGAGCATCACGGGTTGGCGCATCAATAGCGAAGTGCTGCCGCTCGAGTGGCGGCAGGTTGATATGGAAGCGGGGGAAGTGCGACTCGACCCGGGCAGCACAAAGAACGGCGAGGGTCGCGTATTTCCCTTCACCGCCGAACTGCGGGCGCTGTTCACGGCGCAGCGTGCAGCTCACGACGAATTGAAGGCGCAGGACACCATCTGCCCCTACGTCTTCTTTCGCATGGTGGCCGATGGACGCGGCGGGGACAAGCGACCGCTCCCCATCTTGAGCTTGAACAAGGCGTGGCAGGCTGCCTGCCGCGCGGCCGGGTGCCCGGGGCGCATTCCGCACGACCTGCGACGTACGGCCGTGCGCAATCTGGTGCGCAGCGGCGTGCCCGAACGCGTGGCCATGAAGCTGACCGGGCACAAGACGCCGAGCGTGTTTGCCCGCTATGACATTGTGAGCGACGGAGACCTGCGCGATGCGGCTGCGAGGCTGGACCTAGTTAGCCGGGGTGAAGGGACAAGAGGATGACCAAGAAACAAATCCGCGAAGCACTGGTGGAGCGGCAAGGGGGTAAGTGCTTTTGGTGCGGCGAGACAATCCTTCCAGACGCCAAGAACGCGGACATCGGGCGCGTGACGCCGAAAGCTGAAGGCGGAACCTACGAGCTGTCGAACCTGATGCTAATACATCCGTGGTGTACGCAGCGCCGCACGCAGCGTGAATCGCCGAAAATCTTCTAATTACTGCCCGGGGTAGCATAGCGGTAGCTTAGGCGGCACCACGCAGCACCACCAGGCACCACGCTGCACCACAAAAGCCGAAGTAAAACCGCAGTCCGTGCCCGTGGGCAGAGGTCTTTGCACGGGCTGCAAAACCTCCATCCCCGGTTCAAATCCGGGCGGCGCCTCCAAAATCATTAGCAAATGTAGCGGTTCTGATTCGCGTGCCCGGCGAAGGTGTCCAAAGATTCCGACGATGTGGACGTAAAGCGGACTTGTCGCGACACGCGCCTTTGAGTTGCGGGCGGCAGAGCGCAGCAGTAGAATCGTCCTACCGTGAAAACAAGGCGGCCATCGGTGCGTAGCACTCGGACGCGACCGGCGGCCCCGCGTTCCGTCGCTTCCCGCCTGATCGCATTCGAAACCGGCCTCGAACAGCACCGTCGCGACCTCGATCTGCAATTCCGCCGCATCGCCCAGATGCAGGTTGAAATCGACACGCTCAAGAAGGTGAAATAACCTGGTATGAGCGAGGACGGCGAACGGAAGCTCATCGTGGAGCGCGCTGACCGGATGCTGAAACAAAGCCAGACGCTCCGAAAGATGGCTGGCGATCTGCACCAACAAGGCGTCGATCTGCAGAAGGAAAGCGCCGATCTGCGCCGCGCGATCAAACGCACGAAGCAGTCGCCCAAGAAGCGCCGCTGACGGGGCCACGCCGCGGCCGTCAGCGACCGACCGCCGCGTCGAGCTTCCGCGCCGCGTCGCGCAGGTCGCCGTCGCTCCCGATGTTGTCACGCTGGAACACCGACGGGGTCCTGTGCCCGGTCATCGCCATCGCCACGCGTTCCGTGATGCCCGGCGCGCACGAGATTCCGGACGGCCGTGCGCCGGAGGTCGTGGGCCCGCTCACCCGGCCGCTCGAC
The DNA here is from genome assembly GCA_036278735.1 of Vicinamibacterales bacterium. Taxonomy (GTDB): domain Bacteria; phylum Acidobacteriota; class Vicinamibacteria; order Vicinamibacterales; family 2-12-FULL-66-21; genus DASUKM01. The sequence continues at coordinate 73,417 of DASUKM010000032.1, forward strand.
TCGCGACCTGCCATGCCTTGGCGAACGAGAGGATCGGCTGCGGCCGTTTCTCGCCACCGCGTCCATCCGCGACCATCCGGAAGAACACCCACGGCTCGATGTGGCCCGCCATCTCGAGCCGCGCGTGCTCGGCGTGCTGCGCCTGCAGGAGCTTGCGCAGATCGTCAGTGAAGTACAACACCCGCCCGTCGCCGTTCTTGGTCGTGCCCCGGCGTTGCGTACGTCGCCGGTGCGCACGCCGCGCCGGCTGACGATGCCCTGCTGCGGCCGATGCCCTACGAACGCTACGACGTCCCCGGTCGTGATGCCTGCCTGCGGCCGACATCTACCCACGTGCGCGGCTGCAGGACGACGAGACCATAGAGATTTAGCCTTCAGAGCCGCCGGGTATCGCGTGAACGGCTTTTCCTGGCGAGACCTCGTCCGTGGGAAATGAGCTCGTGCCGACAACAGGCATTCGAGCCGAAGACAAGCTGATCGATCTCTTTCTGAGCGTCGAGGACGACTGCTCGTGGGCAGGAAGACTGTCTGTCAAGATCCGGCCGGACCGCCTTTCGCCTCCAAATGGTCGCGCCAAAATCCTTGTGCACTCCATCGACCGTCGCGACGGTCAGCTGAGCGAACCGCCGTTCCATTGGTGCGCCGGGTCTGGCACAAATGTGATGCCTTCGTCGCGGATGGTGACCAGCCAGCCGCCAGGAATTCTGGCTCTTCGGATCCGATCGTCGATGAGTTCGAGCTTGAAGCCCTTGGCGGCGACCTTCTCGAACACGAGGACGGGGGATTGGGCTTCACTCATGGCGCTCTCCTGAATAGGCGAACTATACTCGACAGGCGTCGGCGCGCAGGCCCGCCCGCATTCGACTTGCTCCAGCGCAGCGCCGATTTCATTGTCGCGTACCCCTCTAGGCACGCAGGGATGTGCAGTGGACCGGATGCGGCGAGTGGTATGGCACTCGGACAGGAAGCTGGCACCGGGTACCGCCATGCCTGTCGTCTTCCGCCCGCCGATTCCGATCTTCCTCTTCATAGGCCTGCTGTTCGTGCCTGAACGGCGACCCATGGAGAGCGGTGCCTCTTGGTCGACCGGAGACATGAACGCGGGTTTCTTGTAGAGGAGTGTGTATGCAGAGCATCAAGAGCACGCTGGCGGCGGTCGTGGGGTTCGCGATTCTGGTCGGGGCCTTCCAGTTCGCGCAGCCGGCCACGGTCAAAGGCGACCCCATCAAGGACATGCTGATCGTGAACACCCCGGCAGAGCCCGTCCCGACGACGATTCAGGGCACCGTCGCCGTCAATGGCGCGATCTCGGGGACGATCGACGCGCGGCAGAGCGGTCCGTGGGGCATGAGCATCCTCAACGCCCCGACGGTCGGGATCGATCCGCTGCGCAACACCGTCAAGCTCGCGACCGAAGGCGCGAAGACGGCGGTGCTGTTGAATGCGAACATCGTCGGGATGCCGGTCGGCGGACAGTTCCTCGACCCGATCGACGTGAGTGGATACGCGAAGGTTCGCATCTCCGGTACGATCAACGGCAGCGGCGACATCACGTTCACGCTGCTCAGCGACCCGGACACCTCCACTCCGCACAACGGGCTGCTGCTCGACACCTTCACCTCGGGCGGGACGTTCACCAAGGTCTACGACGTCCCCGGCGTGTTTCTGATCATCCAGATGTCGCCCGAGAGCGCCAACAACCAGGCGATCCTGACCTTGTACGGGCACTGATCGCGCCGGGCGGCCTCGCGAAACGGAGGCGGGCATACAATCGTCGGATGCGGATCTCCGGAACGACCGGGGATCCGCACGAGCCAGTGGAGAGGGGAGCCCGATGAAGCTGACCGACCTGTTCATCGAAGAACTGGATCGCGAGACCGCCCGCACGCGGCGGGTGCTCGAGCCGGTGCCCACCGGCCGCGACGACTGGGCGCCGCACGCCAAATCGATGCCGCTCGGCCGGCTGGCCGGCCTCGTGGCAACGATGCCGTCATGGGTGAATCTGATCATCGAGCAGGACGAGCTCGATCTGACACCCCCGCCAGGGCAGGGACAGCATCAACCGCCCGCCATCGATCGACTCGTCGCCGTCCTCGACGACTACGCGGCGCGTGCCCGCGAGGCGCTCTCGCAGACGAATGACGAGTACCTGTTCACCACGAACTGGCACCTCCGGGCCGGCGGTCAGATCGTGATGAACGAGCCGCGCCACCTCGTGCTCCGCGACACGATCAATCACTGGGCGCACCACCGCGGCCAGTTGACGGTCTATTTGCGGCTGCTCGATCGGAAAGTGCCGGCGGTGTACGGGCCGTCGGCCGACGACCAGCGGTTCCTGTAGCCGATTGTCGCGTCTCAGCGGCTTCGGTCGACGTTGCCGAACAGCCGCTCGAGCGTCTCGGTCGAGTGAGGCGCGGCCTTCTGAACCGCCGTCCTCAACAGCTCGCGGTCCGCCCCGGAGGCGATCATGGCCTCGATGTCGGCCAGATCCTGCGTTCGGCCCACGAGCAGTTTCATCACGACGATGGTGTCGAGCGGAGCGATCGGCACGCCGTCGCTCGTCAGGGCGCGGTCGAGCCCGTCCGCGATCGCGCGCAGCCCCTCGGTGAGCGGAACCTGATCCACGTCGATGCCATCGAACTCCACCACGGGCACGCGCAGGGTGACGAACCCGCCCGGATGCGCCTCGAACGCTTCGTCGCCGACCAGGAAATCGATGTCCTCGGTCGTCCGCGGGCGGTTCCGGTACGCATTGGCGCCCAGCGCTCCGACGAGCGCGTGCCGAATACCCGCCTGCGCGAACATTTTCGAGATCTCGCGGACGGCGCGTTCGTAGCCAGGGACGAGGCGCAGCGCCCGCTTCAGATCGGGTTGGCAGCCGGGGTTCATGAGACGGCTCCTCTGGATCGCGATCTGACCTCTCACGCCCGGCTAGCGTATCACGCGGTCAATCAGCGTTGACGGTTGCGCCGGGCGACGGTTCCGCTATCATCGGACGACACGAGACGGGGGCACCGATCTGCTGAAGGAGACTGAACATGCGTGCAGCGATTGTCGCGATCACGGCCCTGTGTAGCCTCACGCCAGCCGTCGCCCTGGCGCAGACCGCCGCGTCGGCGGCGAATCCGATCAGCGATTCCATTCGCAGCGAGTGGAAGACGGTCGAGGGCTACATCAGGGACTCGGCCACGGACATGGACGAGGCGAACTACGGGTTCAAGCCTGTCGACACGGTGCGCACGTTCGGCGCGATCCTCGCGCACGTCGCGGGCGCGAACTACGTGTTCTGCTCGGCCGCCAAGGGGGAGAAGTCGCCGCACGGCGAGGGGGACTTCGAGAAGAGCGCGACGACGAAAGCGGATATCGTGAAGGCGCTGAACGACTCGCTCGCCTATTGCGATGCGGCCTTTTCCGCCGCGACCGATGCCTCGATCGCCGAGATGGTCACCCCGCCCTTCGGCAGCCGGCAGATCCCGCGCGCCGACGCGCTCATCGGCAACATCGGCCATCTCAACGAGCACTACGGCAATCTCGTCACGTACTTCCGGATCAAGGGTATCGTCCCGCCGTCGTCACGGCGACAGTAACGCTCCGGCGAGGCCGACGTGCTCGACGACGTCAGGACTGCCGTTCGCTCCCTCCGCTCGACGCGGGGCTTCACGCTCGTGGCGGTGGCGGTGCTCGCGCTGGGCATCGGCAGCGCCACGGCCATTTTCTCCATCGTCGACGCCGTGACGCTGCGCGCGCTGCCGTTCGACGAACACGATCGTCTCGCGGCGCTCTACCAGAAGGATACGCATCACGCGACGACGTTCGGCGAAGGGGACGTCACGCCACAGACATTCCTCGACTGGCGGGCCTCACAGCGCGCGTTTCAGGCGATTGCGATGGCCGGCAGCAAGACGTTCCGGCTCGAGACCGCCGGTGGCGAACCGGCCGACGCGCGCGCGGAGCGCGTCACGTGGGAGTTCTTTCCCGTGCTGCACGCGTCACCCATGCTCGGGCGCGCGTTCTCCGCGAAAGACGAAGCTGCCGGCGCAGGGCGCGTCGTCGTCCTGAGCTACGGGTTCTGGCAGCGCCGTTTCGGCGCCGCGCCCGACGCCGTCGGCACGACGCTCGACCTGAGCGACGAGCCGTATGAGGTGGTCGGCGTCATGCCGCGGACGTTCACGTACCCGGTCGGGAGCGAACGGCCCGCCGACGTATTCGTGCCGCGCGTCTTCAGGGCCGAGGAGCGCGTCAAGAGTGGAGGGCACTGCTACTGCGACAAGGTCGTTGGGCGCCTTCGCGATGGCGTGACCTTCGCGCAGGCGAAAGACGAGATGTTCCGGCTGTCCGAGCAGCTGGATCGCCAATCCCCCAAATGGGAACCCGGCCGCCGAGCGGTGGTCGTGCCGCTGCACGATTTCCTGGTCGGGAAGATGCACGGCTGGATGCTGATGCTGCTCGGCTCGGTCGTGCTCGTGCTGCTCATCGCGTGCGCGAACGTCGCCAACCTCCTGCTCGTGCGGGCCACCGGGCGCGGGCGCGCCATCGGGATCCGTTCCGCGCTTGGCGCCGGCCGCTGGCGCATCGTGCGCGGCCTGATGGCCGAGGGTCTGCTGCTCGCCCTCGCGGGCGCAGCCATCGGGATCGCGATCGCGTACGCCGGCGTGAACGTGCTGCGGGCGTGGCTTCCGGCGAACGTGCCGCGCGTCGCCTCGATCGCCATCGACACCCGCGTGCTCGCTGCGGCCGTAGGGGCGGCCATCGTCACCGGCCTGGTGTTCGGCGTCGTGCCGGCGCTCCAGCTTGCGGGCATGGATCTCAACGCCGTGCTGCGCGAGGGGGGCCGATCGTCGACGTCGGGCAAGGGCGCGCAGCGCGCGCGCAGCGCGCTGGTCGTCGCGGAGGTCGCGCTGGCCCTCGTGCTGCTCGTGGGCGCGGGACTGTTCACGGGCAGCTTCGTGCAGTTGATGCGGATCGACCCCGGTTTCGACTACCACGACGTGCTCGACCTCGGGATCAGCCTGCCGTTCCCGACGGACCTGAGCGCGGACAAGGGGTACGGTGCGCGAAACCGCGCCTACATCCTCCACGCCGTCGACGCGGTCCGCCGGCTGCCCGGTGTCGAGATGGTCGCGCTCGGCGGCGCGCCGCTCAGCGGAAGCTGGGCCCGCGGGACGGTGACGTTGCCCGGTCGCGGCGAATTGAAAGGGGACGGCGACGAGATCGACATGCGGACGGTGTCGGAGGCGTACCTGCAATTGCTGCGCATGCCGCTGATCGAGGGCCGGTACCTCACGGCCGGCGACATGCGCGTGGGTGCGCCGCCGGTGGTCGTCGTCAACGGGGCGGCGGCGCGAAAGTACTGGCCAGGCCAGGACGCGCTCGGGCAGCGCATCAAGGTCGGCGGCAAGGACCGCGTGGTCGTCGGGATCGTCGGCAACGTGCACCAGCTTGGACTGGAGATCCCGCCGCGGCAGGAGTGCTACGTTCCGCTCGACGAGCAGATGTTCAGCGGCGAGCTGCTGATTCGCACCAGCGGCGATCCCATTCGCGTCCTGCCGTCCGTCAAGGCGGCGATCTGGTCGATCAACCGCGAGCAGCGATTTTCGAACGACGTGGTCACGCTCGAGCAGTACATGGACCGGCAGATCGCGCAGCGGCGGTTCAACATGGCGCTGCTGGGGCTGTTCGGGATCCTGGGCCTCGTGATTGCCGCGATCGGCATTTACGGCGTGATGGCGTATCTGGTCGCGCAGCGCACCACCGAGATCGGCGTCCGGATCGCGCTCGGCGCGACTCCTGGCGACGTGGTTGGGATGGTGCTTCGCCGGGCCGCGGCGCTGGTCGGCGCCGGGCTGGTCATGGGTTCGGTGGCCGCCTGGTACCTGGCCGGCGGCGTACGAACGTTTCTGTTCGAGGTCCAGCCGAACGACGTCCGGATTTTCGCGGCCGCGCTCGTGGTCCTCGCGGCGTCCGCACTCCTCGCGAGCGCGCTCCCGGCGTACCGCGCGGCCAGCGTCGATCCCTTGATGGCCTTGAAAGCGGAGTAGCGCAGGAGCGCCGCGCCTCACTCGGCCCGCAGTGCCCGTACAGGATCGAGCCGCGCCGCGGCGCGGCCGGGGATGTAGCTGGCGAGCATCGCGACCAACAGGAGCAGCACCGTGGCGCCGGCGAGCGTCGCGGGGTCGAACGGACCGACGCCGAAGAGCAGCGACGCGATCGCGCGCGATCCGGCGAGCGCCAGCAGCACCCCGACGGCCACCCCGGCCCCCACCAGAGCGAGTCCCCGCCGAATCACGAGCCGGAGGATGTCGGCGCCTGTCGCGCCGAGCGCCACGCGGACGCCGATCTCGCGGTGCCGCCGCGCCACCCGGTACGCCATCAGGCTGTACAGCCCGATGCCCGACAGCAGCAGGGCCAGGCCGCCGAGGACGCCGATCAGCGACGCCGCCAGCCGCTCGATGAAATAGGCCGCGCTCGTGTACTCCGCCAGCGTCGTCGTGACCGGGGGCGGCACCGAGGGATCGATGCCGCGGATCGCGTCGAGCACCGCCGGCGCGAGCGAGAGCGGGGGGACACGGGTCCGCATCTGCAGCGCGACGCCCGTGTCGGCGTCGAAGAGCTGCCGCAGCGCGACGTAGAAGTACGGCTGGGACGGCTCCGCGAGCGCGTGATATTTCGAATCGGAAACGACGCCGACGACGGTGAACCGGGATCCGCTGCCGCCGGCGGTGAAGCCGCGCCCGACAGCACGGCCGCCGAAGAACCGGCGCGCGAAGGTCTCGTTGACGATCGCGACCAGCGGCCGATCCGCCGCATCCTGAATCGTGAAGTCGCGCCCGTCGCGCAGCGGGATCTTCATCAGGCCGAAATAGCCGGGGGACACGAGGTTGCGATAGATCTTCATGTTCTCCCCCGACCCGGGGACGTAGCCGTCGATCCGCAGATCGGTCCACGACCCGCCGTCGAGACCCAGCGGCACGTCCTCGGCCAGCGCCACGCGGTCGACACCCGGCATCGACCGCACGCGATCGACGACGCGATCCAGATACTGCAGCCCCCGATCGCGCGTGTAGCCGGCGGTCGACAGATTGATGCCCATCAGCAGCACGTTGTGCGTGTCGAATCCCGGATTGATCCGGCGCGCGTTCTCGAAGCTGCGGAGCAGCAGGCCGGCCGTCACGAGCGCCGCGAGCGCGAGCGCGACCTGCGCGACCACGAGCAGACTGCCCATCCGCCCGGCCCGCCGTCCTTCGGTCTGCCGGACCGTGTTCATCGCGTCGACGATGCCGGCGCGCGAGAGACGGAGCGCGGGCACGACGGTGAACAGCACGCTCGCAAGGACCGACACGCCCGCGGCGAACAGCACCTCTTCGCCCCTGATCGTCGTCGGCAGCACGAGCGGGTACTCGACGAACGGCAGGAACAGCCGCAGGGTCCCGACCAGCCAGGCGCTCGCAAGAACGGCGAGCGCGCCCGCGAGCGCGCCCATGACGAGTCCCTCGGTCAGGACCTGGCGGATCAAGGCGCCCCGCGACGCACCCAGCCCCAGCCTGATGCCCATCTCGGCGCGCCGCGCCGCCGCTCGCGCGAGCTGCAGGTTCGCCACGTTCGCGCACACGATCAGCAGGACGATGGCGCCGACGGCGAAGAGCAGCTCGAGCATCGCGCCGAGTTCGTGCTGCAGGCCGCGGCGCGCTTCGCGCATCGGCAGGACGGTCGCCGAGATGCCGCGATTCGTATTCGGGAACGCCTCCGCACTCGCCGCCGCGACGGTCGCGAGTTCCGCCCGCGCCTGATCGATCGTCGCCCCCTCCTTCAGGCGTCCGAACAGATACAGCGGACGCGAGTTGCGATCGCTCAGCCAGTCGTCGGCCCCCGTCAGCGACGCCTGCATGGTCAGCGGGACGTAGAGATTGAAATCGAGGCCCGTGATCGTGCCGAAGAAGCCGGCTGGCGCGACGCCGATGATCGTGTACGGATGCCGGTTCAGCTCGATCGTGCGGCCGACGACGTCCGGGTCCGATTGATAGCGGGCGGCCCACATGGTGTGGCTGAGGACGGCGACCGGATGGCGTTCGATCGTGTCGCTCTCCTCGTCGCCCTGGAAGAACCGTCCGAGCGCCGGCTTCACGCCGAGGACGTCGAAGTAGTTGCCGGTCACCATCAGGGCCCAGGCGCGGTCGGTGCGCGGCCCGATGCCGACCCCGACGAGCCGCTCCTTGAACGCAATCACGCCGGACATCAGGCGGGTGTGGTCGCGAATGGTCTGGTAATCCGGGAACGAGCTGTCGATCATCGTGCCGGACGGCGCGACGGTTTCAATCGTCACCATGCGCGACGCGTCGGCGACGCCCGGCAGGGGATCGATCAGGATGCCGTGCACCCAGCCGAAGACGGTGGTGACGATCGCAATCCCGAGCGCGAGCGACACGATCGCCACCACGCTCGGACCGGGCGCGCGCTGCAGCATCCGGACGGCGAACCGAAGATCGCGGACGAATCGGCCCATGCCCTTCAGCGTAGGCAAAGCGCGCACCGGACGCAACCGGCCCGAACCGGGGATTTCCGAGGCTGCCGCGCCGTGGGTGTGACCGGTGGTGGGACGACGTGTTCGAATCCGGACGGCTGTCGCCCGATCGGGGTCAGATCTTGTTCTTTGCGCAAGAAACAAGATCTGACCCCGGATGCAAAGAACAAGATCTGACCCCGGCGCGCTGCTGTAGATGCTTGACAGGAGCGTCAGGCGGCGCGATGCTCATGTCAAGCATCTATGGGAAGCCGACCTCGCGGTGAATTGCTGCAGGGCACGCTGCCGCTCCTGATCCTGAGGACGCTCGCGACCGGTCCGAACCACGGCTTCGCCATCGCGCGGCGGATCCATCAGCTCTCGCGCTCGGTGCTCCGGGTGGAGCAGGGGTCCCTGTACCCGGCGCTCCACCGGATGGAACTGGACGGCCTCGTCGAATCGTACTGGGACACGACCGAGAACAACCGGCGCGCGAAGTACTACCGGCTCACCCGCCGGGGCGCGCGCCGGCTCAGCGCCGAGCAGGATCGCTGGCGGGCGATCGCGAGCGCGATCGCCGTGATCCTCCAGGAGGGATGACATGCCCCTGTGGCTGCGGCGCTGGTTCGTGCGCCTCGGCGCGACGCTCTCGGGGCGGCGCGCACGGGACGTGCGCGAGGAGCATCGCCTCCACCTCGACCTGCTCGAACAGGACAACCTCGCGCGCGGCATGTCTCCCGAGCTGGCGCGCGATGCCGCCCGCCGGACGTTCGGCAACGCCGCGCTCCTCGAGGAAACGAGCCACGATCTGTTCTCCTTCCGTCTCGTCGAGGATCTCGTCCAGGATCTTCGCTACGCGCTACGCGAAGTGCGGCGCAGCGCGTCCTTCACGTGCGTGGCCGTGTTCTCGCTCGCCATCGGCATCGGGGTGGTCACCGCGACGTTTGCCGTGACCGATGCATTCATGCTGCGTGGACTCCCCGTTCACGATCCGGATCGGCTGATCGCGTTCTCGACGAGTACCAGCCGGTCATGGGCCACGTGGTCGTATCCCGCGTTCGTGGCCTGGCGCCGCTCGCACGACGGACTGTTCGAAGTCGCCGCGGGGTCGGATCCGTTTCCGGTCGAGCTGCCGCACGATGGGGGGGTCGCGAGAGAGGCGCGCGTCAGCGCGGTGTCCGACAACTACTTTCGCGTGATCGGCGTCGATCTCGCGCTCGGCCGATCGTTCACACCCGACGAAGGGCGTCCTGATGGACCCGATGCCGTCGCCGTCATCAGCGAGGCGTTCTGGACGCGATGGTTTGGTGGTCTGCCGGACGCGCTGGGCCGAACGATCGAGCTGAACGGCGCGCGCTACCAGATCGTCGGCGTGACCCGGAAGGGCTTCACGGGCCACGTAGTCGGTTATCCGTGCGACGTCTGGGTGCCGCTGGCGAGAGGTCCTGTCCTGCTGCACTCGCCAGCGCTGCTGAGCGACCGGTGGGGTGGACCCCGGTGGCTGAGAGTCGTCGGCCGGCTCGCACCAGGCGTCACGCTCGCGCGGGCGGCGGCGGCGGCCGAGATCGTCCGGGGACGGTTCACGGCGCAGGAAGCGGCGGCGCTCGGGACGACGCGTCCTGACGTCGTGCGCGATCTGACGCTGAAGCTCGTCGTGCTGACGGCGAACACCGGGTACGCGCCGGAACGATCGCGATACGCCTGGCCGCTGCTCCTCCTGTCCGGCATCACCGCGCTCGTCTTTCTCGTCGCGTGTTCGAACTTCTCGAGCCTGATGCTCGCCCGGTCGGAAGTGCGCCGGCCCGAGACCGCCATCAGGCTCGCCCTGGGAGGCGGGATGTGGCGCCTCGCCCGTCAGGCGGCGACCGAATGTCTGCTGCTGGCCGGCGCGGCGGCGGTCGGCGGCGCGCTGGTGGCCCGCTGGGCCACCACGATGCTCCTGAAAGAATTCGCCGTGATGATCGTGCCGATCACGCTCGATCCCGGATGGGACACGCGCACGCTGGGCTTCATGGCCGGCTGCATCGGGGTGGCGATCGTCTGCGGCCTCTGGCCGTGGACTCGAACCAGCCGATCCGCGACCCTGACGGCCGTCTGTCAGTCCTTCGATCCGAACAGCCGGACGCACCGCGCGATGGCGGGACGGCTGACGCTCGTGCTGCAACTGACGCTGTGCGCGATCCTGCTGATTGGCGCCGGTCTCCTGCTGCGAACCGTCGTCAACTTGCGATCGCAGGATCTCGGCTTCGACCGCAACGTGCTCCTGGTCTCGCTCGCCCCCGGGCAGGCCGGCTACTCCGAACCGGCCTCCGCCATGCTGATGCAGCGCATCCGCGACCGGTTGTCCGCCCTGAAAGGCATTCAGGCGGTGGGCATCTCCGGCCAGGAACTGTTGAATCCAACCAACTACTGGGTCGATACGACACAGCAGTTGACCACCGATCGCGGCGCTGTGCTGGCGCGGCAGCAATGGACGTCCGCGCCCGTGGGCCCCGGCTTCTTCGCGGCCGTGGGCATGAAGGTCGTTCGGGGTCGGGGCTTCACCGATCGGGACATCGAGTCGCCCGCCGGCGTTGCCGTCATCAACAGCGCACTCGCCCGATTTCTTTTTGGTGCGCAGGACCCGATCGGACGTGGACTGCGCCAAGGGAGACGAGGCCCGCTCCAGACCGTGATTGGGGTCGTCAACAACGCGAGGCAGGTCTCGCCGCGCGACCGGGACGTCGGCGTCGTGTACCTGCCGCTGCGCAACTCGACACGAGTGGTGCTCGCGGTCCGGACTGCCACCGACCCGGCGGCCGCGACATCCATGGTCGAGCATCAGCTCGGCGCCATCGCGGGCGACGTGCCGATCGAGAAGATCCGCACCATTGCGCAGGTGCTCGACGATGGTATCGCGCAGGAGCGGCTGATGAGCGCCATCGCCATCATGCTCGGCGCGCTGGTGGTTCTGATCGGGTGCGTCGGCCTGTACGCCCTGATGGCCTACGACGTCGCCAGGCGCGCGCGCGAGATGGGCATCCGGCTGGCGCTCGGGGCGACGAAGGGTCGGGTGATCGCGCTGGTGCTCCGCGACAGCCTCCTGCTGCTCGTGCCCGCGCTCGCGGCAGGCGTGCCGCTTGGGGTCGCGTCCATCCGACCGCTGTCCTCCCAGTTGTACGAGGTGCGCCCCTTCGATCCCTGGACGTTGATCGGCGTTACGGTTCTCCTCGTCGGGGTGACGCTGCTGGCCACGCTGAGGCCCGCGCGCGCGGCGTCCCGGATCGATCCGATCATCCTGCTGCGTGCCGAGTAATGGGCGAGTCGGCGGAAGGATCGGCCGCGCGACCGGATAGCGGTTCGCTCCAGCCGATGTCGAGCCGCGTGGCTTCCCACAAATCGTCGGCCGCGTCGTCGTCCGGCAGACGCCAGTGCGGTTCGCGGCGGCGACACGCGATTTCTCCCGCGAGCACGACGACGAGCGCGCAGCCGAGCAGCACCAGGAGCGGCACGATCTGTCCGATGAAGCCGAGTTCCAGCTTCGCCGGCACGTACGCGAACGCGAACATGCCCACGGCGTAGAACGGCCAGCGCGTTCTCAGCCGCGCGTGCCCCGGCGGATGGGCGATCGTGTACGGGACGAATTGGATGGTCGAGGCGAGCAGCGATACGAGGAGAACGGCCAATAGACCCACGAATGCGCCATGCCATAGCGCGAGCCTCCACCCGAGAGGTGAAGCGGCGAGCAGGGCGATCGCGAGCCCCGGCGGCAGCACGATCCCGAGTGCCGCGGCACGCACTGCCGAGCGATAGGCGATCGGAGTATCGGGGGCATGAAATCCGAAGCACCAGGCGGCCGGCACCTCGCTCGGGACGAAGAACGTGCCACGAACCCCAATGGCCAGCCAATACGTCAGGACCAGCGGAATCCAGAGCACCGCCGCGCGTGGATGCGACAGCGACGCGATGTCGTGAACCTTCATGGCCAGGGCGGTCACGACGATGGTGAGGGCGATCGCGAGCGTCAGGGCGATCGGCGTTCGCTGGCGGCGATTGCGGGCGAACGTGAGCAGCACGAAATCCGCAACGGCGCGCGCGAGCGGCCTTCCGCGCGTGAGCACGTGCGCGACGGCGCGGGAGATCGCGGCGGAGCCGGTCGGAACCGAAGCGGACGGGACGAGCGCGCGCTGGATCTGGGCGCGATAGCCGGCGACCGATACCAGGATACCGAGCGCACTTGCGACGCCGGTCGCGATCAGGGCCCGCGCCGCGAGCGGTGCGTATTCGGGCCGCGCCGAACCCATCATGCGCTCGAACAGCGCCAGAAACCACGCCGTCGGCACCCACCCTCCGTAAGCCGACGTGAGCGCTCCCGTCGACACCATCCCGAGAATCCTGGGAGCCAGCAGGACGAACGAGAACAGCGCGCTGACGAACAGGACCTGGATCCAGGATCCGACGCGGAGCGCGATGCCATCTCCCGCGAGCGCCACCGTGCCGCGCAGCGCCACCATCAGGGCGAACACGAACGCCGCGGCGGAAATCGTCGCGGTCATGTCGGCGGCAAAGTGCTGCACCAGCGACGTCGGCGACAGCGTGGTCGTGGTGAACAGCGCGAACGGGACCGCCGTAAAGAGGTTGAGCGCGGCGCTCGCGCCGAGCAGGACGATCGCCAGCGCGAGCAGCTTCGCCCCGATGACAGTACCCGGCCCCAGTGGCAGCGGTCCGAGCACCATCGCGTCGCGCCGATCGAACGCCAGTCCGTCCCAGACGAACGCCGCGACGAAGCCGATCGTTACCATCGAATACGTGACGAGCAGGAACGCGATCTGCGCGAGGGCATCGTCCAGGATGGCGGGCGAATGCTGCACCGAGGCGCGGAGCACCGCGATCTGGTACTGCGGCAGCACGCCGACGACGATGAAGAGTCCCGGAGGGAGCAGGAACCCGACCGTCGCCAGGATCATCGCGCGGTGATGCACGTCGGAGGCGACCGATTCGCTCGTGAACAACTGGGCCACGAATGCGCGGCGCAGGGCGGAAGACGGTGTGTTTCCCATCGCGCTATCCCCGCATGACGTCGATGAGCTCGCGCGCGCGACCTTCGACGTGCTCCTCGGCCACGAGCGCGCCAAACACCGCGTCGAGCGAGGGAAGCTGCAGCATGGCCCGCAGGTTCGAGACGGAATCATGGCCGGCAATGCGGCCATCCTTGAGGATGACGACCCGCGAGCACACCTGTTCGACCACTTCGAGCACGTGCGAACTGAAGACGACGAGCTTGCCCTGCTCGGCGAGCCCGCGCACGAACGCCTTCAACAGCCGCGCCGACGTGACGTCGAGCCCCGAGAACGGTTCATCGAGCACCACGATGCGCGGGTCGTGGAGGACCCCCGCCGCGATCAGGATTTTCTGCCGCATGCCTTTCGAGTACGAGGCCAGCGTCTGGTATCGATCGTCGTAGATGCCGAGCAACTGAAGGAAGCGTTCGATCTTGTGCGCCAGCGAGGGTTCGCCGATGCCGCGAAGGCGCCCGACGAGCTGCAGATATTCCGGGCCCGTCAGGAACGAGTACAAGTACGGTTCCTCGGGCACGTACCCGACGACGCGCTTGTACTCCAACGGAGCGGCGAGCGCGTCGACGCCGTCGAGCCGGACGCTGCCGTTCGTCGGCCGCAGCAGCCCGGTCAGGATCTTCACCGTCGTGCTCTTGCCCGACCCATTCGGCCCGAGCAGGCCCAACACCTCCCCCTCCCGGACGTCGAACGACACGTCCTGGATTCCTACGAGGGCGCCGTAGCGTTTGGTCAGATGGCGAATCTCGAGCATGGTCGTTCTACGGTGCGTTCATCGACAGAGCAGCACGCCCGCCTCGACCACTGGCTGCAGCGGCCTGAGCGGCCGAACGAGCGGCGGCCACGTGCGTTCCAGGCCCTCGGCCTCCACCTGCCGTACGTCCGCATCGGACAATCCGTGAGAATCGCGAACCCGTTGACGACAGACGATCGGGCCCACACCGTGGTCGCAGGTGGTGATGCTCGCGAAAATCTGCATTCGCTCGTTCTGCTTCAGCCGAGCCAGCGGGTGGCTCGGCGCTGCCGAGGGCACGGCGACACGGATGGGCGTCGCCGGGGCGTAGCCGCGCGAGCGTGCCGCATCGTTCAGCGCATACGTGACGCCGGCCGCGCGAAACACCACGGCCCCCGACGAGCAGCCCAGGGTGCCGAGCCCGACGGAAAACGGCCACTGCCAGCCGAAATCCGTTCGGTTCACGGCGCGCTGGCGCGCTGGCGGTATTCCAGCGATCGGGTCGGTCACTGACGGTCCGGCGCAGCCATACAAACCGACCACGATCGCCGCAGCGAAGGCTCGCCGCCTCATTGGTACCTCAGCGTCGTCGCGGGCTCGACGCGGGCGGCACGCCAGGCAGGCGCGACTGATGCGACGAGGGCCACGATCAGGAGCACCCCACACAGCGACGCCAGACTTCCGGGATCGATCCCGATCCCCGGACCGCCGAACAGCCGCGCCCAGACCACGGAGAGGACGATGCCGACGATCAGTCCGAGGCCGACCTGGACGAGGGCGCCGCGCAGCACCGTCCAGACGACCTGTCGGCGTTCGGCGCCCAGCACCACTCGAATGCCGATCTCGCGCGTCCTGATGGCGACGCCGTGCGCCGTCACCGCGTACAGACCCACGGTGGACAGCAGGAGCGCCATGAGTGCAATCAGCGTCACGATCGCGCCCGAGATGCGGCGGTTCCATTCGGCCGCCCACTTCGCTTCGGTCATCGTCTGCAGGTGCGCGAGCGGCAGATCCGGATCGAGCGCGCGCACTTCCGTCCGGAGCGCGGGCGCGGCCGCTTCGGGCGCACCGTGTGTCCGGACGATGATGGCTGTCGCCGGCGGCAAGGCGGCCTCGAACGGCAGATACACAATTGGATCGGCGTCGATCCAGGGTCCCTGCCGGATATCCGGCGATATCCCGACGATGGTCAGCCACGGTGCCGCTGCCGCACTCCCGTCGTCGGTCCCCAGCCGAACGTGCCGGCCCAAGGCGTTCTCGCCTGGAAAGAACTGGTCGGCGACGCGCTGGTTCACGATGATGGTGTTCGCGCCGGCCCTCGCATCCTCGGTCGTGAACGCGCGCCCACGACGCAACTGAACCCCGAGCGCCTGGAAATAGCCGCGGCCGATCAGCACGCTGCCGACGGTCGGGAGCGTCTTTCCCGCGGGCGACGGAGAGGAATCGGCAACGATCCGGCGCGGTGCGGTCCCCCCGAGCGGCAATGCGCTCGCGAAGCTCATTGCCGAGACGGACGGCAGGCGGCCGGCGCGCGCGAGGATCGTGTCGTAGAACTGCGCGCGAGCCGCGGTGGTCGGGTAACGGGCGTGTGGCAAGGCCACGCTCGCCGTCAGGATGTGCGACACGTCGAACGAGCGGTCCGCATGCTGAGCGTCGAGGAACGCTTGCAGGTTCAACCCGACGGCGCTGACCAGGATCACCGTCAGGCCGAATTCGGCCGTCAGGAATACCGTCGTCCATCGGCGGACGCGGTGGTCGTGGGTGGCGGCGCCGCCGGATTTCAGAACCTCGCTGACCGACACCCTGGCGGTGCGGAGCGCGGGAGCGAGCCCCACCACGAACACGGTGCCCAGGCACACCGCCGCCAGCACCGCCAGGACGCGAGCGTCGAAATGGAAGCCCGCATATGGAATGGCGGCCTCGGGAATGGCCTGCGCGAATGCCTGAATCGCCAGCGCGGACACGAGCAGCCCGAGGATCCCGCCCGCCATCGCGACGACCGCGCTCTCGGCGAGCAACTGGCGGACGATCCGGCCGCGCGACGCGCCGAGCGCCGCGCGCATCGCCACCTCGCGCGACCGCGTGACGGAACGCATCAGCAGCAGATTGGCGACGTTCGCGCAGGCGATGAGGACGACCAGCAGGCCGACGGTCATGAACGCGAGCCATGCCGGGTCCGTCACCTTGCCCAGATACCGCTGGTTGATGGGTTGCACCATCAGCCGCCTCACGCCGTGCTTTGCGCGCGAACCATTCAGATGCGGCCAGATGGCCTCGATTTGGGAGCGTGCCCGGGTGAAGCTCGCGCCGTTGCGCAGAAGGCCGTACGCCATGAGATCCCTGCGCGCGTCGTCGACGAGTCCGGGCAGGCGGGCGAGGGGGACCCACAGGTTGGCGTTGTTCGGGAACCGGAAGCCGGCAGGCATCACGCCGATCACCGTCGCGGGTGCATCATCAATCCTGACCACCTGACCAACGATGGCCGGATCGGCGCCGTAGCGCGTGTTCCAGACGGTATTCGACAGAATCACCACCGCCGGCGCGCCGGCGTGGTCGTCCGCGGCTGTGAAGTCGCGCCCGAGCACCGGGTCGCGTCCGAGAAGCCGCAGCGCGTCGCCGGAGACGTAGGCCGCCTGGAAGGCGTCCGCGGGATGCGCGGCATCCGCCAGGGCAACGGGAGTGATCGCAAACGCGGCCAGTTCCGCGAATGCGCTTGCGCCAGCCCGGACGCCCTCGAACTCTCGAGAGGACAGCCCGCCCCGGCGCCCGTGATCGTCGACGGTATCGACGTACGCCACCCGATCGGCGTGCGCGATCGGCAGGCCGGCGAGGCAATAGCCGTTGACGATGGCGAATTGCGTGTTGTCGATGCCAAGCCCGAGGCCGAGCGCGAGCACCGCCACGATGCCAAACGCGCGATCCTTCGTCAGCAGCCGCAGCGCGTAGCGGAGGTCCTGCGCCAGATCGTGCGCCCACCGGGTGCCGCGCGCGTCGCGGCACCGCTCCTTGATCTGATCGAGGCCGCCGAATTCGAGGCGCGCCTGCCGCCGCGCCTCTTCCTCACTGAGGCCGGCGTCGACGTGGTCCTCGACGCGGCGCTCGAAGTCGTAACGCAGTTCGCGGTCGAGGTCGCGCTCGAGTCGGCCGCGCCGCACAAGACGCCGCCACCAACCCATCACGCACCTCCTTCGCCCGTCCGGAGGATCAGACGGACCGCTTCGGCCAGCTGCGCCCAGCTCGCGGTCTCCGCCTTCAACTGGGCGCGTCCCCTGGACGTCAGCCGGTAGAACTTGGCGTCCCGTCCCGTCTCCGACGTCTTCCATTCGGCGGCGAGCAGTCCGCGATTTTCGAGGCGGTGGAGCGCGGGGTACAGGGAACCCTGGGGCACCTCGAGGACGTCGCGAGAGACCTGCTGGATGCGGCGGGCAATCCCGTAACCATGGATGGGGCCGAGGGCGACGATCTGCAGGACGAGGAGGTCGAGGGTGCCCTGGGGCAGGTCCGGCTTCGGCGTGGTCATGCGTGATACCTCTGGCTTCTACACGTCACCGTAGCAGATGATGTGTAGGAGTGCAAGGCATGGAGGGCGGAGGGCGGAGGGTGGAGGGCGGAGGGCGGTCGATCCACGCCGCTCGCGCAGTTCGGCCCCGAGCTCGTGCACCGTTCGTTCGATCCAGGCGGCGGTCAGGACGGCGTTCCAGGCGGCGTCGTGCGGCAGGAGTGGCGAACCGTCGAGCTCGCGCCGGTACGCGGTGATGAGTCGCGCGGCAGCGGTGCGCCACCAGGTGTCCGCCCACGCCGGCGCGTGTTCCGACGTCGTTGCGGTGAGCGCCCCGGGCACCCCCGAGCGCGACTACGACGTCTGGAGCGACACGCGCGCATGATCTTCAAGCGCCATTGGCGATGCGCGCGGCCGATCGGGTGTCTCCTGCCTTCCTGGTCTCCTGCGCGACTTCTAGACGCCGCCCGGATCGTGCAGGCGTGCGGGGGCCGCCGACCGCTGACGATCCAGCATGGCGGCGACGTCGATCGCGCGGCGCACGAGGGTGTCGGGTGCGCCGTACAGCTCCAGCAGGGCAATCGCATTCCTGGTCGTCGCCGGACCGGCCTGAAGCCGGTAGTCGAACACGAGACCGTCGGGCCCGATGCGATCGGTGAAGTGGTACGCCGCGTATTGGCCGCTCAACAGGTCCACCAGCTCGCCGTCGTGTGTGGCGGCGAGTACGAGATGGGTCGGCCGCGGCGCGCCGGCCGTCAACAGATGGCGCAGCACCGCTTCTCCGGCCGCCACCCGCTCGACGGCATTGGTGCCGCGAAACAGCTCGTCGAACAGGAACAGGTGCGGCCGGAGCGTTCCGCTGGCCCGAACGAGGGCAAGCACGGCCTCGACCTCCGCCAGATAGTAGCTCTTGCCCTCGAGCAGGTTGTCGGCGCGGCCGATGCAACTGTAAATGGTGAAGACCGGCGCCGCGTACGCCGCGGCGAGACACGTGTTGATCGTTTGCGCCAGCACGGCGTTCACGCCGGCGGTCCGGAGAAACGTGGTCTTCCCCGACATGTTCGAGCCGGTGATCAGCACGCCGTGCGGCGGTCCCAGCGTCACCGAGTTCGGCACCGCGTCGTCGACCAGGGGATGCCGGACGTCGGCGAGAGTCGTGCCGGAGACGTCAGGAAGAAAGCGTGGACGGGTCCATTGCCGGAGGCCCGCCCGGTACGAGGCGACCGCCAGCGCCGCGTCGACCTCTCCGACGGCCGGGATCAGCCGCAACAGTGACGGGCCGGCGGCGCGCAGACGACGGGCCGCGAAATACAACGCGTTGGCGTCGAGCAGAAAGAGGATGTTCAGATACTCGAACGCCGACGCGATCAGATCGTCCGAGGCGGTCGCGTCGCGGCTCACCCAGGCGGCAATGCGCCGCAGCGGGGCGAGCGCGTGCGCGTCGACGCCGAGCGGCGCCGTAATCGTCGAGGTGTCGTCGGCGATGAGAAAGGCCAGCGCATCGGCCGCGCCGATCAGGGGGCCCAGTTGACGGAAGCTGCCGATCAGCGCGCGGACGCGGCCGGCGGTCGCGGCCCGAATACACAGGTTGGCGACGCCGCCGGCCGCAATCGCGATGACCGCCGCGTGCCAGACGGGGACGGCCAGGATGGCGGCGAGCATGAGGAGCGCGAGAAACGGGAAGAGTCCGTACCAGGGCCGGACCTCGATGGCGCCCGGCTGCGCGAGCCACCACAGATCGTATCCGGCCGGATTCTGCAGGCGCGCGAGCGCATCCTGGGCGCGCTCCCGCGTCTCGAGTTCACCCGAAAATCGCGTCACGAGCCGCTCGAACGCATCCACGGGCCGCGGCGCGGGGGCGCGCCGCAGGCGGTCGTACAGGGCCTGCTGCCCGAGCGTGCTCTCGGTCCGATCGATCAGCGCAAAGACGGCGTCGAGGTCGAGGT
Organism: Vicinamibacterales bacterium; assembly: GCA_036278735.1. Lineage (GTDB taxonomy): Bacteria > Acidobacteriota > Vicinamibacteria > Vicinamibacterales > 2-12-FULL-66-21 > DASUKM01. The sequence continues at coordinate 93,146 of DASUKM010000032.1, forward strand.
CCGTCCAGGTCCGGTCGTCGATCGATGGCGGGGCGCCAGGCTCTTCCGCGCGGGCGCGATGGTACTCGGCGATCGTGTCCATGCGGCGATCGCGGCGGCGCGGCGAGCCCCACGCGAGGCGCATCTCCTCGAGCCGCTTCTCCCGTCGCCGGCGGGCTTGCGCCGCCGGGATGACAACCAGCAGGACGATCGCCGTGGCGACCACGAAGTACAGCACGTCAGACTCTGTGCAGCTTCCAGCAGACCATGTCCTGGCGCCGGGAAAAGTGCAGGAGCGGTGGCGTGGCAGGCAGCGGCACACCGGCCGCCAGCGCCATCGTATTGACGGCGATCGCCGCCGCGGCGGACTGCAGCGGCCACGGCGGATGGTGAATGTCCACGCGGCAGGTCCGCTTGCGCCCGTCCAGCGTGTACAAGCAGTAGCGTTCGGTCAGGAAATATTCGAGCGTGCCGGGCGTGGGCGGCCGGGGATCGCTCGTGGGAGCGTAGCGGCCGGCGAATGCTGCGCCCGATCGATGCCGATGGCTGCGATACGCGATGGCGTCCTCCTCATGAACGATCTCCATCGACGCCCGGTAGTACGGCAGATGAAAGATCGTCCGGGCGGTCCAGACGGCGAGCGCATTCGTCGCGTCGAGGCTGAAGAAATACACGCCGGGCTTGCCGCCGACGCTGACGTACGTCCGGACGTTCATCTCGGGAAACGCAGACACCCACGGGAGCGAGGGAACGCCGCGCGGGACGACGTGGCTCATGCGGAAGGGGACGATACCGACCCACGCCCGTCCGTCGTAGACGTCGAGGTCGAGACTCGGGGGGACGAGCGCGCGCAGCACAAGGGGGTCGACGGGCCAGTGCGCGAACAGCAGGTCGTGCCATGTCTGCGTCATGATCCACGGCCCCGACGGGACCGGCCAGGGCCGGTGCGACGTCTCGTCGAGGATCGTGTCGTTGAAGCGGCCGTCCTGCACGGCCGGACGCTATCACAAGCTCAGATGTCCGTCCGCGCGTTCAGGGTTCCGTGTTCCCGGAACGCCGAACTCCGAACCCGACCCGGAACCCCGAACCCGACCCGGAACCCCGAACCCTGAACCCCGAACCCCGAACCCTGAACCATCAGAAGCGCCTCACATCGAGCGATGATGGTACGCTCTAAGGCCATGATCCCGTCGGCGGGCGAGGCACGGTCCGTGCCGAGGCGCGGATCCTGGCGGCGCGTGCGCGCGGTCCTGCGTCCTGAAGATGCGCTGTTCCTCCTCGCGCTCGTGCCGTCCACGATCGTGACGATCTGGGCGAACGTGGCGCTGTCGAACGCGGGCGTCGATTCGCGCCGGATTCGCGGCGGGCTGCTGCGGCTCGGCGTGGCCGCGCTGCTCGCCGTGGCGGTGCCGCTGCTCGTGCGTGCCTTGCGGCGCACGCGGCACGCCCTGCAGGCCGCCGAGTTCCTCTACACCATCCTGCCGTTCCTGTTGTGCATTGCCGTCTATACGAACCTCCACGACACGATCCGCTTCATCAACCCGCACGACATCGATCCCTACCTGGCCGGAGCGGAGGCCTGGGTGTTCGGCGGTCAGCCGGTCGTGTGGGCGCAGCAGTTCATCACGCCGTTCAGGACGGATCTCTTCAGCCTCTTCTACACGTCGTTCGTCCTCATCGCCCCGTCCGTCGTCCTGATCCTGTGGTTCTCCGGACGCCGGGCCGAAGCGCGCGAAGTGCTGCTCGCCACGATCGTGTGCTTCTACAGCGGCTACGTGCTGTATGTGATCTTCCCCGCGACGCCGCCGCGGCTGTATCTGGCGGCCCACGGTTATTTCACGACTCCGCTGCACGGCGGCGCGCTCACGAACATGCAGCAGGCGATGATCGAGATGATGCCGCGCCACGCGTCGCGCGCGGCGTTCCCGAGCCTGCACTCGGCGGTCAGTTGCCTCAGCCTGTATTACGCCTGGCGCTACTGCCGCTGGTTCTTTCCAATTCTGCTGGTGCTCGTCGTCGGCTTGCTGACCTCGACGGTGTACCTCCGGCATCACTACGTCCTGGATCTCGTCGCTGGCGCGATGCTGGTGCCGTGGGCGGTGTGGGCGTCGGGGCGGCTGGATCGGTGGTGGACACGGTAGCCGGGTGCCAGACTCCAGTTTCCAGACTCCAGTTTCCAGTTTCCAGTTTCCAGTTTCCAGTTTCCAGTTTCCGCACATATTCATTCGAGGCAATTCCGGACTAGACTGCGGCGGGGGAGTGCCTGGTGCCGACGACCCGGGGAGTGACGGCGCGGATGTCGAAGGAGCGCGGTGCCGGCGCGCCGTCGCTCGGATTGGTCGCGGCGGTGGCGATCGTGCTCGGGAACATGATCGGCTCCGGCGTGTTCACGCTGCCGGCGTCGCTCGCGCCGTACGGCGGGTTGAGTTTCGCGGGCTGGGCCGTGTCGGCCGGCGGCAGTTTGGCGCTCGCGCTCGTGTTCGCGCGGCTGGCGCGCGCCCGTCCGGCGGAGGGAGGACCGTACGCCTACACACGTCAGGCGTTTGGGGACCTGCCGGCGTTCCTGGTCGCGTGGGGTTACTGGATTTCCGTGTGGGCCGCCAATGCGGCGCTCGCTGTCGCGTTCGTCGGCTACCTGGATCCGTTCATCCCCGGGATCGTGCGCCAGCCGCCGCTGGCGGCGGCGCTCGCGATTGCGGTGTTGTGGCTGCTGACCGGCGTCAGCGCGCGCGGCGTGCGCGAGGCAGGACACGTGCAGGTGTGGACCACCGCCCTGAAGGTGCTGCCCCTGGTTGCGGTCGGCGTCGCCGGACTGGCGGTGCTCCAGCCGGCGCACTTCGCGGTTCCCGTTCACGGCGCCGTCCCGATCGTGACGAATACGATGTCGGTCGTGACGCTCACGTTGTGGGCCTTCCTCGGGGTGGAGTGCGCGACGATTCCCGCGGGCAGCATCCACGACCCCGAACGCACGATTCCGCGGGCCACCGTCGTTGGCACGGTCGTGGCCGCCGTCATTTACATGGTCAGCACGGCGGGCGCGATGGGGGCGCTCGCGCCGGCCGTGCTCGGCCGGACGCCGGCGCCGTTTGCGGAAGCGGCGCGCGTCCTGTTTGGCGACACCGCCGCGCAACTGGTCGCGATCGGCGCCGCCATCTCCTGCTTCGGCGCGCTGAACGGCTGGATCCTGATCGTGGGGCAGTTGCCGATGGCGGTCGCGGAGGAGGGATTGTTTCCAGCCGTGTTCGCGCGCAAATCGAGACGCGAGACGCCCGTGGCGGGGCTCACGATTGGCGCCGTGCTGTCGTCGCTGCTGATCGCGTCGAATTATTCGCGCGATCTCGTGTCGCTGTTCACCTTCATCATCCTGCTCGCCACGCTCGGCACGCTCGTGCCGTATTTCTTCTGCTCGCTGGCGGCGCTCATGAATCGCGACGGCCGCCCCTCCGCCGGGTCTCAAGACCCGGCCTACAGATCGGAGCCCGCGACGGACGTCGGCCGGGTCTTCGGACCCGGCGAAGACGCGACGAGTGTAGGCCGGGTCGTCGGACCCGGCGAACGTAGACGCGGCCAGACGATCGTCGCCGCGCTCGCGTTCGGGTACTCCCTGGTCGCGATTGCCGGGGCCGGCGAGACGGTGCTGCTGCTCGGCGCGGCGGCGTTGATCGCCGGCCTGCCGGTGTACGCCTGGGTGCGGAGGGGCGCCGGCGCGCCGGCCGCATGACGGCGACGTCGACGTGCGTGTCGGAGACGGGTGCGCTCGTGGACGTGCTGCTGAAGCACGCACGCGACGCCTTCGTCAGCCAGGCGGCGATCGCCCGCGAATGGCGCGATCTGCACTTTACCGCGCCTCCGGATTACGCGCGCGCGATCGACGAGTACGACGCGTTCGCCGACATCCTCGAGGCGGCCGGCGCGACCGTGCGCTGGCTCCCCGCCGTCGATGGCGTCGGGCTCGATTCGATTTACGTGCGCGACGCCTGCGTCATGAGCGAACAGGGGGTCGTCCTCTGTCGCATGGGGAAGCGGCAGCGCGGGGGAGAGCCGCGGGCGCAGCGGGACGCGCTCGAGGCGCAGGGCGTCCGGATCGCGGGGGCGATTGAAGCGCCCGGCCAGATCGAGGGAGGGGACGTCGTGTGGCTCGATCCCCGGACAGTGGCCGTCGGTCGCGGATACCGGACCAATGCGGAGGGGATCGCCCGCTATCGGCGGCTGCTGGGCGATGCCATCGACACGCTGATTGAAGTGCCGCTGCCGCACTGGCGCGGACCGGGCGACGTGTTCCATCTGATGTCGATCTTCAGTCCCGTCGACGTCGACCTGGCCGTCGTCTACTCGCCGCTGATGCCGGTGCCGTTCAGGGACGCGCTGCTCGAGCGTGGCGTGTCGCTGGTGGAAGTGCCGGACGAGGAGTTCGACACGATGGGGGCGAACGTGCTGGCGGTCGGGCCGCGCCGCTGCGTGATCATCGACGGCAATCCGCGGACGCGCATGCGCCTCGAGGCCGCCGGCGCGGAAGTCTTCGTCTACGAGGGCACCGAGATCAGCCTGAAGGGGGGCGGCGGCCCGACGTGCCTGACGCGGCCGCTCGAAAGGCAGGTCGAATCGTGAAGACGTCGAACCGGACCGCCGCCGTGCTCCTCGCGTTGGTCACGCTCCTGCTCGCCGGCCCCGTGTCCGGGCGCCAGACGCCGCAGGCGACGCACGTGCTCGTCGTCACGATGGACGGCATGCGCTGGCAGGAAGTCTTCGGCGGCGTGCAGTCGGCCATCCTCGACGACAAGAAGGATAGCGGCGTCGACAGCCCCGCCCCGGTGGCGGCGCGCTTCGGCGGCCCGACGCCGGAGGCCCGCCGCAGCCGCCTGTTACCGTTCATCTGGGGCGTCGTCGCGCGCGACGGGCAGGTGTTCGGCGATCCCTCGCGCGCCAGCGAGGTGCGCGTGACGAACGGCCTCTGGTTCTCGTATCCCGGCTACAACGAGCTGCTCGCGGGCTTTCCGGATCCGAGGGTCGACAGCAACGACAAGGTGTACAACCCGAACGCCACCGTCCTCGAGTGGTTGAATCATCGTCCAGGGTTTCAGGGACGGGTGGCGGCGTTCGCCTCGTGGGAGCTGCTGCCGTGGATCCTGAACGCGCCCCGCAGCGGGATCCCGTGCAACGCGTCTGGTGCGCCGATCGCAGCGCCGGGAACCGATTACGGTCGCGCGATCGACGATCTGTCTGCCGACCTGCCGCCGTACTGGAGCGACGAGCGCTTCGACGCGCCGACCGGGTTTGGCGCGATCGAGTATCTGAAGCGCGCGCACCCGCGGGTGCTCTACGTGATGCTCGGGGAAACGGACGACTGGGCGCACGGGCGCCGCTACGATCTCTACCTGGATTCGGCGGCGCGCAACGATCGGTTCATCCGCCGGTTGTGGGAGACGGCCCAGGCGATCCCCGAATACGCCGGCCACACCGCGCTCGTGATCGCGACCGACCACGGCCGCGGCGCCACGGGCCAGGACTGGACGGACCACGGCCAGGACGTCCCGGCCGCACGGCGGATCTGGATCGCGGTCATGGGTCCCGGCGTCTCCCCGCTCGGCGTGCGTGCCAACGTGCACGTCACCCAAGCGCAGGTGGCCGCGACGATTGCGTCGCTCGTCGGCGAAGATTATCGCGCCGCCCAGCCCAAGGCGGCGCCGCCGCTCGATCTCCACCGGTAGCAGGCTTTGGGCTTTGGGATTGTGGGCGCTTCCGCGTCGGCGGGTTAGAATTCGGGCATCCATGGCAAAACCGGAAGTCTGGCAGCGCGGTCCAGTCGAGGGGGTGCCGGCGCTGCTGCAGCCTGTCGCCCACACGCTGCTGCAGTGCCGCGAGGACGTCCAGGCGACGCTCGCGGGGCTCGCGCCCGCCGAGATCTGGCGCGCGCAGACCGGAGCGTCGATCGGGTTCCACGTCGTCCACGCGCTGGGTGCGCTCGATCGCCTGTTCACGTACGCCCGCGGCGAGGCCCTCTCCGAGGAGCAGCGGCGGGCGATCGCGCAGGAGTCCCATCCCGACACGGCCGCCTCCGCCACCGATCTCCTCGCGCGGTGTGACGCCGGCATCGATCGCGCGCTCGAACAGGTGCGCGGCACCGATGCGTCGACGCTCACCGACGAGAGATTCGTCGGACGCGCGCGGCTGCCCTCCACCGTGCTCGGCCTGCTGTTCCACGCCGCCGAACACATGCAGCGCCACATGGGCCAGGCGCTCACGACGCGGAAGCTGCTGATCGGCCGGTAGCGGGGGAGAGGGGTCAGATCTTGTTCTTTGCACGAGTGTCCTCGACAGAGGACACACTTCCGGCGTTCCACCTAGGGACAGCAGCCACGGCCTGGGGTCAGACGCTCACGAAGGGCCTGAGCGGCGTGACGCGGGGTACGGCTGGATGCAGAGGTGGCACAAAGGGGCTGCACGTCCGATTGTGGAGATCTAGAGCGACAGCCGCTAGCTCATGGCGACGTTCGTCCTCGTCCACGGCTCGACCCAGAACAGCCGCTGCTGGGAGCAAATGGCACCGCTGTTGCGCTCGCGCGGTCACGACGTTGTGACGCCTGAGCTGCGCAAGCGGGCGCCCGAGTGGGGTCTCGACGAATACGCGGCACGGATCGCGGAATCGTTCTCTGCGTCCGATGCCGTGGTCGTCGGTCACTCGTTCGCCGGCGCTCTGCTGCCGCTCGTGCCGCGGAAGCGCTCGTGCCGCGCGCTCGTCTTCCTGGCCGCCGCCATTCCAAAACCAGGCAAGAGCCTGCGCGATCAAGTGAGCGAGGACGGAACGATGTTCTCGAAGGGCTGGTTGGCGGCGGCACCCCGGTGGCTGGATCAATCGCAGTATGCGGGGCTGGCCGAGGAGTTCCTGTTTCACGACTGCGACCCCGACACGCGCGCGTGGGCGATCGGCACGATCGATCCGCTCGATACGAGCCGCCTGGCGGTGCAGCCGCTGCCGATCGGCCCGCAGCCCGCCGCGCGCGTGTGGTCGATCGTGGCCACCGAGGATCGCACGCTTGTGCCAGACTGGAGCCGCCGCATGAGCCGTAACGTGCTCGGAGTCGAGCCCTTCGAGATTCGAGCGGGGCATTGCCCGCACGTGTCGCAGCCGGCAGCCGTCGCGGAGATCCTCGATCGGGTCGCGTCTGAGCCTGACTGACGCTCGTCCCTGGACCGCCTGGCTGGGAAGGGGACCGGCTGCTGTCATGCGCCGGCCGCTTCGAACCGCCGCCTGGCGATCCGCAGGCCGGCATTCGTGAGCCGCGCCGATCCGGGCCGGCCGGGGGGAGCACGGCGGCTGCCGTCCGCGAGCCGCCGGAGTCTCAGATCGTGTGCGCTGGCGGCGGCTACGGTCGAAGGAGCGACGTGCCTCCGCCGGATCGCGTCTGACTCTGCTCGGAGTCTTCGCGCGGCATTGTTCAGGATTCTGAGCGGCGCTCACGGTCGATCCCGGAACATGTCCGGTTGACGAGACCCTTCCGCGCCCCGAGCTGTTGGCGAGGCACAATGATTCGCAAGCTGTCGTCCGGCAAATACCGCCTGTATTCGCGCAAGAAGAATCCCAAGACCGGGAAGCGCCGCAACCTCGGCACGTTTGCCACGCGGACGGCGGCCGAGCGCCACGAGCGAGCCATCCAATATTTCAAGAGGCACTGAAAAGAGGAGGGCACGCCTGACCCGGTCTGTGTCACGTACTCCTTGGATGCTGGGGACAGTGGAGGTAGCATCTGTTGTCCCACATGACATCGCACGCGGCGAGCAGTTCAGGCGAGTCTCTGGTCGTCGCAGGGCTTTTTGCGGGCGTCGGCGCAATCGAGCTCGGCTTGTCCCGAGCAGGCCATCGGTCTGCGCTGCTCTGTGAAATCGATCCGGGCGCCTGCGGCGTCCTCGAGGCGCGCTTTCCCGGCGTGCCGCTCACACGCGACATCCGCGAACTCGAAACCCTCGGCCGTGTGGACGTGTTGGCCGCGGGATTCCCCTGCCAGGATCTCAGTCAGGCGGGTCGTACGGCAGGAATCACCGGCGGCAGTTCCGGTCTCGTCGAACACGTGTTTCGGCTGCTCGAAACGGCGCGGCGCAGCAAGCCGCGGTGGCTGCTGCTCGAGAACGTGCCATTCATGCTCCAGCTGCAGCGTGGCAAGGCGATGCGGCATGTGGTCGATCGTCTCGAGGAATTGGGGTTCACGTGGGCGTACCGCGTGATCGACGCTCGCGCATTTGGGCTTCCTCAGCGCGGTCGACGGCCCAGCGCGACACCCCGGGAGAACTGCGGCTTCGAGCCGAGCTCAGGCGCCTGGGCTTGCGCTACCGGGTCGCCGCCAGGTTGCCGCTGGGGCGCCGGAGCGCGGACATCGCTTTCCCGCGGCTGAAAATCGCCATCTTCGTCGACGGCTGCTTTTGGCACGGATGCCCGAAACACGGCACGTGGCCCCGGGCGCACGCGCGATGGTGGCGCGCGAAAATTGAAGGCAACAAAGCGCGCGATGCAGACACCGATGCCCGTCTCCGCCGGGCGGGGTGGCGCGTGCTGCGATTCTGGTCCCACGACGAGCCTCGGCGTGCGGCGGCCAGAATCGCTCGTGTCGTCCAGCGGCGGAAGACATCGACGTAGAAACGCGCCATGAATGTTCTCGACCTGATCGGATGGTCGCGCACGGTCGTCGCGAGGTGCACGCTGGCGGTGATCGTCGGCGCCGGCGTTCCCGCGGTGATGCACGCCGAGGTCCGGGTCCGTGTCGTCGAGACCGACCCGGCGAGTCCGGCAACGCTCGGCCGCGACGAGACGTTCTACGTGCGCATCGAGTACGACACCGACGAGCCGATCCGCATCTGGGCCCGTCCCTTCTTTCAGGGAACGCCCGTCGCCGCCAAGTCGAATCCCTCGATCACCTACACGGGTCGGGGAGAGGCGCTCGGCTGGTTCGCGCTCGATGATGCGGTGGACGTGGACGAGATCCGGATCATCGTCGGGGGCGGCACGCCGTATCGTGAATCGCAGGCGACGACCTATCCGGTCAGCCTCTCCGGCAGCGGCCACGCGGCCGCCCCGCGACGGCCCGCCGAATGGGTCGCCCCTCTCGAGCGAGCGGCGGCCGACGCCGCGCGCCGCGAACAGGAACGC
>DASUKM010000033.1:0-3412 GCA_036278735.1 Vicinamibacterales bacterium
TGCCCGCAGGATCTCGGCCTCGGCCGCGGGCAGCGCATCGAGCACGTCCTCGGCTTCAGCCGGAAGCTCGGCGAGCATGCGCGGCGGATGTCGTCGGGCTGCGCGGCGCGCGTCGTGACGCGTGGACGTTCGCGACGAGCAGGTAACAGTCGTGGTCGCGCTGCAGGGGGATGCGGTTCTCGAGCGACCCGACGTGGTGGAGAACTCTGTCCGACGAGACCGGCGCCGGCGGCGGCCCGTGGAATGCAGTGGACCTACGAGACGAACACGAGCGAGGAGAGCTCCATGGCACTCGATCCCACGACGCAGGCATTCATCGATAGCTTGAGCGGACCACCGCTCAGCCAGCTCGGCCCCGCGGAGGCCCACAAATTCCTGACGGGCTTGCAGTCGCGACCGATCGAGCTGCAGGACGCACAGATCGAGGACGCGGTCTGGCCGGTAGGTCCGACGGGGGAGACTCGCATTCGGATCGTTCGCCCCGCCGACGCTGGCGCCACCGAGGTCCTGCCGGTCATCCTCTACACCCACGGCGGCGGCTGGGTGCTCGGCGACAAGATCACGCACGACCGGCTCGTGCGCGAGATCGCCAACGGCGTCCGCGCCACGGTGATCTTCGTCGACTACGTGAACGCGCCCGAGGCGAAGTATCCGACGCAGCAGGAACAGGCGTACGCGTCCTTGCTGTACACGGTCGAGCATGCGGACGAGCTCCGCGTCGACCCTTCGCGCCTCGCGATCATGGGCGACAGCGTCGGCGGACACATGGCCGCCGTCGTGACGCTGATGGCGAAGCGGCGCGCAGGGCCGAAGATCCGCTTTCAGGTCCTCTTGTATCCGCTCGTCGATTACATCTCGGACAACGAGTCGTACCGAAACTTCGCGAACGGACCGTGGCTGACGGCGGACTCGGCGAAGTGGTTCGCCGACCAGGAGGGCCTCACGGGGAACGAGACCGACGGCCTGGCGTACCCGCTCCGCGCCTCGGTCGAGGACCTGCGGGGGCTGCCGGACGCGCTGGTCATCGTCGACGGCGACGTGCTGCGCGACGAAGGCGAGGCGTACGCCGACAAGCTGAGTCAGGCGGGCGTGCGCGTGACCTCGGTCCGCTACAACGAGACGATCCACGACTTCGCGATGCTGAACCCGCTCGCGAACACGCCCGCGACGCGAGCGGCGGTCCAGCAGTCGATCGACGCGCTCGAGGCCGCGCTCGCCTGACCACGCAGGCCAGGTAGCCGCCATCGGCGCGCGCGTGCGCGACGGCGACGTCGCTGGGACCGCGCCGAACCACGAGCGCTCGCTCTTCGCGACGTCCGCGTGATGCACGATCACACCGACCGGCACGCGAAGCCGCCGCGAGCTCCACGAAGCGGGCACCGAGCTGCCACGCGCAGCGTCGGCCGCCGCGACTACTTCGCGATCCGGACCAGCTGCGATCCTGCGACCACGAGGATCTTGCCCGCGAGCTCGTGTGCGGACCAGGCGACGTCGTCGAGCGGCACGGACACGGGCTGGAACGATGCGGCGTCATCGCGAGACAGCCAGATCTGCTTTCCCGACACGGCCACGATGATCTCGTCGGTCCAGGTCTGGAAGAGCCCCGAGATCCCCGCGTCGCCGAGCCGCGCGACCTTGCGCCAGGTGTTCCCGCCGTCGACCGAGCGCATCAGGGCCGACGCGCCGGCGAGCAACGTGCCCTTGACGGTCTGGATCGCCGCGTCGATGCGCTGGCCGGGCTGCGGGGTAGCGATCACGCGCGCGGGCTTCCCGCCGCTGGCGACGAAGAGTTGATCGAACGTCGCGCCGAGCACGCCGCCGGCGCCAGAGCCGAAGACGACGATCCGGCCGCGGGGAGCGCGGACCGGCGTGAAGCGCCGCCAGGTCTTCGAGTACAGGAGGACGTCGTCGCGCTTCTCCACGGTCAGCCACAGGCCGCCGCGACCTTCGCGGGCCATCGAGCGGACCTTGCCCGCGAGCAAGGTGGATGGCCGCCCCGCGCGATCGCGCGACAGGCGAAGCCCGCCCAGATCACTGACGTACACGCCGTCGGCGCAGCAGAGGATCCCGGTGATGCCGTGGGACCAGCGCTGGCTCGTGATCGTGCCGTCCGCGGTCACGCTGATCAAGGCGTCGCCGTAGGGCCCGCCCATGTACGCACGTTCGCGATCGGCGCCGATGACGCGCGCGGACGACGGCAGATCGAGGATCGATACGGCTCGTTGCTTGCCGCGTGCCGGCCGCGCGGGCTGTCGCGCGCGCCACAGGGCCACGTAGAGCTCGCGGAACGATCGCGCGATCCGGGTCGCACCGTCGAAGTCTCGGTGCAGGAGCACGCCCACGACCTGGTCCGTCGTCGGTGCACCTCCCTTGTAGCCGAGCCGGCGCAGCACGGGTCCGGCCTCGTCCTGGAAGTCGTCGTACTCCTCGTCGTGCGCGGCGGGGCGGCGCGTTCCCAGCGTCGCGAGCCTCTCGAAGAACCCGTCCCAGTTGTCGTGGTTGGTGAGCAGGATGTGCCCCGCATGGCGGCCACTCGTCACCTGGACGATCGGATCGCCGCCGTGCGTGCGCGCGACCGGATACGCGTGGCGCAGCAGTCGCTGATCCCAGAAGTGGAGCGACGGGCGCTTCTGCACGAGCTGCCGCGTCAGGTCCGAGGCGCCGGTGATCTCGGCGACGTCGCCGAGCCAGTTGGCGCGGGCGGGGGCCTTGCCGGGCGTGGTGACGCGGGGCCACGGCGGCAGCGCGCGATCGCCGGACAGTCGAGCGCCCTGGGGGAACCGCTCGAGGAACCTCAGCCAGTCCGCCTGCCAGCGGACGCCGTGCGGCCGGCCAAGCGCAACGAAGTTGGTCTTCAGCATCCCGGTGACGGTCTGGCCAACCCGGCCAGCAAGCGACAATCCTATCGCAACGAAGACCGTTGGTGATTCAATGACCGCGCGATGTGGTGTGCGCGCGACGTCAGAGGACGACCTCGCTTCGTGGTTGCACCTCGGCGACGCGCGGTAGCACGATCGCTGCATGCGGATCGCGCCCCTGCTCCTGATCGTGGCGGCCGGTTGCAGCGGCGGCCAGACGCCGGCCGCGCCGGATGCGTCGGCGCCGGCAGACACCTGGATGTCGTGGGCCAAGGGCTTCACCATGACCTACTGCGCGGCGAGTTGCCACGCGCCCGGCGGCATCGCCTCGCGCGAGGGCGTCCTCGACTTCACGATGTACAGCAAGGTCTACGACAATCGCGTCGAGATCCGCTGCGGGGTCTCGGCCGTCGCGCTCTCCGACTGCGCGGCGTTCCCCGCTCCGAAACAGTTCCCGTGCTCGGCGCCATACCCCACCGACGCCGACCGCATGCGCCTGGTCGCGTGGATCGACGCGGGTGCACCGCAGTAGGACTGCGACGTCTCGCCCGAGC
>DASUKM010000034.1:0-9903 GCA_036278735.1 Vicinamibacterales bacterium
CACCGTGAGGCGGCTCTCGCCCGCCGCGCCGGCCGGACGAGCCAGGTACTCGCCCGCCAGCAGCCAGTCGCCTTCGAGGTAGGCGTGGCCGTCCATGTGCTTGCCGGGGTCGCGGTAGGTCGATGCCTGGTCCGGCTGCACGGCGTCGACGTTGGCGATCATGCCGCGCTGGTAGCCCAGGTACAGCTCGGGCGTCACGCGATAGCACACCGCGCCCGGCCGGTCCTCCTCGCGCACCGGCTCCATCAGCCCGGGCAGCAGGATCTCCGGGAACTGCTCCCGCAGCAGCTGCTGGATCGCCTGCTCCGTCTCGCCGTAGCCGCCCTCGCCGAAGTGGTAGTAACGCAGGTACCCGTTGCCGTCGATGAGGTACTTCGCCGGCCAGTAGCGGTTCGCGTACGCCTGCCAGATCGCGTATTCGTTGTCGAGCACCACCGGATATGTGATGCCCTGCATGTGCACCTCGCGCGAAACGTTGCCCCCCTCGCGCGCGAACGAGAACTCCGGCGCGTGCACGCCGATCACCGTCAACCCCAAGTCCGCGTACCGGCGCCACCACTCCTTGACGTACGGCAGCGTCCGAAGGCAGTTCACGCACGTGTAGTCCCAGAAGTCGATCAACACCACCCGGCCTCGCAGGTCCGCGATGCGTAGCGGGCCGCCCTGCAGCCAGGTAACGTCAAGTGGGAACTCGGGCGCGCGGACGGGCCCCTGCTCTTCCTGCATGCTTCTCTCCTTTATCTTTATCGAGAGTGTATCCCTGCCTGCCGCTGATGTTGCAGCCGTCAATCGAGTGGCGCGCTCCCGGGACGCTTCCCGCCGGGTGAGGGGCGCAGGGAGTCCCCGCAGGCTAGACTGATGTTGTCCCCCGCCTCTACCGGCCGGGAAGAGGTCCCATGTTTCGCGGCAACATCAGCATCGGTTCGATCTTCGGCATCCCCCTCGAGATCAACGTCTCGTGGTTCCTGACGCTCGCGCTCTTCACTGCGCTCCTCGGCGCGCAGGTGTATCCCGACTTCGTCCGCGACCAACCGGCGTGGTTCTACTGGTCGCTCGCGTTCGTCAGCGGCGTCTTCTTCTTCGCATCGATCATCATCCATGAGCTGGCCCACAGCATCGTCGCGAAGCGCAGCGGCATCCCCGTGCGCGCGATCACGCTCTTCATGCTCGGCGGCGTCTCGCAGATCACGCGCGAAGCCCGTCGCCCCGCCGTCGAGTTCGTGATGGCGGTCGTCGGGCCGCTGACCAGCGTGCTGCTGTCGGTCATCTTCCTCGGGCTCGCCTTCACGCCCGGCCTGCGCGACAACCGCACCGAGGTCATGTGGGAGTGGCTCTTCCTCATGAACCTCTCGCTCGCCGTCGTCAACATGGCCCCCGGCTTCCCCCTCGACGGCGGCCGCGTCCTCCGCTCCGCGCTGTGGGGCATCACAGGCAACTACCGCCGCGCGACGCAGTGGGCGTCGTTCGTCGGCCGCGCGATGGCGTACGGGCTGATCGCGGTCGGGCTGCTCGCGGTCGTGCAGGTCGTCACCTGGTTCGACCCGTTCAGCGGCCTCTGGTTCGTCCTCGTCGGGCTCTTCCTCGATAACGCGGCGCGCCAGTCATGGCGCCAGACGCAGATGCTCGAAGAGCTGCGCACGCGCCGCGCCTCGAGCGTCATGCAGACGCTGCTCCCGCGCGTCGAGCCCGACATGGACCTGCTGCACGCGATGAGCCGCTTCTACCACCCGGAGCACGGCTTGTGCGCCTTCGTCATCGACCCGGAGGAGGACCGCGTGGTCGGCATGGTCACCGACGCCGAGCTCAACCAGGTCCCGCGCGAGCGCTGGCCGAAGGTGCGCGTCGGGCAGGTGATGCGCCCCGTCGGCGCCGTCGCCACCGCGAGCGGCGAGACCGACCTCGCGAGCGTCCTCGAGCAGATGGACGGCACCCAGCAGACGCACGTTCCCGTCGTCGAAGACGGCCGCCTCATGGGCTGGGTCAGCCGCGCCCGCATCGCCGCCACCCCCCGCCGCGCCTACCGCACCAGCAGCGCCTGATCGCTCGTCGCGTCCTACGGCGCCAGCTTCGCGTCGATCGCCGCCTTTACCGTCGCATAGTCCGGCGGCGCGATGAGATACGTCCCGCCGATGTTGAGCACGGGGATGCCCGGCCCGCCGCCCGCCTGCACCGTCGCGTTGGCGCTCGCGTAGCTCGCGCTGCTGTCGCCGAGGTGCATGAATTCGTTCGTCGAGGCATCGACCTCCGCCTGGTGCTGGTTCGAGTCGAGGCACGCAGATAGCTTTCCGATATCCACGCCCGTCGGCGTGAGCGCAGACTCCATGCGCGCCTTCGTGTACGTCGCCGCGTCATCCGAGTAGTTCTGGTACAGCGCGAAGTACGCGTCCCAGAACTTCCCCTGGTCCGCCGCACACCGCCCCGCCTCGTGCGCGATGTCGGCCGGCCCGCCGCCGAGCGCCGTGTCGTGGAACGTGATCATCACCCGCCCGCCGGCGACGTACTCACCGATGATCTGCGGGAAGACATCGAGCGCGAAGTCACGGCAGTGGGCGCAGAGGAAGTTCTGGTAGAGGTCGATCTTCAACGGCGCGCTCGCGCTGCCGAGCGTCTGCCCGTTCTGCGGGATCGTGTTCACGAGCGATGTAAACGGCGGCCGCGTCCCCGTGCTCGTCACACCACCCGCGCCCGAGCAGCTGGCCGCAGCCGTCGCGGCGGCGCCGCAGGCGTTCACGCCCGTTGTGGCCGTCTTCGAGCCGCCGCTGCTGCCCCCGCAGCTCATGGCCAGGACGACGGAAACGACGAGGACCAGCCCCAGCGAAACGCGCATGACGAACATCCTTTGTGGAGCCCGCACCGGCGATCGTGATCCCGCCCGGCTCTACCGTGATGTAGCGCACCCGGCGCCGTAGACGCAGCACCTTATATGCGGCAGCACGGCCGCTGTCAACCGGCACGCGATCGATGCGCGGACCCGCGCCGCCGTCGGCCGCCGCCAGCGACGAGCGGCCGCACCCACGGCGCTCGGAGAGGAGCGACCAGCCACAAGCCTGCTGAATGTCCGGAATGCAGTTCACCTCTCCACAGCCTGGAGAGGGGTTGGGGGAGAGGTAGCGCGCAGCGCTGGTGCGCGCCGGCTACCGCCGTCCGTGCCGGCAGATAGGCGCCTCCAGCGCGATCAGCAGGTCGTCCATATCGATGCGCCCGTCGTGGTTCAGGTCGTACGCGGCGCGGTACCGGCGCCCCTGCTCGCGTGCGCTCATCGATCGAAGGATGCCCAGCGCCAGCCGCACCTTCTGCCCGAAGCTCACGCACGCGCCCGTACCCGGCGTCGCCGTCGCGGTTGCCACCGAGGTGTCGGTCGGGGCGGGCGTGTCAGTCGAAGTCGCCGTATCCGTCGGGATCGGCGTATCGGTCGATGTCGCCGTCACGGTCGCTGTATCAGTCGCGGTTGCTGCTGCCGTCGGTGTGCTGGTCGCGGTCGCGATCGGCGTGTCCGTCGCCGTCGCGGTCGCGGTCGCGGTCGCCGTGGCCGTCGCCGTGGCCGTCGTCGTGTCGGTCGCGGTTGGTGTCGCCGTGCTGGTCGCCGTCGCGGTCGGCGTGTCCGTCGCCGTCGCGGTCGGCGTGTTCGTTGCCGTTGGCGACGAGGTGGCGGTCGCGGCCGCGCACGTCACCGCGATCTGCTGCACGAGCGTGCCCGCCGTGACCGTCACGACGACGCCCGTCGTCACGCCCGACAGCGGCGTGACCGTACTCGTCGCAACGCCGTTCTCGTCCGTCGTCGCGGTCACCGGGTTCGCCACGCCCATCGATACGACGCTGAAGGTCACCGGGTTGCCGGCCGCCACCGGATCGCCATTGGCATCCGTGATCGTCGCCGTGACCGCCGAAGACGACACGCCGTCGCACGGCACCGACGCCGGCTCCGCCTTCAGCGA
Organism: Vicinamibacterales bacterium; assembly: GCA_036278735.1. Classification (GTDB taxonomy): domain Bacteria; phylum Acidobacteriota; class Vicinamibacteria; order Vicinamibacterales; family 2-12-FULL-66-21; genus DASUKM01. The sequence goes on from DASUKM010000034.1 coordinate 3,936, forward strand.
CATCGCCGCCGGTACCCCGACCACCGTGAAGTCCACGCTCGTCGTCGCCTCGACCGCGTTCGGGTCAAAGCCGGCGATTGTCGCACCCGGGGTGGTGATGTCCTGACTGATCTGCGCCGTGACGGCGGACGTGCCAGTCGCCGTCGTCCCGCAGACGACGTTCGGCGCACCGACACCCAGCGGACCGAGGTCGAGCGTTGGCGTCCAACTGCTCGCCAACACCGCCTTCGTCGCGTCGTCCGTGGCCCAGCTGATGATCGCGCCGGTCACCGCGTGCCCCTCGCTGTCTCTCGCCACCGCGACCAGCGACGCACGCTCGGCCGTTGCGTTTGCCGCGTCCAGTCCCGCTTCATCGGGCGCCAGCGGGCACTCGCCCGGATCGGCGAGCCGCCCGTTTCCGTTGAGGTCGTGTACGCCGTCCTGGATCGTCGACTCCGTGCGTGTGATCTCAACCGTCTGCGGCTCGCCCACCACCGTGAAGTCGATCGTCGAGCCGGTCGCCGGCGGCTGCGATACGGTGACCGTCCCCGGCCCGATCGGCGCGACGTCCGTCCCAACGTGCGCCAGCAACTTCACCGCGACCACGCCGTCCCCGCCCGTCGCGCCGGACGCGCAGTCCGGGTCAACCGTCGCGCTGTCGCACGTCCACGTCGTCCCGAGGCTGTTGCCCGCGTTGTCAACGAACCCACCCGCGTTCGTCGTGAACGTCACCGCTCCCTGCGCGGGCACGAAGGCGATGATCCACAGCCCCTGGAAGCCGGGCGGCGTGCACGGGTTGCCGCTGCAGTCGTCGAGCTGGTGCACCTGGTTGCCGTCAAGGTCGACGTCGGCGAAATCCGCCGGTGTGATCGCGCCGTCGTTATTCACATCCTGCACGTCCATGTTGCCCTGCGAAGAGAGGTCGAGGCAGGACAAACCGGTGACAGCATTCATTGTCGCGCGGAGCACGAAGCAGATCCCCGGCGAGATCGCGAGCACCGGGATATCGCCCGTCGCGTCCGCCGGCGCCGCGAGCGCGGTCGAAGGAGGCGCCGCCGTCGCGCTGAGCGCCGTCACCGGTCCGGCGATCAGCGCCGCACCGCACACCACCATGAAGAAGAGCACGAACCGCTGCACCATGCCTGCACGCTCCTTGCCGCGATGCTAATCGCACACGACACGCTCCGTGCGGGATGGAGCGGATTCACGGTTAGGGGGGCGCTTCCGGACGACACCGGCGCTCATACGTCGCCACCGGCCGAGCATGCCTATCGCACCCCGAGAGATCGCGATCATACGCCGGATCGAACCAGCGTACAAGAGCCACCCCTCGGTCGGACTGCGAACGAGCGCCCGTCAATTAGGAGGCGTCGAGCCATGTTGGCGATGTTGCAGGCATTAGGGGCTAGAAGCCCGGCCCGGTCGTTCCTGCCCTGCCCGGCTACGGTGAGCCCGCACGGCAGGCCCGTTCGCGCAGCGCCTACTTCGCGCCGGCCGCCGCGACCGGCCGCGTCTCCAGCGAGTCGAGCGCCGTCCGCACGTTCTGCGTGAACAGCTCGAGCTGCTCGCTCAGGCGGCGCAGCATCTCCGTCGCGTAGCGGTCGGCTTCGTCCATCTGCTCGTTCGCCAGCTTCTCGGCTTCCGCCATCCGTGCTTTCGCGCGCATCTCCGTGTCCGCGAGCATGCGGTCGCCGCGCGCCTCGGCCTCGCGCACCAGCATCTCACTGCGCGCCGTCGCCTCCCGCACCAGCGAGTCGTGCTCGAGCAGCTCGTCGATCTGCTCCTGCGCGCGGCGAAGCTTGATCTGCGCCTCTTCCTCCGCGCGCTGCAGCACCTCGTCGCGGCGACGAAGGATGTCCTCCGCCTCCTTGATCTCGTTCGGCAGCGCCGCGCGCATCTGGTCGACGAGGTCCAGCAGCCGCCGCCGGTCGACGACGACGCCCGCGCCGATCGGCATTCTGCGGCCTTCGGCGACCATCTCTTCGAGCCGGTCAATCAGGTGTAGGGAATCGATGGCGCACCTCCCTGCTCTTGCCCGGCCACCCTGCCGCGGCTTCCGCGAACGGGCGGCCACGCGCGCCGTCCCTGCCACCGGGACGGCCTGCGATCCTCGATTCGGTCCTTCGTCGTGTGCCGGAAGTCGTCAAATCGGCTTCGCGAACTTCGCCTTGATCGCCTTCGCGACGTGCTCCGGCACCAGATCGCTCACATCATACCCGAGCGATGAAACTTCGCGGATGCGGGTGCCGCTGATGAACAGGTGCTCCAGGCTCGCCATCATGTAAATCGACTCGATGCCGGGCGCCATCTTCTTGTTCATCAGCGCCATGTCGAACTCCGCCTCAAAGTCCGTCACCGCGCGCATCGACCGCACGATCACGTCGGCACCCCGCTCCTTCGCGAAGTCGACCGTGAGGCCCGAATAGGCGCACACCTGGATGTGGTCGTACTCTTTGACCGCCTCAGTGAACATCGCAACGCGCTCCTCCGTGGAGAACAGGTAGTTCTGCCGCAACTCGACGACGGCGACAATCACCCGGTCGAACAGCTTCGCCGCGCGCCGCGCGATATCGCGGTGACCATTGGTCACCGGATCGAAGCGCCCCGGGAAGATCGCCAGCGTCACGCCGCCTCCCGTTCATTCATAGAACAACGCGTCCCGCGCAGCGGTTCCAACATCCAACATCTAACATCCAACATCCGCCCGATCATGCACCAGCACCCCGAGCCACCAGAACCGTCAGATCCCGCCGTCATAGATCGACACAACACTATCCCCGTGCCGTCGCCGCCGGTACAGCACCAGCGGCCCCAGCGCGTCCGGAGCCGGCGTCCGCCGGTGATGCTCGAGCACGAGCACCGTATCCGGCCCGACCAGCCCCGACGACGCGATCGCCTCAATGGCCGCGATCGCGTCCGTATCGTAATACGGCGGATCCGCGAGGACTAGCGTGTACGGGCCGCGTAATCTTGACACCGCCAGCGCCGCCGGAATCTGGTGCACGGCCGCCCGCGCATCGAACCCGGTCAGCGCCAGGTTCGCGCGGATCGTGCCGATGCCGTCCGCGTCCTGCTCGATGAAGTCCGCCGTGCCCTCGCCGCGGCTGAGCGCCTCGATGCCGAGCGCGCCGCTGCCCGCGTACAGGTCGAGCACGCGGTCGTAGCTCGCGCCCATCGAGCCAAGCATGTCGAAGATGACGCCGCGGACGAGGTCGGATGTCGGGCGGATGCCGGGCCGGCCGGATGCGCGCGGCCTCGGGGGACTCTTGAGGTTCCGCCCGCGCGCGGAGCCGGCGATGACGCGCATGGCGCTGCTAGTGCGCGGCCGCCGGCGCCACGACGTTCAGCGCGATCCCCTGCTGCGCGCGCACCACGCCGTCGCTGACGATGATGTTCACCGTGTAGGCGCCGGGCGCGGCCGGCGCGGTCCACGTCACGGAATCGCCCGTCTGCGCGCTCAGCGTGCCGTCGCTCGCCTGCCAGGCCGGCGTCAGCAGCGTGCCGTTCGGCTCGAGCAGCGGCACGTCGCCGCTGTCCGAGAGCTGCGAGATCGCGGCCCACACATCGCCGCCGCCGCTCTGGCCGGAGGCGTCCGTCACGACGATGCCGCCCAGGTTGTAGCGATGCGCGAGATCCAGCCGGAACGCCGCGCTGAACTCGTTCGAGAGCCACACGGTCCGCTTGCCGCCGCGGCCGGCGTAGCTGAAGGTCACCGCGCGCGACGTGTCGTCCCAGTGCATGCCGCTGGCGCCCGCGCTCGCGGCGAGGTTCTGCGCCGTCAGCTTCACCTGCTGCCCCGGCGCGACGTCGCCCGTCACGTCGGTCGTGACCGCGCTCGCCGTCGAGAGCGCGTCCGCGAGCGCCATCGCCCGTAGTCCGTCGCCGCCGCGCTCGACACTCAGCGAGCTGATCGTGAGCAGCAGCTTCGAAGCGTCCACCTTGCCGGTGACGTAGTCGAGCGCCGCCTGCATGTCCTGGAAGTACAGCTCCTGGTCCAGCTCCCCGCCGATCTCGATCGAATCCGCGATCTGCCCGAGCTTCGACCAGTCGTACGCGCCCGGGTCGATCGTCCCGTTGTTGTTCGCCGGCATCGGCAGCGTCAGCGTCAGCGTGCGGTGGTCCGCGTGCAGCGCCTGCGCCAACTGCGTCACGAAGTCCGTGAACTGGTCCTTCAGCTGCGGGTTCACCGCGTGGTAGTCGATGTCGATCCCCGCGAAGTTCCCCTGCTTCACCGCCGCGGCGATCGCCGCCGCGTGGTGCGCGCGCAGGTCGCTCGAAGAGAGCAGCGCGTTCACCGTGTCCGCGCTCGGCGCCACCAGCCCCGGCACGACGCTGTAGCTCGCGGGCGGCACCGCCGGCGGCTGGCCGATGATGTCGCCGGTGTCGACGGGGATGAACGTCAGCGGGTGCACCGTCGTCACGAGCGGCGCCGCCGCGTCGGCGACCGTCTGGCCCGCCGGCAGCACCGCCGCCACCTGCAGCGCCGTCTTCGTCCGGCGCAGCACCGCGACGTTGCCCGGCAGGGCGCCCACCTCGCCGCGCGCCGCATCGCCGCCGGCGACCAGCACCGCATCCGAGAGCCGCTGCCACTGGCCGCCGTTGTACGTGTACAGCGCCAGGTTGTGCGCGTCCGTCTGCTTGTCCTTCAGCGGCACCGTCAGCCGCGAAGCGCCGCGCTTGTCCTGCGGCGCGCCGAGGTCAAACATCGCGCTCGCCGCCACGAGACCGGCCGGCAGCTTCGGCATGCCCCCGCGCACGTTCGATGTGTACGTGCTGGTGTTCGCCGGCCCGGAGCTGTTCACAGAGCCGCCGCCCCCGCCGCCGCCGCGGCTCAGCACCGACACCGGCGGCAGCACCAGGATCAGCAGCAGCAGCCCCAGCCCGATGATCGTGCCGATGACGTAGACGGCCGCGCGGTCGGGTCGCGGCGGCTTCGCGGCGTCCCGAAGCAGCGGGTCGAAGGGTCCGGGCTTCTGGGTGGATGACATGCGCGGTCGCGCCCGAGCGGGCAAACGACATCGACCTCCTGTCAGCGATGGTAGGGTGGGCCGTCCGGCCGGGTTATCTTACGCCACCGCCCGCCGTAAGCGCACATCGCGCCTGCGGCGCGAGGAGCGAGGAGCGAGGAGCGAGGTGAGAGGTGAGAGCGGAGGCTGCGGCCATTCGCGGTCGCCGCACGTGCCGGGCACGAGCAATCTTCGTTACGAAACCTTTGCGCCGGCTACTCCGACACCGTTGGCCGGCGCCCGGTTCTCGCCCGGAACGGCGGGCGCCGAACTGCAGCGGTATTGCGCCCCGAAGCCCCGACCGTTGGGGCGCCGCCTGCCGCGCCTGTCCACCACCCACCCCCAACGCCCTCTCGGCGCTCCGTCACCGTCCGCGCTCCCCTTCCCTTTACGGAAGGGGCTGTGGTTACGTCGCGCGCAGCGCAACTCCATCGTCCATCTTCCGCCTTCCATCTTCCGGCCCGGTCGCGCGCCGCCCCCGGCGGCACCCGACCTCCATCCCCCTACTTCGAACGGCGGCTTTACAGCTTCAAACGCCGCCCCGTATAATGGTGGCGACCCAACGACTGAGGCTCTTTGCGCCTCAGTTCTTTTTTTCGCTTGAGACGGCATGGATTCCGCTTCAGCGGCGCCCGCGTCCGGTCGAGAAACCGGTCACGGAGGGATCATATGGTCGAGAAGTCCCAGCCTATCACCCGCGACGGCCTCCTGAAGATCGAAGAGGAGCTGCGCCACCTCGAGACCACCCGCAGGTCCGAGGTCGCCGACCGCATCCGCTCGGCCAAGGAGCTTGCGAGCACGCAGAACAACGCCGAGTACGAGGACGCCAAGAATGAGCAGGCCATGGTCGAAGGCCGCATCCAGCAGCTCCAGGCGCTCATCCAGAACGCCGAGCTGATCGATGAGAAGGGCGCCTCCGTCTCGAAGCAGGTCACGCTCGGCAGCCACGTCCGCGTCCGCACGGACGAGGGCAAGGCGCACGA
>DASUKM010000035.1:0-36761 GCA_036278735.1 Vicinamibacterales bacterium
GAGGGCGGAGGAGCGCCTGCGGCCCGAGCGAGCCGCTGGCGGCGAGCGCGCGCGCGTGGGGGTGGGGCCCCACGCGCATTGAAGAATGAGGGACGGCGGGCCGGATGCGTGAATGAGGATGTTAGCTGGTAGCTGGTAGCTGGTTCAGCTCTTGCTCCCACGCAGGCATGCGTGGACGCCCGATGCGGATGAGTGCTGCGGCTGTCGTGCTGCTCCTCACAGTGCTCAACGCGACGACGTTCGGCCAGGACGAGGCGACGCGGGCGCCGGGGCCGCAGGCGGCGGACGTCATCGGCCATCTCGACCAGACGATCCAGTGGTATCAGGCCGTCGACTCGGCGGCCCAGCAGCCGGACCTGACGACCGACGCCAGCTCGCGCGGCCGCGCGCATCAATCGGCCGTCTCGGCGCTGCAGCTGGCCTTCGACTTTGCGCGGGCGGAGGCCACGCTCGTGCCCGGGCAGCAGCCGGCGCCGGCGGCACCGCCAACAGCCGGCTCGGCCTCGAACCTCACCCAGCTCGAGGCGCATCTGACGGATCGCGTGAATACGCTTCAGACGAAGCTCGCGGGTCTCGACGAGCGGCTCGCGCACGCCACCGCGAAAGACCGTGCGTCCCTGCTGCCGCAGCGCGACGCGCTCCGCGCCAACGTGCAGCTCGCGAAAACGATTCAGGCCGACGTCGAGCAGATCCTGCGCTTCGCGGCCACCGCCCAGGCCAGCGGCACCGCGACGAGTTCCCTGACGGCGCGCATCAACGAACTCGAACGCAGCATCCCCGAAGCGCGGCACACTATTTCGCAGGCGACGTCGACGGCACCCGGTCCCGGCGCGCGCCCGGCAGCCGCCGCCTCGACCTCCACCGTCGCGTCGCCGATGTTCCGCCCGCAATCGGCGGGGATCGTCGCGCTCGCCGCCCAACTCGTCGCGTTGACGAATACCCGTCGGTCGGTCACCGGCGTGTTGCGCGTCACCGACGCGTTGATGCAGAGCGTCGCCGACCGTCGCGCGCCGCTGGTCGCCGAAATGCGGACGGCCGTCCAGCGCGCCGACGCCGCCGAGACGAGCCAGACCGGCGGAGCGTCGGCGAGCGAGCTGCAGGCCGACGTCGCGCGCGTGAAACAGGTCTCGGCCGCGCTCGTGCCGCTCGCCGAGCAGGGGCTCGCCGTCGAGGACACGCGCGCCATCCTGGCGGGCTGGCACACCGGCCTCGCGGCCCGCGCCGGCCGGACCGGACGCTATCTCCTGATCCGCCTCGTGGCCGTGCTGCTCGCCATCGCGGTCGTGCTCGCGCTGTCGGAAGCGTGGCGGCGCGGCACGCTGCGCTATCTCGACGACGTCCGCAAGCGGCGGGAGTTCGATCTGTTCCGGCACATCCTGGTCGCCGCCGCGATCGTCGTCGTGCTGCTGGTCTCGTTCGTGTCGCAGATTGGATCGCTCGCGACCTACGCCGGGTTCGTCACCGCCGGCGTCGCTGTCGCGCTCCAGAACGTCATCCTCGCCGTCGTCGCGTATTTCCTGCTCATCGGCCGCTACGGCATCCGGGTCGGCGATCGCCTGACGATTGGCGGCGTCACGGGCAGCGTCGTCGACATGGGCCTGGTCCGCCTTTACATGATGGAGCTGGCGCAGCCGGACTGGCACCCGACCGGCCGCATCGTCGTCTATTCGAATGCGGTGATCTTTCAGCCGTCCGCCCTGTTCAAGCAGATGCCCGGCGTGGACTACCTCTGGCACCGCATCACGCTGACGATCGCGCCGACGGCGGACCTCGCGCGGGCGGAGCACACGATCCGGACGGCGGTCGAGGCGGCCTACACGCCCTTCAAGGCGGCGATCGATCAGCAGTACGCGACGCTGCAAGAGAACGTCGACTTGCAGACGCCGGCGCCCGGTCCGGACGTGCAGATCCGCTTCGGCGAGGAAGGGGCGGCCCTCCTGGTGCGGTATCCGGTCGTGCGCGCTCGAGACAACGAGATGGACAACCGGATGATCACCGCCGTGCGCGACGCCGTCGCCGCGGCCCCCGGGATTCCGCTCACGCAGGCGGGGGCGCCGAAGATCGCCGCGGACGGGTAGGCTTTCGGCTTTAGGCGGCGCGGAAGACGACGAGCGCGTTGCAGTGGCGCGCCGGGCGCCTCGCCGACGAGCCGCTTGAACGCGCGGCTGAATGCCGCCTGCGACTCGTAGCCGACGGCGGCCCGCGCCCGCGGGCAGGCGCCGATCCCGCGGCGCTCCTCGAGGGGGCGCCCGCGCCGATCGGCATTTCCGGCCGCGACGTCGCCTCGCTCCGCCGTCAGATCGAGGCCGACGGGCCTGTATCGTGAACTTCCATACGACGATGGCCGACGTCGAAGCCGCCGTCGAGGTCGTCGCGCGCGCCGGACGGGACGTCGATGAGCCGGCACCAGCGGCCGTGAACGGTGACGGGTGCTGCCGGGTCTGAAGACCCGGCCTACAGGATCCAGACACCCGGCCTACAGGGTCCAGACACCCGGCCTAGCGGGTCCAGACACCCGGCCTGCAGGGGCCAACCCGCGCCGGATGTTACAATTAGCGGCGGATGCCCGAACAGTCGAAGCTGTTGTCGCCGGAGCAGATCCTGCTCACGACGTTGATGGTGCGGCTGGCCGTCGTGGCCATCCTGGCGACCATGCTGGTGCGGTTCCCGTGGTTTCGCCGGATCCTTCTGACCGAGAAGCGCGACTGGCCGGAACGGCTCGTCTTTGCCGCCAGCCTCGGACTCCCGCTCGTGGCGGGCGTCGTCTCGCGCCAACTGCTCAACTACAACGCGGCGGACCTCACGCTGCCCGGCGCCTTCCTCGCCGGCCTGCTCGCCGGTCCGTATGCCGGCGGCATCGTCGGCGTGATGGTCGGGATCCCGGCGCTGGTCGCCGGGGAATGGATTGCGCTGCCCTTCGCCATCGGCTGCGGATTCGCCGGCGGCGGGCTGCGCGAACTCTGCCCCAAGCCGGCGATCTGGCACTTCTCGCCGCTCTTCTTCACCGATCTGCACCGGAACGTCTGGCGTCTCGTGCGCCGCTTCGAGATCGACTGGGTGATGATCCTGCTGGCCGGTCCGATCGGGCTCGAGATCGTCCTGCAGGCGCTCGGCCACCGCTTCGGCATCCATCGCATCTTCTTCCTGTCGGCGACGACGCCGCTGCTGTGGATCGTGACGATTCTGGCCACCGTGCTCTCGGTCGCGATCCCGATCAAGATCTGGAACAGCGCGCGGATCGAGCACCGGCTGCAGGAGCAGGAGAAGCTGCTGATGGCGACGCGGCTCGACGCGCTCGCCAGCCAGATCAATCCACACTTCCTGTTCAATACGCTGACGTCGATCTCGTCGCTGATTCGGTCGGAGCCGGAAACGGCGCGCACGCTGATCGTGAAGCTGTCCGGGCTGCTTCGCCGGCTGCTGCGGAGCCAGGAGCACTTCGTCACGCTGCGCGAGGAGCTGGGCGCGATTGACGAGTACCTGGGCATCGAAGCGATCCGCTTCGGCCCGAAGCTGCGGATCGAGAAGCAGATCGATCCGGCGACGCTCGACATCATCGTGCCGAGCATGCTCCTCCAGCCGCTGGTCGAGAACTCGATCAAGCACGGCCTCTCGCCCAAGATCGGCGCAGGCTGCATCACGATCCGCAGCCTGCGCGAGAACGGCCACGCGATCATCGACATCATCGACAACGGCATGGGGGTGGATCCGCACCACGAGCCGGGGGCCGACGACAACGGCATTGGCCTGCGCAACGTGAACGAACGCCTGCGCGTGATCTACGGCGCCAATTACCAGTTGAAGCTCGACAGCGTGCCCGGCCAGGGCACCTGCGCGCGCATCGTGATCCCGGAACTCGCGGAACCGGCGCGCATCACCGCCTGACATGGACACGATCGACGAGCTCCGCGTTGTCGTCGTCGACGACGAACAGCTCGCGCGCGAGGAGCTGTGCTTCCTGCTGGGCAAACTGGAGGCGGTGCAGATCGTCGCGCAGGCCGGCAACGGGATCGAGGCGCTGCGCGTCATCGAGGCGCAGCAGCCCGATCTGGTGATGCTCGACGTCCAGATGCCCGGCATCACGGGCTTCGAGGTCGCGCGGCGGCTGCGGCAGGCGACCATCGAGACGCAGATCGTCTTCGTCACCGCCTTCGATCAATACGCGATCGAGGCGTTCGACGTGAATGCGGTCGACTACCTGCTCAAACCCGTCGAGCCGGGGCGGCTCGCGACGACCGTCGACCGCGTCCGGCGCCGCCGCGTCGCCGATCGGTCCGCGGCCCGGCCGGGCGCCGACGAGCTCGACCGTCTCCTCCAGCGGCTCTCGGAGCGCCCGGACCGCCGCGACCAGCTCGCCATCAAGATCGACGAGCGCTTTCTGCTGATCCATGCGGACGAGATCGTGCACGCCTCCGTCGAGGAGGACGCGATCCGGGTCGTCACCAGCACCCTCTCGGGGACGGCCAACTACCGGACCCTCGACGAGTTGCAGGGTCGGCTCGATCCTGCGGTATTCTGGAGAGTGCACCGGTCGCACCTGGTGAACATCAACAAGATCAAGGAGATCGTCCCCTGGTTCAGCCGCAACTACATCCTGAAGATGAAGGACGCGAGGGCGACGGAGATCCCGGTGAGCCGCGCGCAGACCAGGCGGCTGCGGGAATACCTGAAACTATGACCACGACCCACGACGATCCGTACGAGCCCGCGTCCGCGCACGCCTTCGCGGAAGCCCCGGTCGAAGCCTACTCGGCTCCGCCGCTGGCTCCTCCCGAGCCCCTTGCACCGGATCACGCGGCCGTCGCGGCGCCCGACGTGCGCCTGAGCGGGGATCAGAGCTCGGTCTGGCTGCACCGCCTCGCGGAAGAACTGCTCGCCTGGTTCAAGACGCTCGCATCGGCCGCCGTCTACGCCGCGCTGATTGTCACGTTTGGCTTTCAGGTGGCGCGGGTCGAAGGCATGAGCATGGCCCCCACCCTGCAGGACCAGGACCGGCTGATCGTCAACAAGCTGGCGTACCGGCTCCACGACCCGCAGATCGGCGACATCGTCATGTTGTATTACCCGCTGCAGCCCGAAAAGTCGTTCGTCAAGCGGGTGATCGCCGAAGAAGGGGACAAACTCGCGATTGTCGACGGCAAGGTGTACCGCAACGACGTGCTGATGGACGACAGCTTCGTCCCCCCCGAGTACCGGAGCCACGACGACTGGGGACCGCAGGTGATCCCCGAGGGGTACTATTTCGTGATGGGGGACCACCGCAACAACAGTTCAGACAGCCGCCACTGGGGCTTCGTCCCGAAGAAGTACATCATCGGGAAAGTGCAGTTGCGCTGGTGGCCCGTGAACCGGGCGCGCATCTTCTGAAGTCAGGCTTCGGGCTTCGGGCTTCAGGCCTTTGGCTTTAGGCTTCAGGTGAAACCCAATTGCCCAAGGCCCACAGCGCAACGCCCCACGCGGTCAGGCCAGCGAGAGCCCGCCACGCGGCCGTTTCGGCGGTCCTCTTCCGTGTCCTGCTCCTGAACCTGGCGGTCGCGGTCGCGAAGCTCGTTCTCGGCTACTCGACCGGCAGCGTCAGCGTCACCTCGGACGGCTATCATTCGCTGACCGACTCGGCCTCCAACATCGTCGGACTCGTCGGGCTGCGCGCCTCGCGCAAGCCCCCGGATGCCGATCATCCGTACGGACATCGAAAATACGAGACGCTCGCCGCCGGCGGGATCTTCGTCTTCCTGCTGCTGGCCGTCTTCGAGGTCGTCCGGGGCGCTGTCCATCGCCTCGGCGCACCCGGCCAGACGGTGGTGACCCCGCTCAGCTTCGCCGTCATGATCGCGACGCTCGCGATCAATCTGGCGGTCGTGAAATACGAGTCGACCCAGGGCCGGATTCTGAGCAGCGAACTGCTGACCGCCGACTCGCTGCACACGCGCAGCGACGTCTTCACGTCGCTCGCGGTGATTGGCTCCCTCGCCGCCACGCGGTTCGGCTACCCCCTGCTGGATCCGATCGGCGGATTGGTCGTCGCGGTCTTCATCGCGCACACGGGGTACGAAATCGCCCACGACGCGTCGCAGGTCCTCGCGGACCGGATCATGATCGACGAAGAGGACATCCGGGAGGCGGTGATGAGCGTGCCGCAGGTCGTCGGCTGCCATCACATCCGGTCGCGCGGGTCGTACGACCATGTGTTCGTGGATCTGCACGTGTGGCTGCCGCCGCACATGCCGCTCAGCGACGCCCATGCGGTGTCGCACGTCGTGAAGGATCGCATCATGGAGCGCTATCCGCGGATTGCCGACGCGATCATCCACATCGAACCGCCGCCCCCCGGCGCGGATGGGGGCTACGACGCGTAGATCTGGTCGATCACGCTGCGCCACCGCTCCTCGACCACCTTGCGGCGCACCTTGAGCGTCGGGGTCAGCTCGCCCGAGGCGACAGAGAAGGCCTCGGGCAGGAGGGCGATCTTCTTGATCTTCTCGAACTGGGCGAGGTCGCGGTTCAGCGCGTCGACGATCTCCTGATACAGCGCCGCGACGTCGGACCGCGAGACCATGTCGGCGTGCGTCGCCGCCGGGCGGCCGAGCGCCCGGAGGCGCGTCTCGAGCGCCGGGAAGTCGGGCACGAGCAGCGCCGAGACGAACTTGCGCCGATCGCCGAGCACGACCGCCTCCGCGATGAGCGGATGGCGCGCCAGCCCCGCCTCGATCGGCTGCGGCGCCACCTTTTTCCCCCCCGAGGTGACGATCAGATCCTTCTTGCGATCCGTGATGCGCAGAAAGCCTTCGGCGTCGAGCGTGCCGACGTCCCCCGTGTGGAACCAGCCGTCCTGGAGCACGGCGGCGGTCGCTTCCGGCTTGTTGTAGTAGCCCTGCATCACGTTGGGGCCGCGGGCCAGAATCTCGCCGTCTTCGGCGATGCGCAATTCCACGCCGGACACGGCGCGGCCGACCGTCTCGGCGCGCGGCGCGTCGGGCGGATTGACGGTCAGGATGGGAGACGTCTCCGTCAGGCCGTAGCCCTCGATGATCGGCATGCCGATCGCGCTGAAGAACTCCGCGACGCCGATCGGCAGCGGCGCACTCCCCGAGACGAGATAGCGCACGCGGCCGCCGACGCCGGCCCGGATCTTCGACATCACCAGACGGTCGGCCCAGCGGGCCCTCGCACGCGTCAGGGGATTGGGCCGGCGGCCGCGGACCTCGGCGCGGGCGCGCGCCAGCCCGGCCTCGAGTCCCCAGAAGAAGATCCGTCGCCGAAGGCCTGTCAGTTCGGCGCCCTTCGCGAGGATCCGCGCCTGCATCTTCTCGTAGGCGCGCGGCACCCCGGTCATCACCGTCGGCCGCACCGTCGCGACGTCGCGTCCCGCCGTGTCCATCGCTTCCGCGAAGATCATGGTGACCCCCGCGGCGAGATAGATGTAGGACACCATCCGCTCGAATCCGTGACTGAGCGGCAGGAACGACAGCCCCACGTCGTCGGGTCCGACGCCGAGCACGCGCGCCCCCGCCATCAGGTTGGCGACGAGGTTCCCGTGCGTCAGCATCACCCCTTTGGGCTCGCCGGTGGTGCCCGACGTGTAGATGATCGTCGCGAGCTGGCCCGGCGTGACGGCGCGGGCGGCGTCGCGGAACTCGCGCGCGGTGCCCCACTCGGCGACCATCCGATCGTGGCCGCGCCGCTCGAGTTGCGCGAAGGTCAGGACGGAGGGGGAGCCGGTTTGCGCCGCGTCGTCGAACACGACCACGGCTTCGAGCGCGGCGAGCTGGTGCCGCGCGTCCTGCACCTTCGCCAACTGTTCCGCGGTCGAGACGATGGCCACGCGCGCGCCGCTGTCCTGGAGGATATGGCGCGCCTGCGCCGCGGGCAGCGTGGAATAGACCGGAACCGTGACCGCCCCGCCCGCGAGGATCGCGAGGTCGGCCATCAGCCACTCGGGCCGGCTCTCGGCCATGATTGCGACGCGGTCGCCGGCCTCGACGCCAATCGCCCGAAGTCCGAGCGCGAGGTCTCGTACCCGTTCGAACAACTCGTGGCTCGAGACGCCCTGAACCACGCCCGCCACACACCGGCCCACGAGCAGCGGCTTGGGATGCCGTCCCATCACGTGGAACGGCAGGTCCGCCAGTGTCAGAAGACTCGGCTCGTGCATCGGGTTGGGCTTTGGGCTTTGGGCTTTGGGCTTTGGGCTTTAGGGGTTACTGCCTGTGCCGTTCGTGCAGATAGCAGGCCATGTGCTCGTCGAGCACGGGGAGGGGGAGCGCGCCGGCCGACAGCAGGTATCCATGAAAGGCCCGCAGGTCGAAGGCTGCGCCCTGCTCCGCTGCGATTCGATTGCGGAGATCGTGGATATGCTTGGCGCCGAGCTTGTACGCAAGGGCCTGTCCGGGGATGTCCACCGAATAGCGCAGCGACTCGGTGTCGATCTGCAGATCCGACTCGAACGTGTGCTCGCGCATGTACGCGACGGCCTTCGCGCGCGGCCAGCCGAGCGCGTTCATCCCTGTATCGACGACGAGCCGCGACGACAGGAAGAGATCCATCGCCAGCCGCCCGGCGCGTTGGTACGGGTCGCGATACATGCCCATCTCGCCGGCCAGGTCCGAGGCATATTCGCCCCAGCCCTCGGTGAAGGCGGTCGGGTGCGCATTGCGCCGGAAGGGCACGAGCGCGGTGTTCTCCATCTGGAGCGCCATCTGGAAGTGATGCCCCGGCACCAGCTCGTGATAGATGACCGCGTCCGCCATGAGGATCGAGCGTTCCTGGGGGCGTGTCCCGTTGTACATGTAGTAGCCGGAGGGATCGGTGGCCGTGGGGATCTGATAGTACCCGTACGTCATCGAGCCGGCGCGCTGCGGGTCGAGCGCCTTCAGGCCGTAGGGGGCCGACGGCTTCTTCGGAAAGAATTCGTCGATTTTGGGCTCGATGCGTTTGATCGCGGCCGCCATCCGCTCGCCGATCTCCTCGCCGGATCGAGCGCGGAAACGCGGATCGTTGCGCAGTTCGTCGCGGAACGCGGCAAGCGTGCCGGCGTAGCCGGCGTCGCGGCGCACCTGGTCGAGCGCCGCCTCGAGCCGCGCCACCTCGTCGAGCCCGATCTGATGAATCTGCTCGGGCGTGAGGTCGAGGCCGACGTACCGGTCGATCAGGAAGCGGTAGTACTCGGCGCCGCGGGGAAACCGCGAGACACCGACCTGCGAGGCCGCGTGCGCGCGGTACGGTCCATCGATATACGCCGAGAGCCGATCGACGGCCGGGTTCACGACGTCGGTGATCGTGGCGCCGACCTGCTCGACGAACCGCGCGCGGGTCGCCCCATCCACCTGCGCGAGCCGCCGCGCGTCGACGGTGAACGGGCTGGCCGTCGCGGGGGCGCTGAAGCCACGCACGAACGCGAGCACCAGCGGGAGTTCGTCGGTCGGGAGCACGATGCCGCGCTGCACCTGGCCGCGCAGCCGCGCTTCGTAGGCGGCGAAGGTGATCGGGAGCGCGTCGAGGGTGTCGCAGTACGTCTGCCGGTCGGCGTCGGAGGCGAGCGGGAGGTTGGCAAACGTGCCCGCCAGGAACGTCAGCGGCGACGCGTACGGGGTGATGAACGAATCGAGCCAGTAGTACTGGGCCCCCTTCTTCATCAGCTTCGCGTCGAAGTCGAGCGTCGCGTACGTCAGCGCGTCCTCGTGGGCCAGCGTGTCCGGGGCGATCGCATGCAACCGCTGGAGGAACCCGTCCGCCCACCTGGCGTCCCCCTTCGCCTGCGCCTCGCTCTCGGGCATGGCCGGCGCGACGTCGTGTGCGACCGCCAGCGGAGCGATGTACGCCGTGCCCTGGCGCGACGCGAATTCCTGGGCGAGCGCGTTGACGGCGTCCCCTGCTGAATCGACTCTCGCGCGGAGGCCGGCCGGCGCCGCCAGCATGGCCGCTGCCGCAAGCACCACGAGCGCGCGCCCCCTCACGACCATTTGTCCTCCCATCCTTTCGCGGGACGCGCCGCCAGGCGCGCCAGCGCGAACTGCGGATCCGGCTTCGCCGTCCCCAGCGCAAGCGACGCGAGCATTTCGCCGATCGCCGGCCCCATCTTGAAACCGTGCCCGGATCCGCCGCCCGCGAGCCACACATTGGGCGCCGCCGGGTGCCTGTCGATGATGTAGTGAGAATCCGGTGAGGCCTCGTACTGGCAGACTTCGGATCCCAGCAGCGGCGCCCCCCGGAGCGAGGGAAAGCGCGTCTCGAGCAGTTTCCGCGCCGCGGCAATGCCCGACGGCGTCGCGTCGCGCGCCATCGTCGTCGGATCGATCCGGGGACCTGGCGTGTCGTCTGCCACCTTGAACCCGCGGTTCGCATTGCCCGGAATGCCGTAGAAGAGGCGGTCGCGGTAATCGACCCACACCGGCATGGCCGGATCGATGAACCGCGGGTCCCCCCCTGGCGTGCCGAAGTAGTAGACCTCCTGCCGGGTCGGTGTGATCTTGTCGCCCAGCAGATCGGGAAAGACCGCGGGCAGCCAGGGACCGCAGGCAAAGACGAAGACGTCCCCGGCAATCCGGCGATCGCCGGCGGTCACGACCTCATGCAGCGGGCCGTCGACGGCTGACGGCGTTCGAATCTTCGCGCGCTCGTAGCGGCCGCCGGCGGCGACGAAGCGATCGACCACGTGCTCGCATGCGCGGCGCGCGAACAGATAGCCGGCCTCCGGCTCCCACAGGACGCTGCTCACCCCGTCGAACGAAATCTGCGGAAAGCGACGGGCCCCCTGTCCAGGCGTCAGCTCATCGATCGGCAGTCCGACCTCGCGCAGGGCGGCCACGGACGCGCGCCCGAAGGCGGCCGGATCGTCGGTGCGGCTGCCGCCAGGTTCATCTGCGGGCGCCCCGCCGGTCGCGCGGCCGAACATCCACAACGCGCCGGTCTTGCGAAAGAACGCGCGATCCCATCGCGCGTCGTACTCGGTCCAGAGCTGCAACGCGCGCACGGCGAGACGCGTGTAGATCGTGCGCGACCCGTAGGTCGCGCGAATCACCCGGGTTTCACCGCCGGAGCTGGCGCGCGCGTTCCCCGGCCCCCACGCATCGACGAGCGTGACGGCGGCGCCGCGGCCGCGCAGGGCCAGGGCCGTCCAGCCGCCGAACGCCCCGGCGCCGACGACCACGACGTGCGGTTTGACACTCGATGCCAACATGCGGGGTCCGTCGGCCGCGACGAGCGCGGGCAGCAGGAGCGAGGCTTTCAGGACGTCGCGCCGGCTGGTCATGCGGGAGAGTGTGGATCACCGCCAGCCCTTCTGTCGAGAATCGTCGTCGCGCGACCGGCGATGGGCGGGCCGGCTGTCGAAGGCGAGTTCGCGGCCGTCGGGCGACCATCGCGCCGTACCGCTGATCGGCCCTCCGAAGTGCGTGAGCGCCTGCGCGTGCTCACCAGAGCCGTCGGCGACCCAGATTTCCCGGCTGCCGCCCCGATTCGACGAGAACGCGATCCGCTGGCCGTCCGGCGAGTACTCGGCGCCGCCGTCCCACATCGTGGATTGGGCAATCGCGCGTGAGGCCGCCGGATGCGCGAGGTCCAGGCGCCACAAGTCGGCATCGATGCCCCGGCGCGAGAAGACCAGGGTCGAACCGTCGCGGGAGACCGCGAACGTCGTGCAGGTCCGTCCTTCTCGAACCTCAAGTCGCTGCTGGAGACCGGCTCCCCCGCGCTCGAGGGTCCGTATCCCGTCCAGAACGCCCACGCGGCAAAAGCCTAGGCCGCGTGCCGGCCCGATCAGTATCCCGCGTGCTTGTCGACGACGTTGCGGAGCGGCTGGCCGGCGAGAAAGCGTCGCAGATTGTCGGCGAAGAGCGCGGCGGCATCCGGCCAGTAGTTCGCGTGGATGCCGGCGACGTGTGGCGTGATCAGCACCCGCGGATGGCTCCACAGGGGGCTGTCGGGCGGCAGCGGCTCGTGCTCGAAGACGTCGAGCGCGACGGCGCCGGGGCGGCCGGCTTCGAGCGCGCGGACGAGCGCCGCCTGATCGATCAGTCCGCCGCGGCTGACGTTGACGAGTACGGCATCCTCTTTCATCGCCGCCAGCTGGGGCGCGCCGATCAGATGCCGCGTCTCCGTAGTCTGCGGCGCCGCGACGACCACGACGTCGGCCGCCGGGAGCTGGACGTCGAGCTGGCCGGGCGGCACGACGGCGGCCAGGCCCGACGGCGACGGCGCGTGCACGTGGCGCCGCACGCCGACGACGCCGGCGCCGAACGCCAGCGCGCGCGTCGCGACGGCGGCGCCGATCGCGCCGAGTCCGATCACGAGCACGCGCGATCCGTGCAGCGTCCGGATCGCGCCGGCCGCCGACAGCTCGTCCTGGGCCCAGCGGCGCTCTTCCTGCGCCTGCCATGCACGCGGCAGACGGCGCATCAGCGCCAGCGTGACGGCAATCACGTGCTCCGCGATCGTCGCCGCGCTGTTGCCCCGCGAGTTCGTCACGACGACGTCGCTCTGGACGAGCGCGGGAAACAGCATCCCCCCGACGCCGGCAGCGGGGCTGTGGATCCAGCGGAGGCGCGGTGCGGCCGCCAGCGCCGCGGCGTCGACGAGCGAGCTGAACGCGATGTCGGCCTCCCCGATCCTGGCGACCATTTCGGCGTCGCTGTCGGCACGGACGAACGAATGTCCTGGAAACGCCTCCCGAAGCCACGCGACCTGCGCCTCCGGAATGCGCCACGCCAGGAAGGGGCTGTAGATCGCGACGAGGATCGTCATCGCGCGCGGGCGCGGTACTCGCCGCTGCGGCCGCCGCGCTTTTCGACGAGCCGGATGTCGCCAATCACCATCGCCTTGTCGGCGGCCTTGACCATGTCGTAGATGGTCAGGGCGGCGACCGCCACCGCCGTCAGCGCCTCCATCTCGACGCCGGTCGAGGCCGTCGTCCGAACGCGCGCTTCGATCTCGTAGCCGTCGCGCCGCGCCTGGAGCCTCACGTCCGCGTGCGACACCGGCAGCGGATGGCACAGCGGGATCAGCGTGGACGTCTGCTTGGCCGCCATGATGCCCGCCAGGCGGGCGGTCTCGAGCGGATCGCCTTTCGTCAGCGTCCCGGCGCGAATCTGGCGCCGGGCGGCCGCGGCGATCCGGATCCGCCCGCGCGCGACGGCTTCGCGCGCCGTGGGCGGCTTGTCGGTGACGTCGACCATGCGGACGCGTCCCGTGGCCGGGTCCACGTGCGACAACCGCGGCGTGCGCGCGCGCGTCATGACGCTCCCCTCTCCTGCGCGAGAAAGAACGAAAGGCTCTCGAGCGAGACCGTCAGGTCCATGCTCTTGAGTTTGACCCCCGGCGGCACCTTGATGGCGCCCGGCGAAAAGCTCAACACGGCCCGTATTCCCGCGGCGACGACCTGATCCGCGACGTGCTGGGCGGCCGCCCCCGGCACCGCGATGACGGCGATCCGGATGCCTTCGCGGCGCACCACGCGCGCCAGCGAGCCGGCCGCATGGATGGGGACGCCGCCGCGCGAGCGTTGGCCGACTTTGTCGCGGCGCGTGTCGAACAGCGCGGCGATTTCGAAGCCGTCCTGACGGAACCCGGGGTAGTCGGCGAGCGCGAGGCCGAGGTTCCCCGCGCCGATGATCCCGACGCGCACGGCGCGATCGAGGCCGAGGATCGCCTGCAGGTGCGCGCGCAGCTCCTGGACGTAGTAGCCGACGCCGCGGACGCCGAACTCGCCGAAGCACGCCAGGTCCTTGCGAATCTGCGCGGCGTTCAGGTCGAATCGTTCCGCGAGCGCCTGCGACGAAATCGAGCGGACCCCCGCCACGTCGAGGGCGGTCAGATACCGCAGGTACACCGAGAGCCGGTTCGTCGTCAGTTCCGAAACCGGCTCGACCGCGCCCCTCCCCGCCGAGGCCGGGAAGGACCGGAGCTTGTTCTCCTTCTTCACAAGCTCTCGATTATACGCACGAGCCGCGCCGGCGCGTAGGGGGCCTGCGGGCGCACCTGGCGCGAGCGGCGGCGGCCGGACCTCAGGTGGCATAACATCGTAGCCATGCTCAGGACGCTGCTCGTCAGTGGCCTGGTCGCGCTCGGCGCCGCGTCGTACCAGTCCTCCCCACCCGCGACGCGCCTGGCCACCAGCGCCGAGGCGCTCGTGGCCTCCCCCGTGTTCTTTCACGGACGCGAGATTGCCGTCCACGCTCGGGTGATCGAATCGCGCGGCCTGGCCGAACTGTCCGGAACGGCGAAGCCGGTGTTCGTGTACTGGAAGGAACAGCCGGCGAGCACGAGCGACGGCGAAGTGCGGGGGGCGTTCTGGGATCTCGGGCGCCTGCGCCCCGACGACTCGCGGTTTGCCTCCATCGACTTCGCGCCCGCGCTGCAGGCGGTCTCGAACGGCGAGTGGCCGGGCCGCGGCGAGCTCTTCGTGATCCTCAACGCCACCTTCGTCGACTCGCCGTTGCCCGTCGAACCGACCATTCGCGCGATCGCGCTCGCGCCCGCGAAGTACGCCGACACGCGCGTGACGCTGGTCGGACGCTTCCGCGGCAACAACCTGTACGGCGACCTGCCCGTGCCGGTCGGCAAGAGCCGCTGGGATTTCGTGCTGCAGGCGGCCGATGGCGCGGTCTGGGTGACAGGGGTGCGGCCGCGCGGCAAGGGCTTCGACCTCGATCCGACCGCGCGCGTCGACACCGGCGTATGGCTCGAGGTCGCCGGCATGGTGCGGCACGAAGGGGCGCTCGTGTGGATCGAAGCCGCATCCGTGGCGAGGGCGACGGCGCCCGCGGAAGCCCCCGTCGAGGTGACGGTGCCGCTCCCCCCCGCCCCGGTGCCGCAGGTGATCTTCACGGCGCCGCTCGCCAACGACGTCGACGTGAGTCCCTCGTCCACGGTTCGGCTGCAGTTTTCGCGCGACATGAACCCCGGCAGCTTCAAGGGGCACGTCCACGTGACGTACACCGGGACGGCGCCCACCGGCGCACCGGCCGCGCCGCCGCCATTCACCATCGACTACAACGAGGGGAACCGCGCGCTCGAGATCACCTTCTCCGCCCCGCTCGACCGATTCCGTACCGTGCGGGTCGATCTGCTCGACGGCATCGAGAGCGCGATCGATCGCCAGCCTCTCGCCCCCTGGTCGATGACGTTCACGACGGGAGGCTAGACGCTCGCCCGACGCAGAAAGCGGCGACGAACGAACCTGACGAACCACGCCGTCAACGCCGCCATGAAAACGAGGCAGACCAGCACGACGACGGCCGCCGCCGCCGGGTACTTCAAGGCGAGCAGCGCGAGCCCGGCGACGAAGCCGTCCTCGGCGAAGCTCAGGGCCCAGTTCGAGAACGGCTCGGGGCTCAGGTTGGCGAGCGCACGGCTGCCCGACTTGGTCACGTGCGTGCTGGCGGCGAGCGAGGCGCCGAGCAGCGCCACCAGGGCGCGGGTGGTCGGCGAGGCGTGCCCCAGCGTCGCCACCGCAATCAGCGCCCCCCCGATCGGCCGCACGACCGTGTGGACGGCGTCCCACATCGAGTCGATCCATGGAATCTTGTCGGCGAAGAACTCGACCGCATAGAGCGCGAGCGCGACGACGATAATCGCCGTGTTGTCGAAGACGCGGTACTGCGGGGGCAGATCGACCCACCCGTACCGGCTCGCCAGTCCGAGGATCGCCACCGTCGCGTACAGGTTGATGCCGGCCGCGAACGAGAACGCGGCCGTGCGCCCCAGGGCCGTCAAGACGGTCAGCATGCCGCAGCCTCCAGCATCCGTTCCACCTCGCCCCGGACGCGCGCCACCAGCGCGTCCCGATCGTCAACCGTCATCCCGGCGGTCTCGATCGGGGCGCCGAACCGGACCGTCACCGTCACAGGGTAGATCAACGGACTGCCCTTGCGCATCGCCCGGCGCGCCCCCGCGATCGCGACCGGCACGACGGGGGCGTGCCCCTTGATCGCCATCACTAATCCCCCCTTCTTGAACGGCAGCAGCGCGCCCGTGCGGCTGCGGGTCCCTTCCGGAAAGATCACGAAGGAATAGCCCTCGGCGAGAGCGGCGGCCGCGCGATCGATGGCCGCCAGGCTCTGTTCGGTCTTGCCGCGGTCGATCGGCACGAAGCCGGCCAGGTCGAAGGCCCGCACGAGGACGGGCAGCTTCCGCAGCTCCGCCTTGTAGAGCATCCGCAGGCGCGGAAAGAGGCCGCCAAGCGCGTCGAAGACAATCGGCGGCTCGACGTTGCTCGTGTGGTTGACGGCATAGACGGCCGCGCGGCGGCGCTGGATGTGCTCGCCACCCACCACCTGCGTCCGGATCCCGCTCAGCCCCAGCCCCAGCCTGACGCCCCGGATGCCGACGCCATACAGCAGGCGGGGGCTGCCGGTCGCCAACGCCAGCACCAGCACCGGCGGCCCGAGCACGAGCACGTAGAGTGCGACCGCCACGTACGTGGCCAGCGATCGAACGGCCGCGGCAAGCTGCGTCAGCATCGTGTGGCGCGTACGCCTCGTCGAGACGTGAGAGGGCAGTACAGAAAAAGAGGGCCGGAGCGCTGCCGCCGCTGGCGGCGGGACGCCCGGCCCTGATGAAGCCCGGGATGCGCTATGACGCCTTGGCCGTCCGTCGCGCCGACACCCGCGTCGTGGGGACCGCCTTGGCCGCCTTGGCGCGCGCGATCGAACGCGTCTTGGTCGCGAAGCAGCGCTCGAGCGCGTGCTCCACCTTCTGTTCGATCGCCGAGCTGCCCTCGTGCGACACCTCGGAAATCTCGGAGATGACGAGGAACTTGGCGCGATCCAGCATGCGCTTCTCGCGGAACGAGAGGTTCTTGGATCGAGCGAGGAACGTGAGGCTCTTCAGCACCTCGACGACGTCGTAGATCGATCCGGTGCGCATCCGATCGGAATTGTCCTTGAAGCGTCCCTTCCAGTTCTGGTGATTGTCGATCTTGCCGTCGCCGAGCAGGCTGAACAGGCGCTCGATCTCCTCGTCCCCAATCGCGCGCCGCAAACCGACGCCGTCGACGTTGTCGAGCGGCACCAGCACGGTGGTCTCGTTCGCCACCATCCGGAGATGATAAAAACCGCAGGTCGTACCGAGAATCGTTTTGGTCTCGATGCCCTGAACTACGCCGAGTCCGTGATTTGGGTAAATGACCTTGTCACCAACCTGGAATGTCACATGTCCCCCACTGCGTAAGGTGAGTCGGAAAGGCGTGCGCCCGCTGAGCAGTCCCTTCAGTATAGTCCATCGAACGGCCAGACGCAACGGAAACCCCGCGAAAAACGGCCATTTTTTGCATTTTTCGATGGGCGCGGCCAGAAGGCACGCCTGTGGTTCTGGGTGGTAAGCAGGTGGGAAACAAGGACTTGCGGCCGAATGCCCGAGTTTTCGCGGTGCCCTACACCAGGGCATACCGGGCGAGCGCCAGCTCGACGATTTCGGACACGAGCTGTGGATACGGACGGCCGGCCTTGCGCGCGGCCATCGCGAACTCCGCCCGCGAGGCGAGCCAGGGATTCGGATTCGCCTCGATCACCGCGACGCGGCCATCCTCGCGCAGGCGCATGTCGATGCGTGCGTAGTCCCGCAGTTCGAGCGCCTGATACACGGCCACCGCCGTCTGCTGCAGCAGCGCGGACGTCTCCTCCGGCAGATCGTCGGCCACCGCCGACTTCGTGTCGCGGTAGGCGCCGGTGCCCTTGCCCCACTTCACTTCGGCGCCCGCAATGCGGGGCGTGCCTTCCGGCAGCTTGGACAGATCGAGCTCGACGACCGGCAGTGCGACGGGGTTGTCGTTGCCGAGCACGCCGACGTACATCTCGCGCCCCTCGACGTATTCCTCGATCAACACCGGCGAATCGAAGTTGGCGTGCAGCCAGTCGATCCGCTCCATCAGCTCGCGGATCGAACTGACGACCGCGTTGAACTCGATCCCGATCGACCCGTCCTCGCGCGCGGGCTTGACGATGACCGGGAACGCGAGGTCGTGCGAGAAATCCAGGCGTCCGCGGTACGAACGCGCGAAGACGGGCGTGTGGATGCCGTGGAACTCGAGAATCTTCTTCGCGACGGCCTTGTCCTGCGCAAAGAGCAGGCCGTGCGACCCGGCGCCCGTGAAGCGCCGGCCGACGAGCTCCAGGTACGCGGCGATGCAGTAGTCGGCGGTATCGTTGCCGCCAAACGATTCGGCAAGGTTGAAGACCAGGTCGCACTCCATCCGGGCGAGGGCGTGCAGGCTCTTCACCGATCCGTCGAGGCAGTGCAGGGTCGCCTGATGTCCGAGCTTGCCGAGCGCCTCGCAGACTTCCTCCTCGACCTCCTTCTTGTCGAGCGTGCGGGTCAGCGGCGCCTTGTCGGGGGGAGCGCTCTCCGGCTCGGGCGCCTCCCAGCGATCGTACAAGACGATGATGTTCAACGTGCTCACGCGTCGCGATTATAGCGCGTTGACACCGCCGTGCCGATCGCACATCATGACGATTCCCCTCTCGGGCAGGATGCCCGCCGAAGACGGCCGGGCGGAACATCGAAAAAGGAGAACGATGAGACAGTCAGCCCTGTGCGCGCTGGCCGCGGCGCTGGTGCTCACGGCCGCCTGCGGCGGCGGAGCCCAGCAGGATTTCACCACACAGGATGCCGCAGCGATCCGTCAGGAGAACACGGCCTTCCTGCACGCGTTCAACACGCAACAGGTCGGGCCGATGCTCGACCTGTACACCCAGAACGTCGTCTTCATGCCGCCCAACGCGCCCATCATCCGCGGCAAGGACGCCCTGAAGTCGTACTATCAGGGACTCATCGGCCGCGAGCCGAATGCGACGCTCGAGATGGACGTCGCGGAAGTCTCCGGCAGCGGCCCGCTCGCCTACCAGACAGGCTCGTACGTACTCGAACGCAAGACCGCGACGGCCGGCCCGAGCCACGACCGCGGCAAGTACCTCCTCGTGCTTCGCCACACCGGCGGCACCTGGCGTTACGAGTACTCGATCTGGAGCAGCGACCTCCCGCTCGATCCCGCACCGGCGAATTAGGCTTTGGGCTTTGGGCTTTAGGCTTTGGGCTTTGGGCTTTGGGCTTTGGGAAGGCCGAGCCCAAAGCCCACCGCCGAGCCCAAAGCCGTCCTAAAGCCCTCCTAAAGCCCAAAGCCTAAAGCCTAAAGCCTAGAGCCTGCTCCCCTCCCTGCGATAGCTGCGCAGCGCCGGTGTTGCGACGGTGATCCAGATCGTCGCGACGATGCAGCCGAGGCCGCCGCTGGCGACCGAGACGACAGCCCCGAGCCAGTTGGCCACCAGCCCCGCTTCGAGTTCCCCGAGCTGCGGGCCGCCCATGAAGAAGATCATGTTGATCCCGGTCATCCGGCCGCGCAAGCGATCCGGCGTCTCGAGCTGACGCACGAGATTGCGCAGGACCATGCTCACCGTATCGGCCGCACCCGTGCCCGCCAGGCAGGCGAACGAAAACCAGAACTGACGCGACACGCCGAAGCCGAACGTCGCGATCCCGTAGAGGACGACGGAGACGGCGAGCACGTCGCCCCATCGGTCGATTCGATCGACGGAGCGCACCATCGCGGCGCTCGCCACCAGCGCGCCGGCCGCCGGCGCCGCGTAGAGCCACCCGTAGCCGCTCGCCCCGACCTTCAGAATGTCCTGCGCGTAAATCGGCAGCAGCGCCGTCGCCGACGAGAAAAAGGTCGCGAAGAAGTCCAGCAGCATCGTCGAGCGGATGAGCGGGGCGTGGAAGACGAAGCGCAGCCCTTCGACCGCTGAGGCCCACGTGAAGCGATCGCCGGCCGCGGGCGCTTCTTCGCGCGCCACGCCGCGCATCAGCAGCAGCGCCCCAATCACCGTGAGATACGACAGCGCGTCGAAGGCATACGCCCAGCCCACGCCGCCCCGAGCGATGATCAGCCCGCCGAGCGCCGGTCCGGCCACCGAGGCGAGCTGCAGCATGATCGTGTTCAGGCTGATCGCGTTGGCCAGATCCGCGCGCGGCACGAGGTTGGGCAGCAGCGCCTGCCGGGCGGGCAGATCGAACGCGCCGGCCGCCGAACTCGCGGCCGCGATCAGATAGATCGGCCACACGACCGCCAGGCCGCGCCACGTGAGGACGGCGAGGAGTCCCGACAACAGCATCATGGCGGTCTGCGTCGCCAGCATCAGGCGCCGGCGGTCGAGCACGTCGGCCGCCACGCCGCTGATCAGCGAGAAGACGATGATGGGGACAATCCGGACGAGGCCCACGAGGCCGAGCGCGAGGGCGCGCCGATTGTCGGGGACGAGCAGCGAGACGTGCCAGAGGATGGCCGCGGCCTGCATGAAGCTCCCGGCAAAGGAGATCAGCAGCCCGATCCACAGGAGACGGAAATTCCGGTAGCGAAGCGACTGGAGCAAGCCGGCGTTCGCGCGCGCAGCGCCCGTGGGGCGCCGCGCGCTGTTATACTGACTGTCCTGCCCGCCGGAGTGGTGAAACTGGCAGACGCGCGGGACTCAAAATCCCGTTCCCTTCGGGGAGTGTGGGTTCGATTCCCACCTCCGGCACCAGCCCCGTCGCTTACGCGAGGCGCACGTTCTCGGCCCGCGGGCCTTTCGGACCCTGCCCGCGATCGAACGTCACCTTCTGCCCTTCGCGCAGATCGTCGAACCGGACGCCGTTGCACGCCGAGTTATGGAAGAAGTACTCATTGCCGTCGTCGGCGACGATGAATCCGAAGCCCTTGTCGCTGACCAGCCGCTTCACTGTCCCGTTCATGGACGCCATGCTGACTCCTTGATGCTCCCGTGCGATGTGCCGGGGGTCCGATCGGCCGGCGGGTGGTCCAGCGTCGGAGACCCGCCAGTATATCTCCGGATGGCCCTTCAGCGCTCCAGTTTCAGCGCTTCGGTCGGATCCACCCGGGCAGCCCGCCAGGCCGGGACCAGGTTGGCCAGCCCCGAGACGCCCAGGACCACCACGGCGGCAAACGCCCACGCCACCGGGTCGGCGCGGCTGACGCCGTACAAAATCCCGGCGAGCACTCCGACCGATCCCGCGGCCAGCAGAAAACCGATCCCGAGGCCGGCGGCCGCCATCGCGAGCCCCTGACCCATCACGAGCCGGACGATCGTCCCCCGTCGGGCGCCCAGGGCGATCCGGATGCCCAGTTCGCGCGTGCGGCAGGCGGCCGAATACGCGATGACGCCGTACAGACCGACGGCCGCGAGCAGCATCGCCATCAGGCCCACGCTGCCGGTCAGCCACGCCGCGGCGCGGACGGGAAACAGCGTCGCCCCGACCTCCCCTTCCATCGTCTCGCTTTCGACGAACACCACGTTGGGGTCGAGCGAGAGCACGGCCTGGCGCATGTCGCGCAGGAGCGCCGGCGCGTCGCCGCGCGTGCGCGCGATGATCGCGGCATACGTGTTGGGCCGCTGGCTGCGCGCCACGTGGACGAACGGCGTCGGGCCTTCGTCGACCGCCGTCACTTTGTGGTCGGCGGCGACGCCCACGATAGAGTAGACGGGCCCGTCGGCCGTCGTCGCGCGGAACGTCCGGCCGATGGCGCTGCGGCCAGGGAAATAGCGGCGCGCGAACGTCTCGTTGACGATGGCGACGCGCGGCGCATCCGGCCGGTCGGACTCGGCGAAGTTGCGCCCCTCGACGATGGGCACGCCCAACGTCTCGAAGTACGTCGGCGAGACGGTGGTCACTTCGACCGTGTCGCCGGCGTCGCCCGGGCGCTGATGTCCAGGAACCCAGAGCTGCCAGCGGCTGTAGTTCACCGAGAAGGGGGGGCGCGTCGAGATCGCCGCCGACACGACGCCCGGGATGGCGTCGACGCGAGCCAGCGCGTCGCGGAAGAACTGCGCGCTGCGCTCGTCGGAATAGCGCAGCATGCGCGGATCCACCGACACGACCGCGAGCCGGTCGGCCGCAAAGCCGAGGCTGGTCCGCTGCGCGGCGATCACGCCGCGCGTGAGCAGCGACGCCAGCACGAGCAGGACGGCGGTGACCGCCATCTCGCCGACCACCAGCGCGTCGCGCAGCGTCCACCGCCGGCCAATCCGCTCGGTCCCCATGCTGCCGCGCAAATCGGCCGCCACCGTCGGCTTCAGCGTCTGGAAGATCGGCACCGCCCCGGCGATCACGCCGGCCGCGGCCGTCACGCCGAACGTGAAGAGCAGGATCCGGTAGTCGAGCCGCAGGTCGAAGACGAGCGGCAGCGGAATCGGCAGCCGGACGGCCGCCAGGGCCGCGACGGCCCACCACGCGAACAGCGCCCCCACGATCCCGCCGACCCCCGACAGCACGAGCGACTCGGTCAGCAGCTGGCGGACCAGGCGCCGGCCGCTCGCGCCGAGCGCGAGCCGCACGCCGATCTCCTTGCGGCGAGCCGACGCCCGCACCAGCAGCATGCCGGCGACGTTCGCGCACGCGATCAGCAGCACGAGCCCGACGACGAGCATGAGGCCGAAGAGGGCGGGACGAATCCGCGCGTCGGCGTCCGGATGCACGTGCACGTCGGTCGTCGGCAGGGCGGAAATCACCCGGCCTTTGTTCGTCACGGGATAGTTCGCGCGCAGGCGCGCCATCACGACGCCGAGGTTCGCGCGCGCCTCCGCGACGGTGCGCCCCCGGCGCAGGCGTCCGCGCATGAAGAGCCAGCGATCGCCCCGGCGTCCGAGCCGGCTGGTCCCCGACGGCGAGGGGACGACGTCGTGCAGGCCGACCGGCTCGACGTCGAGGGAGGCGGCAACCGGAATCCAGAGGTCCGGCGACAGCATCGGGACCATGCCGGTGAAGTGCTCGGGGGCAACGCCGATCACCGTGAACGCCTGGCCGCGAATCCTCAGCGTGCGGCCGACGGCGTCCGTGGCACGGTCGAGATCGTGCGTCCAGTACCGGTACGAGACCATCACGACCGGCGGTGCGCCGGCGCTGTCGTCGGGGGGAGCGATGGTCCGGCCGCGCGCGGCGCCCACGCCGAGCACGCCGAAGTAGTTGCCGGTGACGATCTCCCCCATCCGGAGCTGCGAGCCGACGCCGCCGCTGACCGCCGCGAACATCGGCGAGTAGCCGACGATGTCGGAAAAGACGGCGTTCTGCGCGCGCAGATCGAGATAGTCCGGATACGACGAGGTGCCGAACCGCGAGGTAGCGTCGCTGCCGCTGGTGAACACGTCGACGAGCTGGTCCGGGGCGACGACGGGCAGCGGCCGGAACAGCAGCGCGTCGGCGACGGTGTAGATCGCCGTGTTGAACCCGATCCCGATCGCCAGCGACACGACCGCGACGACCGTGAACCCGGGACTCTTCCGGAACCATCGCAACGCGATGCGAAGATCGGTCACGAAGGCTTCCAGCACGGCGACATTATACGCGAGCGGCGGCGGCCTGCCGCGCCCTCAGCGCGGTCCTGCGCCCTCCGCGCCGGCCTTCGCGTGCATCTGGTATTCGGCCGGCGGCTGCGCGCCGAGCAGGTACCGGACGAAGTAGTCCCAGCGGCGCCGGGTCATGTAGTCCGAGTCGCTCGCATACCCGTGATGCTGGTTCGGCAGCAGCAGCAGATCGAAGTCCTTGTTCGCCTTGATGAGGGCGTCGACCACCAGCAGCGTGTTGTACGGCGGCACGTTGTCGTCAATCGTGCCGTGCGCGAGCAGCAGGTGCCCTTTCAGGTTGCGCGCGACGTTTTCGTTCGCCTGGTTGTCGTAGTTCGTCGTGCCGTCGGGGTTCTTCTTCAGCAGCCCCTGCCACTTCTCGCCCCAGTCGTCCTCGTACACGCGGTTGTCGTGGTTGCCGGATTCCGAGATCCCGACCTTGAAGAAGTCGGGGTACCGGAACATGGCGTCCGCCGTCGCGAAGCCGCCGCCGGAATGGCCGTAGATGCCCGCGCGATCGATGTCGATGAAGGGGTACTTCTGCGCGAGCTGCTTCATCGCGGTCACCTGGTCGGGCAACGTGTTGTCTCCCATGTTGCCGTAGTAGGCCTCGTGGAACTTCTTCGAGCGCCACGGCGTGCCCATCCCGTCGATTTCGACGACGACGAAGCCGAGTTCGGCGAGCGCCTGCGCGTCGCCGCGCGCCGGATTGAACGTGCGGCTGCCGACGCTGCCGGTCTGCGGGCCGGGATAGATGTGGTTGACGATCGGATACTTGCGTCCCGGCTCGAGCTGCGTCGGTTCGAACATCAGGCCGTAGAGATCCGTCTGGCCGTCGCGCGCCTTCACGACGAACTGGACGGGCGGCTTCCAGCCGGTCGCGACCAGCTTCGAGACGTCCGCCTTTTCGAGCGTCGCGATGGACTTGCCGGACGCGTCGCGCAGCACCGAAACGGGCGGGGTGACGGGTGTCGAATACGTGTCGACGAAATACGCGCCCGACGGCGAGAAGCTGACATCGTGCGTGCCTGGCTCGGGGGTCAGCGGCTGCAGGTGGGAGCCGTCGAACGCGACCCGGTACAGATGGGTGTAGTACGGATTCTCGCCGGCTTCCTTGCCGACGGCGAGAAAATAAATCAGCCGGTTCTTCTCGTCCACGCGAAGCACCTGGGTGACGTTGCCGTCGCCGTGCGTGATCTGGTTCTTCAGCTTGCCCGTCTGGAGATCGTAGAGGTACAGCTGCCCCCAGTTGTCGCGCTCGGAGAACCAGAGAATTTCGTTCGACGCCGGCAGGTAGCGCCAGTTGACGGCGCCGTTGCCCGATTCGAAAAACGTCGGCACGGTCTCCTGCATCACGTCGCGGACGGCGCCGGTCGCCGCGTCGGCGACGCGGAGCTGTTCCTTCTTGTGGTCGCGCGCGGTGGACAGGAAGGCGAGATGCGTCGAATCCGGGCTCCAGTAGACGTCCGCCCATTCGCCGCCCCGGCACTTCACGTCGTCGCAGAGCGAGGAGCGGTGCTCGTCGGGGGGCATCTGCAGGCGGACCACTTTGGGCCGATCGACGTCGATGATGACGCGCTGGATCATGGTCACGACGGCGTCGCCGGGCAGCGGGTACTTCCAGGCGTGCAGCTCCGGGTGCCCCACTTTCGTGGTCACCGTGTACATCTCGCCCACCTTGCGCTGGTCCTGCTGGAAGGTCGCGATCTTCTTCGAGTCGGGCGACCAGATCAGGATCGCGCGATCGCTGTGCGTCCAGCCCGCGTTGTCGGTCGCGTAGCCGAAATCCGTGACGCCGTCGGTCGTGAGCTGGGTTTCCTTGCGGGTCTTCACGTCGCGCATCCAGAGGTTCCAGTCGCGGATGAACGCGGTGTGGGTGCCGTCGGGGGACGGCACGTCCAGGCGCGCCGCGCCACCACGGCCCCCGCCCCGTCCGCCGCGCCCGCCGCGTCCTGCTTCGGCTGCCTTGCACGCCGGAAGGTCGCACGCGGACTTCCCGCCGGTCGCGGGGTCGACGAGGAAGGCCTGATGCCCCTGCTCCGTCGTGGTGCTGTACCAGAAGCGGCCGTCGGGCAGCCAGGTCGGACGCACGCCGCTCCGGAGCACCAGCGGGGTGGTGTTGTAGCTCATGAAGCGCTCGGCGCGCGCGTAGTCCGCCGCCGTCAGCGCCTGCGGCTCGCCGGCCCGCTGCTGCCCCGCCACGGGCAGCACGGCTGCCACCGCAGCGACGAGAATCCCCAACACCCAGACCCGACGGCGTTCGTCCATACCCATCCGACCTCCTGTGTGGGCGTGAGTATGCCACGAACGAGGTGCTCGCAGGACCTGCTCTTTCAGCGACACGCCTGTCGGTTCCTTCAGCGACGCACGTCTGTCGGTTCTCGCAGGAGGTCAGGAACCACATACCGTTCGCGTTCATCACTCGGTCGGGGCTGATCTCCTGCGGAACCCCCGTGTGGTCAGTCGGCGATCAATTCCACATCGCTCACGCGCGGACGCCAGCCTTGGGCGCGCAAGGAGGACTGCTCGCGCAGATAGGTATTGATCAGGTCCGTCGGGGAATCGAAGTGGTGGACCCGGGCGGGTCCCTGGCTGGGAGCGACCTCGAACTCGTAGACCGAGCTCTCGTCCACACGGCGGATCTCACAAATGAGGAGATCCGACTCGCGTTCGAGAAACCAGATCATGGTGTGCGCCCGCAGAGACCTCAGCAAGAGCGCTGCCGCGAGCGCCGCGCCGCGATCGGGCGCCAGGCCGCGCCGAGCCGATACGCGCCGGCGGGTGTGCGCGTGTGCGGTGCGCGGCCGCCGCGCACGCCCGCTCACCCGGGAATCAAATAAAAGGCCGCCCCGAGGATGGAATAGACCCCCAGCAGCTGCAACCCTTCGAGCCAGTTGCTCTCGCCGTCGAGCGCGACCAGGGCGATCACCGCGACCGACAAGGCGATGCCGGCGATTTCGAAGGGATTGAACACCAGCGAGAGCGGCGGGCCGAACAGCGGCGCGATCAGGACGAGCAGCGGGGCCACCATGAGGGCAATCTGGGCGCTGCTGCCCACGGAGATTTCGAGGGCCAGGGTCATTTCGTCGGCGGTCGCGGCGGTCAACGCGCTGTAGTGCTCGGCGGCGTTGCCCACGATCGCCACGATGATGACGCCGGCGAACAACTCCG
Source organism: Vicinamibacterales bacterium (assembly GCA_036278735.1). Classification (GTDB taxonomy): domain Bacteria; phylum Acidobacteriota; class Vicinamibacteria; order Vicinamibacterales; family 2-12-FULL-66-21; genus DASUKM01. Next base: position 26,493 of record DASUKM010000035.1, read on the forward strand.
TCATCCCGAGCTTCTGCATCGCGGGCACGAGCGCGCTCACGAGGAGCTCGGCTTCGATCGTCGTCAGGACCGTGCCGACGGCGAGCACCAGGACGGCCAGCCCGACGCCGAGGCCGGGGCGCCCCGGCGTGCCGTGGTGCCGCAGGGGATCGCGGTTGGTGCGGAACGAGAAAATCAACCCGGCGCCGTACACCGTCAGCAGCACGCACGCGGTCCAGACGCTCAGGCGATCGATCGCCGGAGGATGCGCGCTCAGCGATCCGAACGCGAACAGATCCACGACGGCCGGCATGACGAGCGCCACCACGGCGAGCGCCAGCATGACGGTGACGCTGCCTGCGGCGGTGCGATTGAAGCGCTGCGTCCCGTGCTTCAGCCCGCCGGCCAGACAGCAGCCGCCGAAGACGAGCAGCAGGTTGCCGATCAGGCTGCCGGTGATCGACGCTTTCACGACCTCAGGATGCTGCGCGCGCAGCGCGGCAATCGCAATGATCAGTTCCGCGGCATTGCCGAACGTGGCGTTGAGGAAGCCGCCGAGCGTCGGGCCGGAGTGCTGCGCGAGCTGTTCCGTCGCGTGGCCGATCAGCCCGGCGGCCGGGATGAGGGCCACCGCCGCCAGCACGAACAGCCACATCGAGGGGGTCCCGGCCGCCAGCCACCAACTGACCGGCGCCGCCACGAGCAGGACGTTGAGCCACGAAGACGTGAGTTCGCGGCGGAGCTGACCGACGGCAGACATCCGCACATTCTATAGGCGCCGGGTTCTCGCACGAGGTCGGCGGCCTGGGTCTGGCTGTCCGGTCAGTTGGGCTTGGGGGCTTCTTGCGGCGCCACACGCTCGTGGGTTCTCGCAGGGATCAGGAGATCAGGGAGGCGGTCGGGGTGGGCCGGTCCGGTCAGTTGCGCTTGGGGGCTTCTTGCGGCGCACGCAGCGCGTCCTGGTAATCGCCACCCGTCGCCTCCTGACCTCCTGACCTCTTGCGGATCCGGCAGCGTGCGTCGTTGAAAGACCAGCTCGCCCTCCTCGCCGCCTGAGTTCTCGCCGGCGTTCGACTGAGTAAAAATTTCCACCCTCATGGCACAGCTTCCAAAAAATCACCAATGTTCATGGGAGGTTTTGCACTCGAGGTCGGCGTGGCACCTCACTTGCTCGAAACGAGGGTGGAATGAAAATGACGCGACCAGCACAGGAGGAGTCACCCATGAAGCGATCCACTGCACGTTTGACGACCGCGCTTGCGGCGGCCGCTCTGATTGGTCTCCCGGCCGCGGGCTGGGCGCAGACGCCGTCGGGTTCGCCGGCGCAGCAGACCCAGACGCCGCAAACCCAGACCGCCTCGCCGACCGGCGAGCAGAGCACGGCCAGCACGCCGGCGGAACACGTGCGCAAGGCGAAGGACGCCCTCGACAGCATCCCCAAGTCGTCGATTCCGTCGGCCGACCGGGCGAAGTTCTCGCAACTGCGCACGCACCTGAACAATCTCGAGCGCGACGTCGCGGCCGCCAGTGCGAATCCGGCCGGCACGACCGGCAGCACCGCGAAGCCGGAAGCGACGGACACGAGCACCGAGGTTTCGAAGATCGACAGCATCCTCACCGATCTGATCGGCCCGGAAGGCTCGGCGCCGACCGAAGCCGGCGCGACCGCCAGCAGCCGCTCGCCGCTGGACGAGACCGCGCAGGCGAAGCTGAAGGAAATCCGGACGGAAATTTCCGCCCTCGCGCTGTCTTCGGGCGGCACGGGCGCGGAGGCCTCGGCACCGTCGGCGGCAGCGGCCTCGAGCGCGGCCGCGGCGGCCTCCCCGGCGACCGCGACGCCAGCCAGTCCGGCCGGCAGCGAGCCGACGCCGGCCTCGGCCGAGCCGAACCCGACGAGCGCGATGCAGAATCCCGCGTCGCAGAACCCCGCGGAACAGAACCCCGCGGCCCAGAACCCGACGCAGAATCCCGCCGCGCAGAATCCGTCCCAGCAGAATCCGCCGAGCGCCACGCCCCAGACGCCGGATCAGAGCGCCGCGCGTCAGCATCTGAGCGACGCCCGCGACGCCCTGAGCCAGTTGACGCAGATGCCCGAAGCGTCGCGGCTCTCGGGCGAAGCCCGGACCCAGGTCTCTCAGCTGATCTCGAACTTCAACGAGCTGATCACGACCCAGTCCGACTGGCACGCCGCGTATGCGAAGGTCGAAGGCAACCTGAACACGCTGCTCGGCCCCGAAGGCAGTGACGAATCGGCGACCGCCCCGACCTCGCCCGCGCAGTCCAGCGCGCCCGGCAGCGTGGGGACGACCGGCACGACGCCCAATACCCAGATCGATCCGGCGATCCGTGCCAAGCTCGTGCAGGTCCGAAGCGACCTGAAACAGTTCGAACAGGCCGCCGGCGGCGCCGCGGCCAGCAGCGCGATGAATCCGCCGGCGAGCACCGGCGCCCCCTCGTCGCCCGCAGCGGCGTATCCGTCGAGCAGCGCGAGCGCCGCGGCCTCCAACCCGGCGAGCACCGAGCCGAGCGCGCAGGCCGGCAGCCAGGGGCAGCTCTCCGAGGCCACGCGGGCCCAGGTGAAGCAGCACCTCGACGCCATCGCCGCCATCGTCGACCAGGCGCTTGGGACCTCCGCGTCCGGACAGCCGGGCGCCAAGCCGGAAGAGGCCACGGGCACGACCGGGACGTCCGCCAAGGGCACGCTCGATCGGGCGCAGATCGAACAGATCAAGATGCACCTCGATCAGCTGCGCGACCTGCTCGCCTCGAACGGGGGCGGTCAGTAGCCGGTTCCGGGCGAATCGAAGGGGCGAGGCCTCCCCAGGGCCTCGCCCCGTTGCTCGTTTTGGAATAGACTCCTTCGGCCGGTTGTTTTCAGACCGAGGAGGTTCCGACATGAAAAAGTTCTGCTTGATGGCGGCGGCCGTGCTGTTCTGCGCGACGCCGCTGCTGGCCGCCGAGACCTGGACCGGGACGATCAGCGACAGCATGTGTGGGGCGAAGCACGGGGCTGGGGAACACGCCAAGAAAATGACGGATCGCGAGTGCACGGAGGCGTGCGTCACGCAAGGCGCCAAGTACGTGTTCGTGACCGACGGGAAGGTCTATCAGATCGACAATCAGGACTTTGCCGGCCTCAAGGTCCACGCCGGACACAAGGTGGCGTTGACCGGCGACATGAAGGACGACACGATTACCGTCTCCAAGATCGCCATGCCGAAGGCGAAATAACCAGCGCCACGTCCTGAACCAGCGCTGTGTGTCTGGCGGTCTCGGTGCGGTCCGAGGCCGCCAGTCCAGTGTCCTTCCGGGTTCGTCCGCGACGCCCGGCGGCGCCTATTGCCCGCACGAGCCGCCGTCGAAGTTGGCCTCTTCGCGGATGCTGTCGTGCCGCACGCGGTCGACATGGTAGTACTCGTCGCGCCAGCTCGAAAGCTGGTACACCCAGTAGGTGTCGTGGCCGAGATCGACGCGGCCGAACGGCAGCATGAAGGGCACGTCGGCGCGGTCGCAGTACGTGACGCGCGCCGCCAGCTCCATCCGCGGCGTGCTGCCCGGCCGCTGCATCACCCACCCGAACGCGTACGTGATGAGTCCACAGCCCTTGTCCTCGGGGGCCGGTGGGAACGTGCGCACCGCCTCGACGTACGAGGCCGTCCAGCCCTTGTCCAGGAGCGGCGTCCGGTAGAACGCCTCGAGCGCGACGGGGCGCTGCTCGCGCTGCTCGCGCGAATACGGATGGCGCCAGTCGAGGAACGCGTCGGCCGCGGTTCGTTCGGCCGCATTGAATTTCCCGACGACGATCTTTGCCATCTGCTGCCAGTCGGCCGAGTCGCGCGGCACCGACTCGATCGGCAGCAGCGGCACCCCGCCGGCAATCGCGAGCCCGTCCTTCGGCATCGTCGGTTCGGCGCCTTCGGCAGGCGCGCCCCGGTAGTCGGTGGAGATCGCAAGGCGGAACGAGCAGAACACCGGCAGGCGCAGCGGCGCCCCGAGCGTCAGCCGGCGCGTGCCGCCGCCGGTCAGCCACGCCGTCCAGGCCGAGCGAGGTCCGGCGGCCCCCCACCAGTCGCTCGGCACGTCGGCGAGCGAAATAGGCACGTTGTGGCCACGCAAGGTCATCGGCCACGGTTGATGCCAATCACCATCGTCGTAGGAGGCGAACGGAATCATGAGGCCGTCGCGGCGCAGCACCGCAATCGTGAACGCCGGGCCCCCGGTCGCCCGCAGGCACACGGTGAAAGCGGCGGCGGCGAGCGCCGCCATCCCGACGACCCGCAGCCACACGCGACGGCGCGACGATGAGGACGTGACCATGTCTCTGACGGCCGCGAGCGTTGATACTCCCACGGTTTCTGCGAGGCGGACGCTGGCAGGCGTGCGCGCCCACCATAGCACAGCGAGCCCGGCCCTGTGCGCGTGTGCGCGCGGTCGTGACACACCGGTGTGCGCCCCGCTTCGAAAATAGCGCTGGAATCCGGCCGCGCGTCAGGCGATCATCTTGCACCGGGCTTTCGGATGCTCCGCGATGCGGCTCGGACTGCCGCGCGAGGATCGCTCCGCGCCCGACAGGAAGCCTTGATGTCTGAAGAGACCCTCGAATCGATCCTGCTGGTGGAAGACGAGCCGGCCGTCCGCCAGTTGTTCGCGCAGGCCCTGACGCGCGCCGGCTACCGCGTGTACGAAGCGCGCAACGGTCAGGAAGCGATGAAGCTGTTCGATCAGGTGGGCGGAGGCATGGATCTGCTCCTCACCGACATGCGCATGCCGTACATGGGTGGCGCCGAACTGGCGCACCGGCTGCGCGAGCGGCGAAGCGGCCTCAAACTGCTGTGCATCTCCGGCTACCCTGGGACACCGGCGGAAGCGACAGACTTTCTCGCGAAGCCGTTCTCGCGCGAAGACCTGCTGAAGAAGGTGCGCGAAGTGCTCGATCGCCCCTAAAGCCCAAAGCCCAGCACGATGCCCCGGTCGCTCTACGCCCAACTGCACGGCCGCTTCGGCGAGCGGCCGCATGGCTTCACGCGCCGCGAGATGCTGCGGCGGTCGCTGGCGGCGTCGGCCGCGCTGCTGCTCTCCGATCGGCTGGCGTTTGCCGTGCCGGGGCTGTCCGGCCCGCGGGTGCTCGTCATCGGCGCCGGCTTTGCCGGTCTGACCGCCGCGTACGAGCTGGCGAAGGCCGGCGCGGACGTCCAGGTGTTCGAAGCGCGCAACCGCGTCGGCGGACGGGTGATCAGCTTTCACGACCTGGTGCCGGGCGGCACGGTCGAAGGGGGCGCGGAGTTGATCGGATCGAATCATCCGATCTGGGTCGGCTACAAGGAACGCTTCGGCCTCGCGTTTCTCGACGTCACCGAAGAAGACGCCGAATCGCCGATCGTGCTGAACGGCAAGCGGCTCACCGCGGGGGAATCCGAGCAGTTGTGGAAGGACATGGATGCCGCGCTGCAGCGCCTGAACGCCGACGCGGCGCGCATCGACGATCCGTTCGCCGCCTGGACGACGGCCGGGGCGGCGGCGCTCGATGCGCGCTCGCTGGCGGACTGGCTGCAGACGCTCGACGCGTCGCCGCTCTGCAAGGCCGGCATCGACGCGCAGATGACCGCCGACAACGGCGTGCGCGCGGCCTGGCAGAGCTATCTCGGCAATCTCGCGATGGTCAAAGGGGGCGGCCTCGAGAAGTACTGGACGGACACCGAAGTGTACCGGTGCGCCGGCGGGAATCAGCAGCTCGCGGTGCGCCTCGCGCGCGAACTCGGCGCCGATCGCGTGCACGTCCGGACGCCCGTGAGCCGCGTCGACGCGACGGACCGCGGCGTGCGCGTCACGACCGCGGCGGGCGCGACGCACGACGCCGACCTCGTCGTCGTCGCGATTCCGCCTCCCGTCTGGAACCGCATCGCGTTCACGCCGCGCCTGCCCGTCACTCTTCGGCCGCAGATGGGCAGCAACGTCAAATATCTGGTGAACCTGAAGGATCCCGTCTGGCGTCGCGACCACCTCGGGCCCGCGATGCTCACCGACGGCCCCGTGCAGTTGACGTGGCATGGCACCGACGGCCAGAAGACCGCCAGCCAGGGATTCATCGCGTTCTCAGGGGGTCCGGCCGCCGACGACTGCCGCGCCTGGACGGCCGCCACCCGGCAGGGGAACTACCTGTCGGCGCTCGAACGCGTCTATCCCGGCATCCGCGCGAGCTTCGTGCGCGCGCGCTTCATGGACTGGCCCTCGGACCCGTGGGTCAAGGCGTCGTACTCGTTTCCGGCGCCGGGGGAAGTCACCACGATGGGGCCGATGCTGCAGGAGCCGCTGGGCGGGCGCATCCATTTCGCCGGAGAGCACACCTGCTACGCGTTTGTCGGCTACATGGAAGGGGCGCTCGAATCGGGCGCCCGTGTGGCCCGCCGCATCATGTCCGCCGCGACCGCCGCGGCGCGATGATGCGCGAAGGCGCAGACCAGCCGCATCACTTCGGGGGCTTCGGCGCTCGCACCATCAGGACCGGCATGCTCACGCTGTGGCGCACGCGATCCGCCGTGCTCCCGCGCAGCAGGTCGTTCAGGAATCGGTGGCCGTGCGTCGACATCGCGATCAGGTCGACCCCTTCGTCGCGCGCCACGCGGACGAGTTCAGTCGCCGGATCCCCCATCGCCAGCCGCGATCGCGCATCGAACCCGCGCGACCGCAAGTCCGTACAGAGCTCATCGAGGTAGCGGCGATCGTCGCGCATCTCCTCCGACTCCCGGAGATCCAGCTCGTTGAAATGCCGCGCCGCCCACCCGTCGGCCACGTGCACCAGCAGCAGGCGCCCGCCGCCGGTCTCGTGGGCGAGCCGCTCGACGTGGTCCAGCACGGCCTTGTCGGCCCCGGAGTGCTCGATGGCAATCAGGATGTTGCTGTACATCTCCGCCTCTACTCCCGGGATCGCTAGATCACGATCTGCCAGAGCAGCCACACGTTCAGCGTCGCGATGACGAAGGCGACCGGCCAGGCGAGTGCGCGCATCCAGACCGGGGCCACCAGATCGCCCATCTTGCGGCGATCGCCGGTGAACAGCACGAGCGGGAACACCGCGAACGGCAATTGCAGGCTGAGGATCACCTGGCTGAGCACGAGCAGCTTGCCGGTCCCCGCCTCGCCGTACAGCACGACCGTGATGAGCGCCGGCACGATCGCGACGATTCGCGTGATCAGACGCCGCAGCCAGGGACGCAGCCGGATGTCCAGAAACCCTTCCATGACGATCTGCCCCGCGAGGGTGCCCGTCACGGTCGCGTTCTGGCCCGAAAACAGCAGCGCGACGCCGAACAGCGTGCTGGCCAGCGAGGTGCCGAGCAGCGGCGCGAGCAGCAGATACGCGTCGGAGATGTCGGCGACCCCCTGGTGCCCGCTGCCGTGAAAGGTCGCGGCGGCCATCACGAGGATCGCGCCGTTGAGGAACAGGGCGGACATCAGCGCGACGGTGGAATCGATTCCCGAGAACGCCACCGCCTCGCGCCGGCTTTCCGGCGTATCCGAGTACTTGCGCGTCTGGACGATCGAGGAGTGCAGGTAGAGGTTGTGCGGCATCACCGTCGCGCCCAGGATCGCCACCGCGACATAGAGCATCCGCGGATCCCTGACGATCGCCGTCGTCGGCATCAGGCCGCCCAGCACCCCCGTCAGGGTCGGTTTCGCGAACACGAGTTCGACGGCGAAGGACCCGGCGATCCCGAGGATCAGCAGAACGACGAGCGCCTCGACGTAGCGGAACCGGTACTGCTGCAGGTACAGCACCAGGAGGACGTCCATCGACGTCAGGCACACGCCCCAGATCAGCGGGACCCCGAACAGCAGCTGCAGCGCGATCGCTGACCCGATCACCTCGGCCAGATCGCAGGCCGCGATCGCGATTTCGCACAAGGCCCAGAGGACGAGCGTCGTGGGGCGCGAGTAGTGGTCGCGGCACGCCTGGGCGAGGTCGCGCCCGCTGGCGATCCCGAGCCGCGCGGCCAGCGCCTGCAGCAGGATCGCCATCAGGTTCGACAGCATGATCACGCTGAGGAGGGCGTAGCCGTACTTCGCGCCCCCCTCGAGATCGGTCGCCCAGTTCCCCGGGTCCATGTAGCCGACGGCGACCAGGTACCCGGGACCCGCAAAGGCGAACAGCTTGCGCCAGAAGCCCGAGGTGGGCACGGGAATGCTCCCGTGCACCTCGGGCAGGCTCACCGACGACGAAGGCTGGCGCCAGCCGTCCATGCGGCTACGGTACACGAATTCGACTCGTTCCGGGTTCGGGTTCCGGGGTCCGGGTCGGGTTCGCGTTCAGTGTCGGGTTCGCGTTCACGGCCGGGTTCGCGGTTCAGGGTTCAGGGTGGTTCTACCGCCCTCCGCCCTCCGCCCTCCGCCCTCCGCCCTCCGCCCTCCGTCCTCCGTCCTCCGACTCACTGTCCGATCTTTCCCGTCTCTCCCTTCCCCTTGCGCGGCCCCTTGTTGTCGCGGACCGGGAAATGATCGAGGTCGGCGACCCGCGTCCCCGTCGTATAGACCAGACGCGCGATATGGGCCAGCTTGGGAAAGTCGATCAGCGAGACTTCGTCGGTCAGCCAGTGATAATCCTTGTGCAGCCCGGTCGTGTAGAAAATGATCGGGATCCCCTTGGCCGCGTAGCTGTAATGATCGCTGCGCGTGTAAATCGACTCCGGGTCCTCCGGGTCGTTCATCTCGTAATCGAGCGTCATCGGCTTGGCCAGCGAGGCGTTCGCGTCTTCGTCGATGTTGTGCAGCTCGGTGCTGACGCGATCCGAGCCGACGACGTAAACGGTGTTCTCCTCGCTCGGCTTGTCGTCGCGATTGCGGCCGATCATGTCGATATTGAGCTGCGCCGCGATCTCGTCCAGCGGCACCTCCGGGTAATCGGCGAAGTAGCGCGAGCCGTACAAGCCAGCCTCCTCCCCCGTGTGCCAGACGAACATCACGGACCGCTTCGGCTTCGGGCCGAGCGCGAAGGCGTGCGCGATGGCCATCAGCGCCACCGTTCCGGATCCGTCGTCGTCGGCGCCGTTGTTGATGACGTCGCCGGGACGCGGCGTCGGGCGCTGGCGCGCCTGGCCGCCGAAGCCGCGGCCGGCGTTCGCGTTGGGCGGCGTCTGGCGGTAGCCGATGTGGTCGTAGTGCGCGCCGAAGAGTACGTAGGTGTCCTTCATCCGTGGGTCCGTGCCCTCCACCCGCCCGACGACGTTGCGCGAGAGGCGCGTCTGGACGACGGTGTAGTCGGCGTCGACGGTGATCGTCATCGAGACGCCCTTCAGATCGAACTCGGGAAGCGCGTCCCCCTTGTCGGCCTTCGCCTTCAGGTCGGCGTACTGCTGGGGCGCGCTGCTGAACAGGAAGTCGAAGAACTCGTCAGACGCGCTCAACTGCGGCGGCACCTTCGTGTCGAGCCGCTGGACGGTCGTGAAGTCGCCGAGGCTGCCGTTGGACGGCCGGCGCGGCGGCTGGGCAGCGGGCGCGCCTTCCCGCTGTCCGCGCGCCGCCTGGCCGGGTCCATTCGCGCGGCCGCGGCCGAAGCGTCCGGCCGAGGGCGGTCCGATGACGGCGGCGGCATGCTCGTTGTCGACGGCATTGCGTCCGCGGGCCCCGAGGAGCCGGCGCAGGCCCGGGTCGGTGCCCTGCGGTCCCGCGCTCCCGAGCCAGATCACCGCCTTGCCCTTGACGTCCTGGTCCTTGTAGTCGTCGTGCTTCATCGAGGGAAGGCTGAGGCCGTAGCCGACGAACTCGACGTCGTTCAACGTGAGCGTCTGCTTGCCCCCTTCGTTCTTGGGGAACGTGATCCCCGCGCCGTCCTTGAATGTCTTGGACTGCCCGTTGACGGTCACCGTCACGCTCGAGTGGCTCGTCGCGTCGACGCCGAGCACCTTGACGTCCTGAAAGTACGTCCCGTTGTCGCCGGCGGGCTGCACCCCCCAGGTCTTCAGGTGATCGGCAATGTAGGAGGCCGCCAGGCCGAGCCCCTCGGTAAACACCTGCCGCCCCTCGAGTTCGTCGGAGGAGATGTAGGTGAGCCACTCCTTCAGTTCGTCGGGCGTGATCGAGGCCGCGCCGGTGGCCGGCGCAAGCGTCGCGCGCGTGAGCGTGGGAGGAGCGGGAGCCGCCTGGACGACGAGGCCGAACGCCAGCACGGCGCCCAGAACGGCGGGGAGCGAACGATGTTTCATCGGAACCCTTCCTTGATAAGAGGACAACACCCGGTCAGGGCTGCAGCCCTGACCCGCACAAAAGCGGCCGTGCGGGGGCCTTGCGGGGTCAGAT
>DASUKM010000036.1:0-23256 GCA_036278735.1 Vicinamibacterales bacterium
CTTCGTGAAGTCCGTGGCCCCCGTGAAGTCCGTGGCCCCCGTGAAGTCCGTGGCCCCCGTGAAGTCCGTGGCCCCCGTGAACTCCGTGGCCTTCGTGAAGTCCGTGGCCCCCGTGAACTCCGTGGCCCCCGTGTCCGTGGCCTCCGTGAAGTCCGTGGCCTCCGTGAACTCCGTGGCCTCCGTGGCCTCCGTGGCCGGCCACACGCGACCCGTCGCCGCCACCCCGGGCGTCGCAGGACAGTCGGTTCGCGGGCGCGAACACTTGCCCGAGTACACGAGGCTGGTGGGCCGCTACGAGGCGGGGTCGTCCGAGGCGGTCGACGAGCTCCTGGCCTGGCCGCCAGGCCAGATCAGAGAGGTCGTTGCATCTCTGGATCGCGCGGATGTGGGATGGCGCGCGACCGACTTCGAAGCGGCGGCACTGCTGCACACCGATCTCGCCTGGCGCATCCTCGACGTGCACGGCATCCAGGCGATGTCCTTTCATCTGCAGAACGCCAGCCGAATCCTGGCCGCGGGCGGCCCCGCCGTCGCGGACTTCTCCGCGCGCTGGTATGCGGCTGTCGCGGATCGCCTGCGCCTGGGGAACGCGCTGGATCCTGCCGAGACGCTGCTCGCGGCCGGCCGGACCCGCCTGCCGGGCAATGCCGTCGTCCTCTACGAAAGTGCGTTGACGGCCGAGACTCTGGCGCTTTCCGACGACCGCTCCCGCGCCGCGCGGTTGGCGCAGGCGGAAGCGTGGCTTCGGGCGGCCACCGTCTCGACGCCGTCGAGCGAACGGGCGCGGCTGCACCTCGGATACGTCCTGCTGCTCGAGCAGAAGGACGATGAGGCGCTGCAGATCCTCGACGCGCTGTACCAGACCGCGCACGATGTGCAGGTCCGGTATGCGGCGGAGTTGTTTGCGGGGGCGATTTGCGAGCGGCGAGGACGCCTCGACGAGGCATCGCGGGACTACTTCAATGCCATTCGCGAGTTCCCGGGACAGGCCGCCTACGTTGCGCTCAGCGAGGTGCTGGAGCGGAACGGACGCATGGCCGACGCGCAGCTCATCATGCACGAGCTCGTCGATCATTCGTCGTCGACTCCACGGATCCCGGACGATCCGTATGGGGTGTTCGCGTCCCTGACGTCCGACACCGGCGCGCGGCTGGCAGACCTGCGCGCCGAGGTGCGCGAGGCGGCGACGGCCGCTGGTGGCCAGCCGGCCGCCGCGCCCCGGATAGCGGTGCTCGCCTTGTCGCCGGAGCGCACGTCCCATGCGCGGGCGCAGATGCACAAGTATGCGCAGATCGTCAGGGCCTATCGGTGGGGGCGCGGCGATCCCATCGACCAGTTGCTGCGCTGGAGCAGCGACGACCTCGACGCGATCGTCGCGGTGTATACCCTCGACGCGCAGACCGCGCACGCGGATGTTCATCAGATCGAAGCGGCCGCGATGCTTCATACGGACGCGGCGTGGCATCTGTCCGGCGACGGCGATGTGAAGGCCATGAGCTTCCACCTGGATGCGGCGGGGCGCATTCTGGCCGCCGGCGGCGAGGGGGTGCGAGGCTTCGCGGAGCGCTGGTACGAAGCGGTGGCGCGTCGACTTCGCTACGAAGAAAAGGCGTCGGCCGCCGAGGAGGTGCTGGCGGCGGCCCGCGTGCGACTGGCGAACGATGCCACGGTCCTCTATGAAAGCGGTTTAGCGGCGGAGGTCAGTGGTTCCGGTGCCGCTGCCGTGCTGTTTCGGCAGGCGCTCGCCGCGGGAAGTCCGCCTGACGCCACGCGGCTTCACCTTGGCCGCGTGCTGATGCTCGCACACCACGACGAGGAGGCTCGTGCAGCGTTCGATCGGGTTCACGCGCACGCGACCGATCCGCAGGTCGGCTACCTGGCTGCGCTGTTCGGCGGAGCCCTTGCCGAGCGGCGCGGCGACTTCGCGCGGGCCGCTCGCCTGTACGGCGAGGCGATCGAAGCCGATCCGTCCGGGCAGTCGGCGTCTGTCGCACTCAGCGAATTGCGGCGCCGCCAGGGGCGTCCGGAGGATGCCGCTCGCGCGCTCAGGGACTTCCTCGTGAGATCCGGCGTCGGCGCGGCCGGCGCGGACCCGACCTGGTTGTACGCCGCCGACACCTGGAACGACCTCGAACGGATGATGGGCGATCTGAGGACGGAGGCACGGCAGTGAGAGTGCCCGCCCTTGCCGCGATCGTCGCCGCGTTGTGCGCAATCCCGCAGGCGCAGACGTTCCGCTCCACCGTTGCCGGCGTGCGCGTGGACGTGCTGGTGCTCGAGGGCGACAAGCCCGTCACGGGTCTGTCGGCGGGCGATTTCGAGCTGCTCGACGATGGGGTGCCGCAGCGAATCCAGGCCGTCCAGGTGGAGCAGGTGCCGCTGAGCATGATGCTCGCGCTGGACGTGAGCCAGAGCGTCGCGGGCCATGCGCTGGCCGACTTGAAGCAGGCGGCGCGCGCCGCCGTCGCCGCGCTTCGCGCGAGCGACCGCGCGGCGGTGTTGACCTTCTCGGAGCGCATTTCGCTGGCGGCGGACTGGACGGGCGATCGCCAGCTCCTGAACGACGCCGTGGACCGCGCGGCGGCGGGGGGATCGACCAGCCTGAACGACGTCGCGTACGCGGCGCTGACGTTGCGCGACGCGGAACCGCGGCGCGCGCTCGCGTTGATCTTCACCGACGGCGTGGACACCACGAGCTGGCTGCCGCCGTCCGCCGTCTTCGAGGCCGCCCGCCGGACGGACGTGGTGGTCTACGGCATCGGCCTGCGAAAGATCGCGAAGCCGATCTCGCCGGTGAACCACAATGCGGCGGCGGCGCTGGACCTTGGCCTCGAGCGCGAGTCCACGAACGAACCGTTGCTCCAGCGACTGGCCGGCATCACGGGCGGCCGCATGCTGTATGCGGACCAGTCGCGCGGCAATCTCGAGGCGGCGTTCGTGCAGGCGGTCAACGAGTTCCAGCGCCGGTACGTCCTGTTGTATTCGCCCAGCGGCGTCCCGGCCACCGGCTGGCACACGCTCGCCGTGCGGCTGCCGGGCCGCCAGGTGACGGTGAAGGCGCGCGAGGGGTATTGGCGGTGAACCCGGAACCCCGAACCGACCCGGAACCCTGAACCCCGAACCCGGAACTCCGCCCGCGTCACCCCCCCCGCGTGTGCATCTCCAGATGTGAATCGCGCTTCAAGGCGCTGACCGGAATCAACGGCGTGCGATCCGGCGACCCCGCGCGCTCTTCGGCGCCGCGGTCCGCCCGCATGTGCCAGACCGTGCGGATCAGATGCAGCAGCTCCTCCGGCGTGGCGCCGCCGCGGAGCGGGCGCCGCAGGTCGAGGCCGCTCCGCGCGTACAGGCACAGGAGCCAGAGCCCGTCGGCCGTCAATCGGCTGCGGTCGCACGTCGCACAGAACGGGTCGGTCGTCGACGCGATGATGCCGAACACCGTGCCGTCCGGCAGGCGGTAGCGCTCGGCGGGCGCCGAGGTGCCTTCGTTGAGCGGCGCGATCGGTCCGTAGTGCGCCGCCAGCCGTGCGAGCAGCTCGCGCCGTGGCACGACGTCCGCCATCGACCACCCCGTCGCCCCCCCGACGTCCATGTACTCGATGAACCGGATTTCGGCGCCACGCGCGCGCGCGAAGTCGAGCAGCGGCACCAGCTCGTCGTCGTTGCGCCCGCGGATCACCACCGTATCGATCTTGACCGACGCGAACCCGGCGCGCAGGGCGGCGTCGATGCCGGCCAGGACTGCTGCGTGCGCGTCGAATCGTGTCAGCTCACGAAAGCGATCGGGGTGCAGCGTGTCCAGACTGATGGTGATCCGGTGCAGTCCGGCAGCCCGCAGGCGGTCGGCCTGCGGCGCGAGCAGCACCCCGTTGGTCGTCAACGCGAGATCGCGCAGCGCCTCGCGCGACGCGAGCGCTTCGATCAGCGCCGGCAGGTTGCGGCGCAGCAGCGGTTCCCCCCCCGTGAGCCGCACGCGGTCGACGCCTCCCATCACGAACGCGTCCACGAGCGTGCCGATCTCTTCGAACGTCAGCAGGCTCTCGCGGGGGAGCCACACGTATTCCGGCTCCGGCATGCAGTACTGGCAGCGCAGATTGCACCGATCGGTCACCGAAATGCGCAGGCTGCGCAGCGGACGTCCGAACCGATCCTCCGTAGGACGCATCTGCCTGATTATCCCATTGGGGGCCGCCCGTTTCCTGATATCCTCCCGCGGACCAATTCAGGGGGTCAGATCTTGTTTTTTGCGCGTGCAAAAAACAAGATCTGACCCCGAAGCCGCAGCAGGGAGGTTTGGATGGACCGCCTGACCGCGATCACCGCGACGGCTCTCATGACGGCGAGCGTCGTTGCCGTGCCGCTGGCCCAGAAGGCGCCGGCGCGAACCCGCACGCCCGCCGTTTCGAAGGCGCAGGCCCGGCTCGACGCCCTCAAACAGGAAGCGGTCGCCGACGTCGACTCGCGGAGAGCGTTCACCCAGCAGATGATCGACCAGATCTTCAGCTACGGCGAGCTCGGGTTCCAGGAATTCGAGACGACGCGCTATCTCGCCGGCGTCCTGAAGAAGAACGGCTTCTCCGTCGACGAAGGGGTCGCGGGCATCCCGACCGCGTTCGTCGCCACGTGGGGCTCCGGCAAGCCGGTGATTGCCCTGGGCTCCGACATCGACTGCATTCCGCAGGCGTCGCAGAAGCCGGGCGTCGCGTACCACGATCCGATCATCGAAGGGGCGCCCGGCCATGGCGAAGGGCACAACTCGGGGCAGGCCGTGAACATCACCGCCGCCCTCGCCGTGAAGCGGATCATGGAGCGCGAGCACCTGTCGGGCACGCTCCGCATCTGGACGGGCACCGCCGAAGAGCTCGTCGGCTCGAAGGCGTACTTCGTCCGCGCGGGGCTGTTCAAGGACGTCGACGTCGCGCTCTTCACGCACGTGGGCGACGACCTCACCGTTTCGTGGGGGGCGCGCGCGGGCACCGGACTCGTCTCGGTCGAGTACTCGTTCCTGGGCGAGACGGCCCATGCCGCCGGCGCGCCGTGGCGGGGCCGCAGCGCGCTCGACGCCGTCGAGCTGATGGACGTCGGCTGGAACTTCCGCCGCGAGCACCTGCGTCTCCAGCAGCGCTCGCACGACGTGATTCCCGATGGCGGCGACCAGCCGAACGTCGTGCCGCGGACCGCATCGGTCTGGTACTACTTCCGCGAAACCGATTACCCGCACATCAAGGAGCTGTGGGAGACCGGCGACACGATGGCGAAGGCCGCCGCGATGATGGCAGGCGTTCAGCTCCTGCCGACGAAGGTGCTCGGCAGCGCGTGGCCCGGCCATTTCAACAAGGTCGTCGCCGAGACGACCTGGGCGAATATTCAGACGGTCGGCCTGCCGCAGTGGAGCGACGCGGACCAGACGCTGGCGAAGGCGCTGCAGCAGGAACTCCACAATCCCACGGCCGACGGACTGCGCACGAAGCTGCGCGACAGCCTGCAGGGCCCGGTCACCCACAACGACGGCGGCGGCTCCGACGACATCGGCGACGTCTCCTGGAACGTCCCGACCGTCACGCTCCGATATCCGTCGAACATTCCCGGCCTGCCGGGCCACAACTGGGCCAACGGCATCGCGATGGCCACGCCGATCGCGCACAAGGGGGCGACGGCGGGCGCGAAGGTCCAGGCGATGACGCTGCTCGACCTGCTCCTCCGGCCGGAGCTGGTGCAGCAGGCGTGGGATTATTTCCACAACGTCCAGACGAAGGACGTCAGGTATCAGCCGCTCATCCGGCCGCAGGACCAGCCGGCGATCTGGTTGAACAAGGCCACGATGGACAAGTACCGGCCGGAGATGCGCAAGTACTACTACGATCCGTCACGGTACCAGACGTATCTCGAGCAGCTCGGCATCCAGTACCCGACGCTACGCAAGACGCAGTAGACCGTCGAGCGCCGGCCGCCCAAGCTGATATCATCGCGGGATGATCCGGCCGTACAAGGGCATCATGCCGGTCGTCCACCCCGGCGCGTACGTCGACGACTCCGCCCAGGTCATCGGCGACGTGCACATCGGCGACGAGAGCAGCCTCTGGATGAACGTGGTCGTTCGCGGCGACGTGAACCGGATCCGGATCGGCCGCCGCTCCAACGTGCAGGACGGCGCCGTCGTCCACGTGATGCGCGACACGCACCCGACCACGATCGGCGACGAGGTCACGATCGGCCACGCCGCCGTCGTCCACGGGTGCACGATTCACGATCGCGTGCTCGTCGGGATGGGGGCCATCCTGCTCAACGGCGTCGTCGTGGCGCCGGATGCCATCGTCGCGGCCGGCACGCTGCTCCCGGAGGGCACGGCGGTGCCCTCGCGATCGCTCGTCATGGGCAGTCCAGGCCGGGTGCGCCGCACGCTCACCGACGACGAAGTCGCCTCCATTCTCTGGTACGCGAACAACTACGTCGGCTACCGGCTCGAATACGCACGCGGGTTCGAAGCGCCCGGCCTTCCCTGATCGCGATGGCGTCCCACACGCATCCGGCGCGCGGCATGCGCGACTTCCTGCCCGACGACGTGCGGCGGCGGCGATTCGTGATCGACGCGATCCGCGACGTCTACGAACGGTACGGTTTCGACCCGCTCGAAACGCCGGCGCTCGAGAACGTCGAGACGCTGACGGGCAAGTACGGCGAGGAAGGCAATCAACTGATCTTCAAGGTGCTGCGCCGCGGCGAGCACGCCGCGTCCGGGGAGACGGACCTCGCGCTGCGCTACGACCTGACCGTGCCGCTCGCGCGCGTGGTCGCCGACCATCGCGGCACGCTGCCGAGGGTGTTCAAGCGGTACCAGATCCAGCCGGTGTGGCGCGCGGACCGGCCGGCCCGCGGCCGCTTCCGCGAGTTCTACCAGTGCGACGTCGACGTGATCGGATCGCGATCGATGCTCGTCGAAGCGGAATTGTGCGGCGCGGCCACCGACGTGCTCGCGGCGCTCGGCTTTTCCGGGTTCCGGCTGCGCCTGAACCATCGCGCGGTGCTGAACGGCATTCTCGAGACGGCCGGCGTGCCCGCGGCGCAGCACGGAGACGCGCTCGTCGCGCTCGACAAGCTGGACAAGATCGGCCGCGAGGGGGTCGGACGCGAGCTGGCGGATCGCGGGATCGAGACGGCGGCGGCGGAGCGATTTCTGCAGTTGATGGCGGTCCCGGGCGGCAGTGCGGCGCGCCTCGACGAGATCGCCGCGGCGCTGACCGGGCACCCGGCGGGTTCGACAGGTCTGCTCGAACTGCGCGAGGTCCTCGCCTTGTCGCGGGCGACGGCCGCGGGGCCGCACCTGGAGTTCGATCCGAGCCTCGCGCGCGGCCTGTCGTACTACACCGGCGTCATCATGGAGGTCGCCGTGGCCGACCTGGCCGGCAGCCTGGGCGGCGGCGGACGCTACGACGGCCTGATCGGGATGTTTGCCGGGGAGCAGATACCGGCGGCCGGCTTCTCGCTGGGGCTCGAGCGCATCCTGGTGGTGATGACGGAGCGGCAGATGTTCCCCCCGCACGTGACCACCTCGGCGCCCGATGTGGTCGTCACGCGGTTCGACGAAGCGTCGGGGGAAGATTCGCTGCGGCTGGCCGGCGAGCTGCGCGCGGAGGGGCTGCGCGTGGACGTGTATCCCGACCCCGACAAGCTTTCGAAGCAGTTCAAGTACGCCGCGGCCCGCGGCGCGGGGCGCGTGGCGATCCTCGGCCCCGACGAACGCGCCCGCGGCGAGGTGATGATCAAGAATATGGAGTCGGGAGAGCAACACGCCGTGAGTCGACGTGAGCTGAACCTCCTAAAGCCCAACGCCCAACGCCCAACGCCCAAGCCCGATGCAGATTGAGCCACTCGGATCGCTTGCCCGGACGCATACGTGCGGGGCGCTGTCGGCCGCCGACGTCGGTCAGGAGGTCGTGCTGCTCGGGTGGGTGCATCGGGTGCGCGATCTGGGCGCGCTCGTGTTTCTCGACGTGCGCGATCGCTATGGCCTGACGCAGGTGGTGGCGCGCGACGACCAGCCGGCGCTCGTGGAGCAGGCGAAGCATCTGCGTCCCGAGTACGTCGTGGCCGTTCTGGGACGCGTCGACCGGCGGGCGCCAGAGGCGGTGAATCCCAGGCTGGCGACCGGCGCGATCGAGGTCGTCGCGCGCGAGATCCGGCTGCTCAACGACGCGAAGACGCCGCCGTTCCCGATCAACGAAGACACGACGGTGTCGGAGGACACGCGCCTGCGGTTCCGCTTCCTCGACCTGCGGCGCGGCCGGATGCAGCAGAACCTGATCCTCCGGCACAAGGCGGCGCTCGAGGTGCGGCGGTACTTCGACGAGCAGGGCTTTCTCGAAATCGAGACCCCGATCCTGACGAAGTCGACGCCGGAAGGGGCCCGGGACTATCTGGTGCCGAGCCGCGTGCACCCGTCCGAGTTCTACGCGCTGCCGCAGTCGCCGCAGATCTTCAAGCAGATCCTGATGATCGCGGGGCTCGATCGCTACGTGCAGATCGTCAAGTGCTTCCGCGACGAGGATCTGCGCGCCGATCGTCAGCCCGAGTTCACCCAGGTCGACGTCGAGATGTCGTTTGCCACCGAGGATCTCGTCTTCTCGACGATCGAGCCGCTGATGGGGCGTCTGATGGCGCTCATCGGAGGCGAGGCGCCGCGGCCGTTTCTGCGGCTGCCGTACGCGGACGCCATCGCGCGGTTCGGCTCCGACAAGCCCGATCTGCGGCCGGGCATGGAGCTGCGGGATCTCGACGAGCCGTTTCGCGAGTCGGGGTTCGGCATTTTTCGCGACGCGATCGCGGGCGGCGGCGCGGTGCGCGGCTTCGTCGTCCCCAACGGCGCCCGGTATTCGCGCAAGGAGCTCGACGGTCTCGTCGACGAAGCGAAGCAGCTCGGGGCGGCTGGCCTCGTGTGGGCGAGGGCGCCGGAGGGGACGGTGCAGAGCCCCGCGCTCAAAGCCGCCGGGGAGCCGGCGATCCGCCGTGCGCTGGAGCTGAGCGGCGCGGCGCCGGCCGATCTGCTGGTCATGGCCGCCGGCCCGTTCGACGCGACGTCGAAGATGCTCGGATCGCTGCGCCTGCAGGTGGCCCGACGCGAAGGACGCCTGGACCCCGAGGCCTACGCCTTCCTCTGGGTCGTCGATTTTCCGATGTTCGAGTGGCTGGAGGAGGAGCGGCGCTGGGAGTTCATGCACCATCCGTTCACGTCGCCGCTCGAAGCGGATGCAGGACTGCTCGAAACCGACCCGGGGCGCGCCCGGGCGCGCGCCTACGATCTCGTCCTCAACGGGAGCGAAATCGGCGGCGGGAGCATCCGGATCCACGACCAGCGGCTGCAGCGCCTCGTCTTCACGCTGCTCGGGATGTCCGACGAGGAAGCGAAATTGCGGTTCGGGTTCTTCCTCGAGGCGCTGGAGTACGGGACGCCGCCCCACGGCGGCATCGCGCTGGGGCTCGACAGGGTCATCGCGATCCTGGCCGGGGAGCCGTCGATCCGGGACGTGATCGCGTTCCCCAAGACCGCCCAGGCGGTCGATTTGATGGCCGGCGCCCCCTCGAGCGTCGATCCGCGTCAACTTCGCGAGCTGCACCTGAAGCCGTAGTCGCCGTAGGCCGCGTCTTTAGACGCGGCGGCCCGTTCCGTGCTACCATTCCCTAGCGTAATGCGCTCTTTTCGAAGGAGTTAGCTGCTATTCAACCCACCACCGCGATGCGCAAGGTTGCGGTCCCCGACGAGGGGGCCGAGTCGCTGTTCGGTACCTACGACGAAAATCTCAAACATCTCGAATCCCAGTTCGGGGTCCGGATCCGCACCAACGGCCACGAGCTGATCGTGGAAGGGGAAGCGGCCGACGTGGCGCGCGCCGAGCGCGTGCTCGGCCAGTTGTCGTCGCTCGTGCGCGGCGGCTACAAACTCGCCAAAGGGGACGTGAAGACCGCCGCGCAGCTCATCGCGCAGGACGCCGGCGTCGATCTCGGCGACTACTTCCTGCGCGGCACGGCGCGCACGTCCGGCAAGCGCCAGGTGATGCCGAAGAGCGTCACGCAGAAACGGTATCTCGACGCGATCGAGCAGCACGACATCGTCTTCGGCATCGGGCCGGCCGGCACCGGGAAGACCTATCTGGCGATGGCGCAGGCGGTGGCGTTTCTCCTCGCCAAGCGCGTGAGCCGGATCATCCTGGCGCGCCCGGCGGTCGAAGCCGGCGAAAAGCTCGGCTTCCTGCCCGGCGACCTCCAGGAAAAGGTGAACCCGTATCTGCGGCCGCTGTACGACGCGCTCTACGACATGATGGACCTCGAACGCGTGGAACGCCTGATCGAGCGCGGCACGATCGAAGTGGCGCCGATCGCGTTCATGCGCGGCCGCACGCTCAACGACGCGTTCGTGATCCTCGACGAAGCGCAGAACACGACGTCGGAGCAGATGAAGATGTTCCTCACGCGGCTGGGGTTCGGCTCCAAGGCGGTCGTGACGGGGGATATCACGCAGATCGACCTGCCGCCGGGGCGGATCTCCGGCCTGGTCGAGGCCGTCAAGGTGATCGGCGAGGTGGAAGGGATTGCCTTCATCCACTTCGACGAGCGCGACGTCGTCCGCCATTCGCTGGTGCAGCAGATCGTCAAGGCGTACGAAGCGTACGGTGGGTCCCGATAGCGGCTTGCGCGTGTCGGTCACGGACGGCCGTGGCCGGCCGGCCCGGGCACCCGGGCTCGCGGCCTGGCTGTCGCGGGTGGCGCCGCCGCGCGCGCGGGGAGACCTCGCGATCGCGCTCGTGTCCGATCCGCGGATGCGCGCCCTGAACCGGCAGTACCGCGGAATCGACAGCGCCACCGACGTGTTGTCGTTTTCGCCGGAGGGGGCGGCGCCGCCGGGCGTCCGGCTGCTCGGCGATCTCGTGATCGCGACAGGGGTGGCGCGCCGCCAGGCGCGCCTCGCCGGGCACGCCTACGGCGCCGAATTGCGCGTGCTCGCGCTGCACGGCCTCCTGCATCTGCTCGGCTACGATCACGACGCGCCCGCCGGCCGGCGCCGGATGGCGCGGCTCGAACGGCGGCTGCTCGCGCGCGGCGGCGTCCGCGCGGGACTGATCGAGCGGGCGTCCCCCGGGTCTCGCGCATGATCCCGCTGCTCCTGTTCCTGCTCGGCATCGCGGCGGTCTACGTCGGCACGATCGAGACCGCCTTCAGCGCGCTGATGAAGCTGTCGCTGCGGCTCATGGCCGAGCGCGGCGGCCGCGGCGACCGCCTTGGCTTCTATCTCGACGATCCCATCCAGCTCTTCGTGCCCGCCCGGCTGCTGCTCGGGATCGTGTTCTCGTTCGCGACCGTGCTTCTCGCCGTGCTGACGGGCCGGGGGGGCCTGACCCTGCGGTCGGTGGGCCTGTTGCTCGTCTGCGTGACGGCGTATGTGCTCGTGTGCGAGCACCTGCTGCCGCTCGTCATCGTCCGGCGCAACCCGGAGCGCGTGCTCGAAGTGCTGCTGCCCCCCTTCGACGTGATCGCCCGGCTCGTGAGGCCGGTGTCGAGCGGGATGGTCCGGCTGATGACCGGCGGCGCCCGCGAGGGGGGCCGCGCGGCCGAGCCCGACGACGAGGAGCAGGGGGAAGTGGCGCATGCCTACCTGCAGGCGGGCGAAGAGCAGGGGGTGATCGAAGGGGACGAGCGGCGGCTGCTGCAGTCGATCGTCGACTTCGGCGACACGCTGGTCCGCGAAGTGATGACGCCCCGCCCCGACATCGTCGCGATTCAGGCGCACGCGACCGTCGACGACCTGCGCGCGCTCTTTCGCGAACAGGAATATTCGCGCTTTCCCGTCTATCAGGAGAACCTCGACAACATCACGGGGGTGATTTTCGTCAAGGACCTGATCGTCATCGACGGCGTCGCCGGCGGCGAAGCGATCACCGGCTTCGTCCGGCCCGCGACGTTCGTGCCCGAGACCAAGCGCGTGGCGGACCTGTTGAAGGAATTCCAGCGGCGGCAGGTGCAGCTCGCGATCGTCGTCGACGAGTATGGGGGGACGGCTGGCCTCGTGACCATCGAGGACCTGCTCGAGGAGATCGTCGGCGAGATCCGCGACGAGTACGACGTGGAGACGGAGCCGATTGTCGACGAAGGGCAGGGCTCCTATGTCTTCAGCGCGAAGGTGAGTTTCGACGATCTGCGCGAGCGCCTCGGCGTCGACGTGGAGCCGCAGGGCTTCGAAACGGTCGGCGGCTACGTGCTGACGAGGCTTGGCCGCGTGCCCCAGGTCGGCGAGACGTTCGACGTCGACGGCCTGCAGGTCGAGGTGCTCGAGGCGGACCGCCGGCGCATCCACAAGGTGCGCTTCCGCAAGAGCATCCCGATCGCGCATTCATGACGGCCGCATGAAGGCGGGCTTCGTCTCGATCATCGGCCGTCCCAACGCGGGCAAGTCCACGCTGCTCAACCGGCTCGTGGGCGAGAAGATCGCCATCGTCTCCGACAAGCCGCAGACGACGAGGACGCGGATTCTCGGGGTGAAGAATCACCCTGGAGCCCAGGTCGTCTTCATCGATACGCCGGGCATCCATCGCCCGCTGCACCGCATGAACGTCCGGATGGTCGACGCCGCCGTCGACACGCTGGAGGAGGCGGACGTCGTGCTGCTCGTGCACGATGCGACGACGCGGCCCGGCCGGGGGGACGCGTTCGTCTCCAAGCTGCTCGCCCGCGCCACGGCGCCGGTCATCCTCGTGTTGAACAAGATCGATCAGGTTCGGAAGCCGAAGCTGCTGCCGATCATCGCGCAGATGAAGGAGTGGCACGACTTCGCCGAGATCGTTCCGCTTTCGGCCGCCACCGGCGACGGCGTGGACCGCCTGGAGCAGGTGCTGGTGAGCCGTCTTCCGGAGGGGGAGGCGCTCTATCCGTCGGACTATCTGACCGATCAGCCCGAACGCCAGATGGCCGCCGAGATGGTTCGCGAGAAGGTCCTGCAGCACACGCGGGCGGAGCTGCCCTTCACGACGGCGGTCGTGGTCGATCGGTTCGAGGAGCCGGCGGAGCCCGGGGCGCTGCTGCGCCTCTGGTGCACGATTCTCGTCGAGCAGGAGTCGCAGAAGCCGATCGTCATCGGCCGTGCCGGCGAGATGATCAAGCGCATCGGCACCGACGCGCGGCAGGATCTCGAGCGGTTCTTCGACACGAAAGTGTTTCTCGATCTGCACGTGAAGGTGCAGCCGGACTGGCGCGACAACCTCCGCGTGCTCGACGAACTGGGCCTTCCGCGTTCGGCGGCGAGCCGCAAGAAGTAGGGCGGGGCCTCGGCCCCGCCCATCCGCCACGCGCTAGTGGCGCTTCAACTCCACGCGCTCGATCGGGGTCTCGCGCACGGTGTAATCCGGCGGGACCTGGAAGAGCGACGGATCCGGTTCGGCGCGCACGATGTTCTGCAGTTTGTACGACGACTCGCCGGTTCGCGGATCGGAGTGGCGGGTCATCACCAGCACCCCGAGATCCGCCGACCGCCACTCTTCCGACACGATGACGATGGGCAGGTCGTTGCCGATGGCGCCCGCCGGAATCGTCGTGGTCGTCCGATGCCCCGTCGCGCGCACCCCTTCGATGGCCTTGGGGGGGAGTTGTTCGTCCGCGTGCTGCTCCTCGACGTTCGACAGCTCGAACGGGACGCCGGCCAGGCTCGCCTTCAGCTCCGCTGCGCGACGCTTCTCGCGCTCTTTCGTCGAGGCCGCGCCCGCTCCCCCCTCACGCGCCCGCGCCCCTTGCGTCTCGATGAGCGCCTCCTTCGCGGCGATCTTTCGCATGACGCCTTCGCTCATCCGCGCGGGTGACTTCCATGCGGTCCGGCTGTCCGGATCGAGCGTGTACGACACACCCGCGACGGGATCGACGATCGAGACGAACGTCTTGCCCTTCGAGGAGTCCTCCTCGCGGCGGGTCCGGCCCGCGCTGTCACGGTACACCCGGCCGGTGGACCGGCGCGCGATCCGATTCCCATCGGCGAGCGACTGCGTGCTCTCGACGACGGTGTCGGCGGAGTACGGCGCCCCTTTCACGACCGAGGCCTCGAGCGGGACGCGCATCTGCGCCTCGCTCCCGTTGAACAGCAGGTGCACCTCCTGCGCGTGCAGGCCGGCGCCCATCCACACAATCGCTCCAATCGCGAGACATGTTCGCACGTCAGTTCTCCTGGTCCGCCGCGGCGGACCCGTTGTCATGGCTGCCTGATGGATACGAGCCGGACAGCGCGGGCCAGGCCGTCCTGGCCGACGAGCACGTCCGCTTGAACCTGAGTCGCCGCGCCTTCCGGCGGCACGATCCCGAGCGTCGGCAGGAGCGACACGGGCAAGTCGACCCGGACGAGCTGCCCGCTCTCGAGCGACGGCAGGTCCGCCGCGCCCGGCCACTCGACGAACGCCCTGGCGACCGGCGCCGCCGCCGCCGCGGTCCGTCCCGGGACGGCAATGGACCGAACCGTCCAGAGGGATACGCCGGTGGCAAGGATCAATGACGCGGCGAGCGAGAGCCAGACGCGCGACAGGCCGCGGGACGGCGCGGCCGACGGGAGCGCGTGGGCTCGATCGAACGCCGCCAGCACGTGCGCTTCGACGTCCGGCGAGGGGTGGATCGGGTCGGACGCCAGCGCGGCCAGCGCTCTCGCGAGCGGCGGCGCGATCGGGTCGTCCCGCAGACGATGCGTCATAAGAGCCACCTCGCGATCGAAAAGCCTCGAGCCTCGTCCTCGTGTCCCGCGCGCAGCCGGTCGGCCAGGAGCGCCCGGCCGCGGTGCAGGCGCGAACGCACCGTCCCCACCGCGCACCCGAGCGCGGCGGCCGCGTCGGCGTAACTCAGTTCCTGGAGATCGCACAGCGCGATCGCCTCGCGGTAGCCGACCGGGAGCGTCGCGAGCGCCTGGCGCACCGCCGCCACCAGTTCCCGTTTCGCGACCCCGGCGGCCGGGTCGCTGTCGGGCGCGGGCGCGTCCTCCCCCCACGGCGCGAACGGACGGTCGCGATCCGCCCGGCGGCGGACGTGATTGCGCGCGATGCCCAGCAGCCACGGCAGCGCCGCGGATCGCTCCGGCCGATACGCGGCGGCCGCGCCAATCACCGCCACGAACACGTCCTGCACCACGTCGTCGGCGACGCTCGGCGCGCCGCAGACGTGAAGCGCGAAGCGGTAGACGTCGCGATGACGCCGGCGGAACAGGTCCGCAAACGCCTCGCGATCGCCCACCGCGATGCGCGTCAGGAGGAGCTCGTCCGACAGCACGTCGGGCATGATCATCAGCGCCGGTTCTGACGCCGGCACTCCATATTCGGTCTGGGGCGGCGAAAGGTTCCCGCGCAGGTCCGGCGCGCGGCAACCGGAGCATCGCAGAGACTGTTCGTCCGAGACGTGCACCAGACGGGATAGAATAGGGAGATTTCGCGTCCCGAGCCCCGATGCCTGTCTACCAGTCCGAGGCGCTGATCCTGCGCACCTACAAGCTGGGTGAGGCGGATCGGATTGTCGTGTTCCTGACGAAGGATCGCGGCAAGAAGCGCGGAGTGGCCAGGGGGGCGCGCCGGCCGCGGTCGCGGTTCACCGGCGCGCTCGAACCGCTGACGCGCGCGGACGTGGCGTATTTCGAGCGCGAGCTGCGCGATCTGGTGCGCATCAATTATGTGGAGCCCGTCCGTTCGCCGCTGTCGGGCCTCGATGCGTCGGCGACCGACGTGACGCTTGGGCACGTCGGGTATTTCGCCGAGCTGATCGACGAATGGGCGCCCGAGGCGCACGCCGACGAGCGCCTGTACCGGCTGGGCGCGGCGGTGGGGGAGGCGCTGACCGACGGGGCGCCCGTCGATCGACTCGCGCGCTATTTCGAGTTCTGGCTGTTGCGTTTACAAGGTGTGTATCCGGGGCTCACGGCATGTCCGGCATGCGGGGGGGCGTTCGACGGCGGCGCGGTGATGCCGCCGCGCGAGGAGGCCTACGTGTGCCGGCGCTGCGCGCCCGCGGCCGGCGGCACGACGCTGTCGATCGATGCGCTGCGATTCCTGCGCGACGCGGCGTTGGCCGCCCCCGCCCAGATGGCGTCGCTCACCCTGACGTCGCCGGCCGGGCGCGAACTGCAAACCGCGCACGGACGCCTGATCGGGCTGCATCTCGAGAAGGATCTGAAGTCGGCGCGCGTGCTGCGCGCGATGGGCGCCGATCGGCCGTTTGAATCCGGCTCGCGCACGCCGCCAGCCTAGTCAGCATGCTCACGCTGCAACAACTGATCTTCAGGTTGTCCGAGTTCTGGACCGCCCAGGGGTGTCTGCTCCAGCAGCCGCTCGACATCGAGATGGGCGCCGGCACGATGCATCCGGAAACCTTCCTGCGGGTGCTCGGGCCGCGGCCGTGGAGCGTGGCCTACGTGCAGCCGTCGCGCCGCCCGGCCGACGGCCGGTTCGGCGAAAACCCGAACCGTCTGTTCAAGCACCACCAGTTCCAGGTGGTCCTGAAGCCCGCCCCCGACGAGGTGCAGCAGCTCTATCTTCAGAGTCTCGAGGCCTGCGGCATCGACCTGCGCGTCCACGACGTGCGCTTCGAGGAAGACAACTGGGAGTCGCCGACGCTCGGCGCCTGGGGCATCGGGTGGCAGGTGCTGTTCGACGGCCAGGAGATTACCCAGTTCACGTACTTTCAGCAGGCGGGCGGGCTGGATCTGTCGCCGATCTCCGTCGAGCTGACCTACGGCCTCGAGCGGTTTGCGATGGCGCTGCAGGACGTCGGCGACGTCTTCGACCTCGAGTGGGCGCCGCACGTCACTTACCGGGACGTGCGGCATCGGGACGAAGTGGAGCAGTCGAAGTACGCCTTCGGCCAGATCGATCTCGAGCCGGCGGAGCTGAACCGCATCCACCGCGGCCTCTTCGATCAGTATTACGGCCTCGCGCAGACGCTGCTCCGCTCCAATCTGGTGCTGCCCGCCCTCGACTATTGCCTGAAGTGCTCCCACGTGTTCAACCTGCTGGACGCCAGCGGCGGGATTGGCGTGACCGAACGGACGGCGTACATCCTGAAGGTGCGGCAGCTCGCCGTCGCGATCGCGAAGGCATGGGTGGGGGAAGGGCCGGCGGCGCCGGTGGAGAACGAATGATCGTCAGGAGATCGACTGAGCGGCGGCGCGCACGGCGAGCCGGGGTCCGGGGCGGAGCCCCGGTGTGAAAATGGATCGTGAGCTCCTCATCGAGATCGGGGTCGAGGAACTGCCGGCCGGCTGGCTGCCCGGCCTGACGGTGCAGTTTGCCGAAAAGCTGACGGCGCACCTGCGCGCGCTGCGCCTCGTGCCGGACGTCGCCGTCGAGACGTTCAGCACGCCGCGCCGGCTGGCGGCCTGCGTGGGGCGGATGCCGGAGCGGCAGGAGGATCTGTCGGAGACCGTGACGGGTCCGCCGGTCTCCGCGGCGATCGACGGCGAGGGACGCCCGACGCCCGCCGCGCTCGGGTTTGCGAAGAAGCAGGGGGTTCCTTTCGCGGAGCTGACCCGCGTCGAGACGCCGAAGGGATCCTATCTGGCCGCCCACCGGCGGCAGCGCGGCCGCAGCACCGTCGACGTCGTCCCGGCGCTGATGACCGCCGTGCTGCGCGATCTGGCGTTTCCCAGGCAGATGCACTGGGACGCGATGCTGGAGGACGGCCGCGGCGAGCTGGTGTTCGGCCGCCCGATCCGCTGGCTCCTGCTGTTGTACGGCGGGCGCGTCGTGCCGTTCTCGATCGCGCGCACGCCGGGGGCCGCCGGTCCCACCGTGCAGGAGGTGACGAGCGGCGCGGTCACGTACGGCCACCGCTATCTCGCGACCAGCGGACGCCCGGGGCGATCCGTGAAGGTGCGCACCTTCGACGACTACCGGGCGCGGCTGACGGAGCACTTCGTGCTGCTGGACCACACCGAGCGCCGCGAGCGCATCATGCGCGAGCTGGAGATGAAGGCGCGCAAGCTCGGGGGGCGCGTGCAGACGCGCGCGCAGGCGGCGCTCATCGACGAAGTGGCCGACCTGGTCGAGTACCCGGGGGTCGTCGCCGGATTCTTCGAGCGCAGCTTTCTCGAACTGCCGCACGAAGTCCTGACGACCACGCTCGTGCACCATCAGCACTATTTCCCCGTCGTCGACGAACACGGTGCGCTCGAGGAAGCCTTCCTTGCCGTCGTCAATACGCAGCCGTCCGACGAACGGGTGATCGCGCGGAACGCCGAACGCGTCGTCACGGCGCGCCTGCGCGACGCGCGTTTCTTCTGGGACGCCGATCGGCGCCGGCCGCTGGCGGATCGCCTCGGGCGGCTCGATACCATCGTGTTTCACAAACAGCTCGGCAGCTATCGCGCGAAAGCGGAGCGGATCGCGTCGCTGGCCGGCTGGATCGCCGGCGACGCGTTCGGCCGCCCGGGCGAGGCCGAGGCCGCGTCGCTGGCCGGACGGCTCGCCAAGGCGGATCTCGCCACCGACATGGTGTTCGAGTTCCCGGAGCTGCAGGGGACGATGGGCGGGATCTACGCGCGTGAAGAGGGGCAGCCCGAGCCGGTGTGGAAGGCCATCTATTATCAGTACCTGCCGGTCTCGGTCGAAGCGGAGGCGCCGCCGTCGCACGCAGACCTCGGCGAGGCGGCCGTCTCGTGGGCGGCGGTGTCGCTCGCCGACAAGCTGGACACGGTGACGGGCCTGTTCACGGCGGGGGAGAAGCCGACCGGTTCCCGCGATCCGTTCGGCATCCGGCGACAGCTTCAGGGGGCCGTCAAAATCCTGCTCGACCTGCCGGAGCTGGCCGGCGTCTCGGGGGAAGTGCCGCTCCGGTCGTTGTTCGCCGCGGCCAACGAACGGTTCGGCGGCGCCGGCGCGCCGTGGCGCGACGACGAGTACGCGGCGTCCTTCGTGCTGGAGCGCGTACGGTACGTCCTCGAACAGCGGGGGTTCCCCCTGGAGGTCGTCCGGGCGGCCGTGCCCACGTGGGGCGTGAGCCCGCTGCGCGCGCGTCGCGTCGCCGCGGCGCTGCAGCAGATGCTCGGCTCGGAGGATTTTCAGGCGCTGGCCGTCCTCTTCAAGCGCGTCAAGAACATCGCGCGCGAACTGCGCGACGACTCGGCCGAGCCGCTCGATCGCGAGGCGCTGCAGGAGCCCGCCGAAGGCGCGCTGGTCGCGGAGCTGGACGCGCGCCGGCCGCGCGTGGAGGCGGCAGCCGAGGCGGGCGATTACCGGCGCGCCTTCACCGAGATCGCGGCGCTGCGGCCGACGGTCGACCGTTTCTTCACCGAAGTGTTCGTGATGGCCGACGACCCGCGGCTCCGGGCGGCCCGCCTGCGGCTGATGGCGGCGCTGCGCGACCTGGTCCTCGCGCTCGCGGACATCTCGGAAATCGTTCCTCATACCGACTAAGACGGAGAGAAGATGGCGAAAACACAGGCACGCAAGGCATCGGCCCGCAAGAAGTCCACGCCCGTCGCGAAGCCGCCGCGTCGCGGCGCACGCGCCGCGGCGGTGCGGACCAAGGGCAGGGGCGCACGGGCGACGAAGTACGTCTACTCGTTCGGCAACGGCAAGGCGGACGGCCATCGGGAGATGAAGGACCTGCTCGGCGGCAAAGGCGCCGGCCTCGCCGAGATGACCAACGCCGGCCTGCCCGTTCCCCCCGGCTTCACGATCTCGACCGCCGCGTGCACGCTCTATTACGAGAACGGACGGAAGGTGCCGGCCAACGTCGATCGCGAGATGCTGGAGCACCTGGCGAGGCTCGAGAAGGCGGCCGGCGCGAAGCTCGGGGACGTGAAGAATCCGCTGCTCGTGTCGGTGCGGTCGGGCGCGAAGTTCTCGATGCCGGGGATGATGGACACCATTCTCAATCTCGGGCTGAACGATCGGACCGTGGAGGGGCTGAAGGCGCGCACCGGGAACGGCCGCTTCGCCTGCGACAGCTACCGCCGGTTCATCCAGATGTTCGGCAACGTCGTGCTGGAGATCCCGAAGGACGCGTTCGAGCACGAGTTCGACGCCGTCAAGGCGGCGCGCGGCGTGGAGCTGGACACGGAACTCGACGAGCCGGCGCTCCGCGAGGTCGTGGAGCGGTACAAGAAGGTGGCGCGCGCGAAGAGCGGCCGCGACTTCCCGCAGGATCCGCTCCAGCAGCTCCGCGGCGCGCGCGACGCGGTCTTCCGCTCCTGGAACAACACCCGCGCGATCGAGTATCGGCGCATCTACGGGATTCCCGATGCGATCGGCACCGCCGTGAACGTCCAGATGATGGTGTTCGGCAACATGGGCGACCGCTCCGCGACGGGCGTCGGGTTCACGCGCAATCCGGCCACCGGCGCGAAGGAGTTTTACGGCGAGTTCCTCGTCAACGCGCAGGGGGAAGACGTGGTCGCCGGCATCCGGACGCCGCAGCAGATCACCGAACTCGCCGAGGTGATGCCGAAGGCCTACAAGCAGTTGCGGGACATCACGACCACGCTCGAGAAGCACTACCGCGACGTCCAGGACTTCGAGTTCACGATCCAGGACGAGCGCCTGTTCATGCTGCAGACCCGCAACGGCAAGCGGACGGGGTACGCGGCGGTCGTGATCGCCACCGACCTGGTGAAAGAGAAGCGGATCACGCCCAAGGAAGCCGTCCTGCAGGTCGACCCCGAGTCGCTCTCGCAGCTGCTGGCGCCGGTGTTCGACCCGAAGGCGTGGAACCCGCTGCCGGTCGCGACCAAAGGGCTGCCCGCGTCGCCGGGCGCCGCGTCCGGCCAGGTCGTGTTCGCCTCGGATCGCGCCGTCGAATGGACCCGGCAGGGCAAGAAGGTCATCCTCGTCCGGAAGGAAACCGTCCCCGACGACATCCATGGCATGTTCGTCGCGCAGGGCATTCTGACGGCGACCGGCGGCATGACGTCGCACGCCGCGGTCGTCGGCCGGCAGATGGGCAAGCCGTCGATCGTGGGCGCCGGCGCGCTCGAGGTGGCGGAAATGGCCCGTACGTTCAGCGTGGCCGGCCGGACCGTCAAGGAAGGCGACTGGATTTCGTTCAACGGCCTGACCGGCGAGGTGAAGATCGCGCAGGTCGCGACGAAACCGAGCGAGATCCTGCAGGTGATCGCGGGCGAGATGAAGCCGGAGCAGTCCGACATCTACCGGCGGTTCCATCAGCTGCTCGCATGGGCCGACCAGTTCCGGCGCCTCGGGGTGCGCGCCAACGCGGACCAGCCCGACCAGGCCGAGATCGCGTACGCGTTCGGCGCGCAGGGGATCGGCCTGTGCCGCACCGAGCACATGTTCTTCGGCGAAGGACGCATTCCGATCGTGCAGCGGATGATCCTCGCCGAGACGGAGGCGGACCGCCGGGCGGCGCTCGCCAGGCTGCTCCCGCTGCAGCGCGACGACTTCTACGGCGTGTTCAAGGCGATGCACGGCTGCCCGGTGACGATCCGGACGATCGATCCGCCGCTCCACGAGTTCCTCCCGAAGCGCGAAGAGCTGATGGTCGAGATCGCGCGCATGGAGGCGAAAGGGACCCAGGGCCGCGAGCTCGACGACAAGCGCACGCTGCTGCGCCGCGTCGAACAGCTCCACGAATTCAACCCGATGCTGGGCCATCGCGGCGTCCGGCTCGGGATCACGTACCCCGAAATCACCGAGATGCAGACGCGCGCCATCATGGAGGCCGCGTGCCAGCTCGCGAAAGAGGGGATGAAGATCGTCCCCGAGATCATGATCCCGCTGGTCGGACTCGTGAAGGAGCTCCAGGATCAGAAGGCGGTCGTCGATCGCGTCGCGGCGGAGGTGATGAAGGAGCAGAAGACGACGATCCGCTACCTGGTCGGGACGATGATCGAGGTGCCGCGCGGCGCCCTGACCGCCGACGAGATCGCGCGCGAGGCGCAGTTCTTCTCGTTCGGCACCAACGACCTGACGCAGCTCACCTTCGGCTTCTCCCGCGACGACATCGGCCACTTCCTCGGCGCGTACCAGGACAAGAAGATCCTCGAACGGGATCCGTTCGCGTCCATCGACACCGTCGGGGTCGGCCAGCTCGTCGAGATGGGCGTGCGGAAGGGACGCGGCGCCCGGCCCGACCTGAAGATCGGGATCTGCGGCGAGCACGGCGGAGACGCTGCCTCGGTGCACTTCTTCAATCGCGCGGGGCTCGACTACGTCAGCGCGTCGCCGTACCGGATCCCGGTCGCGCGGCTCGCGGCGGCGCAGGCGGCGCTCCAGACGAAGGTCGGGTGATTCGCGTCTATCGCCACGCCGGCGGCGCCACGTCGGTCCAGTCGCACGTCGATCCGGCGTGGCTCCGGCCCGACGGCGGCGTGCTCGTCTGGGTCGACCTCTTCAACCCGGATCCGGCGGAAGCGCGCGTGCTCTCGGACGTCTTCCACTTCCACGAACTGGCGGTGGAAGACGCCCTCAGCCCGCTCCATCACCCGAAGGTCGAGTCCTACGGCGACTATCTGTACCTGATCCTCCACGGCATCGACTTCAAGGCGCCGGAACACTGCTTCCGGACGCACGACATCGACTTCTTCCTCGGGCCCACGTACCTCGTCACGGTTCACGACGATCACTCGCGATCGATCCAGCAGATGATCGACATCTGCGAGCGGAACGCGCTCGCCCTGGGCGAGGGGACCGCCGCGCTGATGCACCGGATCGTCGACATGATCGTCGACAACTACCGGCCGGAGATCGATGAGTTGTCGGACCGCCTCGACGGGCTGGAGAAGGATGTGCTCGAGCACCCGAGCGGCCAGATTGCGCGCGAGATCCTCGACTTCAAGCGCGACATCTCCTCGCTGCGGCGCATCGTCCAGCCGGAACGCGACGTCGTGGCGCGGCTGGCGCGGCGCGAGTTCCCGTTCATCGACGAGGCGATCTCGTACCGGTTCCGCGACGTGCACGACCACCTCGTGCGGCTCGCCGACGAGGCGATGTTCTTCCAGGACCGCGTCACGAGCCTGCTCGACGCGCACCTGTCGAGCGTCTCGAATCAGTTGAACAGCGTCATGAAGATCCTCACCGTCATCGCGACGGTGTTCATGCCGCTGACGTTCATCACCGGCCTCTACGGGATGAACGTGGACCTGCCGCGCTTCGGCCTCAGCGCGGCCGCCATGTTCTGGGTGCTCGTGGCGATCATGCTGGCGATCGCGGGCACGATGTTGTTGTATTTCCGAAGCCGCGACTGGATTTGAGGCGCCGGAGCGGAGCGGGGCGCGAAGGGCCCCCGCGAGCGACGGCGATA
>DASUKM010000037.1:0-96112 GCA_036278735.1 Vicinamibacterales bacterium
TGGTGACCCGCGCCAGCTCGTTCTGCGCCCACTGATACGTCGGGTTCACGTCGGACGTGTGCTCCACGGCCGGAGCGGCTTCTGCCTTCGCCAAGGCCGTGCGGGCCTGTTCGAGCTGCGTCTCGAGTTCGACCACCGGCGGGTACGAGGGCTTGAACTTCTGCAGCATGTCGGTCCGCTTCAGATCGAGCTCGAGAACCTTGGCCTTCAGGCTGGCCATCAACTGCGCATTCGCCGACGTCCGGCTCACGGTGTCGATCCGGCCGGGCGTCTTGTGGGTGATCGCCCGCAGCTCACGGATGCGCCGCTTGGCGTCGGCAATTTGCGCGCGCGTCTTTTCGCGTTCCGCTTCGAACGCCGACAGCTGCTGGAGCGCGTCGTCGCGCTCCACGTCGGCTGCGACAATGCCGTGCGCCTGGCCGTATGCCTCCAGCTTCTGCCGGGCGTCGGTCAGGTCCTGATGGAAATGGTCGCTCTGCTGCTTGAAGAAGTCGTACGCCCCGGCCGGCCGGTTCACGACCAGGTGCTTCTCCAGATAGAGGTGCCCAAGCGTGTCGAGCACCCGCGCCGCCCGCGCCGGCTCGGTCGCCTCGTAGCTCACCTTGATGAGCGCCGTCTTCCGGATCGGGGACACGTCCAGATCCGAATCGAGCCGGCGGACGGCCCGCTCGAGCGCCACACCGCCTCCGTCGGGCGAGACGAGTCCGGCCGTGCTCGCCACCTTCGCGAGCAGATCGCGGCTCTGGAGCAGCGCGACTTCCGAGTCGAGCTCCTCTTCCGTGACCGGACTCGGGGCTCGGGCGGAGACGTTGGGATCCGCGCTGACGATCGTGTCGGCGCGCTCCCGTTTGACGAGCAGCGTCATCTGCGCCTCGTAGTGCTTCGGCACGAGCAGCACGTACGCGGCCGTGGCCATCACGACGACGACACCCGCGGCCAGGGCGCCGCGCCAGTGACGGAAGATGGGGGCCACGACGTCCCGCGGCGTCGCAAAGCGGGAGAGCGGCTGATTCTCGGAAAGCGGGTCGACTTCGCCAGACATCGGCATCGGATGATCCAGGACTAGGGTTGGAAGGGGTTGAGATAGAAACCGAGCGAGGCGCGCGCAATCCAGGGCCCGATCTTTCCCATGAGGCTCTTGGGCACCAGGATCGTGTCGCCGTCGCGCAGGAGCGGATCCTCGCTGACGTTGCGCGAGGCGTACATCTTCTTCACGTCGATCTGCTTCACCTCGAGCCGGTCGTCGGTGAACTTGCGGAACAGCACGACCTGAGAATGCTTGGCCGTGCTGGTGTAGCCACCTGCCATCGCGAGCGCCTGCGTCAGCGTCGTCGGGCCGCGCAGATCGTATTTGCCGGGCTTCGCCACTTCGCCCGTCACGATGACGTACGGCTTCTCGAATTCCTTGAGCACGATTGTCACCGCGGGTTCCCGCAGCACCGGCGCATACTTCGCCAGAATCGCCTCGCGCAGTTCGGCGACCGTGTGCCCCGCGGCCTTCACGTCACCGACGCTCTGAAGCGCGATATAGCCATCCGGCTGGACCGGCACCGTTTCGTTGAACTCGGGCACATAGGGGAAATCGAGCTCGAGCACGTCCGTCGGCGAGATCCGATAGCGGTCGTACAGCGGCGACGCGGAGCTCGCCGAGGCGGCGCCGGGCGCTGGCGTCCCGGCCGGTGTGACGACAGCGGAAGAGTCGATCACCGCAGGGTTCTGCGCCAGCGCGGCCGCGCTCGAACAGAGGGTGAAGCATGCGACAACGAACATCGTGAAGCGGCGAGGTGTCATGTCAGGCATTGGACGTCACAATTTCGGGCACACGAGTAGTCAACAGGCACAGCGGTAGCCACGACATCCTTCAGAACGTCATTACAAGCGCAGGAAGACCGCGGGGGCTTCGATTACGAGTCGTCGAGACATCGTCGCGCGAGCACTCGTTCCGGTGCCCGGGCGGGATCTCCTATCCCATTCGACAATCAGCGACAGGCCTCGGGGCCTGATATCGGCCAGTTCCCGTCCTCGGTCAGTCAGGCAGAAGTCGCGCCTTGTCTCGACCGCGACGCAGGGAACAGATGGAGCCTTCCTGGTTCGAACAGAAAGTATGGCAGCCGCTAATCAGGACTTTCAAGGTCAACCGGACGATTTTTATTCGAGGTCATCCGCTGTGCTGCCGACTATTTAGTTCCGTAACTACTTACATAAGTAATTACATCTGAATCGCCAACACACAGTCGAGCGTGGCGTCTAGGAGAGAGCAGGACGTGCCGTCGTTTGCGATCAGAGGGCCATCGTTCGCTGGATCCATATATTCGATCCGTCGCGATCTTCAGCACGCAGACGACCCCAGCGCGCGCGGCGCAGATTGATCGGTGAGCCCGTAAAGGGGTGACCCACAGATCTCGCGGTGTGGTGAGTGAGTATCGCCTCGTTGCAGTGAAGGCCGTGTCAGCCCGTAGCAGTATTCCGTGTTCCGTGTATTCCGTGGCCGTCCTATCCGTGTATTCCGTGTATTCCGTGTATTCCGTGGCCGTGGCCGTATTCCGTGTATTCCGTGTATTCCGTGGCCGTGGCCGTATTCTGTGTATTCCGTGTATTCCGTGGCCGTGGCCGTGGCCGCGGCCTACCAGCGCGCCACGACGCCGGCGCGCGCGACGCGCGGCTGGCCGATGGTCCGGATCGGCGTGCGCCCGGTGTCGATCGATT
This sequence comes from Vicinamibacterales bacterium, assembly GCA_036278735.1. GTDB lineage: Bacteria > Acidobacteriota > Vicinamibacteria > Vicinamibacterales > 2-12-FULL-66-21 > DASUKM01. The sequence continues at coordinate 2,707 of DASUKM010000037.1, forward strand.
CGTCGAAGACGTTCTCGAGCGCCGCGAACACTTCGAGGCCGGGCCACGCACGCCAGGCCACGCGCCCGTCGAGCGGGGCGGCGGCCCCGAGCCTGAATCGATTGACGTCGTCGTCGAACTGCGCGCCGATCACCCGCCAGTTCAGTGCGCCCGTCCACGACGCGCGCGCGAACGTCGCGCCCGCCGCCGCCTGAACGCGCGGAACCTGCGGAATGCGCAACCCGTCGAGCTCACCGGAGGTGAACCGCGAATCCATCGCCGCGATCGACGCCGTCAGCGACACGCCGCGGCCGACGCGGGCCTGGGTCTCCAGCTCGAGGCCCATCGCGCGCGCGTCGCCGTTCGCGCGCTGGCGCGTGATGAGCGTCGGCAGGATCGAAAGCGTGCGGCTGTAGACGGCGCCGTCCAGCCACGTCGCGAATCCAATCGCGCGCCCCGTCCACCGTCCGCGCGTCGTCGTCAGCGCGACCTCTGGACCGCGCGATTTCTCCGGCCCGAGCGCCGCGTTCGCCAGCGTGCTGACGTCGCCAACCCGGAAGGGACGATACCGCTCGTTGATGGTCGCCGCCCGGAAGCCGCTGAGCCAGGAGGCGCGCAGCGTCGTGTCGGCGGTCAACGCGACCGCCGCGGTCAGGCGCGGCGCGAGAAACCGGTCGCGGCTGGGCGATTGCGGGTCCGCGAGGTCGCGCGACGTCGCCACCTCGCCCCGGATGCCGGCGTCGAGCGTCACGCGCGAACCTGCGTCGTACGCCACCTCCGCGGTCACTCCGGCATGACGCTGTCGCGCGGGCGTGATCGACAGCGGCTGCGGCAGGCCGTTGAAGGAATAGCCCTGGACGTCGAGATTCGATCGCACCTGCGTGCCCGAGGCGCCGACCAGCCACGTGGCGCGGCCACCCGCGCGCACCCACTGCCCCGACACGCCGCCGCTGGTCGTGCCAATCCGCTGCGCGCTCGTCAGCCGCTCGGCATCCCGCGCGTCGTTCACCGCGGAGAAGGTCTGGCGGTAATTCTCGCGCATCACATGCCCCTCGACCGACCACACGCCGCCGAATGCGGCGCCGTGAACGGACCCGCTGCCGCTCCGGATGATCGTCGCGTTCACCTGCAGCGGCGTCCCGTTGTCGCGATCCTCGTCGAAGTATCCGGCCCGCAGCGTGGCGACGGTGGGGCCGGCCTGCGCCTGCGTCCACCCGAGCAGCGACGACGACGTCGAGTCCGCCGGCGCGTCGATCGGACCGCGGGATTCCGGCGCAATGGTGACGTAGCCATTCGTCGTGAAGTGCTCCGCGGCGCCGCCGGCACGCCACGCGCCCCAGTGGCCGCCGCCGTACGCCGATGCGCGGCCGGTGCCTTCACCGCCCGCTTCGAGCCTGACGTCGACGCCGGGGCTGGTCCGCGTCTCGATCGCAATCACCCCCGCCAGCGCTTCGTCGCCGTGCACGTCGCTCGATCCGCCGCGGACGACGTCGACGCGATCGAGCGCGGCCTGCGGAATCCGATCCCAGTACACCCACCCGCCGAACGGATCGTTCAGCGGAATGCCGTCGGCCAGCACCAGGGTGCGGCTCGCGCCCGAGGCGGACAACCCGCGCAGCGTCACCCCTTGCGTCGTCGGGTTGGCGACGCGGGACGACGTCCGGCGGAACAGGCTGAAGCCCGGCGTGGAGCGGAGCTGATCGTCGAGGGTGAGCGCCGGCGACGAGGCGAGCGCCTGCGCGTCGAGCGTGGTGGCGCTGGCGTCGAGCGACAGGCGCTCGGCCGCGGGGGGAGACACCGTCACGCGCTCGACGATCCCGCGCGGCTGCAGCTCGGTCCTGAGCGGCGGGCCGCCGGCGACCACGTCGATCGACACGGGGACGAACCCGGCCGCCGAGATCTCCACCCGTACGTGCACTCCAGGGGGGACACCCGCAAGATCCACCGCGCGTGCCGTCCACGCGCCGTCGCGGCCAGTCTGCTCGAGATGCGCCCCCGCAGCGGTGACGATGCGCACGCGCGCCTGCGCGATCGCCGCACCGCTCGAATCGACCACCGTTCCCGAGAGACTCACCGGGGACTGGAGCGACGCGACGAACAGCAGGAGGAGGATCATGGCGCCCCGTTCCCGGGCTCGGGCACGAAGCGGTACCCGACGCCGCGAACCGTCAGCAGGTGTCGGGGGCGCGAGGGGTCGTCCTCGATGTAGCGCCGGAGCCGCACGACGAAATTGTCGATCGCGCGCGTGTCGGTGTCCTCGTGCAGTCCCCAGACGTGCTCGAGCATCTCCTTGCGCGACACCGCCTTCCCCTCGTGCGCGACGAGGAACCGCAGCAGGTTGGCTTCCATCAGCGTCAGCTTGAGCACGCGCTCGCCGACGGTCAGCTCCAGCGTCTCGAAGTCGATCGTGCGGCCGTCGAAGGTGTAGCGATCGTGATGGCCGCGCATCCAGCGCGTCCGCCGCAACAGGCCGCCAACCCGCGCGAGCAGGATCGCCAGCTCGGTCGGCTTGGGCAGGTAGTCGTCGGCGCCCGAGGCGAACCCCTTCAGCACGTCGTCGGGACGGCCACGCGCGGTCAGGATCAGCACGGGCACGAACTGCCGCCGCTCGCGCAGCTCCGAGACGACAGCAAAGCCGTCCTTGCCCGGCAGCATCACGTCGAGCACGACGAGGTCGTACGGCTGGTCGCGATCGAGCAGACGCTCGAGCGCCGCTTCCCCCGTCTCGACGACCCCCGCCTCGTAGCCCTCGGCTTCCAGGTTGAACCGGAGCCCTTCGGCCAGATGCTGCTCGTCTTCGACGATGAGAACGCGCTGCGCCATATCGGCCGGGAATCAGGCGGACGCGGGCGGCGCGCCTGGCAGTTGCAGCGTGAACGTGCTGCCGTGGCCGGAACCCGCGCTTTCGGCGAAGGCGCGGCCGCCGTGCTTGCGCGCGACGGACCGGACGATGAAGAGGCCCAGCCCGCTGCCTTTCGCGGTCCGGACCGCGACGCTGGCCGGAATGCGGTAGAACCGCTTGAAGATGCGCTTCAGCTCCTCCTGCGAGATGCCGACGCCGTTGTCGGTGACCCGCATGGCGAACTTCTGCCCCTCGATCTCGTCGAGCTCCACGCGTACCCGCACCTCGCCCGCCGAATACTTGATCGCGTTGTCGATCAGGTTCCAGGCGGCCGCCTTCAATTCGTCGGCGTCGCCGACGACGAACGGCCGGGCCGCGGTGCGCTGCACGTACTCGAGCGCCTCGGGCGCGAGGTTGAACCGCGTGCGCGCCAGCTCGACGCAGTCCTTCACGATCTCTCCCAGATCGAGCCGCGCGCGCGCCGTGCGGCGGAAGCGCGACGCCGTCGCGCCGGCGCGCAGCACCTGATCGACCGTGTGCAGCAGCCGGTCGGTGTCGTCGAGCATGATGCGGTAGAACTCGCGCCGCTTCGCCTCGTCGACCTCGCGGGTCTGGAGCGTCTGCAGGTACAGGCGGATCGAGGCGATCGGCGTCTTCAGCTCGTGCGTGACGGCGTTGATGAAGGAGTCGTGCTGCTCGTTGCGGCGGATTTCACGGACGAGAAAGATGGTATTGAGGACGAGGCCCGCGATGATGAGCAGCGAGAGCACGACGCCGAAGAGCGCCAGCACTCCTTCGCGCCAGTAGAGGACCACCCAGCTGACGTTCAGCGTGACCGCGATGACGACGAGGCACACCCCGAGCACGCTGAAGAAGATCACGGACCGGCGCCGACCGGTGATCATGACCCAAGGATATATCGGAGGCCGGGTCTTCTGACCCGGCGAACGCTATGCGGCGGCTTCCTCGCGCACGGCGCCGCGGATCTTCGCCACCTTGACGTCCCGAACGACGCCGATGGCGGCCAGCAGCCTGAGGGTGATCCAGGTGATGTCGAACTCGTACCAGACGAGGCCGTGGCGGGCGGACACGGGGTGCGCGTGGTGGTTGTTGTGCCAGCCCTCGCCGAAGGTCAGCAGCGCGACCCACCAGCTGTTGCGCGAGTCGTCCCGCGTCGCGAAGCGGCGCGATCCCCACATGTGCGTCGCCGAGTTCACCAGCCAGGTCGCGTGCAGCCCCACGACGATGCGCAGGAAGATCGTCCAGGAGACCATCGTCCAGGCGCCGACGCCGGTCCACGCCCCGATGCCGAGCATCAGGAAGCCGAGCACGATGACAGGAACGTAGTGATAGGTATTGAGCCAGCGATAGAACGGGTCCGCCCCGAGATCGGGGGCGTACCTGGTCATCAGAGCCGTGTTGTTGTGATGGGTATCGCCGAACAGAATCCAGCCCATGTGCGACCAGAATCCGCCGTCGTGCGGCGTGTGCGGATCGCCGTCCTGATCGGAGTGCTGATGATGGAGGCGATGGGTCGCGACCCAGAACATCGGCCCTCCCTCGAGGGTCAGCGTCCCGCAGATCGCGAGGAAGTATTCGAAGACCTTCGACGTCTTGTAGCCTCGGTGGGTGTGCAGCCGGTGGTAGCCGAGGCTGATGCCGAAGCCCACGGCGAGCCAGTGCAGCGCGACGGCGGCGATGACGGCCGGCCAGCTGAAATGGAACAGCGCCAGAACGGCGACGACATGGAACGCCACCATGACGGCCGCCGTCAGCCAGTTGACGGACGTATATGAATAGAGCGAAAGCGTGCGGGCGCGCGGTTCGGTCAACGGAGCTCCTGTCGTTTTGGAATACCCAACGTAACAGGGATCCGCCGGCCGGATTGTAAGAGTTATGTAACGTCGTAAGTAGCTGATCGACTGAGACTTACAGGCGAACCTGGCAGCCCCTAGCCGTGCCGGCGCTCGAACTCCTGCATGAACTGCACGAGCGCGTCGACGCCCGCCTCCGGAAACGCGTTGTAGATGGAGGCTCGCATCCCGCCGACCGAACGATGCCCCTTCAGGCCGTCGAGTCCAGCCGCCGACGCGTCCCTGGCGAACGCCTTCTCGAGCTCTTCGCTCGGCAGCCGGAACGTGACGTTCATGCGCGACCGGCTGTCTTTCTGGGCGTGCCCGCGGTAGAAGCCGGATCGGTCGATTTCGGCGTACAGCTTGTCGGCCTTCCGGGTGTTCCGCTGCTCGATGGCCGCCAGGCCGCCTTGCGCCAGCAGCCACTTCATCACGAGCCGCATGACATAGATCGGAAACACAGGCGGCGTGTTGTACAGCGACTTCGCCTGCACGTGCACGCCGTAATTCAGCAACGTCGGCAGCGTCGCCGGGGAACGCGCGACCATGTCGTCTCGGAGGATCACGACCGTCACCCCCGCGGGCGCAAGGTTCTTCTGGGCGCCGGCGTAGATCAGCGCGTACTTGGGGACGTCGATCGGGCCGCTGAACATGTCCGACGAGGTGTCGCACACGAGGGGCACGCCGCCGACCTGCGGGATCGTCCGCCATTCGGTGCCGTAGATCGTGTTGTTCGACGTCATGTGCACGTACGCGGCTCCGGGATCGAGGGTCAGCTCGTCCTGTCGCGGCACACGCGTAAACGTCTCGGCTTCCGTGGACGCGGCAACGCGGACGCCGCCGACCCGCTTCGCCTCCTTCACCGCCTTCTGCGACCACACGCCGGTGACGATGTAGTCGGCCGAGCCGCCGGCGGGCAGCAGGTTCATCGGCACCATCGAGAACTGCAGGCTCGCGCCCCCCTGCAGGAACAGGACGTGATAGTTCTCGGGGATGCCGGCGAGGCGCCGCATGTCGGCCTCGCAGCCCTGAATGATCTCGTCGAAGGTCTTGGACCGATGGCTGATCTCGAGGATCGACATGCCGACGCCCGGCAGCGAGACCAGATCCCGCTGCGCCTCCTCGAGCACCTCGAGGGGCAGCACGGCCGGGCCGGCCGCGAAGTTGTAGATGCGGGTCGTTGTCGTCGTCATCGTGTTCTCCGATGGCGGGTCTGAAGACCCGCCCTACACCTGCGGCGGGTCTGAAGACCCGCCCTACACTTGCGGCGGGTCTGAAGACCCGCCCTACAGCTTCACCACCTGCAGATCGAGCACGTCCGAATTCTCGCGCTTTATCGTCGCACACAGATCGTCCGACGGGGCACCGTCGAGGTTGATGCGGGCCACGGCCGCTTCGGCTCCTTCGAAGACGATATTTTCCGTCTCCTGCACGTTGAGATCGGCCTTCCGCAGATTCACGAACACGTGCGCGAGCACGCCCGGCCGGTCGCAGTGGCGCACCACGAGCATGTGCGTCGCGGGCGTGCGCCGCGCCAGGTTGACGACGTTCGGGACGCGGCCGGTCTCCTTGTAGCTGCGGACGATCCGGACGGTTTCGGCCGCGATCGCTTCCTGCGCCTGATCGGTCGACGCCCCGATGTGGTGCGTGCCGTAGACGGCCGGCATCGACACGATCGCGTCGGAAAAGTCGGCGGCCGCGGCCGCCGGCTCGTGCGCGTACACGTCGAGCCCGACCCGCAGGCCGCGCTGCTTCACGGCGTCGGCCAGCGCCGCGTAGTCGACGACCTCGCCGCGCGCGGTATTGATGACGATCGTGCCGGGCTTCACCTGCGCGAGGAGCGACGCGCCCACCAGGCCGCGCGTCTCCGGGGCGAGCGCGACATGGACGCTCAACACGTCGGCGCGCGAGGCGACGGCGGCGGGTGAGGACGCGAGATCGATCCGCACCATGTGCGACGCGGCCTCGACGCCCAGTTCGCGCGCCTCGTCTTCCGTGATCGACCGCGACTCGCCGTCGAAGCGCCGGCTCCAGAGTACGACCGGCATCCCGAAGCCGGCCGCGCGGCGGATCATCTCCCGGCCGATGTGGCCGGCCCCAAGCAGCCCGAGCGTGCGGCCGTACAGCCCCTGCGCCCTCGAGTACTCCTTCTTGTTCCAGTGCCCGGCGCGCAGGTCTGCGACGTTGTCGGGAATCCGCCGATCGAGCGCGAGCATCAGCCCGAATGCCAGCTCGGCGACCGCGATCGCGTTCTTGCCCGGGCAATTCGAGACGTAGATCCCCCGCTTCGACGCGCCGGCGACGTCGATCGTGTTGTAGCCCGCGCCCGCCCGCACGATGAGCGACAGACGCCCGGCGTCCAGCATCGGCGTGGTGACCTTCGTACTGCGCACGACCAGCACGTCGGCCGCCGTCGACGCAATCGCCTCCGTCAGGGCGTCGTCTTTCGCGTCCGGCAGATAGACGACGTCGCATCCGGCCGCCTGGAGGCCGGCGATCCCGCTCTTCTCGAATTTGTCGGCGACGAGGACCTTCATGATCAGATGGTATGGGTCAACAGGCCGTCGCGCAGCTTTGGCTCGAACCAGGTCGACTTGGGCGGCATGATGCCTCCTTCCTCCGCGATGCCGATCAGGTCGCTCATCTGGACGGGGAACATGGCGAAGGCGACCGCCGCCTCCCCGCCGTTCACGGCCCGTTCGAGCGCGGCCGTGCCGCGCGCGCCGCCGACGAAATCGATGCGCTTGTCGGTCCGGATGTCGCCGATCGCGAGCAGCGGCTCGAGCACGTGATGCTGCAGGCGCGCCACATCGAGCGCGCTCGCGCGGGAGGCGTCGGCGGGGGCCGCGCGCCGCAGGTCGAGGGAGTACCAGCGGCCCGCGAGATACATGGAGACGAGCCCGGGGCCCGAAGGGGTCGCGGATCCGTCGGCGACCGGCAGCCGCTCCCGCAAGGACGCCAGGAACGCCTCCGGCGTCCGGCCCGCGAGATCCTTCACCAGCCGGTTGTACGGCAGGATCTGCGCCTGATTGTCGGGAAAGGCGACCGCGATGAACGTGTCCGCTTCCCCGCCGCCCGCCAGTTCCGCCCTGGCGCGCGCCGCGCTCGCGGCGCGATGATGCCCGTCGGCGATATAGAGCGCGGGCACGCGCCGGAACGCGTCGACGATCGCCTGCCCCTGCTCCGGCGTCCCCTTCCACACCGCATGCTGGATGCCGTCGTCGGCCGTGAAGTCGTAGAGCGGCGCCGCCGCCGCGACTGCCGCCGCCAGACGATTCAGATCGGCCGTCGCGGCAAACGTCAGGAACACGACGCCCGTCTGGGCCCGCAGCTCGACGATGTGGCGGGTGCGATCGTCTTCCTTGTCGCGGCGGGTGCGCTCGTGTTTCTTGATCAGGCCGCGATCGTATTCGTCGAGCGAAAAGCACGCCGCGATCCCGGTCTGCTCGTGCGTCCCCATGCGCAGCCGGTACACATAGATCGACGGCGTCTGCTCCTCGACGAGAGGCGCGCGGGCGCGGAGCGCCGCGAAATTCTCGCGCGCCTTCGCGTACACCGCCGGCGCGTACGGATTCGTCTCGGACGGCAGATCGATTTCGGAACGGGTGACGTGCAGGAAACTGAGGGGATTGCCCGACGCGATCGCGCGCGCTTCGCCGGTGGTCACGACGTCGTAGGGCACCGACGAAACGGCAAGCGCCTGCTCCGGCGCCGGACGTACGGCGCGGAAGGGGTGGACGTCAGCCATCCGGCTATTCTACTTCTGTCGCGCAGCCTTGACGGCGTCCGCCTTCTGCGCCGGCCCCTCCGCCAGCACCGTCGTCGAGAGCTGGCCGAGAATCCGATCGCGCTCGACGCGGAAGTCCGCGAGCCGGAGCGCCGGAATCGGCTCGCCCGGCGGCATCCGGCGCCGCTCCTCCAGCGGGTTGATGAAGACGCCGTTCTTCTTCAGGCGAAAGTCGAGATGCGGCCCCGTCGCCGCGCCGGTCATGCCGACACGCCCGATCAATTCCCCCTGGCTCACGTGCGCGCCGGGATGAATGCCCTTCGCGAACGCCGACAGGTGGAGGTAATACGTCTCGAACCCGCTCGGGTGCCGCAGGTGCACCATGTTGCCGTTCGCCCCCTTGCGCGAGGCGAACAGCACGACGCCGTTGGCCACGGCCACGACCGGATCCCCCGTGTGCGCGCCGTAGTCGATCCCCAGGTGCGCGCGGTATTGGCGGTAGATCGGATGAAAGCGATGCCGCGAGAACCCGGACGTAATCCGCGGGTGCGGCGTGAACTTCAGCGGCGAGGCCAGAAAAAACCGCTTCAGCGAACGCCCGTCGCGATCGTAATAGCCCGCCTTGCCCGTATCGGGGTTCGTCCACCGGAACGCTTCGAGCGTGCGGCCGTCGTTCTCGAAGGTCGCCCCCAGAATCGCGCCGTACCCCGAGAACTGGCCGTCGTGCGACGACTTCTCGAACAGCAGCCGGAACGTGTCCCCCTGCTGGAGGTCGTGATCGAAATCGAGCTGGCCCGAAAACACGTCGGCCAGGGCGAGCGCGAGCTGGACCTGCTCGCCCGTCGTGTCCATCGCCGCGATGAGCGACGGATGATCCTCGTCGATCCGCCCTTCGAGCGCGACCACGCGCGTGTGCTTCTCGTACGCGACCACCTGCGCCTCGAGCGGCGCCGTGCCGTCGGGGCCCGCCTCGCCGCGATCGATGCGCAGGAATCGATCGGCATCGATCTGGACCCTGAACTCCCGCAGCATCCCGCCGAGCGTGAGCACCAGTTTGTAGGGTTCGTCGGCGCGCAGGTCCTTCGGGTCGAACGCGGTGCGCGCCGCGACCACCGCCGCCTGCACGACGTCGGGCGCGAGGTGGTTCTGCAGGAGCAGGCTTTCGAGCGTCGCGTGCGCCGGCACCTGCGCGTCGACCACGCGGATCTCGGAGGCCAGCGGGATGTCCGGATGCGGCGCCCGCCCGGCATCGCGCGGCTGCGCCGCACAGGCGGCGAGCGGCAGAATCGCCGCAAGGGCCAGGGTCGATCGAGGGATCATCTGATGGAGCGAGAGTTTACCACGCAATACTGCGCGTGAGTATGCGGGAAACGGGGCGCGGAGTGCGGGGCGCACCAGGGCGCTGGGCGCACGGGGCGGAAGACGGTCGATGGCCGCTGCCGACTGGGAACTGGAAACTGGAAACTGGTTACTGGAAACTGGTTACTGGTTACTGGCTACTGGTCCGCTACTGGCTACTGTCTTCCCGTAACCAGGATCCGCCAGCCGTTCGCGCGCTGGCTGTGGAATGCCACCTGGCTGCCGTCGGAGGACCAGGTGAACCCCTCCGCCGTCCCGTCAGCGAGCACCTGGCGCATCGAACCGTCGCGCACCTTCACCTGCCAGACCCCATCGCCGGCGACGGCGACGATGATCCGCTGCCCATCGGGTGAAACGGCCGGCATCCCGAGCGCACGGCCGGGCCGGGGTGCGCGAAACACCCGCGCGGTTCCCGTGCCGATGTCGAGCACGCGCAGACGATCGGCGCGGCTGAACGCGAGACGCCGTCCATCAGGAAACCACGAGGCGCCCCGCACCGCCCCGTCGCGATAGTGCGTACGCCGGTGCAGCTCCCCCGTCGCGACGTCGACCGTCCACAGGTTCCACACGTCGGGGTCCGCCGCCTCCGTCTTGATGAACGCGATCCGACGGCCATCGGGCGACCACGCGGGACAGGCCGCCGAACCCGCACCGCTGACGCGATGGACGTGCCGGCCGTCCGCCCCGGCAACATAGAGCGCCGACGCCCCGTCGCGATCGGAGTCGAACGCCACCATCCCGCCATCCGGCGACACGCGGGCATGATCGATGTGCGCGTCCGCCTCGGCGACGCGCGTGATCCGAAGGCTGCCCTCGCCGTCCTCGGCCGGAGGTTCGACAAACGCCACGTCCACCGCGCCGGCGGACGCCGGTGCGTCGCTCGCATTCGAATCCGCCACGACCGTGTCGATCCGAAGCGGAGCGGCCAATGCTGCCGTACGGGCCGGCTGAGGCGCGGCCGCGGACCAGACGATGGCGGGCGCATCCGGCCGCCACGACGCCGGCAGCAGCCCGAAAATCAGGATCGCCGCCGCGGCCAGCGGCACGAGCAGCGGAACCCGGCGGAGCCGCGTCGCGGGTGCCTGCGGCACTACCACCTGACGCTCGGCAGTGGGCATCATGCTGGCCGCGATCGGCACGTGGGCCGTCCCGGGGCCCCGCTCTTCAGCCGGGAGCGCCAATCGCTTTGCACCCCCGCGGCTCGTCGCCGCCGCTTTCAGGAGCGGCCACGCCACCCGCAGCACCAGCCGCTCGTCGAGTCCCACCGCCTGCGCGTAGGTCGTCAACTGTGTGCGCCCGGTCCGACCCGCTGGCCAGTTGGAGAGATAGCCCCATTCCAACTCTCGCAGGAGCGGCGCCGGGATGCGCGTCTTCGCCGACACGTCGTCGAGCGTGAGCCCCGTGGCGCGCCGCGCGCGGCGGATGTCGGAAATCGTCACACCGGGGTTGTCGTCGGCGGCGATCGGATCGGGGGGCACCGCGCCGGAGGCGGCGCGCCACGCCGTGAACAGTCCGCGCACGACGGCCGGCAGATCGGGGGATGCGAATCGATCGATCGCGGCGCAGAACTCGTCGAGCGATGCATACGGCGGCACGTCGAGCGAGCCGAGCGCACGCGCGACGACGAGCCGCATCGCGCCCGGCGCGCGGAACTCGGGGGGGGCATCGAATCCGCCGGTCAGATCCTGAAGGAGCAGCGCGGCACGCGCGACCCCCGCGCTGTCGGCGCCGATCGGTCCCTCGGCGACGACGCGCCCGTCCGCGGTGAGCCGGATGACCTGCGCGGTCGGCACGCCGGGCAGCCGTCCGGCCGCGTGCTCGCGGCAGGCCGCGGCCACGACGGCCGCCGCTTCGGCGGGTCTGAGGTACAGCCCGGCCGCGGCGAGTTCGCTGAGCGACACACGCTCGTCCATGCCGCCGTCGCTGTGTGCCAGTTTCCTGCCACGCGAGGTCAGAGACGAAAAGCGCCGCGAGGGTGTGCGGGCGCGGCTGGTTGAGGTTGCCGCGACGGCCGCTACTGATGAGCGGCCGTTCCGGCGGGCGCGATCGAAATTACATAGCTCGACGATACACGGCTACTTCGCCGTCCGCTGACGCGCCGTCGAGGGGGGCACGATCCCCTTGGCACGCATGTAGGTGACGAGGTTGCCGTAGTGCTCATTGTTGTGTGCCAGATCCATGACGAGGTACTGGGCGGCCGTCGCTTCGCGGGTCGCGCCGTTGCGGCCGTGAATGGTCAGCGGCTGCATCAGCGACGCGTCGGTCGCCTGGTCGTACGCGGCGTCGCAGTACGTCAACGCGTCCGTCAGCGCCTTCACGAGTTCGGCCTTGGACATCGTGGCCGACTTGTCCTCGATGCTCGGGCGCGATCCCGGCTTGTCCCCCTTCGCGGCGGCGCAATACGAATTGTTGGCATCGGTCAGATGGCCGATGAACTGCCCCCACGTGCGCACTTCGGTCGCAACGCCGGCCGGCCTGAACCCGTAGGCATCCGCGGGCATCGCCTCAGCCGACTGCACCAGGTTCAGCTTCATCGTCTTGTGGGCGTTCTGGAGATAGGTGGAAAAGGAGGTCTTCGAGGTCTGGGCGGCGGCGGTTGCCGCCACAGCGAGCACACACACACTGCAGGCGATCGTCTTCGTCATCTTCATCGGCGTCTCCTCACGCTCGCGGCCGATCGAGCGGACGAGCCCTACGGTAGCACGCCGGCTAGCGGGAGAGGTTCACCTGAATGAGCTTGCGGTACTTGACCGGCGTACCGTTCATGGTCGCCGGACGGTACCGCCAGTCGCGCGCGGCATTCACGAGCATCGCGTCGTACACGGGGTGCATCGACTCGCGGACCGTGATCGAGGTCACGCGCCCCTGCTCGTCGATGACGACGTCGAGGACGCCGTGATCGCGGGCCTGCGCGGCCAGCGTCTGCGGCACGCTCGGGAACTCCTGTTTGAGCGCGGACGGCGCGACGACGTCCTGGTCGGCGGGCGTGTAGATCTTGTAGGGATCCGGATGCGAAGCGACAGGCGGCGGTGCGGAGGCGGGCGCGGCCTTCTTCGGCGCCGGCGGCGGGGCGCCGGCGGCCGTGCTGAGATCGAGAAACCCTGCCGCCAGCGTCCGCAGGTCGCCCAGTCGCCCGCCCATGTCGGGGTCGTCGAGCAGCGAGATGACCTGACGGAACTGCTGCACGGCGGACGCATAGTCCTTACGATCGAACGCCTGCTTGGCGGCGCCGTATCGCGTGCGCGCGATGTCGGGCAGCAGCTTCTGACGCACCTCCGAGAAGGCGCTGCGCACGCGCGGCGACGCGTCGGTTTCGTTCGGCTCGTACCAGGGATCGGACGTCACGAGCGCCCCGATCGCGGTTTCCGCCTCCGCCGAGCGCCCGAGCGCCAGCAGACACAGCGATCGATATTGATCGATCGTCCGCTGCTCGGTCGTCGCGTTGGCGCCGCTGGCGGGATGCACGTCGTCGAGGAGCGCGAGCGCTTCGTCGTACCGCGCGCTGGCGTACAGCTCGCGCGCGTTGGCCAGCTGCCCCTCGGGCGAGGCGGGCTGCGCGAATGCCGGACGTCCCATCGAGATGGCCAGCAGCAGGGGCAACAGGAGGCGCTTCAGGGTTCGCATGGCTCGGCCTCGTTACTTCATGTCTACGCTGAGGCGCACGGGTGCGTTGAGCGTGACGGAGACCGCCTCGTGCTTCTCGCCAAGCTGCGGATGCTTGAAGACGACCTCGTGCGGGCCGATCGGCACCGCGAGGTTCCCGATGGGCGTCTCCCCGACGCGTTTGCCGTCGATCCAGACTTCGGCCCACGGCGTCGCGTTGATGTTCATCACCCCTTGCGGCAGCGTGAGGTCGAGCCGCGCGACTTTCCCGGCCGGCACGACGACGGCGCGAGACGAGTGGTAGCCGAGCGTCTCGTTGACGAGATCCAACTGATGGCGCCCGGAGGCCATCATCAGACGATCCGTGTCTGAGGTCCCGAGCAGGCGGCCACCTTCGCGGATCTCAATCGTGACCGGCGCCTTGACCGAGACCCAGCCCGACACGGGTCCCGCCGCGACGGTCGCCATCGGGGCGAGCACGGAGGCGGTGACGCCCGCCTGAATCACGACCTTCTGTCGAACGGTCCCGCCGTCCCCGGCGAGCACGACCTCGTGTTCGCCCGGGGTCAGGTCGGCGACGCTCAACGGCGCGACGCCGCGGTCGGCGCCGTCGATGCTGACGCGCGCCCCCTCGGGGTCGGACTGCACGAGCAGGCTGCCGAGCGTGGGCGTCTGGGGCAGCTCGAGATACTGCGAGACTTCGGCGCCCGGTGTCACGGTGATAGGGATGACGCGCGGCACGCCGCGGCCGCGCAGTTCGAGAATGTGCGCCCCCGCGGTGACGGACACATGCGCCGGCGTCTGCCCTTTCATGACGCCGTCCACGAACACCTGGACGCCTGGTGGATTCGTCTGGACGGACAGGGTTCCGGGGGAGGGCGGCGCCGGCCGGTAATACATGCGCGCCGCGAACACGCCGGCTCCACCAAGGAAGACGAGCGCCGCAACGACGGCGGCGACGCGAAGCCGTCGCGTGGCGCGCGGGCGTGCCGATTTCGACGCCGGCTCGGGCGCTCGCTCGTCCGCCGTGAACAGTTGATCGCGGTCGCGGTCTCGCGCGGCGGTCCCCTCGAGGGATCCAATCAGTTCCGTGATGTCGTGCGCTCCTGTCGCGGGAAATCCCGCTCGGGGGGCGTCCGGCTGCGCCGTCGGCGCGGCGGTCGCCGGCGTCTGCGCCGTCGGTGAAACGACAGGGCGGGGCGTCCCCATGGGGGGCGTCAATCCGGTGGGCAGGTCCAATCGCCGCGGTGTGCCGGCGGCCGGCGTGAGCCCCTGGGGCACCGTCGGCGGCGCTGCCGCGAATACGGGCGAGGGCACTGGCGGCGTCGCGCGCACCGGCGGCGGCGATGGCGGCGCCGCGGCCGGCGGCGGCGTTGGCACGCGCGGCGTGCCGGCCGCCGGCGTCAACTCCGGACGCGGGCTCGACGGGGGCGCCTGGCGCGGATCGCGGCCGGGCACCGCCGGAGGTCGCGGCGTGCCCGCCGGGGGCGTCAACGTATGCGGCACACCCGCTTGCGGCACGAGCGGCGGACGCGGCGTGCCGGCGGGAGGCGTCGACGGACGCGGCGTGCCGGCCGGCGGCGTCATCTGCGATCGCAGGATGCCCGATGGCGGCGTCGTCGCCGGGCGTGAAGTACCGGACGCTGGCGTCGGCGCCGGGCGGGGCGTGCCCGCGGGCGGCGTGAGCGTCGGCGAGGCGGTCGCCTGACGCACGCTGACCGGCAACGCGCTCGCGGGCGCGGGCGACGCCGCTGGTCCGGACGTCATCATCGGCATCGCCGCGGGCGCATACACGACCGCGGGGCTCGGCGGCGCGACGGGAACCGGTGCCGGGTCGAGCAGCGCGCCGATGTAGCGCGACAGAAAGGCCTCGAGGGCGACAGGCGACGCCACCAGGCCGGTGTCTTCCGCGAGCAGCTCCTCGAAGGCCGTCATCGCTTCCGTCGCGCTCGTGAACGCGCGGCGCACGTCGAGCTGCATCGCGCGCGCGAGCCACGTCCGCAGCGACACCGGCAGCGGCTCCTCTTCTCCCATCGAGGAGCGGGCGCGCGCGTCGTTCAGCAGCAGCGGAATCCGCTGCGGGTAATCGTCGGCGCGCAGCGGACGCCCGATGATGAGCGCCAGGGCGACGAGACCGACGCCGGTCACGTCGGCGCGGTGGTCGAAGCGCGGCGCGCCGGCGCTCGGCGGCAGCGCGACGCGCAGCTCCTGCCAGAGGCGGTCCCGCGAATACTGCAGTTGTTCGACCGCCGATCCCAGCACGTGCTCCCCGATGACGAGCCGCGCGTGCGGCGTCACCATCAGGCGCTCGGGCGCAATCAGGCCGTGCGCGACGTCGCGCGCGTTCTCGTGCAGCAGCGCGACGGCCGGCACGAGCTGCCGGAGCAGATAGAGGCTCGCATTGATGTCGAGCTGCAGGCGCCGTTCTTCGGCGACCCGCAGGATATCGGACAGCCGCGTGCCTTCCGTGTGATCGGAGACGACCGCGAGGCCGCCGGGATATCGATCGATGCGGCGGACGCGGGCGTAGTACGCGTGGCGGAAATTGGCCAGTCGCGCGGTGCGTTCGCGCAGCGCGAACTCGAACGAGGGCACCGACAGCAGCGTGCCGCGGAGCCGCAGGATCTGGAGCAGATCGCCGGTGGCGCCGTCGGCCGCGACGACGCGGTCGCCGAGGCCGTCGGAAAAGAGCGGAGCCTCGGGGCGCTCGGAGGAAACGGGAACGGTGCTCATGGTTGATCGGGAGCTGCGGCGACGCCGGATCGGCGCGGCGCGTGCGCCGATCGGTTCACCGCTCACTGCGCGCGACTGCAACCACCAGACCACGCCTCACGCGAAGGGGCGCGGCGGGCGCAACCCGCACTCTCGTCGGCACTTCCCCGTCGTGCCCTGCCCGGGCGCCACCGGCTCGGCGGTTACAGCCCTGTGGCCCGGTTTGCGTTTCTGTGATCGGGCCGGCTTCCCTCCCGAGCGCGCCGGCGATATGCTGGGCACCCGTCAGGGTTCGCATGTTCTCGGGTTTTGCACCGGGCTGCGCTGGACTCACGATCTATGAAGCGGCGCGCCTGGGGCGCGCCACGCCGGAGCGGAGCGGGGATCGTGGGGCGCCACCACCCCACCGCGGCTGCCGCGGCGGGGGCCCGGCCCGCGAGCGACGGCGATGGGGGGTCCGGCGGGGCGAAGCCCCCCGGTTTTTTCGAGGAGTCAGGGATGAACGTGATGTATCGCCGGCAGGCCCGGCTCGCGGCGGCCGCTATCGCGATGGCCGCCATGCTCGCGCCGGTGTCGGCGCAACAGGATCGCAACGACTACGACGCAATCTATCGGATCAAGCAGGAAGGCTTTCAGCAGTCGCAGGTGATGGACATCGAGAGCTGGCTGACCGACGTCTACGGTCCGCGACTCACGAACTCGCCGAACTACAAGAAGGCGGGCGACTGGGCCGTCAAGGAGCTGACCGGATGGGGGCTCGCCAACGTCCACAAGGAGACATGGGGTCCGTTCGGCCGCGGCTGGTCGAACGACAAATTCTACGCGCAGGCGCTGACCCCCACGCCGTTTCCGATCATCGGCTATCCGCTGGCCTGGTCCGCCGGCACGCACGGCCTCGTCAGCGGCGACGCCGTCATCGCCGACATCCAGACCGAAGACGATTTCGCGAAGTACAAGGGGCAGCTCAAAGGCAAGTTCGTGTTCGTCTCGCCGCTCCGTGAGGTGGAGGCGCACTTCACGCCCGACGCGCACCGCTACACCGACGAGGAGCTGGCCGAGATGCAGAAGGACACGAGCGTAATGCCGCGCGGCCGCTTCGGCGGCCCGGGACGCCGGGGCGGACCCGCCGCGGGCCCGCGCCCCACGCGCGCCCAGATCATGGCGTTCAACGCCAAGCGGATGCAGTTCTTCGAGCAGGAAGGGGCGGTCGCGCTGATTACGGACGGCCGCGGCGACGACGGCACGGTGTTCGTGCAGAGCGCGCCGGGCGTCAGTCGCGACCCGGGCACCAACCCCGGCCTGCCGCAGATCGCATTCGCCGTCGAGCACTACGGCCGGCTGTACCGCGCGATGGAAAAGAAGCAGCCCGTGAAGCTCGAACTGGACGTGAAGAACACGTTCTACGACGACGACCCCAACACCTTCAACATCGTCGCCGAGATTCCGGGAACCGACAAGGCAGACGAAGTGGTGATGCTCGGGGCCCACTTCGACTCGTGGCAGACGGCAACCGGCGCGACGGACAACGCCGCCGGGTCCGCCGTGATGATGGAAGCGATGCGCATCCTGAAGGAGAGCGGGCTGAAGATGCGGCGCACCGTCCGGCTCGCGTTGTGGGGCGGCGAAGAAGAAGGGCTGCTGGGCTCGCGCGCGTACGTGAAGGCCCATTTCGGCGACCCGCAGACGATGCAGGTGACGCCGGAGCAGGCGAAGATCGCGGGCTACTACAACGTCGACAACGGCACCGGCGCGATCCGGGGCGTCTACCTGCAGGGCAACGGGGCGGTCGCCCCCATCTTCGACGAATGGATGAAGCCGTTCCACAGTCTCGGGATGCAGACGCTCACGATCCGCAACACCGGCGGCACGGACCACCTGTCGTTCGACGCCGTCGGGATTCCGGGCTTCCAGTTCATCCAGGATCCGATCGACTACGGCACCCGCACGCACCACTCCAACATGGATGCGTACGAACGGATTCAGGAACCCGACATGCGCCAGAATGCGGTCATCGTCGCGGCCTTCGTGTACAACACGGCCAATCGCGACGAGATGCTCCCGCGCAAGCCGATGCCGAAGCCGCGATCAGGCGCGGGCTTTGGGTCTTAGGCTTTAGGCTTTGGGGCCGGGTCTGAAGACCCGGCCTACACCTGCGGCGTTCCTGGGGGTCAGCGCTTTACGGGCTGCCCCCCGGCCGTGTCGCGCAGCGCCTCGAACAGAATCTGGATCGCCGGCCCGAGCGACGCGGCGGGGATGAACTCGGCGTCGCCGTGCATCGAGAGAATCGCGGCGGCGGGCAGGATCCCGGTGAAGAAGCCGTAGCTCTTCACGCCGCTCGCCCGGTAGCCGTTCGCGTCGGTGCCGTACGGCACGACCATCGGGGTGACGATCGCGTCGGGGTGGTGACGCTTCACGGCGGCTTCGAGCGCGCGATAGAACGGCGTATCCTGCGGCGTGACGACCGGGTCTTCGCCGGCGTTGATCACCTCGATCTGGATCGTCGGGTCGTTCAGCCGGCGCGTGATCTCGTCCAGCCACTGCTTCGGCGTCACCCCCGGCATCACCCGGCAGTCGAGCAGCGCCTCCGCCACCGACGGAATCACGTTGATCTTCGGCGGCTCGCCGACCCCCGACCGGAGGCTCGTCAGCGAGATCGTCGAATGCTGAATGGCGTTCATGAACTTGTTGTCGGCGAGCGTCCCGAGCCGCGACTTCATCGTATCGACGACGCTGAAGTGCCCGGCCGGAATCGGCTGATTCAGCAGCCTGGTGAGCGCGCGCACGAGATGATCGTTCGGGTTGTTCGGGATCGGCTGCGAGCCGTGCCCCGACACCCCTTCGGCGCGCAGGCGCAGCCACATGATCCGCTTCTCCGCCACCGAGATGCCGAAGACGAGCTTGCCCGGCGTGAACAGATCCCGGCTGCCGAAGCCCCCTTCGTCGATCACGTACTCGGGGTCGAGGTCGGCGTAGTGGTTCTTGCGCATCCAGCTCGCCCCCATGGTGCCGCCGACTTCCTCGTCGGGCACCGCCATCAGGACGACGTCGCGCGTGAGCGGCACGTGAAGACGCTTCAGCAGGATGAAGGCATAGAGCTGCGTGACGCCGATCCCCTTCATGTCCATCGAGCCGCGTCCCCAGACCTTCCCGTCGACCAGGTCGGCGGCAAACGGATTGCGGCTCCAGCGGCTCGCGTCGGCGGGCACGACGTCCATGTGATGCTCGAGCAGGATGGCCTTGCCCGGCCCACTGCCTTTCAGGCGGGCGAGCACGATCGTGCGCCCCGGCCCGGACTGATACTTCTTCACCGGGATGCCCTCGCGCTCGAGGAGCGCGGCGACGAAATCGGCCGCCTTCGTCACGTCGCCCGGTGGGTTCGACGTGTTGATGCGGACGTACGCCTGCAGCGTCTTGACCGCATCGGCCTGCACCTGCGTCCAGTCGGGCTGCGCGGTCTGCGGCGCCCCGCCGAGCGCGATCATCACGGCAACCATCGTCGCGAGTCGTGTCATCCATGCCTCCGCATCAGCGCGTTCAGCGCCTGGTACGTCATCGCCGCGGACGTGAAGGTGAAGGTGCCCGCATCGCGCAGTTCGCGCGCGATGGTCGCGGTCAGCGTCGCGGCGGCCCGGTGCGCGCCGGATCCGATACTGACGCGCGCGACGCCGAGCCGCTGCAGCTCGGCGACGGGGGGCGTCTGCGGTCCGGCCAGGACGTTGAGCGGCGCGTCGACGGCGCGCACGAGCCGGCCGATCGAGTCGCCTTCCTGCACGCCTGGCACGAACACGCAGTCGGCGCCCGCCGCCCGGTAGGCGCGCACCCGCGCGACCGCCGCGTCGAACGCCTCCGGTCCCTTGCCGCCGCGCAGGTACACGTCGGTCCGGGCGTTGAGCACGAACGTGACGCCGGCGCGCGCGGCGGCCTCCTTAATCGCCTTGATCTTGTCGACGTGCCGCGCCGGCTCGATCAGGCCGCGCTGTTCGTCGTCTTCGAGGTTCATGCCGGAGGCGCCCGCCTCGATCGCCAGGCGCGCGGTTTCCGCCGCGTCCTCCGGCGAGGATCCGTAGCCCGCCTCGAGATCGGCGGTCACAGGGACCTGGACCGCCCGCGCGATGCGCCACACGGCGGCGATCATCTCGTCGCGCGGCACCGCCTCCCCGTCCGGATAGCCCAGCGCGTTGGCCACGCCGGCGCTCGTCGTCGCGACCGCGGGAAAGCCGGCATCTTCGAAGATGCGCGCCGAGGCGGCATCCCACGCGTTGGGAAGCACAAGGATGTGCGTCCGGTCGTGCAGTTCGAGAAGCGTCTCGCCTTTCGTCATCGTTGACCTCGTCACGCCATAAAGGCCTGACCCACAAGAACCTCGCTGCGTGCCACCGCACTCCGCCCCCCGCCCCCCGCTAGCTCACGCGGCCGTACCGTTCGGCGCGCGCACGCGTGAAGGCCGCCCGCTGACGCGCCTCCGGCTGCGACGTCAGATCTTCGACAGGCCAGGGGAGCCGCCACGTCCAGTTGTCGCCGGAAATTCGCCCGGGCGTGTTGATGCGATCGCGCCAGCCGAAGACGTCCTGAATGGGAAGGATCGCGAGGTCGGCGCCAGAGGCAAGCAGGCAGTCCAGCAGCGCGTCGCGGACATCGCCGCTGAAGCGCGCGTCGGACCCTCCCGGCTGCGCGCGCAGACCCGGAATCTGCATGACGGCTGCGCGCTCCTCCGCCGGCGCGGTTTCCCACCATTCCGCCAGCGTCTCGGTGTCGTGGGTGCCGCTCGTCGCGACCGACGCCGCGGGCCACGCGGCCGGATCGCGGAAGGGCTGCCCCTCGACGTGCCATTCGCGCTCCCACCGCAGCACGCGGTACCCGGGAACGCCAAGGCGCGCGAGCGACGCGCGCACGAAATCGGGGACGACGCCGAGATCCTCCGCGATGATGCGGGTGCCGGTGTCCTGCAGGATCCGGAGGATGCGTTCCCCCTGCGCGAGCTGCGACGGCTCGTCGGGCGGCACGAAGTGCGACGACCCGTCCGGTTCCCGTACGAACGTCCGATAGAACCCGACGAGATGGTCGACGCGGTAGCCGTCGTACAGCGCCGCGCTGCGGCGCGCGCGCGCGTCGATCCAGGCATAGCCGCCGGCGGCGATCTCCGGCCAGCGATAGGCGGGAAATCCCCAGTCCTGCCCCGTTTCCGAGAACGCATCCGGCGGCACGCCGACCGACGCCTCCAGCCGGAAGTCCTGCTGGCGCGACCAGACGTCCGCGCTGTCGCCGCTCACCATGAACGGGAAGTCGCCGAACACCCCGATCGCGCCGCACGCCCGCCGGGCGCGCGCCCATTGTTCGGCCGCGGTCCACTGCAGGTACGCCCGGAACAGGATCTCGCGCGACTCGTCGGCGCGCGCCACCGCGAGTGCGGCCGGGTCGCGCTCGCGCAACTCCGCCGGCCACTCGCGCCAATGCCGATCCCCCTCGCGCGCGTGCAGCGCGCGGAACAGCGTGTAGTCGTCGAGCCACCAGCGCTCGGCGTCGATGAACGCGCGCAGGGCCGCCCCGCGCGCCGACCCGCGCTCCCAGTCCTGGCGCACGAACGCGTCGAACGCCGTTCGAAACGCGCGCATCTTCATCTCGCGCACGTCCGCGTATCCGATCGACGGTGCGCGCCGCGCCGCCTCGAGGCAATCCCGATCGGCGGGCCGCAGCGCGGCTTCTCCACCGAGCGCCGCCAGATCCGGCATCTCCCCCGGGGCGATGTAGACAGGATCGAGCGCCATCGCCGTCATGGCGGAATACGGGGAGTTCTGGCCCGCGCCCATTTCGTTCAGCGGCAGCAACTGGACGAAATCGAACCCGGCCTGGTCCAGCCACCGGGCGCACCTGGCCAGATCCGGAATTTCTCCGATGCCCCACGACCCGGCCGACGGGATGGAAAACAGGGGGACGAGCACGCCGGCGTGGCGGCCGTGGGCGAAGCTACGCGGCACGGGCGCGCTCGAGCACGCGGCCGATGCCGCACGCGAAGGCCTCTGGTTCCGGCAACAGGCTCACCACGACGAACGCCTCGTGAGGAAAATCGAAAAAGAACCCGGGATGGACAATCACGCCATCCTCCGCGAGCAACGCGAGCGCGAGTTGTTCCTCGCCGCGTGTGGCGGGCACGCGGAGCACGGCCGACCAGCCGCCGTCCGACGGCAGGAGCGCGACGCTCTCGACACCCGCCGCCAGATGCGCGAGGGTGGCGCGGTTGCCGCGCACCCGATCGAGAATGCGCGATCGCACGTCTGCCGCCGTCGAGAGCAGGGCCGGCGCGGCGATCTGAACGGGCGTCGACACCGACAGATAGGTATCGCAGATCAGCTCGAGCCGGTCCAGCGCCTCGCGCACCAGCTCGTCAGGACCGTCGACGGCGATCCAGCCCAGCTTCAATTGCGGGAGTCCGACCGTCTTCGACAATCCCCCGAGCCGGAACAGCAGGCACTCGCGCCGCCGAAGCGACGCGGGTTCCGTCGACACGGGCTCGAACAGGTAATCGCAGAACACTTCGTCGACAATCAACGCCGCGTCGCGATCCTGGCAGCGCGAGACGAGCGCATGCGCATCCTCGTCGTTCAGCACCGACCCCGTCGGATTGTTCGGGCTCACCGCGAGCACCCCCCTGACGTCTGGCGTCCAGGCCTCGTCGAGCGCGGACGGATCGACGCCCCAGCGTCCCTGGTACTCGAGGCGATAGACGGCCTGACGCACGGCATCGAGCCGCGCGAGGTGATCGAACAAGGGATAGCTCGGAGCGGGCGTGAGGATGGCGCTCTCCCCCGCGTCGCACAGCAGCTTGAAGAGCAACGAATACGCCTCGCTGGTGCTCGCCGTCAGGATGATCCGCCCCGGAGAAATGTCGAGGCCGCGCCTCCCCAGCTCGCGCGCGACAGCGACCCTGGCCTCGAGCAGCCCGAAGGGCTCGGGCCGATAGGCGAGCCCTCGCGGATCCGCCAGGACCTCCAGCAGGCCGCCCGGATACGCGATCCCGACCGCCGTCGGATTCGAGCACGTCAAATCGAGCAGCGGCTGCCCATGGGCGCGCGCGTCGGCAATCGCCCGCGACAATCTGTTGGGCGCTCGATCGTCGGGCACGCGGCGCGAAAACATTTCATTAGAGTATTAGAATTCCACGCTCCCAAAGCCTAAAGCCCAAGCCCAAAGCCCAAAACGCCCAATGGCCAATGCCTGTTTCCTGTCCTGCGACGAGCTGCTGCGGTATTCACGCGAAGAACGCGAGAAGTGGCGGGCCTGGTTTCTCGCGCATCCCGAGGCGATTGACGTGGGGGTGCAGCCCGGCGGGCGCTTCGAGACGGTCGGACAGGTGATCAATCACATTTTCCTGGGGGAGCGCCAGCATCTGCAGCGCCTCACGGGAGCGCCGGTGGATCGAGACACCGGTCTGAGCGGGCGCCATGCGCCGCCGCTGTTCGACTACGGCGCATCGGTGCGGCGCGAGCTGGAGCAGTACGTCGCGGAGCTCGATCCGGATGCCGCCGACGAGTGTCGCGCGATCCAGCTGTCCGATGGCAGCACTCAGGTGGTGAGCGCGCGGAAGCTGCTGTTCCACGTCCTGCTGCACGAGGCGCGGCATTGGGCGCAGATCGCGCTCGCGGTTCGTCAGGCGGTCCTCGCGCCGCCCGGGCGGCACGATCTGCTCTATTCGAGCGCGTTCAAGTAAACGTGAGAGAGGTCAGGCCGTAAAGGCCTGACCCACAGGGATCCCCGCTTGTGGGTCAGCCCTTTACGGGCTGACGCTCCCCGAGGCAATCTAGCCGGCGATCGCGGTCAGGCCGCGATCGATGACGTCGAAGCCGTGCCGCAGCTCCTCCTCGGTGATCGTGAGCGGCGGGTTCGTGAAGAACGTGTGCATTTTCACGAACGTGTACAGCCCCTCGTCACGGAAGAACTTCGCCAGCCGCTTCATCGGCTCCGACGTGCCATTGAACGGCGCGAGCGGCTGCATGGTCTTGCGATCCTTGACGAGTTCGACCAGGCCGAAGAGTCCGATCGAGCGGGCGGCGCCGACGATCTCGTGCTTCTTCTTCAGGTCCGCCATCAGGCCGGCCATCAACGCGCCCATCGTGCGGGCGCGCTCGATCAGGTGATCCTCCCGGTACACGCCGAGCACGGCGATCGCGGCGGCGCACGCGAGCGGATGGCTGTTGTACGTGAGGCCGCCGAAGAACACGTGATCCTTGAAGTACTCGGCAATCGCGTGCCGCATGCCGACGGCGCCCAGCGGCACGTACGCACTCGTCAGCCCTTTCGCCATCGTCATCACGTCTGGCACGACCCGCCAGTGATCGACGGCGAACCACTCGCCGGTCCGGCCGAAGCCCGACATCACTTCGTCGGCGACCATGAGGATGCCGTATTTCGTGCACAGATCGCGCACCCCCTGGATGAATCCGTCGGGCGGAATGAGCACGCCGTTGGTGCCGGTGATCGGTTCGATGAAGAAGGCGGCGATCGTCGCCGGCCCTTCGAGTTGAATCGTCTCCTCGAGGTACGCCAGCGCCTGTTCCGCCATGTCCCAGCCGCGCTCGATGCCGTGGTACGGGTTCAGGACGTGGACCACCCCCGGCATGCCCGGCTCGGCCGCCCAGCGGCGCGGGTCGCCGGTGATGGTCATGCTGCCGACCGTGGCGCCATGGTACGAGCGGTAGAACGAGAGAATCTTGTGGCGTCCGGTGTACTGCCGGGCGATCTTGATCGCGTTTTCGTTCGCCTCCGATCCGCCGTTGGTGAAGAAGAACGCATCGATGTCCCCCGGCGTGACGGCGGACAGCATCTCGCCGAGCCTGGCGCGCGGTTCGGTCGCCATGAAGGGATTCGCATAGGCCAGCGTCTCGACCTGCTGCTGCACCGCGGCGACGACGCGCGGGTCGCCGTGCCCGATATTGACGCACATCAACTGGCTGTTGAAGTCGAGGTACCGCTTGCCTTCCGGCGTCCAGAACCAGCACCCGCTGGCGCCGGCCACAGGGATCGGATCCACGGCGCTCTGCGCCGACCACTCGAACAGCGTGTGGCGTTTCGTCAGTTCGACAAGGGTCGGCCCGTCGAGGACGGGAGCAGCGGTCGTGGCCGTCTTCATGCGAGGTCTCCTTCTCCAGTCGTTGCAGCGTTCCCTACTTCGTCCTCTATCGCCCGCGCCACCTCGTTCGTCGTCGCGCGGCCGCCGAGATCGGGCGTCCGCGGACCGCCGTCGCCGAGCACGCGTTGGATCGCCGAGACGATGCGATCGTGCCCCGCCGTCATGCCGAGATGATCGAGCAGCAGCGCGCCCGCCCAGATGGCGCCGATCGGGTTGGCGATGCCGCGGCCGGCGATGTCGGGGGCCGACCCATGGATCGGCTCGAACATCGACGGATACCGCCGCTCCGGATTGATGTTCGCGCCCGGCGCGATGCCCAGACTGCCCGAGACGGCGGCCCCGAGATCCGTCAGGATATCGCCGAACAGGTTCGAGGCGACGATGACGTCGAGGCTCGCCGGATCGGTCACCATCCGGGCGGCGAGCGCGTCGACATGATACTTGCGCCACGCCACCGCGGGGTACGCCGGCGCCACCGCGGCGACCGTTTCGTCCCAGAGCACCATCGAGTACTGCAGCGCATTCGACTTCGTCGCGCTCGCGAGCCGGGCGCGCGGGCGCCGGGCGGCGAGGTCGAACGCGAACCGCGCGATCCGCTCGATGCCGGTGCGCGTGAACACGCCGGTCTGTTCGGCGATCTCGCGATCCGTCCCCGCGTGCAGCCGGCCGCCGATCCCGGCGTATTCCCCTTCCGAGTTCTCGCGCACGCAGACCATGTCGACATCGGCGGGCGCGCGTCCGGCGAGCGGTCCGGCCACTCCTGGCAGCAGCCGCATCGGCCGCAGGTTCACGTACTGATCGAACCGCTGCCGGATCGGCAGGATCAGCTCCCAGACCGAGACGTGGTCCGGCACGGCCGGATCGCCGACCGCGCCGAGATAGATGGCGTCGAACGACTGCAGCCGGTCGAGCGCGTCCACGTCCATCATGCGGCCGGTGCGCCGATAGAACTCGCAGCCCCAGGGAAACTCGACGAACGCGACCCGCCTGCCGCAAGCCCGCGCCGCCCGCTCGACGAGCGACACCCCGGCCGGCATCACCTCGCGGCCGATGCCATCGCCGGGAATGACGGCGATGCGGATGGGAGCCGGAGGTTCCAAGGGTTCCTCGGGTTGTGTAGGTTCCACGCTGGTGATCGACCTCCACGGGTTCCGGGTTCCGGGTCGCGGTTCGAGGTTCTGGTTCGAGGCTGGTTCCGAACCGGGAACCCTACCCGGAACCCGGAATCGCGAACCCGGAACGACAGCACTACATCCCCGGCGGCGTAAACCGCCCGTCGGCCGCGAGCCAGCCGCCGTCGGCGAACAGGATCGTTCCGGTCACATAGCTCGCGGCATCCGACGCGAGAAAGACTGTCGGGCCGACGAGTTCCTGCGGCCGTCCCCATCGATTGAACACGCTCTTGGCGGCGTAGGCGTCGTACCACGCCTCGTTCGCCTTGATGGGCGCCGTCAGCGGCGTCTCGATCACCCCCGGACCGACCGCGTTCACGCGCACGCCGTGCGGGCCGAATTCGGCCGCCGCCGTCTTCACGAGCTGAAGGATGCCGGCCTTCGTGGCGGCGTACGCCCCTTGTCCGGGCTCGACGACCTGCGACCGCACCGACGAAAACAAAATGATGCTGCCCCGGCGATCAGCCGTCATGATCCGTCCCGCCGACTGGAGGACGTGGAAGTTCCCCTTGATGTTGACGTCGAGCACGCGCGTCAACTCCTCCTCCGTGTACTGCAGGATCGGCTTGCGCACGTTGATGCTCGGCGTGCAGATGACGATGTCGAGGCGGCCGTGCCGCTGCCGGATCTCCTGCAGCGCGCGGTCGACGGCAGCGCCGTCGCGGATGTCGAGCGGCGCCGCTTCGCACTCGGCCGATCCTCCCTTGGCCTTCGCGGCGGTCGCCCGCGCGCTGGGTTCGTTCACGTCCAGACACACGACGCGCGCCCCCTGCTGGACGCATCCGATCGCGACCGCTTCCCCGATGCCCGATCCGGCGCCGATGACGGCGGCGGTCTTGCCCGTCAAATCAAAAATCCCGTTGGATGACATGCGCATTTACCTCGCCCAGGAAGACGTGCTCTCTAGAATTCCGATTTCACGACGGGTGGCCCCATCCGTCGGGTCGCCATCACCAGCACGAAGGCCAGCACCGCCGCCGCCAGTCCGAGCATCGGCGGCGTCAGTCCGGCAATCCGCTGCCCGCCGAAGCCGAACTCCGCCGCGACGACCATCGCGACGCCGCCGCCGATCGCGGCCAGCGCCTCCGCGGCGCCCGGACGGCGCGTGTACAAGCCGGCGACGACCGGCACGAACAGGCTGACGCCGAGCAGCGTATAGAAGATGCTCAACGCGCCGACGACCGTCTGCG
This sequence comes from Vicinamibacterales bacterium, assembly GCA_036278735.1. GTDB lineage: Bacteria > Acidobacteriota > Vicinamibacteria > Vicinamibacterales > 2-12-FULL-66-21 > DASUKM01. The sequence goes on from DASUKM010000037.1 coordinate 30,268, forward strand.
ACACGATCGCCAGCACCACTCCGAGCACGCCGCCGGCCGCCGAGGCCATCCGGGCCACGCGCAGCACGCGCACGTCGCTCGCGCCGGGATTCACGAACCGCTTGTACAAGTCCTGCGACAGCGACGTCGCCAGCATGAAGAGAATCGCGTCGGCCGCGCTCACCTCGGCGGAGAAGACGGCCGCCAGCCCCAGCCCGCCGACCCAGACCGGCAGGTCCTGCATGAACAGCACCGGCAGCGCCAGCTCCTGGTTGGCGAGCGCCGGGTGCAGCGCGCGCGCGATCATCCCGAGCAGCGCCGGCGCAAATCCGTAGACCAGCAGCGCCGCGGCGTTGAGCCCGACGCCGATCCGCACGGTCCGATCGTCGCGCGCGCCATACACCTTCTGCAGCAGCCCGGGGGAGACCACGAACGCCGGCATGAGCATCGCCATGTACACCCAGCCGGACGATCCGTTCTGCCAGAAGTCCCACATCTGCGGGTCGTGCAGGCGCGTGTGCAGCCCGGAAAAGCCGCCCACCACCTGCAGCGCGAGCGGCAGCGCGATCGCAAACCCGAGCACCTTCACGCTGAGCTGGACGACGTTGACGACCGCCGACGACAGCAGGCCCCCGGCGGCGAAGTACGTCGTGACGACGAGGCCGCCGATGATGCAGCCGACCGGCTTCGGGACGCCGACGATGACGTCGAGCACGCGCGAGAGCGCGATCAGCTGTCCGGCCAGGATCGCGAGCGATCCCACCCACAGCAGCAGCGAAATCGTCGCGCGCACGCGGCGGTCGTAGCGCCACTCGAGAAAATCCCCGACCGTCCGCAGATCGTGCCGGGCCGCGAAGCGCCTGATGGCCGGCCCGACCCAGAACGCCAGCAGGATCGATCCGATCCCGGCCGAGCCGACCCACCACCATGCCGCGAGGCCGTCGCGGTAGCCGAGCCCGGTCGCCCCAATCGTCGATCCGCCGCCGATGTTGGCCGCGAGGAACGTCGCGAACAGCAGTCCGCCGCCCAGCCGCCGTCCCGCGACGAAGAAATCGCTCGATCCGTGCACACGGCGCCCGACCCAGAGGCCGAGCGCGATCTGCGCCAGCGAGTAGACGATCAGGATCGTCAGGTACAGCATGGGCCGTCAGAACGTGGGCGGCGTGTTGATCCAGAGCAGCACGGCCTCGCTCTCGCCCGGGTTGAACCAGCGGTGCCCGTGGGTGCTCTCGAACCAGAAGCTGTCGCCCGCGTCGAGCACGTAACACTGCAGCTCGTCGAGCCACAGCTCCAGCGTGCCCGCCAGCATGTAGATGAATTCCTCGCCCTGATGCGAATACGATCCATCGCTGCCGGCGAGCGGCGCCACCCGGAAGATCATCGACTGCAGCATCGGGGCGCCGGTCGACAGCAGTTCCATGCGGACGCCGGGATGCACCTCGAGCACGCGGCGATCGGTGGGGCGCACGAGCCGGTTGTGATGGCGCGGCGTGTGGAACAGCTCCATCACCGTGGTGCCGTACGCGGTCGCCAGCCGCTGGAGGGTCGCCACCGACGCGTTCGCCTGGGCGCGCTCCAGCGAGCTGAGGAACCCGGCCGAGATGCCCGCCTGCGCCGCCGCTTCCGAGAGGGGCATGCTCCGCCGCTGCCGCAACTTGCGCAGCATGGGCCCGAGCGGCCGCTGGTCCGTCTGCGGCGGGGGGGTGATGATGCGCCCGAGCGCGCGTTTGATGCCGGGCACGTTGAGCTGCTGCACGTCGCGCAGGTACTTGATGCGCTTGAGCACCTTGAGCAGCTCCGGGCTGTACAGGCGATAGCGCCCGTTGCTGCGGTAGGGAGTGACGAGGCCGACGCTCTCCCACAGGCGCAGCGTCGAGGGGCTCACCCCGAGGATGCGCGCGGTTTGTCCCACCGTCAGGAGTCCGTGGCGCGTCGTCGGGGGGCGGCGGCCGTCACGCGGCGGGCGCGCAGGCGGAAGCGATCGAGCCATGATGCGGGTCGCGACGGATGGTAGTGCATGCCGCGTCGTTTGACAACATTGCAGTCTTCCTGTAAGTAATCGCACAGACGCGATGTCCACCCTCACCGACCGGGTCCTCGCCGCCGTCGACGCCGCCGCCGACGAGGTCGTCGCGTTCACGTCCGAGCTGATCCGGATCCCGACGGTGAATCCGCCCGGCGAGCTGTACCGCGAGTGCGCCGAGCTCATCGGCCGCCGCCTCCACGCGTGCGGGTTCCAGGTCGCGTATCACGAAGCGGAGGACCGCGCGGAGCATTCCGTCGCGTACCCGCGGGTGAACGTCGTGGGACGGCGGAAAGGGCGATCGGATCGGCCGGCGGTCCACTTGAACGGACATTTCGACGTGGTGCCGCCGGGCGACGGCTGGACCATCGATCCGTTCTGCGGGACCGTGGACGGCGGCCGCATCTACGGCCGCGGCTCGTGCGACATGAAAGCCGGCCTCGCCGCCGCCGTCTTCGCCGCCGAAGCCATCCGCCGCGCGGGCATCGAGCTGAACGGGACCGTTGAGGTCAGCGGCACCGTCGACGAAGAGAGCGGGGGGTTCGCCGGGGCCGCCTGGCTGGCCTCGCACGGCTACCTCACGTCGAAGCACATCGACTACGTGATCATCCCCGAGCCGCTGTACGTGGACCGGATCTGCATCGGGCACCGCGGCGTGTACTGGTTCGAGGTGACGACCCGCGGGCGCATCGCACACGGCAGCATGCCGTTCCACGGCGTGAACGCGGTCGAGCACATGGGCGCGCTCCTCGAAGCGATGCGCCTGGAACTGCTGCCCCACATCGGCCAGCGCACGACGGAGATGCCGGTGGTGCCCGAGGGGGCCCGGCACTCCACGCTCAACGTGAACGGCATCGCGGGAGGGCAGCCCGTGGACGGGATTCAGACGCCGTGCGTCGCCGACTGGTGCCGCGCGGTGTTCGATCGACGATTCCTGATCGAGGAGGGCTTCGACGCGACGAAAGCGGAAATCGTCGCGCTCCTCGATGAAGTGGCGCGGCGCGTGCCGAACTTCCGCTACGAGCTGCGGGACCTGATGGTCGTGCACCCGGTCCGCACGCCCGACGGGTCTCCGCTCGTAGCGGCGCTCGAACGCAGCCTCACGCGCGTCCTCGGCCGGAGCGGCGGTCTGGTCGCCAGCCCCGGCACGTACGATCACAAACACGTGACCCGGATCGGCGGCATCGCCCAGTGCGTCGCCTACGGTCCCGGCATTCTCGACCTGGCCCACCAGCCCGACGAATGGTGCGGCATCGACGACGTCGTCAACGCGACCAAGGTGATCGCGCTCGCGCTGCTGGATCTGACGGGCACGAGCTGACGCATCCAACATCCGTCATCCAACATCCGTCATCCAATATCCGTCATCCAACATCCGTCATCCACCATCCGTCATCCGTCATCCAATATCCACCATCCGTCATCCAATCCCCAGACCAATGTCCCACCCCGAGACCCTCGACAACTACATAGGCGGCCGCTGGGTGACCCCCAAAGCGGAAACCGTCGACGTGCGTAACCCTGCGACCGCCGACACGCTGGCCCGCGTCCCCCTCTCGAGCGCCGCCGAGGTCGATCGCGCCGTCGCGGCAGGTCTGGCGGCCTTCGACGGCTGGCGCCGGACGCCGCCGACCGACCGCATCCAGTACCTGTTCCGGCTGCGGCAACTGCTCGAGGACTCGTTCGAGGACATTTCGCGAACGATCGTGCTCGAATGCGGCAAGACGATCGGCGAAGCGCGCGGCGAGATGCGGCGCGGGATCGAGAACGTCGAGACCGCGGCAGGGGTGCCGATCCTGGCGCAGGGCACGAACCTCGAAGACATCGCCAGCGGGATCGACGAAATCATGATCCGCCAGCCGCTCGGCGTCGTGGCGGCGATCACGCCGTTCAATTTTCCGGGGATGATTCCGCTGTGGTTCCTGCCGTACGCGCTCGCCTGCGGCAACTGCTTCATCGTGAAGCCGTCGGAGCGCGTCCCCCTGACCATGCAGAAGATCGCGGCGGTGATCGATCGGGTCGGACTGCCCCCGGGCGTGTTCGGGATGGTGAACGGCGGCAAGGCGGCCGTCGACGCGCTGCTCGATCACCCCGGCGTGCGCGCGATCTCGTTCGTCGGCTCGACGCCGATCGCGCAGTACGTCTACCAGCGCGCCGCGGCGTCCGGCAAGCGGGTGCAGTGCCAGGGGGGCGCGAAGAACCCGATCGTGATCATGCCGGACGCCGACATGCAGATGGCGGTCCGGATGGCGGCCGATTCCGCGTTCGGCTGCGCCGGCCAGCGCTGCCTCGCGGCCTCGGTCGCGGTGCCGGTCGGCGAGGCGCACGAGACGTTCACGCCGCGGATGCTCGACGCGGCGCGCGCGCGCAAGGTCGGCTACGGCCTCGACGAAGGGGTCGAAATGGGACCGGTGATCACGACCGAGAGCCGCGAGCGGATCGAATCGATGATCGCGGCCGGCGAGAACGAAGGGGGGCGCGTGCTCGTCGACGGCCGCCGCGCGGCGGTGCCCGGCTACGAACGCGGCCATTTCCTGCGCCCGACGATCATCGAGACCGGCGATCCCGGGGGGCGCATCGCCACCACCGAGATCTTCGGGCCGGTGCTGGCGGTCTCGGCCGCCGCATCGCTGGACGAGGCGATCGCGGCGGTGAACCGCTCGGCGTTCGGCAACATGGCGTGCATCTTCACGAGCAGCGGCGCCGCGGCGCGGAAGTTCCGGTACGAGGTGAAGGCGGGCAACGTCGGCGTGAACATCGGCGTGGCCGCCCCGATGGCGTTCTTCCCGTTCTCGGGCTGGAAGGGGAGCTTTTTCGGCGACCTGCACGCGCAGGGGCGCGACGCCATCGAGTTCTACATGGACAAGAAGATCGTCGTCGAACGGTGGCCGAAGGAGTGGTCGCGCACGTTCTAGCGGAAGCGCGCGCCGAGCGCGTCGAAGTCTTTTTCGTCGAACTCCGAGGCGATGAGCGGCGTCACGGATACATACCCGTCGAGCGCGGCCGCGACATCGGTCCCGGGTTCGGCCCCTTCGGGCTGCACGAAGAAGCTCCAGAACAGCCGCCGGCCGTACGGCGTGTGCTGTTCGTCGTAGCGCTCCGTGCCCATTTGCGTGCTCTGGCGCGCGAAGCGGATGCCCTTGAGGCGCTCGGCGGGACCCGCGGGCACGTTGACGTTCAGGAAGACGCGGCGCGGCAGGCCGCCCGCTTTCACGATCGCGGCGATCCGGGCGGTCGCTTCGGCGGCGGGGCCGTAATTGGGATGCCCCGCGTTGTCGAGCGCCGCGGCGATCGCGGGAATCCCCTCGATGGCCGCTTCGCGCGCCGCCCCGACGGTGCCCGAGATGTACGCGTTGAGGCCGAAGTTGGACCCGCGGTTGACGCCGGATACGACGAGGTCGGGCGGTTGGGACATCAGCTTCGCGAGCGCCACGCGCACGCAGGACGCCGGGGTCGCCGCGAGCGACGTGGCCGGATGCCCCGCGACGCTCACGGTGTCGGCGTAGATGGGCTCGAACAGCGTCAGGGCCTGTCCGATGCCGCTCTGGTTTTCGGCCGGCGCGACGATGGTCAGCTCGCCGAGCGGCGCGAGCGCGGTGACGAGCGCGGCGAGCCCCGGCGCGCGAAACCCGTCGTCGTTGGTGACGAGAATGCGATACGGATGCTGCGCGACCGCCGGGGATGCGGCACCCGGGAGCGACAGCAGCACGAAGAGGGCCGCCACGGCAGACGCGGCACGAGCGAGGGAACGGGAGCGCGGCATGCAGGACCTCCTGAATGTTGACAACCTTACAAGATTCATGTAAAAGCGGCGGAATCATACCCCATGTCGAGTCCTCGCGATCTTCGACGACGCCTCCCCCTGATCTCGGCCCTCTGTCTGTGGCTGCTCGGGGGCGCCTGGCTGCTGGCGCAGCGCGCGCCGCAGCCGCCGGCCGTCGCGTCGCACGTCGTGCTGATCTCGATTGACGGCCTGAAGCCGGATTACTACCTGGGGCGCGGCCCCAACCCGCCGCACACCCCCGTGCTCGACGCCCTGAAGGCGCGCGGCACCTACGCGGAAGGGGTCATCGCGCAGTATCCCTCGCTCACCTACGTCGGGCACACCTCGATTGCGACGGGCGATCGTCCCGTCCGTCACGGCATCGTCGAAAACACGCTGTTCGATCCGGAACACGGCTCCAACGCGTGGGTGTTCGACGCCTCGGCCATCAAGGTGCCGGCGCTCTGGGACGTCGCCGGCGCGGCCGGGCTGACGACGGCGGGGGCATCGTGGCCCGTGACCGTCGGGGCGCACATGACCTATCTGTTCCCGGAGTCGAACCAGGGGCCGCGCGGGCGGACGTGGCTCGAGGAGGCGCGGCAGGACTCGACCCCCGGCCTCGTCGACGCCGTCGTGCGGCGGCTCGGCGGGTTCGGCGGCAACGACAACCGCGATCCGGTGCAGCGCGACCGGTTCACGACCGCCGCCTCGACGTACATGATGGAGACCTGGCGGCCGAATCTGCTGATGGTTCATCTCGTCGAAGCCGACTTCGCGCAGCACGCGCACGGCCCGTGGTCGCCGGAGGCGCGCACGGCCATGGAACACATCGACGCGCGCATCGGGGAAATCCTGCAGACCGTCGAGCGGGCGGGCATTCTGGAGCAGACCGACGTCATCGTGACGGGGGACCACGGTTTTTATCGCGTGCACAGCGCCTTTCAACCCAATGTCGTCCTGAAGCGCGCGGGGCTGCTCGAAACGGATGCGCAGGGGCGCATCGTGGCCTGGCAGGCCGTGGCGCACCGGGCGGGCATCCGGCTGAAGAATCCGTCCGACGCCGCGCTGGCCAAACGGGTCGAGCGGCTGTTTCAGGGTCTCGCCGACGGCCCGTATCAGGGGCTGCTGCGGATCGTCGGGCGCGACGAAATCGCGCGCCTGGGCGGCGACCCCAACCTGCTGCTCATGCTCGAACCGGTCGAGGGGTACACGACCGATGCGAGAACGACGGGAGACGTGCTCGTGGCCGCGGGCAAAGGGGGAGACCACGGCTACCTGCCGACCGAACCGCAGATGTTCACGGGACTGATCATGGCGGGTCCGGGGATTCGCCGCGGCCTCGTGCTGCCGATCGCGCGGCAGATCGACATCGCCCCGACGGCCGCGCGGCTGCTCGGGGTGGAGATGAGGAACACGGATGGCGTGGAGATGGTGGGAGTGCTCGACCAACAACGGCGGAGTGAGGCCGGATCGGCGCCGCGACGGTAGCCGTGTCTGGCGGTGCGGAGGATCGCAATGATGAGGAGACGAAGGGCATGGCTCGCCATCGCCGCGCTGACGGCGCTCGTGGCCTGGCTCGTGCCCGCCGCGGCATATGCCCAGGCAGTGGGCAGCATCGCCGGTGTAGTCACCGACGAATCGGGAGCCATCCTGCCAGGGGTCACGGTCGACGCGACCAACACGGCCACCGGCCAGGTCCGGACGACGGTGACCGGCGCGGACGGCTATTACACGGTGCCTCAACTGCAGCCGGGCAACTACACCGTCAAAGCGACACTCTCCGGATTCCGCCCCGTGATGCGGGAAGGGACGGTCGTGTCGGTCGGCGACACGAGCCGCGTGGACCTGAAGCTGTCGGTGGGCGGCGTCGAGGAGAGCGTCACGGTGTCGGCCGAAGCGCCGCTCGTCGAGACGTCGCACGCGACGCTCGGGATCACGATCGACCAGCAGAAGGTGGTCGAGCTGCCGCTCAACGGCCGCAACTTCACGCAGCTCGGGACGTTGATTCCCGGCGTCGTCGCGCCCCCCAGCGGCCTGGGCGGGCAGGCCGGGGACGCGACCCCGGGCGGGTTCGGCGCCTCGACCGCGGGCTTCAACGTCAACGGCATGCGCAACCAGTCCAACAGCTTCCTGCTGGACGGCACGACGAACAACGACACGTTCAACACGGGCTTCGTCCTCCGTCCGCCGCCTGACGCGATCCAGGAGTTCAAGATCCAGACGCACTCCTACGCGGCGGAATTCGGCCGCAACGCGGGGGCGGTCGTGAACGTAGTCACCAAGTCGGGTTCGAACGAGTTCCACGGCGCCGGCTGGGAGTTCAACCGCAACGACTCGCTGCAGGCGCGGAACTACTTCGCCCCCAAGGACCAGGCCAAGCCGAAGCTGAAGCAGAACCAGTTCGGCGCGACCTTCGGCGGTCCGATCCAGCACAACAAGCTGTTCTTCTTCGGGTACTACGAGGGCTACCGGAATCAGCAGGGCAGCACGTCGAACGTCGTGGTGCTGTCGGATGCGCAGCGGGCGGGCAACTTCGGCAGCACGAAAATCATCGATCCCTCGACCGGGCTGCCGTTTCCGAACAACACGATTCCGGCGAACCAGCTCGACCCGTCGGCGCTGAAGCTGATCAACGACTTCGTGCCCCACGCCAACAGCGGGGCGAACCGTTATGTGGTGTCGCCGACGACGACCGACAACCGCGATTCGTTCGGTCTGCGGATGGACTACCACCTGTCGAGCAGCAATTCAATCCTCGGCCGCTATCTGCGAACCCACACCGATCGGGTGACACCTCCGATCACGACGCCGGTGGCGCAGGAATCGAAGGCGACGCTGCAGGACACCATGCTGTCGGACACGCAGCTGTTCGGCAACAACAAGATCAACGTCGCGCGGTTCGCCTCCAACCGCATCTTCGCCAACCCGGCCGTCACGAGCGGCCTCGACAACTCGGCCTACGGCATCAACGTGCCCAACACGAATGCCCTGGCGCAGGGGCTCGCCTCGATTACCGTCTCGGGCTTCTTCACGCTCGGCGACTCGCAGCAGCCGTTCGTGCAGCGCGTCAATCAGGTGTACGAAGGCAGCGACGACTTCACCTGGATCCGGGGCAAGCACCAGATGAAGTTCGGCGTCGACGTGCAGCACACGCACATGGTGATCGCGTTCATCAACCGGCCCAACGGCGACTTCACGTTCTCGGGCGGGTTCACGGGCAACGCCGCCGCCGACTTCATGCTCGGGCTGCCGTTCCAGTTCCGCCGCACGACGAAGAACCAGGCCCAGGACGGCACCGAGACGACGTTCGCGGCGTACGCGCAGGACGAGTTCCGGCCGTGGTCGCGGATCACGCTGGATTACGGCGTCCGCTACGAGGTCACGCCGCCGTTCGTCGACAAGAACAACGCCCTGAACGCCTTCCATCCGGGCGTGCAGTCGGTCGTTTTCCCGAACGCGCCGGAGGGGCTCGTGTACCCCGGCGACCCGGGAGTGCCGCGCGGCACGTACGCGACCGACAAGAACAACTTCGCGCCGCGGCTCGGCGCGGTGTGGGACGTCAACGGCAACGGCCGGACGACGGTGCGCGCGGCGTGGGGCCTCTTCTACGACACGCTCGCGGGCCAGGGGGACTTCTTCCAGAACGGCGTCCTCGCGCCCCCCTTCACGCCGCTGCTGCAGATCGACACGCCTGCGCCGATGACGCTCGAAAACCCGCTGACCAGCGCGACCGGCGGGGCCACCGACTTTCCGCCGGGGCTGACGATCATCGGCTGGGCGGAAGACTTCCAGTCGCCGTATGCGTATCAGTACAACCTCACGCTGCAGCGCCAGGTCGGCGACAACATCGGCATCGAAGCGGGCTACGTGGGTTCGCTCGGGCGTCACATGCCCATCTTCATGGAGGTGAACCCGGGGGTGTACACACCCGGGCAGACCAAGCCGGGCGCGCGCATCTTCCCGGCGTTCGCGCTCGTGCGCCCGACGTTCTCGGTCGCCAAGTCGACGTACAATTCGTTCCAGGCGAGCGCGCGCATGCGGCCGGTGCACGGCTTCAACTTCCTCGCGTCCTACACCTACGGCAGGTCGTACGACAACGTGTCGGGCCTGAACATCGGCGGAGACGCGCGGCCGGCGCTGCCCGTGACGATTGGCGATCAGGCGTCCATCGATCGGTCGCTCGCGTACGAGTGGGGACCGTCGCTGTTCGACGTGCGCCACCGCTTCGTGGCGAGCTTCGGCGTCGAGCTGCCGACGCCGCACTCGATGGGCGCCGTCGCGCAGCACCTGCTCGGCGGCTGGGAGGTCAACGGGATCGTCCAGGCGCAGACCGGGTTCCCCTTCACCATCACCGATCCATTGACCGACATCCGGTACATGACGAACCGGCCGAACATGACGTGCGACCCGAACGACAACGCGCCGCACACGACCGCTGAGTGGTTCGACACCTCCTGCTTCCAGCGGCGTCCGGTCGCGACGACCGGCTCCGGCCCCGGCAGCGAGCCGCGCAACGCCGTGCGCGGCCCGGGGATGTCGAATACCGACCTGTCGCTGTTCCGCAACATCGACGTGCGGCAGGGACAGCGCATCCAGCTCCGGCTCGAGATGTTCAACCTGTTCAATCAGGTGCACTACAACCAGCCGGGCAACCTCATCGGCACCGCCAACTTCGGCGTGATCACGTCTGCGACCGACGGGCGCGTCGTACAGTTGGGTATCAAGTACCTGTTCTAGGCCACAGACGCCACGGACGGTTAGCGAGTCGCGCGAGGTGCCGGGTCTCCCCGGCACCTCCCCTCCTCGCCGAGGTTCATTCATGCGCAAGACATCAGTGACGCTCGCGGCGGCGGTCGCCATCGGACTCTCCGCCGCGCTGGCCGCTCAGGCCCCTTCCGCCGCGGCGTCGCGCCAGCGGCGATCCACGGTGACGCCGGACGCGAAAGCATCGACGTTCGCCAGGCCCAGCCCCGACAACGACACGCTGACCGCCGTCGAGGGGGTCAAGGTCGGACACTTCACCCTGACCGCCCGACCCACGGGCTGCACCGTCGTGCTCGTGAAAGAGGGCACGACCGGCGGCGTCGATCAGCGCGGCGGCGCCCCCGGCACGCGCGAAACCGACGTGCTGAACCCGGTCAACAACGTCCAAATCGTGAACGCGGTCGTGCTCTCCGGCGGCAGCGCCTTCGGGCTCGACGCCGCGTCGGGCACGATGCACTGGCTCGACGAACACAACATCGGCTACCCGGTCGGCGCCGCCGGCGTCGTCCCGATCGTCCCGGCCGCGATCCTGTTCGATCTCGGGTTCGGCGGCAGCCCGAAGATCCGTCCGGGCGTGGACTGCGGCTACAAGGCGGCCGACGCGGCGACCGAAGCCCCGGTCCAGGAAGGGAACGTGGGCGCGGGCGCCGGCGCGACCGTCGGCAAGTCCGCGGGACATCCGATGAAGGCGGGCATCGGGTCGGCGGCGATCAAACTGCCGAACGGCCTCGTCGTCGCGGCGCTCGTCGCAGTGAACGCCGTCGGCGACATCGTCGATCCGCAGACTGGACAGGTCGTCGCGGGCACGCGGACGGAGGACGGCAAGCACCTCGCCGATGCGCGCAAGCTGCTGCGGGAAGGCTTCCGGCGCCAGACGACGGGTCGTGCCGGCGAGAACACGACGATCGGCATCGTCGCGACCAACGCGAAGCTGACGAAGGTGCAGGCCACCAAGATGGCCCAGATGGCGGCGGATGGTTACGCGCGCGCGATCTATCCCGTCCACACCCCAGGCGACGGCGATACGATTTTTTCGCTCGCGACCGGCACGTGGACGGGCGAGGCGAATTACGGCACCGTCGGAGCGCTCGCCGCGGCCGCGATGGCCGATGCGATCGTGCGGGCCGCAACGCAGGCGACCAGCTCCGGCGGCCTGCCGTCGGCGCGCGATCTCGGGACGATCCCCGACAGACTGAAGAAGTAAATGAGTCAGGCCATAAAGGCCTGACCCACAACTGGCTACTGGCTACTGGCTACTGGCTACTGGTTACTGGTTACTGGTTACTGGTTACTGGTTACTGGTTACTGGTTACTGGTTACTGGCGACTGTCTACATCCACCGCCGCACGCCTGCGGCAAACACGAGTCCGGCGGCGAGCAACGGCAGCACGCGAGAGGCATCCGACAGCGCGGCCTTCGTATAGGCGCTCGATTGCAATTCGCGCCCGCGGTGCGAACCGTGCGCGCGGCCGTCGTGTTGCGGGCGATCGAGGCTGCCCTCCGGCTCCTGCCACAGATCCTGCCGCCGCTGCTGCTTGAACATCGTGCGCGCCATGTAGGCATCGGTGAGACGCGGCGCGACGCGGCCGATCAGGATCTGCGCCCGGCCGGCGCCGCCGACGACGATGTTGCGGGTCGGGTGCTCGGCGCAGGTCAGAATCGTTCGGGCCACCACTTCGGGCGCGTAGACCGGCGCCGGCAGGGCGGGGACGGCGCCTTTCATGTAGTTGCGGGCGTGCTCCGTGAAGGGGGTGTTGATCCCCGACGGCTCGACGAGCGTGACAGCGATCGGGATGCCGTCGTGCTCGAGCTCGATCCGGAGCGCATCGGTGTAGCCCTTCACCGCATGTTTCGACGCGGAGTAGATCCCCTGCAGCGGAATGGCCAGCTCGGATACCTCACTGCCCAGGTTGATGAGCGCGCCGCCGCGCGATCTCATGATCCGCACCGCCGTCCGGCACCCGTTGACCACGCCCCAGAAGTTCGTCTCGAAGAGCCGCTTCTTGTCCGCCATCGGCACTTCGGTCAGCTTGCCGTAGATGGAGACGCCGGCGTCGTTGACCCACGTGTCGATCGTGCCGAACTCACGGAGGGCGGTCTCGCCGACGCGGTCCATCGCGTCCTCGTCGGCGACGTCCGCCACGCAGAACGTCGCGCGGCCGCCGGCCTCGCGGATTTCGTCGCAGGCCTTCCTCAGGTCCTCCTCGTTCCGCGAGCTGAGCACCACGCGGGCGCCCCGCTTCGCCGCGAGACGGCTCGTGGCCAGTCCGATGCCGCTCGAGGCACCGGTGATCACGATGACCTGATCCTTGACGCGCTTCAGCTTCGGGTGTCGGCTCTTGTGTGTCATATGCGCTCCTGCGCGATGATGCAGAAGCGGCTGCAATCCGTACGCCCGCCCGCGCCTCAGCCGGTAACTGGTAACTGGTAACTGGTAACTGGCGGTAACTGGCTACTGGCTACTGGCGGCTACTGGCCGCTGACGAGCACGAGCACATCGCGCGCCTTGAATGCGTGTGTCAGCCGCGCCCCGCCGGCAGCGGGCGTGAACGGCACGGCCGCGCCGGACCCGAGATCCGTCCAGCGCGCCGGCAGGGCCGCCTCCAGACGCAGGGTCACCTCGTGCGGCGCCTCGTCGTGATTGATGGCGATCAGGATTACCCTCGATCCGGAATCGAGCAGCCGCGCCTCGACCAATCCCGGCGCGCCGTCGATGACGACGTCCGGACGGATCCGCGCCTCGTCGACGAGTCCCTGCAGCAGCGTGCCGGCGCTCCTGAACTTCACCGGATCGCGATCGAAGGCCGCGCCCGGGAAGCTGCCGATCAGGATGGCGCGTCCGGCGCCGTACGACGCCTCGGTGATGGCCGGGTCGCCGCCGTCGAACCGCGCGAGCACGCGGGTGTCGGGGTTGGTGGTCTGAAGATGTTCGGCGAAGACCGCGCCGGCGATGGGCGAACCGGCGAGCGGCCGCAGCCCGGCCGGCATCTCGCGCGCACCCGTCATGGTCACGACCTCGGCCGAGCGCAGCTCCCGCTCGCGCGCGCCGAACACCTTGTCGAGACCGCCGCCGGGAATCGTGACGTTCGCGAATCCGCGCGCGTCGTTCCACGCCGGCCGCGCCTCGCTGATCACGACGCCGCCGTCGTGGACGTATTTCTCGAGGCCGTCGACCACAGCGGTCGAGAGCATCAGCGGCGTCCCGAGGAAAATCGCGCGATACGGGCGCGCTCCGCCGGAGGCGATTTGATCGGCGTGGATGAAATCGACGGCAATGTTCCGCTCGAACATCGCGCGGTAGAAACCCATCATCGACTGGCGCACCGTCGTGCCTGGCCCGACGGTATTCCCCCCGACCTCGTACGAGAGCCTGTTATAGAGGACGGCCACGCGCCCCGGGCGCGGCACCGCCGAGCCCAGCAGCGGCGCGTGCTCCGTGACCGTGCGCGCGAATCGCCCGGCCGCGCGCGCGCGATCGGTGATCGTCCCGTCCAGGTCGATCAGGCCGTATCCGTTGGACTCGTAGCCCGAACTCATCGGGTAGTACGCGTAATAGCTGATCGAGCGCGCCCCGCGCGACAGCGCGGCCCAGCCCCACAGCCGAACGTCGGCCGCGGTGACCGGCGTCGCGACCTTGACGCCCGTCGCTCCCTGCCCCGCCTGCAGTTCGCCGACCCACCAGCCGCGTCCGCGCGCCGCGGAGCGGATGCCGTCGAGCGAGGCGGCCAGCCGAACGGGAGACCATGGCGCCGAAGCCGACGCGTGCCGTGGATACAACGAGGTGCCGTAGTGATCGACGACGTCCGCCATCCACCAGTCGTCCGGGTTGCCGTAGCCCGACAGCGGGCTGAGGAGCACCGCCGGCGCATCCGAGTGGCTGCTGATCGGCAGCACGCCCCGCGCGCCTGTCGCGTCGGCCTTCGCCTTCAGGTCGTCCCGCAGCTTCGCGGCGACGAACGTGTTCCAGTCCATGAAGTCGGTATACGAAAGGATGGTCCCGTACCGCGGGGCCTCGACGTCGTCCCACCGGCTGAACGTTCGATACCACGCGCGGTTCAAGCCGTCGAGCGTGCCGTACTTGTGCTCGAGCCACTGCCGGAAGCGCGCTTGCGTGTACTGACACCAGCAGAATTGCACGTCGGTGTTGAACCACACCCAGTTGACGATGTGGGGTTCGCTCCAGACGTCGAACCCATAGAGCGACGGGTGCTGCCGCGCGCGGGCGGCGGCCGCCGCGATGAACTTCGTCATCGCGCCGCGCACGCCGTCGTTGTCGATGCAGAAGCCGGGCGCCGCCTGCGAGCCGATGTGCTGACCGTCAGCGGTCACGAAACTCGCGTCGGGGTACGCCTCCCCAATCCACTCGGGCGAGGAGTCGGTGTAGAACTGGACGATCACCTTCAATCCCGCGACGTCGGCGAGGGTCATGAGCTGGTCGAGTGCTTCGAAGTGGTACTCGCCGCGACGAGGCTCGGTGGAGGCCCAGTCGACCCACGTCTTGATGCTGTTGAACCCGAGCGCCTTGATCTGCTGCAGATCGCGGCGCCACGCGTCCCGCTCCCCGGCGGGATTGCGGGCGAGCATCGGCGCCCGGACGGTGCCGCCGCCGTACCAGACTCCGACCGGCACGAACGGCGGCGGCGACGGCTGGGCCGCCAACAGCAGCAGCGCAAGCGCAACGCAGACGAGAGTCGGGATCTTCATGGCATCCTTGCGGCCCGGGCCGATCGACCGGGCATCACACCGCATCCTAACCCACGCTGGAGGTTCGGCCGGTGGTATCATGCGCCGCCTGGAGGGTTCAGCTATGCGGTTCAGCACCTGTGCGGCGGCCGGAGCGCTCGCGTCGCTGACGTTCGTCGGAGTTCACGCGCAGACGGGCCAACCGGCCACCGCGGCCCATTATCTGCTCCCGCCGAAGACGATCGTCGACATCCTCGACGCGCCGCCGACCCCCGCGGTGCTCGTCGGGCCGCAGCGGCGGACGATCGCGCTGCTCTCGCGCAAGAGCCTGCCGTCGATCGCGGACCTCGCGCAGCCGATCTACCGGATTGCCGGCACGCGCATCAACCCGAAGACGAACGGCCGCCAGCAGCGCGGCGGCGCGATCACGGGCATCACGCTGAAGTCGATCGCCACCGGCAAGGACGTCCATGTCGTGGTGCCGGCGAATCCGGACATCGCGAACGTGAGCTTCTCGCCCGACGGCCGCCACCTGGCGTTCACGAACACGAAACCGGGCGGCATCGAGCTGTGGGTGGCGAGCACCGCGACCGGGCAATCGAAGCAGGTGAGCGGCACGGCGCGTCTGAATGCGACCGCCGGCGATCCCTGCGACTGGCTGCACCACGGCGCGACGCTCGTCTGCGCGTTCGTGCCGGCCGGCCGCGGCCGCGCGCCCGCCGACTCGATCGTGCCCACCGGGCCGAACGTGCTCGAGAACGACGGCAAGGCCGCGCCGGCCCCCACCTACGAGGATTTGATCGAGACGCGCCACGACGAAGATCTGTTCCAGTACTACTTCACCAGCCAGCTCATGACGGTCGACGCCGCGACCGGCGCGAAGACGGCGCTGGGCAAGCCGGGGGTGCTCGAGAACGTCAGCGTGTCCCCCGACGATCGCTTCCTGCTCGTGCCCGTGATTTCGCGTCCGTTTTCACATCTCGTCACGATGAACGGATTTCCGCGGAGCGTCGAGATCTGGAATCGTCGCGGCCAACGCGTCAAGACCATCGCGCAGCTGCCGTCGACCGAAGGGGTGCCCATCGCCGGGGTCCCGACCGGGCCGCGGTCGTACCGCTGGCGTCCGGATCAGCCCGCCACGCTCGTCTGGGCCGAGGCGCTCGACGGCGGCAACACGCGCGCGAAGGCGCCGTTGCGCGACAAGGTGATGACGCTCACAGCGCCGTTCACAGGGGAGCCGTCGGAGCTGGCCAAGACGGAGTGGCGCTACAGCAACGTCTCGTTCACCGAGAAGGGGATCGGGCTGCTGACGGAGTCGGATCGCGCGACGCGCCACACGCGCACCTGGCTGCTCGCGCCGGGCGAGCAGCCGCGGAAATTGTGGGACCGGCGCCAGCAGGATGCCTACAGCGATCCAGGATCGCCGGTGTTCAAGATGGGCGGCGGCGGACGCGGCGGCGGCATTGGCCCGATCCTGCAGGATGGCGATTCGATTTACCTGAGCGGCCCCGGCGCCTCGTCGGACGGCGATCACCCGTTCCTGGACCGGCTCGATCTGAAGACGCTGAAAACCGATCGCGTCTTCCGCAGCGACGACAAGACGTACGAGACCTTCGTCGCGCCGCTCGATCCGCAGGCGAAGACGATCCTCACGCGCTTCGAGACGCCGTCCGATCCGCCGAACTACTACGTGCGCGATATCGCGGCCGGGACGAAGCACGCGATCACGGCATTTCCGGACCCCGCGCCGCAGCTCCGCGGCGTCCACAAGGAATTCGTCACCTATAAGAGGAAGGATGGCGTCGAGCTGAACGGCACGCTGTATCTGCCGCCCGACTACGAGCCGGGCGAGCGGCTGCCCGTCCTGATGTGGGCGTATCCGCGCGAGTTCGGCGACGCCGATTCGGCCAGTCAGGTGACCGGCTCCGCCTACCGCTTCACGACGTACAACGGCGCGTCGCAGCTCTTCCTGCTCACGCAGGGCTACGCCGTCTTCGACAATCCGACGATGCCGATCATCGGGCCGGGTGAAACGGCCAACGACACCTACGTCGAGCAGCTCGTCGCGAGCGCGCAGGCGGCCGTCGACAAGCTGGTCGACATGGGGATCGCGGATCGCGATCGCATCGGCATCGGCGGCCACAGCTACGGCGCGTTCATGACGGCCAACCTCCTCGCGCACTCGCGCCTGTTCCGCGCCGGCATCGCGCGCAGCGGCGCCTACAACCGTTCGCTCACGCCGTTCGGCTTTCAGAACGAGCGCCGCACCTTCTGGGACGTGCCGCAGATTTACGAGCGGATGTCGCCGTTCTGGTACGCCGACAAGGTGAAGGATCCCATCCTGCTGATCCACGGAGAGGCGGACGACAACTCGGGGACGTTTCCGATCCAGTCCGAGCGCTTCTATCGCGCGCTGAAAGGCTTTGGCGCGACCGTCCGCTACGTGACGCTCCCCGACGAAGCGCACGGCTACGCCGCGCGCGAATCGGTGCTCGACACGCTCGCCGAGATGATCAACTGGATGGACAAGTACGTGAAGAACGCCGCGCCTCCGACGACGGCCCACGGTCAGCCCGTAAAGGGCTGACCCACACGAACGCCCTGAGAGCACCCGGACGCGCGTTCCACCGCAGGCCCACCCCCGTTGCCTGATCTCCTGGTCTCCTGCTGAACCCCGGGGCGGCAGGCGCGCGCATATAATCCCCCCGACCATTCACTATTTCTCAACAGGACGATCCATGACCGCACCGCGCCGATTCCTCCTCCTCGCCGTCGCCGTCGCGTGCCTCGCCGCGCCGGCGCTCGCACAGACTACCGACACCCCTCAGGCCGACAAGACACCCGAAAAGCTCCCGAGCATCGCCGACAAGACGAAGGGCATGGAGCAGATCGACGGCTTCATGCCGCTCTACTGGCAGGCGCGCACCGGGAAGCTGTTCATGGAGATCGGCCGCTGGCACCAGGAGATTCTGTACCTCGTGTCGCTGCCCGGCGGCCTCGGATCCAACCCTGTCGGCCTCGACCGCAACCAGTACGGCGACACTGCCATCGTCACGTTCGAGCGCGTCGGCCCGAAGGTCCTGATGATGCAGCCGAATTATCAGTACCGCGCGATCAGCAGCAACCAGGCGGAACGCCAGGCGGTGGCCGACTCGTTCGCGAAGTCCGTGCTCTGGGGCTTCAAGGTGGAGGCGGAGGACGGCGACCGCGTGCTCGTCGACGCGACCAGCTTCTTCATGCGCGACGCCCACGACGTCGTCGGCAAGCTGCGGCAGACCAAGCAGGGCACCTACAAGCTCGACGACAGCCGCAGCGCGCTCTACATGGCGCGCACGAAGGGCTTCCCGAAAAATACGGAGGTCGAGACGACGCTGACGTTCACGACCGATCAGGATCCGGGCCGCTACATCCGCCAGACCACGCCGGATCCGAAGGCGGTGACGCTGCGGGAACATCATTCGTTCGTCGAGCTGCCGGACGGCCATTACACGCCGCGCAGGCTCGACCCGCGCGCCCCGTCGTTCGGGATCGAGTTCTACGACTATGCGACGCCGATCAACGAGCCTGTCGAGAAGCGGTGGATCGTCCGGCACCGTCTGGAGAAGAAGGACCCGAACGCCGCCGTGTCGGACGTCGTGAAGCCGATCGTCTATTACGTCGACAACGGCGCCCCGGAGGTGGTTCGCAACGCGCTCGTCGAAGGGGCCTCGTGGTGGGCCGAGGCGTTCGAAGCCGCCGGCTTCCACAACGCGTTCCAGGTGAAGGTGCTGCCGGCCGATGCCGACCCGATGGACGTGCGCTACAACATGATCAACTGGGTCGACCGCGCCACGCGCGGCTGGTCGTACGGCGGCGCCGTCGTGGATCCGCGCACCGGCGAAGTGATCAAGGGCAACGTGACGCTCGGATCGCTGCGCGTGCGCCAGGACTACACAATCGGCTCGGGCCTGATCCCGCAATTCGCGGAAGGAGACGACAACCCGCTGACGTGCATCGCGGGGCTCGGGCCGGATCCGGAGGAACTGGCCGCGCTCGCCCCCAATGGCGACGTGATGGCGATGGCGCTCGCGCGCATCCGCCAGCTCGCCGCGCACGAAACCGGCCACACGCTCGGCTTCGCGCACAACTTTGCGGCCAGCAGCTACGGCCAGGGCGCGTCGGTGATGGACTATCCTTCGCCGCAGGTCGGCATCATCGACGGCAAGCTGGATCTGTCGCACGCGTACGCGAGCGGCATCGGCGACTTCGACAAGTTCGCCGTCAAATATGCCTACACCGAGTTCCCGTCGGGCACCGATGAAGCGAAGGGGCTGGAGCAGATCCTGGAGGACGGCGTCGCGCACGGCATGCTCTACATCACCGACGAAGACGCGCGGCCGGCCAGCGCGGCGCATCCGCTCGCGAGTCTGTGGGACGACCCCGGCACCGATCCGGTCAAGTCGCTGAAGCACGAGATGGAGGTCCGGAAGATCGCGCTCGACGACTTCGGGCTCACGAGCATTCCCGTGGGGACGCCGCTGTCGCAGCTCGAACTGAAGCTGCTGCCGCTGTACCTGCATCACCGGTATCAGCTTTTCGCGACCGCGAAGTCGCTCGGCGGCGCGTATTTCACGTATGCCGTCCGAACCGCCAGCGGCCCCAATCCCTCGCGCGTCGTCGCGGCGGTTCCGGCCGCGGCGCAAAAGGCCGCGCTCGACGCCATTCTCGACACGATCGGCGTCGACGCGCTGCGCATTCCGACCCGCATCCTCGATCTGATTCCGCCGACCGCCGCAGGATATGGCGGCGGCACGGCCGAGCCGTTCGGCAAGCGCACCGACCGCCTGTTCGATCCGATCAGCGCCGCCACGACGGATGCCGATCTCGCCATCTCGCTGCTGCTGGAGCCGACCCGCGCCGCGCGCACGATCGAGCAGCACGGGCGCACCCCGGCCAGCCCCGGCTTTGGCGACGTGGTCAACGCGCTGCTGGATCGAACCTGGGGCGCCCCGCGTCCGGCCGATGGCTACGGACAGACGATTCAGGACGCCGTCCAGACGCTCGCGATCACGCGCCTGATGGAGCTCGCCTCGGATGCCGACGCGTCGCCGGACGTGCGCGCGTACGCGTCAGCCGGGTTGCGCCGCGTCAAGACGATGACGTCGCGGCTGACCTCGGCGCACGCGATGGAAACGAAGGACAACATCACGCGCTTCCTCGCGCGTCCGGCCGAGACGTTCAAGAAGACGACGCCGCTGGCGGCGCCGGCGGGTGAACCGATCGGTGGCATGTAGGGCGGGTTCAACCCGCCGCGCCGTAGGCGGGTCTTTAGACCCACCGCGCCGTAGGGCGGGTCTTCAGACCCACCGCGCCGTAGGGCGGGTCTTTAGACCCACGGCGCCGTAGGGCGGGTCTTTAGACCCGCCGCGTCGTAGGGCGGGTCTTTAGACCCGCCGCGCCGTAGGGCGGGTCTTCAGACCCGCCGCGCCGTAGGGCGGGTCTTTAGACCCACCGCGCCGTAGGGCGGGGTCTTTAGACCCGCCGCGTCGTAGGGCGGGTCTTCAGACCCGCCAAGGATGAGTTGGTCCCCGCCGTCGATCACACCTGCCGGTGTATAGTGACCCTCTTGGGGGAGCGAGGATGGCGCCGACCAACGACAAGACACGACTTCCAGAGATCATCAGACGGCACGAGCAGGACATTCTGGCCGACTGGGTGTCGCTGCAGCTCGCGAGCGCGCTGACGCGACGCGACCTGATGAACGAGTCGGAGCTGCGGCGCCAGTCGCACGATTTCCTGTCGGCGTTCGTCACGGCCGCCGAAGCGGGGCTCGGAAACGTGCACGCGCCAAGCTGGGCTTCGGTCCGCGAGCTGCTCGCGTCCGTCTCGCGTTCGCGCGCGCTGCAGGGGTTCACGCCGAGGGAGACCGCGCTGTTCGTGCTCTCGCTCAAGCAGCCGCTGTTCAGCCGGCTGCGTCAGTCGCTGACCGACGCCGGCGCGCTCGCGTCGGAAATCTGGCTCGCGACCGAGGCGATCGACGAACTGGCGCTCTTCACGACGGACACGTATCAGAAGGCGCGCGAAGAGGTCATCAACCGTCAGCAGCACGAGCTGCTCGAGCTGTCGACGCCGGTCGTCACGCTGTGGGACGGGATCCTCGCGCTCCCGCTCATCGGGACGCTCGACAGTGCGCGCACGCAGGTCGTCATGGAGAGCCTGCTCGAGCGCATCGTCCAGAGCGGGTCGATGATCGCCATCCTCGACATCACCGGCGTCCCGACGGTCGATACGCTGGTCGCGCAGCACCTGCTCAAGACGGTGGCCGCCGCGCGCCTGATGGGGGCCGACTGCATCATCAGCGGCATCCGGCCGCAGATCGCGCAGACGATCGTGCACCTCGGCGTCGACCTCAACTCCGTGACGACGAAGGCGACGCTCGCCGACGCCTTCAAGGTGGCGCTCAAGCGCGTTGGCCTCGCGGTGACGCGCGTCAACGGCGCGGCTCAACCGAGGAACGACGCGCCGGCGGCGCCGCCCGGAACGTAGCGCATGGAGCGCATCCCCATTCTGAAGATGGGCGGGTGCCTGCTGGTGTCCATCCAGGTCGACATGCACGACCAGCTCGCGCTGCAGCTCCAGGACGACCTGACGACCCGCATCGCCGACACCGGCGCGCGCGGCGTCCTGATCGACATCTCGGCCCTCGACGTCGTCGACTCGTTCATCGGCCGGGTGCTCGGCAACATCGCCGCGATGTCGCGCGTGCTCGACGCCCGGACGGTCGTGGTCGGCATGCGGCCGGCGGTGGCGATCACGCTCGTCGAGCTCGGCGTCTCGTTGGCCGGCGTGAGGACGGCGCTCGACGTGGAACGCGGGTTCCAGCTCCTCGCCTCGTCGATCGAGGCCTCCGCGCGAGAAGACGACGGTGACGCTGTCCGTTGAAACATTGCCGCTGACCGCTCCGAACCACGTCGTCCTCGTCCGCCAGGCGGTCCGGCAGCGGGCGGTCGATATCGGCCTCAGCCTCGTCGACCAGACGAAGATCGTGACGGCGGCGAGCGAACTCGGCCGCAATACGCTTCAGCATGGCGGCGGCGGACAGATGATCCTCGAGGTGATCGCCGACGGCGGGCGCAAGGGCATCCGGCTGTCGTTCGAGGACGAGGGTCCTGGAATTGCAGACATCACGCTCGCCATGAAAGACGGTTATTCGACGGGCGGGGGTCTCGGCCTCGGATTATCGGGCGCGAAGCGGCTCTCGAACGAATTTTCCGTCGCGTCGACGCCCGGGAGGGGCACGCGCGTCGTCATCACGCGATGGAAGTAGCGGCGAGTCACCGGCAGATCCTCGTCGCGGAACAGAGCCAGGTGTCGTCCGCGCGGTTTGCGGCGCGCGACGCGGCGGAAGCGGCCGGGTTCGGCGAAACGGACGCCTATCGTGCGGGCATCGTCGCGACCGAGCTGGCGACGAATCTCGTCCGTCATGCGAGCGGCGGCGAAGTGCTCGTCCGCTGCGCGCGGCGCGTGGCGCCTGGCGAGATCGAGATCATCTCGATCGACCGCGGACCCGGTGTCGCGGACGTCTCGCAGAGTCTGACGGACGGCCACTCGACGGGCGGAACGTCGGGCACAGGGCTCGGGGCGGTGCGGCGGCTCTCGGACGGCTTCGACATCTATTCCGAGCCTGGCCGCGGCACGGCCGTTCTATCGAGGCTGCGTGCGGATCGCGCGACGTCTGCTCCGCGCGGCATGCACATCGCCGGCGTGTCGGTCGCCAAGTCCGGGGAAGAGGTCTGCGGCGACGCCTGGCAGACGGCATCGCACCCCGACGGCGTGCTGATTGCCGTCATCGACGGCCTCGGGCACGGGCTGTTCGCGCACGAAGCGGCGGTCGCGGCGATCGCGGCCATCGACGTGCGCCGCGACGGCGGCGTCGCGGAACGGCTGCAGGAGATCCACGAGGGGCTGCGCGCCACGCGCGGCGCGGCCGGGGCGGTGGCGGACATACGACCGCGGCAGGGCATCGTGAACTTCGCCGGCATCGGCAACATTTCGGGCACGCTGTTCGGCGCGCGCGGCCAGCGCCACGTCGTGTCGCTGAACGGCACGCTGGGGCACGAGGCGCGGCAGTTTCGTGAGTACTCGTATCCCTGGGAACCGACGGATGTCGTGGTGCTCTACTCAGACGGCCTCACGTCGCACTGGACGCTCGACGATCGGCGCGGGCTCCGCCAGCACGATCCGGCGCTGGTCGCGGCGGTGCTCTATCGCGACTTCAGCCGCCAGCGCGACGACGTAACGGTGGTGGTGGGCAAGGAGACCGCATGAGCGAGCGGCTGCTGT
This sequence comes from Vicinamibacterales bacterium, assembly GCA_036278735.1. GTDB lineage: Bacteria > Acidobacteriota > Vicinamibacteria > Vicinamibacterales > 2-12-FULL-66-21 > DASUKM01. The sequence continues at coordinate 53,802 of DASUKM010000037.1, forward strand.
CGGTTTCGCTCCGGCGCGAGCACGACGTCGTCGCGGCGCGCCGCCGCGCGCGGCAGGTCGCGGCCGCGCTCGGCTTCGACGTCCACGAACAGACGCGCATCGCCACGGCGGTCTCGGAGCTGGCGCGCAACGCGGTCCAGTACGCCGGAGGGGGCACCGTCGAGTACTCCCTCGAAGGGGCGCTCGCGCCGCAGCTCCTGACGATCGCGATCGCCGACGCGGGCGGTGGCATTTCGAACGTCGACGCCGTGCTGTCGGGACGCTACCGATCCTCCACGGGGATGGGGGTGGGCGTCGTCGGCGCACGACGGCTCATGGACGCCTTCGACCTCCGGTCCGGCCCCGACGGCACCCGCGTCGTCATCAAGAAGATTCTGCCGCCGCGCGCGCCCTTCGTGAAGCCCGCGCAGCTCAGCGCGATCGCGCAGACGCTCCTGTCCGAACCGGCCGCCGGGCCGATCGACGAAGTGCAGCAGCAGAACCGCGAGCTCGTCGCGACGCTCGAGGCGCTCCAGCAGCGGCAGGAGGAGCTGGAGCGGGTCAACCGGGAGCTCGAAGACACCAACCGGGGCGTCGTCGCGCTGTACGCCGAGCTGGAGGAGCGGGCCGATCATCTCCGGCGGGCCGACGACCTCAAAACGCGCTTCCTGTCGAATATGACGCACGAGTTCCGGACGCCCGTGAACTCGATCCTCGCGCTCACGAACCTCCTCGCCGACAGGCTCGGCGCGACGTCGGACCAGAAGGACGAGCTGTTCTACATCCGCAAGTCCGCGCAGCAGCTCGCCGACATCGTCGACGACCTGCTCGATATCGCGAAGGTCGAAGCCGGCAAGATCGAGGTCAGGCCCGCACCGTTCGAGGTCGCGGCGCTGTTCGGCGCGCTGCGCGGGATGCTCCGTCCGCTGCTTGCGACCTCGTCGCTTTCGCTCGTGTTCGAGGAACCAGAGGACCTGCCGCCAATTCTCTCCGACGAGAGCAAGCTCTCGCAGATTCTCCGCAACTTCATCTCGAATGCGTTGAAGTACACCGAGCGGGGCGAGGTGCGCGTGTCGGCCCGGCTCACGCCCGAGCGCGACTACGTCGAGTTCGCGGTGGCGGACACCGGCATCGGCATTCCGGAAGCGGACCTCACGCGCGTGTTCGACGAGTTCGTGCAGATTGAGAATCCGCTGCAGAAGCGCGTGAAGGGGACCGGGCTCGGGCTGCCGCTCTCGAAGCGGCTCGCCGAATTGCTCGGGGGATCCGTGTGGGTGGTGAGCGAGCACGGCGTGGGATCCACGTTCACCGTGCGGATTCCGCTCGCGTATCGTTCCGCCAACGCCGGCGTCGGTACCGTCGAGGCGGGGCGTCTCGCCCTCCTCGTCGTGGAAGACGACGACGAGGACCTCCTGCTCTACGAGCGCGCGCTCTCGGGCACGCGCTTTCAGATCGTGCCCGCCCGCACCGTCGCGGCGGCGGCCGCCGCCGTCGAGATGATGCGGCCCGCCGCGATCATGCTCGACATCCGGCTGCACGGGCAGGACTCGTGGGAACTGCTCGCACGCCTCAAGCGGGAGCCGCGGACGTCGTCGATCCCGATCGTCGTCGTCTCGACGTACGACGATCGCCGCAAGGCGCTGGCGCTCGGGGCGGACGCCTGCGCGGTGAAGCCGCTCGACCGCAAGTGGCTGTTGGAGACGCTTGGGTCGCTCGTCCCGTCCGAGGATCCGCTCCGGGTCCTCACGGTGGACGACGAGGAGACCTGCCGCTATATAGTACGGGAGATGCTGAACGATGCCCGCTACCGGGTGGCCGAGGCCGGCACCGGGCGCGACGGGCTTCGGCTCGTCCGCGAGCTGCAGCCGGACGTCGTGCTGCTCGACCTGCGGCTGACGGACATGACCGGGTTCGACGTCTGCGATCGGCTGCGCGAAGATCCCCGGACCGCGCGCGTCCCGGTGATCCTCGTCACCGCGCAGCAGATGTCCGACGACGAGCGGCGGCGCGTCGGGCAGGGCCTGGCGGTGCTCTCGAAGGCGGAGCTCACGCGCGACGTCCTGCGCGACGCCATCCAGGACGCGGTGGCGCGCCCATGACGATGGCCGCCGACGTGATCCTCGTCGTCGACGACGACGACGCGGCGCGGTTCGTCAAGGTGCAGACGCTTCGGCGCGCCGGTTTCACCGTCTACGAGACGGCCACCGGCACGGAGGGGCTCGCGCTCATCGAGCGCCAGCGGCCCGTCGTGGTCGTGCTCGACATCAACCTGCCGGACGTCAGCGGCATCGACATCACGCGGCGCCTGCGCGCGGCGGAACAGGGGCCCCCGACGCTGCAGATCCTGCAGATGTCCAGCACCGCCGTCCAGACCGCCGACCGCGTGCGCGGCCTCGATCAGGGGGCGGACGTCTACCTGACCGAGCCGGTCGACGGCGCGGTGCTCGTCGCGACCGTGCACTCGCTGCTGCGCGTGCGGCGCGCGGAGGAGGCGATGGCCGCGGCGCTCGAGAGCGAGCAACGGGCCCGCGGCATCGCCGAAGAAGCGAGCCGCATGAAGGACGACTTCCTCGCGACGCTCTCGCACGAGCTGCGGACGCCGCTCAACGCGCTCATGGGGTGGGTGTGGCAGCTCCAGCACACGCCGCTCAACGAGCAGGCGCGCGCGCGGGCGCTCGAGAGCCTCGATCGCAATGCCCGGGCGCAGGCGCAGTTGATCAACGACCTGCTCGACGTCACGCGCATTTCCAAGGGCAAGCTGCACCTGGAAATGCGGGTCGTCGACCTGAAGCAGGTCGTCGAGACGGCGTGCGAGATGATCGGCGACTCGGCGCGCGCGAAGGGCATCGAGGTCGCGACGGACGCCGCGCCGACCTTCGTCGCCGGCGACGAGGGGCGGCTGCTGCAGATCGCGACCAACCTCCTCACCAACGCCGTGCAGTTCACCCCGTCCGGCGGCCGCATCACGGTGAGCGTCGGCGGCGACGACGAGCAGGCGGTGCTGTCGGTGCAGGACACGGGCGCGGGCATCGACCCGAAGCTGCTGCCGCACATCTTCGATTCGTTCCGTCAGGGCGAAGGGCACTTGAGCCGCCGGCACGGCGGCCTCGGGCTCGGCCTCGCCGTCGTCCGGCAGCTCGTCGAGTTGCACGGCGGGACGACGGAGGTGCAGAGCGAGGGGACGGGCCGCGGCGCGACCTTCATTGTCCGGCTGCCGCGCGAAACCGTGCTGCCCGCAGGCGCCAGCGATGCGCCGCTGCTCGCCGATCTCGGCATTCTCGTCGTCGCCGATCCCGAGATGGATGTCGAGGCGTTGAAAGAGTCGCTCGAAGCCTCCGGCGCGCGCGTCGCCGTCGCGCCGCCGCAGGCCCCCGCACCCGATTCGGACGTCGTCCTCAGGCGGTCCGAAGGGGAGCTGACGATGCAACTGGCCGCTGTCTCGCCAGCCGAGGCGTTGCCGGAGTCCATCGAGCCCGCCGATCTCGTCCGCCGCATCGCCAGGCTGGTGGCGCAGGGGTCGGTGTAGGGGTGGTCGATTCGGGGGCGCCCCGACCACTTCACTCGAAAATCTCCACAACACGCAACAACGATCGCGAGTTAGCTGAACCGTCGGCAGTACTCGCGATCTGCCCCTTGGCGCGCAGGAGGCCGGTGGCGTGCGCGGCGGAGCCAAGTCAAAAACGGACGTCGATAGCCATATTTTATGTCTATAATAATCAGATGAAGGTCAGCGTCGCCGAAGCCAAGAACCAGCTGCCAAAGTTGATCAAAGCCGTCGAGGACGGCACGTCCGTCACGATCTGTCGGCACGGCACGCCTGTGGTGGATATCGTTCGAACGTCAAAGGCACACCCCGAGAAGCCGAAGTTCGGAACGTTGAAGGGCCGGGTGAAAGTGCTCGATTCCGACTGGTGGAAGCCGATGACCGACGACGATGTCGAGGCGCTGCTCGACGGCCGCTGACGCATGCGGCTGATCCTGGACACGGTCACGTTCATCTGGGCCGTCAGCGCGCCGGAACGTCTCTCCCGCGCCGCGGCCTCCGCGCTCCGGAAGAGCACCACCGTGCGGGAGGTCAGCGTCGTGTCTCTCGTCGAGATCGCGGTCAACCAGACCCGCGGCAAGCTCACCTTCGGCAAGGCCGACGTCATGGCGGGCATCGAGGATCTTCAGTTGCGGATCCTCCCATATTCGGCGCAGCACGCCTTTCGCCTGTTCGATGTGCCCACGCATCACGCGGATCCGTTCGATCGACAGATCATCGCCCAGGCGCTCGCCGAAGATCTCGCGGTCGTGACACCGGACGACGTCTTCCGCCTCTACAACGGGCTGAAGGTCGTGTGGTGAGGGCACCTGCAGGGCGCGCGTCTGTGCATGCTGCCGGGCGAGCTCTCGAAGTCCTGCCATCTCTACCCGATGCAGTTCCGCGCGTTCGTACTGTAAGCGATCCGCGTGTTGGTCAATCGCGAGAGTCACAATGCGACTCGCACGACCCCAATGTAGACGTCTCGTGCCCGTCGACGCGCATGCGTGGCGCAGGACGTGATCTGGATCCTGACGCGCTGACCTAGCGGCTACTTCACGGCCGGCGCCGCCGGGCAGGCGGCAAGGGTCCCGGAGGCGAGGCAATATCGGTCGAGGTCGTCCGGCGCGAACACCGATCCGGAAAAGCGCTTCTTGACGCCTGCGACGTAGGCCGCCTGGTCGGCCTTGTCGTCCGGATCGTAGTGGTGGAGCACCACGGCCTTCACGTGCGCCTTCCGCGCGAGCTGTCCGACGTCGCTCGTATTGAGATGCTCCGAGACGAAGTGCGCATGGAAGTCGCGCGCCCGGGCTGCCGGCCAGTGATTCCGTTTGACCATTCCGTCGATGAACCGCTTCAAATCGTCCTCGCCGCGCGTCGAGGATTCGGCCACCAGCACGTCGGCCCCTTCCGCGAGACGTGCGACGGCGTCGCTCGGGCCGGTATCGCCGGTGAACACGACGACGCCGTCGGGAGTCTCGATCCGGTAGGCATAGGACTCGAGTCGCCGGCGATCGCGCGGCGGCATCAGCGCGTAGTGCGAATTTCCCGCCGCGACGACCCGGATCTTGTCGTCCTGGTAGATCACGCCGTCACGTGCGACTTCGTGCGCGACGAAGGGGCTCGCCAGCTGGCCGCGGGCCGTCCGGTAGTCCGACGGATTCTCGGCGGCGAACGGGCGCACGGAAACGGCGATGAACCGAAACGCCGCGTCCACCAGTTCCTTCGTGTCCGGCGGCCCGTAGACGGCGATCCGTTCGGGAGACCTTCTCTGGCTCAGCACGAAAAAGTCGTTCCCCATCACCTCGGCGAGACCCAGGTCGTGGTCCGAATGCAGGTGCGTGAGGAACACCGTCCGGACCGCTGTCGAGTCGATCCCCGCCTCCAGCATCCGGTGCAACGTCCCGATGCCGCAGTCGATCAGATATTCGCGGCCAGCGACGATCAGCAGCGTCGACGGCTTGGACCGGGCCGCGTGCAGGAGGGGTCCGCCGGACGTGCCGAGGAAGAGGAGTTGAGTGCCCCCATTCGCGCCTGCGGCGGCAGCCCTTTGAGCCGCAGCCGGAGTCGACAGGCACCACGCGAACGCGCTCGAGAGCAGTGCGCAACGGATGGCCGTGCGTGTGACCATGCCGGCATTGTAATCGGGCGCGACCACAACTTCACGCGCGCCCTTTGGCGTGACTTTTGCGATTCATTCGCCCCATGACGACCTCACGCACGAACGATACGGATCAGCCGGCCCTTCAGCGCGATCCGGACGAATGGAAGACCGGCGACGAGCCGATGACGGACGCGCAGCGGTCCTACCTCGAGACGCTGTGTCGGGAGACGGGCGAACAATTCGACGAGTCACTGACGAAGGCGGACGCGTCGAAGCGGATCGACGAACTCCGCGAACGTTCGCCGCGGCTGGCCGGCGAATGAGCGAGCGGCACGGGCGTGCCGTCTTCGTCGACCGGCGGCATCATCACTCGGCAGCCTGAGTGCTCAGGCGCGATCGGGTCTCCATCGGCGCACGAATGTTTCGGCGAGCCGGGCCATGTGCGGCCCGGTCAGCTCGAAATGCTCCAGCAGCTGATTCGGATCGCCGGATTCGCCGAACTGGTCGCGCATGCCTGCGCGGATCAGCGGCAATGGCTCGTGCTCGCCGAGCAGCTCGGCGACGGCGCCCCCCAGGCCGCCGGCCACCTGGGCTTCTTCGGCGGTCATGACGACTCGGGTCTTGCGCACGCTGGCGAGAATCGTCAGGTGATCGAGTGGCTTCACCGTCGCGCAGTTGATGACCTCCGCGCCGATCCCCCTCACCGATAATTCGTTGGCGGCGACGAGCGCCTGATACACCATGGGTCCGCATGCGACGAGGGTGAGATCGGTTCCCTCGCGCAGGACCTGGGCGCTGCCGAGGCTGAACGGCGTCGCGGCGGTCGTGACGATCGGCGTCGGTTCGCGCGCGAGCCGGAGATACGCCGGCCCGTCGCTGGCCGCGAGCGCGAGCGTCGCCTTTTCGGCTTCGACGCTGTCGCACGGCACCACGACCCGCATGTTCGGGAGGACGCGCATCAACGCGATGTCTTCGAGCATTTGATGCGTGGCGCCGTCGGGGCCGACCGAGACCCCCGCATGAGAACCGACGATTTTGACGTTGGTCTGGTTCAGGCAGATCGTCGTACGAATCTGTTCCCAGTTGCGGCCCGGTGAAAACGCCGCATAGCTCGAGACGAACGGAATCTTGCCGGCCAGCGCCATCCCGGCCGCCACCGTCACCAGGTTTTGTTCGGCCACGCCGACCTCGACGAAGCGATCGGGAAACGCTTTGGCGAACCCGTCCATCTTCGTCGATTCCGTCAAATCGGCGCACAATGCCACGAGGCGTGCGTCGCGGCGGCCCGCCTCGACCAGGCCGCGGCCGAAACCGACCCGGATCGCTTCCCGGTCGACATCCTTGCGATACAGCTTCGGGTTGAGATCGAGGTTCGTCGCCGACGCGCGCGCCTCCGTCTTCACTGGTGTTCACTCCGGATCTGGCCGCCGAGCGTGCGCAGTTCGTCGAGCGCCCGCCGGGCCTGTTCCTCGTTCGGCGGCTTGCCATGCCAATGGAAGTCATATTCCATGAAATCGACCCCCTTGCCGGGAATCGTGTGCGCCAGGATCATGACGGGCTGGTTCTCGATCGTCTTCGCCAAATGGCAGGCGTCGATGATTTGCGTGAAGTTGTGGCCGTCGATTTCGACGACGTGCCAGCCGAAGGCTTCCCACTTCGCGCGCAGATTTTCGAGCGGCATGATGCGTTCGGTTGGTCCGTCGATCTGAATATTGTTCCTGTCGGTGATCGCCGTCAGATTCGCGAGCCGGTACTTGGCCGCGAACAGGGCGGCCTCCCACGTGTTGCCCTCCTCCTGCTCGCCGTCGCTCATCACGCAATACACGCGCTGATCTTTGACGCCGTCCATCTGCCACGCTCTCGCGATCCCGGACGCCTGGGACAGGCCGGAGCCGAGCGGCCCGCTGGTGGTCTCGAGCCCGGGCAGGCGTAATCGGTCGGGGTGCCCCTGGAGCCGCGATCCGAGCTTGCGCAGCGTGAGGAGCTCTTCAACCGGGAAGTAGCCGGCTCGCGCCATCGCCGCGTATCGGACGGGCACGATGTGACCGTTCGACAGGATCAGCCGGTCCCGTTTGGGCCAGTCGGGATTCTTGGGGTCGTGTTTCAGCACGGCGAAGTAGAGCGCCGTAAAGACATCCGCCATGCCGAGTGGGCCGGCCGAGTGGCCGCTCCCGGCCGCACGCAGCATGTCGATGATGTCCTGCCGAATCGTGTTCGCCATCTGCTCGAGCTGGGTGTTCGTCATAGAGGTCGGGCCCTGGGAGGTCCCTTCAGTCAGATGCAAGACCCGCGCTGACGCATCCAGGACCCGCGCCCGAGCCTTCACTTTGCATGTACTTGGACTGCGAGATGGAGTGTGGCCATGATTTCCGGCACCTCAACGGCGCCATTCGAGACCGAGCACCAGACCGGCCCTTCTGCTGAGCCGCCGTCGATCCTCGCCGTGGAGGTCGATCCGCACCACGGCCGGCAGCTCGTGTGTCATGGCTACACCGTGCTGCTCTCGAACGCCGACGGCACCATCACCGGGGACGATCGCCAGGGGCTGTTCGATCACGACACTCGGATCCTTTCGAAATACGAGATCCTCCTCGACGGCGTCCAGCCTCGGGTCGATTCGAGCGGACTCCTCGATGCCGCGAGGTGGGCCGCGCGGCTGACGGTGCCGCGCTCGGGCGGTGATGCCACAGGACCGCGCCTGCCGCAGGACGCACTCGAGCTCGCGATCGAACGTCGGGTCGGCAACGGGATGCTCGACGCGTTCGGCATCCACAACCAGAGCGCCGTCGCGACCACGACGTCGTTCACGATCCGGCTGGATGCCGACTTCCGCGACGTCGCCGACATCGGCGGCTCCACTGAACCGCTCGGCCAGGCGACACACCAGTGGGATGCCGCGGCGGGCGCCCTGACCATCGACTACCGCGCATCGCGCGAGACGCGTACGCTGCACCGCGCTGTGCGCATTCGCGTGCTTCGGGCCGATTCGAAACCGAACGGCGGTCCGCACGAATTGAAATTCGATGTACAGCTGCTCCCGCACGGCTCCTGGCACGGGACGCTGGTGCACGAGGTCCTGGTCGACGATCGCTGGCGGAGCCCTGTGGACAGCCTACCCGTGCTCCTGACGCGCGACCGGATTGCGGCCGCCTGGCGACGCGATCGCGCGCACGTCGAGTCGGATCCGCCCCCATGCGGTCTTGCCGTCGAACGGGCGGCCGACGATCTCTGGACACTCCGGAACTGGGAACACGACGCCGCGCCCGACGCCTGGATTCCAAACGCCGGCGTCCCCACCTATACCGGCCTGTTTGGCCGGGATGTGTTGACGGTCGGCTGGCAGGCGGCGCTCATCGGACCCGACATGCTGCGCGGAGCCCTCGCGCGGCTCGCCGCCACGCAGGCCCAGAGCGATTCGGCCTGGCATGATGCCGAGCCTGGAAAGATGATCCACGAGATGCGGCGAGGGCCGCTCTCCGAGCTCGACATCATCCCACAGCGTGGGTACTACGGCACCCAGACCGCCTCGTCGTTCTTCGTCATCACCTTGTCCGAGTTGTGGCACTGGACTGGCGATGCCGAGACGCTGCGGACCTATCTCGACGCCGCGCTCCGGACGTTCGAGTGGGCCGACCGATACGGCGACCGCGACGGCGACGGGTTCCTGGAATACGAACGGCGGTCGCCGCGCGGCTTGAAGAACCACGGCTGGAAGGACTCCGACGAAGCGATCCGGTATGCCGACGGCGAGCTGGTCGCGAATCCCATTGCGACGATCGAAGAGCAGGCCTATCACTGGCTCGCGCTCCAGCGCATGGCGGAGATTCTTCTCGTTGTGGGCGACGACCGGCGGTCTGCCGATTTCCTCGAGCGTGCCCGGCGGCTTCGAGCCGCGTGGCACGGCGCGTTCTGGATGGAGGACGCGGGCTTCTACGCGATGGCGCTCGATTCAGCCAAGCGTCCGGTGCGCTCGATCGGATCCAATCCAGGCCACGCCCTGGCCGCCGGACTCGTACCGGTGGATCGCGCACGCCAGATCGCCGATCGGTTGATGGCGCCGGACCTCTTTTCCGGATGGGGGATCCGGACCTTGTCGTCGGCTCACCCGTCGTACAACCCCCTTGCGTATCATCTCGGCACGGTCTGGCCGGTCGAAAACGCCACCTTGGCGCTGGGGTTCAAGCGATACGGGCTGGATGCGCACGTCGAGCGATTGGCCACCGCCATGTTCGAGGCCGCTGATTGCTTTCGTTATCGCCGTCTGCCGGAGGCGCTCGGGGGCCACTCGCGCGAGGAAGCGGCGATCCCGACCGTCTATCCCGCGTCCAATTGCCCCCAGGCCTGGAGCGCCAGCGCGACGATTCAGATGGCGCAGACGATGCTCGGCATCTATCCGTTCGCGCCCGCGCACGTGCTGGCGCTCGTGAGGCCGACCTTGCCGCCGTGGTTGAACACGGTCGTCGTCCGCAATATCCGGATCGGGGACGCTCGCGTGTCGATTCGCTTCACGCGCGGCGCCGGCGGTGGCACGACCCATCAGGCGTTCGACAAGACCGGAACGCTGCACGTGCTCGAGCTTCCGCCGCCGCAGCAGGCTGACCCGCTCCGCCACCGCTGGCGTGATGCGTTGACGGCCTGGATCGTCGAGCACGCACCGGGCCGCACCGCCCGGGCGCTCCGGATTGCGCTCGGCGATGATGAATAGCGCCCGCCGGCGCGCGCGGCGAGCCGACGACTCAGCTCGCCGGTAAGGGCCTGCCTCACATCGGCAACGGCAGTCTGACCAGCATCAACGATGCGCGCTCGAGGCTGCGCCTTGCGCCCGACGCCGGCGCGGGCGGCTGACGACCCTCAGCGTGCCGCTTCGGCCTCCTCCGCAGAAGAATCGATCGCCGCCGTCGGACTCGAGCCCCGACACCATCATGCCCGCCGGCATCTCGAGGGCCTCCAGGACCTCGCCCGTTTCCGGATCGATGCGCCGCAGCTCGCTTTCGTCCCCTTCCGAGGTGCCGTGCCACAAGTCGCCGTCGACCCATGTGACCCCCGTCACGAAGCGGTTGGATTCGATCGTGCGGAGGACCGCCCCGGTCTCGGGATCGACTTGATGGATCTTGCGATCGCGATACTGCCCCACCCAGAGCGTCCCTTCGGCCCACGCGAGCCCCGAGTCGCCGCCGCCGCCGGGCGCCGGGATCGTGGCGAGCACGCGACCCGTGCCGGGATCGATCTTCTGGATGCGATCCTCGGCCAGCTGAAACAAGTGCCGGCCGTCGAAGGCCGTGCCCGCGTGCGCAGGCACGTCGATCGAGCGCGCCGCCTTCCCGCTCACGGGATCGACGGCGTGCAGCGCGTCTCCGGCGGCAAGCCAGACGCGCTGACCGTCGTAGGTGACGCCGTTCACGCGCTCGACGCCGCGAACCGTGTACTCACGCGTGACCTTCGCGGTTGATCGAGTCATGCCCTTACCTTAATCGATCGGCAGCGGCGCCGGGAGTAACAACGTCGTCGCGAATCCAGGGAGCGGCGGGGTCGTCCACCGCCGCGCCCGTCCGCGACCAAACCACTGCACCTTGCCAGCCGCCGCCAGCGAGTCGAGCGCCCGCTGGACGCTCCGCTGACTCGTGGCCAGCGTAAGCGCCAGCGCGGAACTCGACCAGGACTCGCCATCGGCAAGGCACGCGAGCACGGCGGCATGCTCCTCCTCGACCGGCTGCCCCAGTACGACGACATCACGCGCGCCGCGCGGCGCGAGCGCAAACCCCCGCTTCGTCGCACGGACGTCCGACAGCACCCGAATCATCCTCCGAAGCCGGCCCACTTCGACGCGCAACCGCGCACGGTGTGATTCATCGACGAACCTCGCTCCAAATGCCCGGGCCACGAGGACATCCCGGGGCACGTCTTCGGGCCAGGCCTCGCCGAGTTCGCGCGCGAGCGCGAACAACACCGGACGCGTGGCCAGCGGCACGACGGTGCGCGCGGCGCGGACGGCATGACGACAGGCGTCCACGACGAGCGCCTTCGACGCCAGCAGCGCTTCCACCTCGTCCAGCCGGAGCAATCGTTCTGAATCACGCGTCAACAGGCGCGCGGCGGGTGCGTTCAGGATAGTGGCCGCGCCCTCGACCTCCGCCGTCAGTCCCGGGATGCCTGCCTGACGAGCGGCGCGTTCGGCGCACGCGAGTGCGGCTCGCGCCGCGCCCGTCCGGAGGCGCCGCATCGCGATGCCGGCCGTCACCAGTTCGTGAGCGGCCCGGAGCGCCGGCGGCAACGGCGACGCATCGAGCGCGGCCAGCTTCGCCTCGGCCTCGTCAAGATGGCCGATCAGCAGAAGCCGCCGAATCTCGAGATATCGCGCCAGGGCGGCGTTCGCCGGGTCGCGATGCATCTCGAGCGTCGACCGCGCGGCGTCGAGCGCCGCCGGAGACCAGCCCAGGTCGCGGGAGGCCAGCGCGATTTCGGCTTCGGCGACGACACACCTCGCGCGCGCCGCGACCTCCCGGGGGCCGAAGGCGCGCGCCGCACGGCGGAGCAGGCTCCGCGCGCGCGCGAGGTCGCCGAGCTGCGCCATCGCGATGCCTCGAAGCGCGAGCGCCGGCGCATCCTCTCTGAGCGCGACCCGATTCAAGGCGCCGAGCGGATCACCGGCCGCCAGCGCTCGCGCGGCAGCCGTGATCAGCGAGTCCATCGGAATCCCGCCACACTTGTCACTCCCGTCGTATCGCCCCTCCGAGCTAAATCTATCTCACGGCAACCAACCCGGATGTCGTATCGAGCTCATCGAAAGGAGACAGGCACATGACGTCGCACAGAACGGGAACGCGGGAAGAATGGCTGGCCGCGCGGCTGGCGCTGGTGGAGGCGGAGAAAGAAGCGACGCGCCGCGGCGACGAGCTGGCGCGGCGCCGGCAGGAGCTGCCGTGGGTCCGGATCGACAAGACCTATCGTTTCGATACCGACGAGGGGCAGGCGTCGCTGGCGGACCTGTTTCGCGGGCGCTCGCAGCTGCTCGTCTATCACTTCATGTTCGGGCCCGACTACACGGCCGGATGCCCGTCCTGTTCGGCCATTGCCGACGGCTTCGATGGTTTCGTCGTCCATCTGGCGAATCATGACGTGACGCTTTGCACCGTGTCGCGGGCGCCGCTTCCCAAACTGCAGGCCTACGAGCGGCGCATGGGATGGAGCTTTCCGTGGGCCTCTTCGTTCGACAGCGACTTCAATTTCGACTTCGCCGTCGGGTTCACGGAGGAACAGCAGCAACAGGGGATCGAATACAACTATCGGCGCGAAAAGCCGTGGCAGCCGCGTGCCGACGGGAGTGCTCCTTCCCTTCACGCGGCCAGCGCCGGGACCGACACGGCCACGTTCCTGCGCGAGCGGCCGGGCATGAGCGCGTTCGTCCTCGACGATGGCGTCGTCTACCACACGTATTCCACGTACGCGCGCGGGCTCGACGGACTGTGGGGCATGTACCAGTGGCTCGACCGCGCTCCGCTCGGACGCAACGAGGCAGGCGCGTGGTGGCGCCGGCACGACGAGTACACCGCCGGGTAGCGCGATGACGTGCTGCAATGCGGCGGCGGGAACCAGCAGCGAGACGTCCGCGGATCGCACTCCTCACCCTGCGCTCGTCGGCGTGTCCGCGCTGGTTCTTGCCGGCAGCTGGGCGGCCACGATCGGCTGGTGCACGGCGTCGGCTTCCATGGCCGGCATGCCGATGCCCGGCGGCTGGAGGCTATCGATGATGTGGATGCGGATGCCAGGGCAGACGTGGCCGTCGGCCGCCGGATCGTTCGTGCTGATGTGGACGGTGATGACGGCGGCGATGATGCTGCCGTCATTCATCCCAGCGTTGTGGCGATACCGTCGCGCCCTGCGCTGGACAGGCGAGCCGCATCCCGATCGACAGGCCGCGCTCGCGGCGGTTGGTTACCTCGTCGTCTGGGTAGGGGCCGGACTCGTCGTCTTCGCAGCCGGCATCGGGCTGGCCGGAGTCGAAATGCGTCAGGCCGCCGTCGCACGGCTCGTGCCGGCGGCTGCCGCGTTCATCGTGATCGGCGCGGGCTGTCTTCAGTTCACCGCATCGAAGCGGCGCTCCCTTGCCTGCTGCCGAGACGGTGACGTCACCAAGGCTGCGACTCCCGGAGGCACGGGATGGAAGCACGGGCTGCGTCTCGGAGCGCACTGCGTCCTCTGCTGTGCGAATCTGATGACCCTCCCCCTGGTGGTCGGGCTCATGGACCTTCGGGCCATGGTTGCGGTGACGGCGGCAATCACGCTCGAGCGGCTCGCCCCTGGCGACCGCCTGCCACAGATCGTCGGGGTGGTGATCGTCGGGACAGGACTGTCGCTGATCGCGCGGGCAGTGGGGCTCGTCTGAGTCGCGGTGAGGGATCCATCCGCCTGACCGCCTGCCCCGCGGAAGGTGCCGGCTTCACCGTCACGGTGGCCCCCCGCACCTGCAGGATCTCGCGGCTCGCCGCGAATCGCGAGTGCACCAGCGGGCCTGGGGCAATGCCGAGACCAACCAGGGCGATCACGAGCGCCACGAACGTCCAGGCCTCGCGGCGCGTCAGGCCGAGGCGCAGGCCGAAATGCGCGGCGGGTTCCGGCCGGCCGCAGAACAGCGAGAAGTACATCCGCAGCACGGCGAGGCCGGTCAGCGCCGACGCGGCCACGATCGCGAATCCGAGGACGGGAAACGCGTCGACCGCGCCGTCCACGAGCAACTCCTGGCCGACGAAGCCTATCGTGCCGGGAAACCCGGTGCACGCGAGCCCCATCAGCAGAAAGCTGATCGCGAGCACCGGCATCCGATCGTAGCCGCCGTGGTACGTCGAGAGGTCGAGGCGGCCGCGGCGCGCTTCGAGCACGAGGACACACCGGGCGAGACCGGCGAACGCCAGGCCTGCCGACAGCCACACGACGAGGGCGCCGGTGAGCGCGCTGACGCTCGTGCAATCGAGCCCAGCCATCACGAGCGCCGACTGGCTGATGAAGAGATAGCCGCACGCACGGCGCGCGCTGGTCTGGACGAGCGCGAGCGCCGCGCCGTACACCGCCGTCCCGAGCGCCAGCACGGCGATCGTCCGCAGCAGGTCGGGCGACGCGCGCGGCACGATCAGGACGACCGTGATGTAGGCGCCGATCTGCGGCGCGCTGAACAGAATGGCCGGCCCGAGCCGCCCGCGATCGAACGCCTCCGGCAGCCAGGCGTGGCACGGGACGATCCCCTTCCGCACCATCACCGAGATGACGATCAGCCACATCGCCGCCGCTTCGGCCCAGGTCCCCGTCACGCCTGGGCTGACGAGGAGCGCGACCCCCGCGGCGAAGACGAGCGTCGAGCCTCCGAGATACAGCGCGACGACGCGCCGCTGCCGCCGGTGCGCCGGATCGCCCAGCGCCGCGACGAAAATCCAGACCGAGGCGGCCGAAAGCAGCAGCAGCACGACGGCGCTCTCGGTCAGGAACGACGCGAGCGTGACGAGCGTCGCCAGCGCGGTGCGGCGCAGCCCGTCGCGCGCGAGCATCGCCCGCGGCGTGACGGCGACCGTCAGCAGCCAGAGCGCCGCGGCAAACGGCAGCAGCGCCGCCGACAGCGCGTTGACGCGCACGAGCGCCTCGCCGCCGGGCGTCCAGCCGAGCGCCGTCGTGTGCACCGAGAAGGCGCGCAGCCCAGGGGACGCGCCGACGACGATCGTCAGCAGCAGCGTCCCGGCCGCGGACACGACCGCCGCGCGCCGCAGCCGTTCGACGTCGACCCGGAAGTACGACGCGACAATCACGACGCACGGCAGGGCCGCGATCCCCGCAAGCCACAGTCGCGCGTCAGTCATCGCGCACCTCCGCTCGGTCGACGCCGGCCCGGGCGGGGGCCGGCATCAGGACCCCGCACAGCCACGCGTCGAATCGCGTCAGCCGCCGCGCCACGTTCGCGAACGCCTCGACGATGCCGCGGTCGAGCAGCGGATCGAGGAACCCACGCTCGAGCGCGAACAAGTAAAGCCGTTGCCGCACGACGCCGGGAGACCCACCCGGCCGCACGCCGCGGGAGGGAAGCGGCCGATCGTTTTCCATCCCGTGCAGGTCGTGCAGCACGTTTGGCGCGCTCAGGAACTGCAGCAGCCGGAAGCAGGCGTGCCCCGCCAGGTGCACGAAGGCGATCGTGTACCAGCCGATCGCGATCTCGACGACGATGAGTCCAACCTGCGTGAGCGCGGCATACGCCAGCGACGACTTGACGTCGCTCTGCACGCGCGTCGCGATCGCGGCGAAGATCGCCGTCGCGGCCCCGAGCGCGCCGACGAGGATCCGCGCGGCCAGCGCGTGCTCGAACAGCGGTGCCGCGCGGAGCAAGAGAAAGCAGCCCGCGTGAATCGAAAGCGCGCCGTAGTAGACCGCGCTCGACGGCGTCGGCCCTTCCATCGCGCGCGGCAGCCAGCCCGAAAACGGCAGGAGCGCGCTCTTCCCCGCCACCGCGACGATGAGGAGCAGCGCGATGACGGTGGCGCTCGTCTGCGTGAGACCCGCGGCCGACGTGCGGGCGCCGGTCAGCAGCGCGAGGCTGTCGCTGCCGGCCGCGTGATGCAGCAGCACCGCCGCCGAGAGCATCGCGGCGTCGCTGATGCGATACACCGAGAACACGCGCAGCGCGTTCGACACCGGCGCCGGCCGCTCGTGAAAGAACGCCACGAGCAGCGCCGAGCTGAGCCCGATGAACTCCCAGCCGATGAACAGCACTTCGACGTTGCCGGCGAGCGCGACGAACAGCATCCCGGTCACGAACATCGCCAGGAGAACGAAGTAGCGGTTGTAGCCGGACTCGCGGTGCAGGTAGCGGTTGGAAAACGCCCCGACCACACCGGCGATGGCCGCCGACAGCGCGCCGAAGGCGAGCGACCGCCCGTCGACCAGGAACTGAATCGCGACTCCTCCCTCGCCCGGCTCGGACCACGCGCCGTACGTGAGCAGCTGCGGCGCGGTGAGCGTCGCGCCCGACACGACGAACGCCGCCCCCAGCGCCGAGCACGCGGTCAGCATCGCGACGGCCGTGAGCCTCGAGGTCCATCGCTCCGGGAGCGGCCGGTTGAGTACGGACGCGCCGCCCAGCAGCCCGAACAGCGCCGCCGGCGCGGCGACGCCTGCGAGCACGAGCCACCCGATCGAGGCCGCCGGCATCACACCAGCACCGCCGGCGCGTCGTCCGGCGCGCGGACGCCGGTGGCGGGGACAATCGAGGCCGGCGCCACGAAGCCGCGTTTGCCCTGATACCACGCGCTCGAATCGCCGTGGACGATTGGCAGCGCATGCTGCGGCACGCGCGCCACCCACCGGTCCGCGCGCAATTCCCACAACGCGCCCGACTCGGGGTCGAGACACGCGATCCAGATCCAGCGGTTCCGCACGAGCCGTTCGGTCGCCGGGTTGTCGTGCACGACGCGCCAGAGACGGTCGCGCGGCGCTTCGACCACGATCGCCAGCCGGGCAGGCTCGTGGATCTCGACCATCTGCCACGGCAGGCCGGTGCGCAGGTCGCTCTGCGCGCCGTCCATCACGCCGAGCAGCGACGTCACGTTGTGCGGCAGCTTCGTGCCGGCGCCGTAGCCGACGGGATCGACGTAGCTGAAGTAGTACTCGAGGCTGATGCCGGCGACGACCGGCACGCCGGCCGCCATGATCCGCGCCAGCACGCAGCCGTCGTCGTCGCGCGAGGGATCGTAGGAGACGAGGAACGCGCGGCGATCGAGGAACAGCCCGCGCGTCCGCGCCCGCCGTCCGACGATACAGAAGGCGTTGGTGGCGTGGCCGTACTCCGGGCGCGGCTGCGCCAGGTCGGCGGCGCGCCCCTGCACGTGAGCGAGCGCCGCGAGCGGCGGATACCAGCGCGGGACGTCGAACCGGCGGCACCGCTCGTGCGCCTCCCGTCGCCTCGTCCGATCGATGGCGGCCCGGGCGCGGTCGAACGCCGTCCGGCAGCGCGCCGGCACGAGGTCTTCGTCGAACAGGGTGACGGTGTTGTCGCACGTGTTCCGCTGGCCGCCGACGAACCAGGTGTCCTCGTCGATCCCCAGCCCCTCGGCCGCCAGTTGGTCCCGCACGCGTGGATCGTTGGCGGCCTGCGCGAACGCGCGTGCGTTCGGGCCGCCGCGCCCGCCGCCGCACGCGCCGCAGTCGTGGGCGGACTCGTGAGGATTGTTGAGGCTGATCGAGCCATGCCCGAGCACGAGCACGAGACGCGACAGCCGGTCGCCGACGCCGATGTCGTCGAGCACGCGCCGGACGAAGTCGGCCTGCTCGCGGATCGTGAAGCCGGAGTACGTGCCCATCGGCGGAGGGGTGTCGACGCGATCGAGCAGCAGACGCGTGCGAGGCGCGGCAGACGCCGTCTCGCGCACGCGCCGCCATCGCGACGAGAGCCACGGAAAGACGACGCGCAGCACGAGCGGGAGGAGCGCGAGCCAGCCGAAGAGCGTCATCAGCAGCGCGCCGCGCGCGGGCAGCCGGCTGCTCAGGTGTACGTTGTAGCCGAGAAAGCCGGACGCGCGCCGGCGCAGCCGCCGCGATCGCGCCGCAAGCCCCTCGGCGTCGAGATCGATTTCCTCGACGTAGTGGTCCGGCCGGATGGCTACCGGACAGAGCGGCCTCGGGTGCGCGTCGGACGCACCCTGATGGTACATCGCGACATTGAAGAAGCCGGCGGTGCTGAAGGTCTCGCAGCCGGGATCGACTTCTTCGAGGTGACGGCGAAACGATTCCTCGCGCTCGTCCAGGCAGAACACGGCCTGGAATGCCGGGGATGCAGGAGACGGCCGCGGCGCATGCCGGATCACGGCGTCGTACACGCGGTGCCGGATCGTGCGCTCGAACGCCTGGTGCAGCAGGCGCCGCCGGTGCACCCCGTCCAGGCCGTGGAGTTCGGCCTCGAGATCGGCGACGTCGGCGGCCGACCACTCGTCCACCGTCGAGGCGTCGAGCCCGCAGAGTTGCGCGATGTGGAACAGCGACCACGCGCGCTCGGCCGCCGTGGACGCCTGCGGGAGGGGTACACGTCCGCGCAGCCACGTCCGCAGTTCCGATAACGGGCCGCGGAAGCCCATCCGCCGGGCGGCGTGCCCGATCGCCGCCCGTTCGAACAGGAGCCGGACGGCCAGGTAGCCGCGCAGCGTCACCGGAAGGTCGCGCGTGGGGACCCGATCGGGGCGCACCTCGAGCTGCCGCACCATGCCCGCCCATCCGCGGAGCGCCAGCAGCTCGGCGCCGAGGTAGGCGTCGCGCTCGTGGCGTGCGACGCCGAGATCGTCGAGCGACCGCTGCACCGAGGCCGCACCGTCGCGCGCGGCGGCGCGATCCGCGACGACGAGCCCCGGCAGTCCCCTCGCCCATCGTCCGCACCGCGAGGCGAGCGCGGTGTCGTAGAGCTCGAGGAAGCAGCCGTGGATCCCGTCGCCGCGCGCCGGCATCGGCCAGTGCGCCAGGCCCTGATCGAGATAGCCGGCGAGAAACCGGATCAGCGGCGGATGCATCCAGGCGTCGACGTCGGGTCCCTGCGCCGCGACGAGCCAGTCGCGGTGACGCACCGGCTCCGGAAGCGGCGGCGTCGGCGGCGCACCCGCGCGGCCGACGGCGTCGACGCACGCGGTCCAGAGCCGTCGCAGAGCCGCGGCCTCCTCCGCGCGGCCAGCCGGCTCGCCGGGTTCGGCCGCCGCGAAGCGCGCGGCCTGCGGCACGTCGGCGCGGCGCCGGGTCAGGGTGTCGGTCTCGTCGAGGATCCACGACAGCTCGGGCCCTGCGGCCGCCGGAATGCCGTACAGCACGATGGCGCGCCAGAGGTCGCGGCGCGATGCGGCGCCGGCCACCACGTCGCCGCCGCGGGCCTCCAGCGACTCGTCGATTACCGCTTCGACGTCGACCGCGAGGATGCGGCCGGACGCGAGCTTGTCGCGGTAGCGCGATTCGGCCAGGAACGGCTCGCAGCCGAGGCGTGCCGCGGCCCCCTCGACGGCGTCCTCGAACGGCTCGTCCTCGAAGGCGTGGAGCGTGTTGTGGTGGATGAAGATGCCGATCGGCCCCTGGGCGGGGAGCTGCGCCGCGAGGCGGTCGATGGCGCCCGTCAGGCCGTCGTCCACGGATCGGGCCCCTTCGTGCATCGGTGAAGTCGCATTATAGCAATATTACGAATATAATATGTCTTAATGCCGTCGACGCGAGGCCGATCCCCCCGGCTCGGCGAACTCCAGGCCTTCAAGGCCCGGTTCTTCCGGGCGCTCGCCCATCCCGCGCGGATCCGCATCCTCGAGATCCTCGTCCGCGGCGACCGCACGGTGCAGCAGCTCCAGCAGGCCTTGACGCTCGACCAGCCGATGGTGTCGCAGCAGCTCGCCATCCTGAGGAATCTGGGGATCGTCGCGGCTCGCAAGCAGGGGGTCGCCGTCCATTACACGCTGCGCGACCCCCTCGTCGGAGACCTGCTCGTGATCGCGCGTCAGATCTTCAATAATCAGCTCGGCAGCACCAGCGGCCTGCTCCGGGAGCTGCGGCGGGAACAACGGCACGTCGGCCGTCAGCCAATGAAGGCGTGACCAGCTTCGAGCTGCACGCTTCCAGCTTCGGTTCAGGGTTCTCGATTCTGAGTTCTCGGGGGAGCAGGGGGATTCTCTGTCGGCCGGGGAGGTACGCGATGCCGAGTCGCGAGCAGCATCGTAGCGATCGGATTGGCTGGCTTCGCGCCGCGGTGCTCGGGGCCAACGACGGCATTGTCTCGACCGCCAGCCTGATCGTCGGCGTCGCGGCCGCCGTGTCGTCACGCCAGGAGATCCTGCTCGCCGGCGTGGCCGCCGTCGTCGCGGGCGCGCTGTCGATGGCGGCGGGCGAGTACGTGTCCGTCAGCTCTCAGCGCGACACTGAGCGCGCCGACCTGGAGCTGGAGCGGCGCGAGCTCGCGGCGCAGCCGCAGGCCGAGGAAGACGAGCTGGCTGGCATTTACGAGCGGCGCGGCCTCGAGCACGACCTCGCCAGGACCGTGGCGCGCCAGTTGATGGCCCGCAACGCGCTGGCCGCGCACGCCCGCGACGAACTCGGCCTGACCGAAGAACTCGCCGCGCGGCCGCTGCAGGCGGCCGTGGCGTCAGCCGCGACGTTCGCAGCCGGCGCGGCGGTGCCACTGCTGACGGTTCTGGCAGCGCCGGGCCGCGCGCTCGTCGCCGTCGTGCCGATCGTCTCGCTGCTGTGTCTCGTGGCGCTCGGCGCGATCGCGGGAAGCACAGGCGGCGCCTCGATGACGGCCGCGGCTGCGCGCGTCGGCTTCTGGGGTGCGCTCGCGATGGCAGCCACCGCGGCGGTCGGCAGCCTGTTCGGCAGGTCGATCGGCTGAGGAGTCAGCCGCCAGTTTCGAGAAGCCCCCTATTTTGAGTTCGTCAGGAATACTCGGCGATGACAGGGAGCGGCGGCCCGCGCAGCGCTCGAGGCCCGGTCCGCTCAGAGCGTCACGATCGTGACGCCGGCGTTGGCTGGATCGATGCGGAACGCGCGGACCACGGCATGCTGTTTCAGCCGCGCGTGGACGGCGGCCTTCACCCGGCCGCCGCTGCGGCCGTGGATCACCCGGACCTCGGCGTGTCCCGCCAGCAGCGCGTCGTCGATGAAGGTGTCGAGCGCCGCCACGGCTTCGTCTGTCGTCATCCCGTGGAGGTCGAGCGACGTGGCTGCGTGTCCGCGGGTGATCGGCGGCGCCGCGGCGTCCGGTGCGGCACCAGCGCGGCCACGATGTCGCTTCCGCGCCGCGACTGCCGTCAACTGCGCTTCGCCGGCGACAACCGATCTCCCTTTCAACTCGACGAGATAGCGTCCGCGATTCCGCACTTCGCGCACCACGCCCGTGCCGAGCGCGGCCACGTGGACCTCGTCGCCTGGGAGGAAGGGCATGATGATGGCGTCACCCCAACCCGCCGCGCGCCGGGCTGCACCCGGCTACGCGGGCCTCTCGCCTTTCCGCGCGGTGACGAGCGCGGTCGCACCGAAGGGACTGCCGTACCAGAAGCGCCAGCCGAGACCCCGGCGCGCGACGTCGACGAGACCGAGACGACGCAGCTCCGCGGCGTACGCGCGCGTGTGCCGGATGTCCGCAATCGCCAGCCGGCCGCCGGGCGCGAGCACGCGCGCCGCTTCGCCAAGCGCCGCCATGCGTCCGGCTTTCGACGGGATGTTGTGGATCGCCAGGCTGGAGACGATGACGTCGAAGCTCGCGTCGGCGAACGGCAGATCCCGCATGTCGGCGGTCCGGATCGCGACGCGATCGCCGACCCCCTCGAGATCGGCGTTCCGGCGGCACACGCGCTCGGAGCTGCCGGACTGGTCGCTGGTCTTCCAGATGTCCGCCCCGGTAACGGTCCCGCTCGTCAGGCACTTCGCGGTCATCGTCAGAACGGCGCCGCGCCCGCAGCCGAGATCGAGCACGCGCTCGTCGCCGCGCCACGCCATCGACCCGAGCAGACGCGACCAGACGACGAACTTGCCGCGGCGCGTCGTGTAACCCCAGCTCGCCACGATGGCCCCGAACACGATCGCGTAGACGAGCGCCGGACGCTCGAGACCCGGACGCCGGGTGGCGATGCCGGCGACCGCGCAGCCGATCGCCGCCAGCGTCACGCCGACGAACACGAAGAAGACGTACGGCGCGTCGAAGCCGTAGTCGCCGCGGTGCGTGGCCATCGAAGTGGACGCCATGACGCGCATCATAGCGGCTCACAAGGTCCAGCCGCCAGCTGCCGGCTCGAAAGGAAGCCATTCTTCCTTGAACAGCTGGAAGCTGGCGGCTGGTGGCTGGGAGCTGGTGCCCAGGCGGCAGATCACCGAAGCGAGCTACTCGATCGCGTATCCCAGGGCTTCGGCATTCTTGCGCACGCAGTCGTCCCTCGTGACGATGGTGAGCAGCGGTGGTGGTTCGCCGAGCAGCTCCGCGGTTGCGAGGTGGACGGCATCGAGCGTGCGGATCGGTTCGACCGGGAAGGGACGGCGAACGCGATCGAGCACAGCTCGATCGACGTCGAGGACGAAGCAGCGCCGTTCGAACGTCCGGAGGGCGCGCACGCCGGCCTTCTCCTGTTCCGGCGTCAGACGACCAGTCGCGCGGGCTCGACGGATGGCCCGCCCTGCTTCCGCGAGTGTCAGAGCCGACGTGACCTGCTGCGTGGCTCGCCCGGCCTTCTTCACGACGGCCGCATCGTTCTCGAGCAGTGCAGCGACGAGAGCGCTCGACTCGATGTACCGCACTCTCCTCTGGAGGATCGCGGCGGGCCGGGTCGGAGGGACGGCCGCCGGCTTCCCTGCAGGGCGGCGTCGAGGATTACGCTTCGCCACGATCCGCGTCGATTAGTTCCGCGGCCGTTCCGGCCGGCAGGCGGATGTCGGGCCAGGCCTCGAACGGATCGCCGTCCTCCAGTGGAGGATGGAGAATTCCGGCGGCAAGGAGCTCGTCCCATCGAGTTCGAGAGGACTTGTCGGTCGCTGTCCCTGGAGGCACGAGCTCCGCGACGACGCGTCCATGAGCGGTGACGGCAATCCGCTGTCCCGCCTCGACTCGCCGGATGTACCGGCTCAAGTTGTCCTTCAGCTCGCGAATCCCAGCCTCCATCCGTGAAGTATAGCCACATGTGGCCACGTTGGCAATCGCCGGCGGAGCGCGTCGACGTCTCCGCGCCCATCACATACCTTGACACGTATATGCTGCCATGGGTATATTTTGGTCGGTGGACTCCGCCTTCAGCATCATCGCCGAGCCGAACCGGCGCGCGATCCTGACGCTCCTGGTCGCGTCCGAGCAGTCCGTGGGCGAGCTCGAGCGCCAACTGCGGATGACGCAGCCGACCGTGTCGAAGCATCTGCGCGTGCTGCGCGAGGCCGGCCTCGTCGAAGCCACGGTGGACGCGCAGCGGCGCGTGTACCGCGTCAAACCCGAACCGCTCCTGGAAATTGAAATGTGGCTCGCGCCGTTCCGGCGGCTCTGGTCCACGCACCTGGACGCGCTCGAGCGGCATCTGGACCGCACGCACCGGTCGGTGCAACGGAAACCAAGGAAAAGGCAAAGGAAGAGACGATGACAACCCGCGAGCAGTACGTCCCAGGCCCGCCCAGCGCGCAGGTGCGCAAGGACGGCGACCACTGGACGCTCGTTCTGGTCAGGGAACTGCACCACTCGCCCGAAAGGGTCTGGCAGGCGCTCACCGACCCGGCGCAACTGCGCGAGTGGGCGCCGTTCGACGCCGACGGCAGCATGGGCGCGGCCGGCGCGACGGTGAAGCTCACCACGGTCGGGGCGCCGACGCCGCACGTCACCGAGACGACGGTCACGCGAGCCGACGCGCCCAAACTGCTGGAGTACAAATGGGGCGGCTTCGACGTGCGGTGGGCGCTCGAACCTGTGAGCGGCGGCACCCGCCTGACGCTGTGGACCAGTATCGATCGCCGCTTCATTTCGATGGGCGCGGCCGGATGGCACATCTGCCTCGACGTGCTCGATCGCCTGCTTGGCGGCGCACCGCTCGGCCGCATCGTGGGTCCCGACGCGCTGAAGTTCGGCGGCTGGCAGCGGCTCAACGCCGAGTACGCGCAGGAGTTCACGGCGGATCTAAAGACCCCCTCTACAGATTAGGGACAGTCTCCAGCTTCCAGCTGGCGGCTGGAAGCTGTTCAGCGTTACCTAGACTATCGTGGTATGATGCGCGCATGCCCCTTCCGACGAAGACGCCCAACGCACTCCTGCACGGCGCGCTCGATGCCCTGATTCTCAAGACGCTGGACGGCGGACCGCGGCACGGCTACGCCATCGCCCGCTACATCGAGGACCGCACGGGGGATGCCGTGCTCGTCGAAGAGGGCTCGCTCTATCCCGCGCTCTACAGAATGGAACGGCGCGGCTGGATCGAGGCCGAGTGGGGCATGTCCGAACTCGGCCGCCGGGCCAAGTTGTATCGGCTGACGCGCGCCGGGCGGATGCAGCTCGCGAGCGAAACCGCCGTGTGGCGCCGCTTCGCGGCGGGCGTCTCGAAGATTCTCCTCGTCCCATGAAGCGTTCGCTGCGGTCGTGGCTCTGGCGCGTCCCTGTCGAACGCGAAATCGACGACGAACTCACCTTTCACGTCGAAATGCGCACACGCGAGCTGGTCGCGCGCGGCCTGGACCCGGCCGACGCCCGCCGCCTCGCGATCGCGCGTCTCGGCACACTCGCGGACGTCCGGCGCGCGTGCCTGGACGAGGGCCGAAGGAGGGACCGTGCCGTGCGCATGACGCAATGGATCGACGAATTACGCGACGACGTGAGGTTCGCGCTGCGCCAGCTCGCGAGATCTCCCGGATTCGCGTGCGTCGCGATCGCGACGCTGGCGCTCGGCATCGGGGCGAACAGCGCCATCTTCGCGCTCGTCGACGCCACGCTGCTCCGTCCGCTGCCCTTCCGCGATCCCGGTCGCCTCGTACGCCTCTGGGAACGCACGGACGCCTCGGCGCATGCCGCGGCGTCCCCCATGAACATCGCCGACTGGAACGAGCGCAGCCGCACGGTCGAACGGATGGCCGGCTTCGTCCCATCCGTCGGCGGCATGGTGATGGCCGGACGCGACGGCACCGCGGAGACGGTGCCGCGGCAGTGGATCACGTGGGGCGTCTTCGACGCACTCGGCGTGACGCCGATCGCAGGACGAACCTTCGTCCAGGACGACGACCGCCATCACGCGAACGTGGTCGTCCTGAGCCGGTCGTTCTGGCACTCGCGCTTCGACAGCGATCCATCGGTGATCGGCCGGCGGGTCCGGCTGGACGGCGACATGTACACGATCGTCGGCGTCGTGCCGGACTCGTTTCAGTTGATCGGCAAGAGCAGCATCTGGGCGCTCGTCTCGTTCACGCCGACCCCGGCGCTGCGGAAGGCGCACGTGCTGGCGGTCGTGGGGCGGCTGAAGCCTGGCGCGACGCTCGCCTCCGCCGCATCGGACATGACGTCGGTCGCCCGCGGCCTCGCGCGCGACTTCCCGTCCACCAACCGCGGCCGCGGCGTGACGATCGAGCCGCTGCACGACGCGCTCATCGGACGCGATCTCCGGCTGACCTCCATCCTTTTCCTCGGCGTCGTCGGCATCGTCCTCCTGATCTGCTGCGCGAACGTGGCCAACCTGCTCATGGCGCGCGCCACCGTGCGGACGCGCGAACTGGCGATCCGCTCGGCGATGGGCGCGGGACGGCGGCGCATCGTCCGGCAGCTCCTCACCGAAAGCCTCGTGTTGTCCGCGATAGGCGGTGCGCTCGCTGTTGCGGTGGGGGCCGCGATTATCCGGGCCGCACCGGCGCTGATTCCCGAAGGGCTTCTGCCTCCGGCGATCACGTTGACGTTCGATGCGCGCGTCGTGGCGTTCTGCGCGGCCGCAGCCGTCCTGGTCGGCGTCATTTTCGGCATCGCTCCGGCGTGGCAGGCGCTGCGGCTTTCGCCCGCCCAGACGATGACGTCGGATCTGCGGACGACGACCGGCGACAGCGGCAGGCTGCGGAGCGTGCTGGTGAGCGCCGAGGTCGCCACCGCGGTTCTGCTGCTCGTCGGCGCGGGCCTGCTGCTGCGCACCCTGATGGCAATCGATCGCGTGGACCCCGGGTATCACGCGCCGAGCGTGCTGTCGATGATGGTGGATCCACTCGGCAGCCGGTATCCGACGCCGGATGCGCTCCTGCAGTTCTTCCGCGACATCGACGACCAGGTGAAGGGGATCCCGAACGTTCACGCAGTGGCCTGGGCCAGCACGCTTCCGATGGGCGATTCGGTAATCGGCGACGTGCCGTTCGCCATCGCCGGGGATCCCGTCGTGCCGGACGCGGAGCGCCCCACAGCCGACTATCAGGTCGTCAGCCCGTCGTTCTTCAGTACGGTAGATCTGCCGATCGTCGAGGGGCGCGCGTTCGACGAGCACGATACGCTCCACGCACCTCCCGTGTGCATCGTCAACGAAGGCTTCGTCCGCCGCTATCTCCACGGACGCTCGCCGATTGGCGTGCACGTGCTGCTGCCCGGCCCGGAACAAACGCCGGCCGCGCGCGAGATCGTCGGGGTCGCCCGGCAGGTGAAGCAGCGGCCGGACGAAACGGAGCCGATGATTCAGGTGTACGTGCCGCTCGCCCAGTTTCCGCTCGACGACATGTACCTGCTCGTGCGCCCTGCGTCGGGTGATGCGAGCGTTCTCGCCGGGTCCGTGCGGGCCGCGATCGCGCGGGTCGATCGCGAACAGCTCGTGAGCGTGCGCGACGTCGTGACGCTCGAGGATCTCGCGTGGAATGCGGCCGGCCGGCAGCGCTTCCGCGCCGTGATGGTCGGGACGTTCGCGGCCCTCGCGCTGCTGCTCGCGATGGTTGGGGTGTTCGGAATCCTCGCCTATTCCGTCCAGCAGCGCGCGCGCGACTTCGCCGTCCGCCGCGCGCTCGGCGCCAGTACGACGGACGTGCTGCGGCTCGTCGCATCCGGCGCGATGCCGGTGATCGGCGCCGGGATCGTCGTCGGCTTCGGCATCTCGATCCTGTTCGGGCGGCTCCTCGCCACCATGCTGTTCGGCGTCCGGCCGCTGGATCCCGCGACGCTCGCGGGGGTGGCGATCGTGCTGACCATCACCACGCTCGCTTCGATCGCGGGGCCCGCCTGGCGCGCCGTGCGGATCGACCCGGCGGCGATCCTGCGCGGCTGGTGAACGACGCGCCGCTTCGGCGATAAGATCGTTCCGCTGGACTGCCCATGCGCGTCGCTGGATCGATCCGCCGCCACAATCGTCGCGGGACCACTCCCCCGCTGCGGCGGGCTGCGCTTGCTGTCGTCGCCGCTGCGATCACCGCCACCCTCCTCGGGCCCGCCGCACTGTCGCAGGCGCGGCGGCCGTCCATTCTCGAATACATCGAACAGACGTGGTCGGTCCTGACGCGCTCGAACAAAGATCTGGCGACGGCCGCCCAGGATCCCAAGTTCCACCCTGCCGCCGATGGACGGTGGCCCGTCTACGTGGCCCGCGACGAGGACCTCGCCTCGATCGAGACGAGCCTGAAGCGGCAGATGCCGGCCGGCGCGCTGCGGCGCATCTCGCTTCGGCCGCTTCCCGCCGATCCGCTGTCGATCCACACGCCAGGGCTGCTGTACCTGCCGCATCCGTACGTCGTGCCCGGCGGCCGCTTCAACGAGATGTACGGGTGGGACAGTTACTTCATCCAGGTCGGATTGCTCCGGGACGGGAACGTGCAGCTCGCCCGGGACATGACGGACAACTTCCTGTACGAGGTGCGGCACTACGGGAAGGTGCTGAACGCGAACCGCACCTATTACCTGACGCGCTCGCAACCGCCATTCCTCACGGAAATGGTGCTCGGCGTGTATCGCCGGACGCACGACCGGCACTGGCTCGAAGCGGCGATTCCTGAAATCGAGAAGTACTATCGCTACTGGACCACCGCGCCGCACCTGACGCCGCAAACGGCGTTGTCGCGCTACTACGACTCGGGCGTCGGCCCGGCGCCGGAGGTCGTGTCGGCGGAGCGGGATGCGCAGGGACGCTCGCACTACGACCTCGTCAAGGAGTACTTGCGCACGCACGGCGTCACGGCCTACGACGTGCGCCAGTACTACGATCGCGCCGCCAATCGGTTGACGCCGCTGTTCTACACCGCCGATCGCTCGATGCGCGAGTCCGGGTTCGATCCGTCCAATCGTTTCGGGCCCTTCAACCTCGACATCATTCACTACGACCCGGTCTGCCTCAACTCGCTGCTGTACCTGATGGAGATACAGACCGCGGAGATCCTGGACATCGCCGGCCGGCACGCGGACGCCGGTCCCTGGCGGACGCGCGCGAACGCGCGGGCCGATCGGATCAACCGGCTCATGTGGGATTCGCGCGACGGACTCTACTACGACTACGACTTCGCCACCCGGCGCGTCCGGCGGTATCCCTTCCTGACGACGTTCTATCCGCTCTGGGCCGGCCTGGCCACCCACGATCAGGCCGCCCGCGTCGTGAAGAATCTTCCTCGATTCGAACGGCCCGGAGGCCTGCAGACGAGCACCACGGTGAGCGGCAGCCAGTGGGACGCGCCGTTCGGCTGGGCGCCGCTCCAGATGATTGCCGTCGACGGGCTGCGGCGCTACGGGTACAACGAGGACGCCGAGCGGATCTCGGTCGCGTTTCTGTCGCTCGTGCACCGCGAATTCCTGCGCCAGGGCTACATCGTCGAAAAGTACGACGTCGTTCACGCCGGATCGGACGTCAGCCCCAACATTCATTACGGCTACCGCGCGAACCAGGTCGGCTTCGGCTGGACCAACGCCGCGTTCACGCGGCTCTACGACGAGCTGACCCCATCGGACCAGCGGCGCGTCATGCAGTAGCTCCGGGTGGTGACGCCCCAGGGCAGGGGATCGGACGCCGAAGACAACGCGCCGGGCCCGCGCATTTCCGGCGACTCCGGGGATAATGAGGCCTGGAGACGATCACTCGTGACGACAACCGGCATCGACGACACCGTGCGACAGCGCCTCGTGACCCTCGCCGACATCCAGGCGGCGCGCGAGCGCGTCGCGCGCGTCGCGAAGATCACGCCGCTCGTCGACGTCTCGAACGTGGCAGGACGGCCGCTCTGGCTGAAACTCGAGAGCCTGCAGCCCGGAGGGGCGTTCAAGATCCGCGGCGCCTACAACATGGTCGCACAGCTCACCGGCGACGAGCGGCGGCGCGGCGTGATCACGTTCTCGTCGGGCAACCACGGGCAGGCGATGGCGCTCGCGGCGCGTACGCTCGGCGCCCCGGCCGTCGTCGTCATGCCCACCACCGCGCCTCCCATAAAGATCGACGGGACGAAGGGGTTCGGGGCGGAAGTGATCTTCGCCGGCACGACGAGCAACGATCGGCGCGTGCGCGCCGAGGAGGAGGCGGCGGCGCGCGGCCTCACGATGGTGCCGCCGTACGACCACGAATGGATCATCGCGGGCCAGGGGACGGCCGGGCTCGAGATTCTCGAGCAGCTCCCCGGCGCACGCACGGTGCTGGTGCCGATCGGCGGCGGCGGCCTGATCTCGGGTGTCTCGGCGGCGATCAAGCAGACGAATCCCGCCGTGACGGTCATCGGCGTCGAGCCCTCAGGCGCGGCGGCCATGAAAGCGTCGGTCGAGGCCGGACATCCGGTCACGCTCGCGAAGAGCGAGAGCATCGCCGACGGCCTCATGCCGGTCCGGCCGGGGGACCTGACGTTCGCGCACGTCCGGCGCTTCGTGGACGGCGTCGTCACGGTCGACGATGCGGCGATTGCGGAAGCGGTCGTGTGGCTGTTCACGAAGGCGAAGATCGTGGCGGAGCCCAGCGGCGCCGCAACGGTGGCGGCCGCGCTCGCCAACACGTTCGACGGCCCGGTCGTCGCGGTCGTCAGCGGCGGCAATCTGGATCCGGCGCGGCTCGCGAGCCTGCTGCAGCGATAGGACATATGCGCATTGAAACGTTCGAGATGGAACGCATGCAGTCGACGTGGGAGAACATCGTCGACTACGACATGAGCGAGAGCGGCATCCGTCCGCTGACCCTGCGCGAACTGACCGCGATGGGCTTCGACCTCGCGGCGTTCCTGGACGAGCCGCTCGGGTACAGCCAGTCGAACGGCACAATCCCGCTCCGCGAGGCAATCGCGAAGAGCTATCCCGGCGCGACCGCCGATCAGATCGAGGTCACCAACGGCACGTCCGAAGCGAACTACCTGATCGCGTTGAGCGAGATCGCGCCCGGCGACGGCGTCGCGATGCAGGTGCCGAACTACATGCAGATGTGGGGCGTCGCGCGGAGCCTGGGGGCGGAGGTCCGGACCTTCCGGCTGAGGACGGAGGCGGCCTGGGAGCCGGACTGGGACGAGTTCGAACGCGCCGTCACCCCCAAAACGCGCATCCTTTATATATCCAATCCCAACAACCCGACCGGGTCGGCGCTCAGCGATGCGGCCATGCGCCGTATCGTGCAGAAGTGCGAACAAACGGGCACCTGGCTCCTCTCGGACGAGGTGTATCTCGGGGCCGAAGTCGATGGGCCGCGGACGAAGAGCTTCTGGGGCATGAGCGACCGCGTGATCGTCACGAGCGGGCTCTCGAAGGCGTACGGGATCCCCGGCGTGCGCATCGGCTGGCTCGTCGGGCCGGCCGCGCTCGCGGCACGCTGCTGGAGTCAGCACGACTACATCACGATCGGGCCCAACAAGATGTCGGACCGCATCGCCCGCATCGCCGTCGAACCGCGCAACCGCGAGCAGTGCTACCAGCGCACGAACGAGATCCTCCGGCACAACCTGCCGATCGCGCGCGACTGGGTGATGCGCTTCGGGGGATGGCTCCACTGGACGGAACCGGCCGCCGGCGCGATCGGCCTGATGCGGTACGACGCGGACGTCCCGAGCCTTGCGATTGCCGAGCGCGTTCGGGTGAACCAGAGCACGCTGATCGTGCCCGGCAGCCAGGTCGGGATCGAAGGGCATCTGCGCATCTGGCTGGGAGGGCGCGAGGAGTTCCTGCGCGAAGGGCTGCGCCGGATCGGCACCGAGTTGACGGCGCTGCGCGACTGACGCTGTTAACCTTCGAACGCGGCGCTCCGTAATAGCAGGCAGAGGAGCTTCGCATGCGTCATTACGGTCCGCTCGTTTTCGTCCTGGCCTGCTTCATGACGGCACCCCTGGCCCGCGTCGCTCTGGCGGACCAGCAGCCCGCCGCGACGGCCACCCTTCCGCCGCCGGCCCTGCAGCTCGACGCGCAGGATACGCGGCAGCAGCTCGAGCAGATCCTGAAGCAATATCCCCCGTCGCTGCCGCAGGTCCTCAGGCTCGACCCGACGCTGCTCACCAGCCAGACGTACCTCCAGCCGTACCCGTCGCTGGCCGCGTTCGTGACGCAGCACCCCGAGATTGGACACAATCCGTCGTACTTTTTCGCCAGGTACGAACGCGACAGCCCCTATGAACCGCAAACGCCGCAGGACCACATGGCCGAGGCCTGGCGATCCGCGGCGGACAACTTCTCGATGGTGGCGGTCGTCGTCACGATCGCGGGCGGCATTCTGTGGCTGCTCAAGATGCTCATCGACTATCGCCGCTGGGCGCGTCTGACGCACATCCAGACCGAAGCCCACACGAAGCTGTTCGATCGGTTCGGATCCAACGAAGATCTGCTGGCCTACATCCAGACGCCTGCCGGGCAGCGATTCCTCGAATCGACGCCGATCGCCATCGACTCGCCGCGCGCGCTGAGCGCGCCCTTCGGCCGGATTCTCTGGTCGGCGCAGGTCGGCGCCGTCCTGACGGTCCTGGGTCTGGGGATTGCGATGGTGGCGCGCCACGCAATCGACGACGTCGCGGCGCCGCTCGGCGCGATTGGCGCGCTCGTGGTTGCGCTCGGGATTGGATTTCTCGTGTCGGCGGTGCTGGCCTACGTCCTCTCGCGGCGGTTCGGGCTCGTGCAGCCGGTCGCGGCGCCTCAGGAGCCTCGTGGCTGACGTGACCGTTCTCGACGCGCGGCGGCTGGAGGCCGGCGCCGACGCGTCAGAGGTCCCCCTCGCCATGACCGAGGACGAGTTCCGCGCGTTCTACGATCGGACGTCGCGGACGCTCTGGGCGTATCTCTCGCGCATCAGCGGCAATCGTCAGACCGCCGAGGACCTGCTGCAGGAAGCGTATTACCGCCTGCTGCGCGCCGGGGCGACGTTCGAGAGCGACGATCATCGCCGGCATTACCTCTATCGCATCGCGACGAATCTCGTCCGCGACGGCCGGCGCGGCGGCAGGCTCGCGATCGATGCCGCGGCGGACCCCGCCGGCCTCGCCACCGCGGAGCCGGTCGCCGACGCCGAACGGCGCGCCGACGTGCGCCGCGCGTTCGGGCGCCTCAAGCCGCGCGAGCGCGCGCTGCTCTGGCTCGCGTACGCGAACGGATCGAGCCACACGGAAATCGCAAGCGTCCTCGGCCTCAGGACCGGCAGCATCAAGCTGCTGCTGTTCCGGGCGCGCAGGCGTCTCGCCCGGATGCTGGAAGGACAACGGCCGTGACCACGACGAATCGCACCGGCGATCGGGATCCGTTCGAGCGGGAGCTGGCGGCGCTGCTCGCCGCCGACGCGCAGTCCGCCGGCGCGGGTGCCGAACCGCCATCGGCGGCGCGCGTCTGGTGGCGCGCGCAGACGCGCGCGCATCGCGAGGCGCTGGATGCCGTCAACCGGCCGTTGACGGTCGTGCACGCCGTTGGGATCGCGTGCGGCGCCGGACTGCTGCTCGCCCTCGCGACCGTTGCCGTCACCTGGCTGGGCAAGCCGGGCGGCTGGACGTCGCGCGCCGACGACGCGTTCGCGTCCGCCGCCGCACTGCTGAGCGCCGACCTCAGCGGCCGCTGGCTCACGCTGTCGTTGACCGCCATGCTCGTGTCGGTGGTCGTCCTCTCCGTCGCCGCCTACGTCGTGTTCGCCGACGAGTGAATGCCGGCCGCGTCACGCGGCTTCCGCACACGCGTGGGTCAGCCCTTTACGGGCTGACGCTTCGGCGTCGTGAGCACGCTGACGATCGCCCCCACCACGACGACCACGATCACGCCGAGCGGGTTGTGCCAGAGATACGACACGTTGCGGGTGCGGGGGTGGAAGGCAAACGTCACGACCGTCGCCAGGCCGGCGAGCAAGCCGACGAAGGCGCCGGTTCCGTTCGCCCTCTTGAACACCAGCGCGAGCACGAACACCCCGAGCAGCGATCCGTAGAAGATCGATCCGAACCGGTTGACGACTTCGATGAGGGATCCGAGCTGGACGGCGAAGTACGCGACCCCGCACGCGACGACGCCCCAGAGCGCCGTCGCAAACCGCGACGCAATCAGGTAGTGCCGATCGGACTGGTCGGTCCGCAGCAGCCGGCGATAGACGTCGATGACGGTCGCCGTGGACGTGGCGCTCAACTCCCCCGCGCTCGCCGACATCGCCGCCGCGAAAATCGCCGCGATGATCAATCCCACCAGCCCCTGCGGCAATCGGGTCGTCACGAACGTCGGGAAGACGTAGTTGACGTCCGGCTTCGGGGTATCGCCCGTGGCCTGCCGGTATTCCGTCTTCCCGGTCACGTCGCTGACGATGTCCCCCGCCTGCCGGCGGATGTCGACGAGATCCCGATTCGACGTGCGGAAGCGATCGCGGGCGGCGGCGCGATCCGGCTCAGGCGCTTCGGCGAGCGCGATGGCGGCGTCGCGGCGCTGCTCGAACGCCGTCGAGAACCGCTGCTCGAGCGCGTGATACTCGCCGGCGCGCGCGCTCTGGTCGATGGCGGCCGTGTTCTCCGTGTTGAAGAGCATCGGCGGCTGATTGAACAGATAGAACACGAACACCAGGACGCCGGTCATGACGACCAGCACTTGGAGCGGAATCTTCACGAATCCGGTCAGCAGCAGCGACGACCTCGCCTGATCGAGCGACTTGGCGCTCAGGTAGCGCTGCACCTGGCTCTGATCGCAGCCGAAGTACGACAGCTGCAGGAACAGCCCGCCCAGCAGCCCCGACCAGAACGTGTACGGCTGCTGCAGGTCGAAGTGGAAATCGACGGCGTTCAGCCGTCCGGCCGTCCCCGCCACGTGCAGCGCGCGGCCGATGCTCACGTCGTGCGGCAAGCCGAGGATCAGCGCGACGACGACGCACGTGAGGCCGCCGACGACGAGCACCATCTGCTTCACGTCCGTCCAGGTGACCGCCTGCACGCCGCCGAACATCGTGTACAGCACGGTCGGGCCGCCAATCGCCAGGATCGTGAGCGGCAGGTTCCACTTGAAAACGATCGACAGGATGACGGCCGGCGCGGAAATGATGACCCCCGTCGACATCGTCCGCGAGCAGAGGAACAGCAGGCTCGCGAGGGTCCGCGTCTTCACGTCGAATCGCCGTTCGAGGTACTCGTAGGCGGTGTAGACCTTCGCGCGATAGAAGAACGGCACGAGCGTCATCGAGAGGATGACCATCGCGATCGGCAGGCCGAAGTAGAACTGCACGAACCGCATGCCGTCGGCGTACGCCTGCCCGGTCGTGCCGACGAGCGTGATGGCGCTCAGCTGCGTGGCCATCACGGACAGCCCGACCGCCCACCACGGCAGGCTGCGGTTGGCGAGGAAGTAGCCTTCGATGTGCTCGGCGGCCTTGGTCCGGCGCAGGCCGTCGTACACGATCCAGACGAGATACGCGACGAGGACCGCCCAATCCAGCGTGCGCAAGGGTCAGGAGAAGGCGCGCTCGAAGAGCCAGAGCGCCGTGATGACGAGGAATTCGGTAATCAGGACCAGGATATACGTCCGGTACATACGGGCGTCCTCGTCGCCCGCCTCTGGGGAATGCATCCGGGAGAGTATATGTCAGGCGATGGGAGAGCCGAGGCCGTTGTCGACGCGGTACGCGGGGCCGTGTGGATGGGACGTGCGCGAGGGACCGATCAGGAACTCGATCGCACGATCGGCGTCGCGGGCGAGCTCCACGGCGCCGGGACGCGCCAGCAGCACTTCCCCATCGTGCAGCGACACGTCGACGCGGTAGTGGCCGGGTGGCAGCTCGAGGGTGAACCCGCCGGCGGGGTTCGTGACGGCACGCACGCGCCCGCCGGTGCGCATGTCGATGGCCTCGATCGTCCGGCCGGCCATCGGGCCGGCGTCCTCGGGTCCGCGCACGACGCCGTTGATCGTTGCACGCGCGCCAGGCGGCGCCGGCAGCGTATCCACGTTCACCGCCCCCAGCCGGCGGCATGCGCCGCCGGCGAGCAGCACGACCGCAACGGCGGCGACCGTCAGGACCATCGGGCGGACTCGACGAAGCTCGATCAGGGCAGGAACCCCCGACCGACCGGCCGCGTGCGCGTCGTGCCCTGACCCGCTGGTCGCACGAGGTTCCGCCGCAACATCCCGCACGCTCCTCACGTCATCACGATTTTGCAAGCAGGGGGCCAACGCGCGCCGAGGCGCTCGCGGCCCCGACGAGCTTCACGGCATCGCTTCGATCTCGGAAGCCGTGGGCGTGTTGTCGAAGATCACGACCCCATGGTCCCGTCCTTCCGTTTCGCGTCGTTCGGAAGAGGATGATCGCTCCCGCATCAGCCACCACGCCGAAAATGCAGAGGCGGCGATACCCGCGATGAGCCCAATCGTTTGCCTGTTCACGTGGAACCTCCGGGCACAGCGACCAGCAACTCGGGTGCCAGAGCTTGGGGACCGCACCCGCGCCTCAATCCGCGTCGATGCCCATGAGCTGCATCAGCCGAATCGCGTTGCGCGAGGTTGCGATTCCGTCCCGAAGACGATAGTCGAACGTCATGCGCCCGTCGGGCAGCACCTGTTCCGTGAAGTGGGCCAGGTGCGCAGCCGAGGCCAGCGGCTCCTCCTGCGCCAGCGACAGGTCGTGCGTCGTCATCGCGCCAATCGCGCCCGCGCGCAGCAGGTGGCGGGCGATGGCGCGGACGGCCAGGCTCCGCTCGACGCTGTTGGTGCCCTGCAGCACTTCGTCGAGCAGATAGAGCACGACGCGGTCCGGCTCGCGGCGTTCGGCGGCGTCGACGATGCGCTTGAGGCGATCGAGCGCGGCCATGAAATACGAGACGCCCAGCTCCAGCGAATCCTGGATCCGGATGCTCGCCCGCAGATCGCACGGCGGCAACGTGAGGCCGGCGGCGCAGACCGGTGCCCCTGCCTGCGCGAGGACGATGTTGATGCCAATCGCGCGGAGGAGCGTGCTCTTGCCCGACATGTTCGAGCCGGTGATCAGGAGCAGCGTGCCCGGCGGCCCGAGGGTGACGTCGTTGGCCACGCGCTGGACGTCGGGGATGAGCGGGTGCGCGAGCGCCTGCGCGGTGAGCACGCGCGAGGCGTCGTCGAAAGCTGGCACCGCCCAGGCCGGGCAGTCGTGGTGCACGGCCGAGAGCACTGCCAGCGCATCGAGTTCGGCGAGGGCGTCGATCCAGCCGCGCACCGCGACGCCGCAGGCGGCGCGCCACCGCTCCAGCGCGAGCAGCACGTGAAAATCCCACAACGTGACGGCCTGGATGGGCGTGTGCAGCAGGGCGGACGTGACGCGCAGCTCGGACCAGCCGACAATCCGTCCGAGCTGGCGGAAGCGATCGGGCGCCGCACCCGGCCCGCCGGCGAGGCGCTGGTGGAGCCCGCGCAGCAGCGGCGCTTCCCATGGCTCGTCGCACGCGAGCTGCAGCATCCCGACGTAGCGTTCGAGCGCCGCCTGGCCGACGCCGATGCGATTGAGGGCCGCCTGGATCTTCTTGCCGGCCGCATACCACGCGATGAGCCCGGCCATCATCGGATAGACCCACCACGGACCGGCGACGAGCCCGGTGTACTGCGCCACGATCAAGACCCAGATCAGGATGGTCGTGCCCCACACGATCGAGAGACGGGTGGCCGGGATCGACGACTGCGAGGATTCGGCCCAGACGAGAAAGCGCTCGATGGCGTCGCTCGACGCCGGCGCGAGCGCGCCCTCGGCGGCCAGCGTCTCGCGCCAGAGCGCTCGAGCGGCGAGGTCTCGAATCGCCGTCTGCCGCTGGGCGATCGTGGGCGCGTCGGCGGGCGCGAGCAGCCAGTCCGCCAGACGCGCCGCGCCGGCGGGCGTGGCCGTCCGGCCGAGCCACTGCGCGAGCGACGCGCGGCCGAACAGATCGATGTCGCGCGCAAAGGGATGACGATCGAGGTCGACCTCCGGCGGCGGCGGGATCTGCGGAAGCGCGTCCCAGTCGCGCCCGAGCCGCGCGATGCCGCGGACGTTGACGTCGCGCGCCGCCTGGGCCTGGTCGCGCGCGTGATCGACCCGCGAATGGACGCCGACGAGCACGCCGTACACGACGAACAAGGCAGCCGCCACCGCCGCGGCGGGCCATCCCCCGCCCTCCCCGGCCCACACGGCCATCGCGACGCCGCCAAGGAACGCGACCAGACGCAGACGCGACACCCGCAGCGAACGGAGGTCTTCGGCGTCGCGGCGCGCCGCGCACGCCGACCGGCGGGCTTCGTACCAGACGTCAGGGGTCATCGAACGGGCCGTCGCGCCGAGATGTTCAGGCGCCAGTAATCCAGCGTGAACGGCGGGTCGTCGCGGGCGGCGGCGTCCGCGAGGCCGCCGACGAACGATGCGCGATCGCCCGCCGGCAGGCGCTCGATGTGGTGGCGCACGCAGACGCACGCCAGAAAATCGCCGTAGGCGTCTTGGCTCCCGAGCGAGGTCGGCGCAGGTTCGAGGCTGACGTCGACGTCGACGAAGCCGGCGGCGTGCAGACGTTCGGTGGTCTCCGCGATCCCCGCGAACACCCACGGATCCGTCCAGTCCCTGAAAAAGCTGGCGTAGCGCTGGCTGCCCATCTGCGCGTGCGTGCGCTCGAGCAGCCGGGCGAGGTTGCCTTGCCCGCCGCACTGCGCTTCGAGCCGTCCCCCCGGCAGGAGCACGCGGTGAATCTCGCGGAACAGCCGTGGATGGTCGAGAATCCAGTGAAACGTCGCGCCGCTGAAGACGGCGTCGAATGCCGTGGCGAACGGCAGCGCCGCCCCGTCTCCCCGGACGAGCCGGGCGCGCGACCGCCGCTCGCGCAGCCACGCCGATGCCGCGTCCAGCATGGCGGCCGACGCGTCGAGTCCGACGAGCTGGCCGCGCGGGAGACTTTCGGCGATCGTCGCGCTCAGCCGTCCGCTGCCGCACCCGAGATCGAGCACCCGCTCGCCGCCCGACAGCGGCAGGCGCGCGAGCACGCGCGCCCCCCACGCCTGCTGCGGCCCCGACAACCGGTGGTAAAGCGCGGCGTTCCAGTCGGAAGTCATCCGTTCGAGTGTATCGTCCCGCGCGGGCGCGCGCGCCGGATTCTGCGGCGTGCGTCCCCGGGCCATGCTTGCGGATCCGCAGGGGCGCTCGATACTATGGCGGGAGCTTCGCGCCTCCCACGACACCGTGCGCCGCCTCTTCTCGCTCGACCACAAGGTGATCGGCCTGCAGTACGCGATCACCAGTGCGTGCTTTCTGCTCATCGGCTTCGGATTGATGATGCTGATGCGCTGGCAGCTCGCCTACCCGATGCAGCCGATCCCGTTCATCGGCCGCTGGTTCGGTCCGACGACCGCGCCGGGCGGCGTGATGCTCCCCGAGTTCTACAACCAGCTCGGCGCGATGCACGGCACGATCATGATTTTCCTCGGGGTCGTGCCGCTCAGCGTCGGCGGGTTCGGCAACTACCTCGTACCGCTGCAGATCGGCGCGGGCGACATGGCGTTCCCGCGGCTCAACATGCTGAGCTACTGGATCTACCTGGTGGCCGGCCTCGTGATGCTCTCGAGTTTTGCCGTGCCCGGCGGCGCGCCGAACAGCGGCTGGACGTCGTATCCGCCGCTCGCCGACATCGCCTCGATGGGCCAGACGTTCTGGCTCGCCGGCATGATCCTGCTGATCACGTCGTCGCTGCTCGGCTCGATCAACATCATCGTCACGATTCTGCAGCTGCGCGCGCCCGGCTTGACGTTCATGCGCCTGCCGTTCTTCGTCTGGACGCAGCTCGTCACCGCGTTCCTGCTCCTGCTGGCGTTTCCTCCGCTCGAATCCGCGTCGCTGATGCAGTTGATGGACCGGATCGGCGGCACGAGCTTCTTCCTGCCGTCAGGATTGTTCGTGGGCAACCGTCCGCTCGCCGCCACCGGCGGCGGCAATCCGCTGCTGTGGCAGCACCTGTTCTGGTTCCTCGCACATCCGGAAGTGTACGTGCTGATTCTTCCCGCCATGGGCATCGTGGCCGAGATTCTCGCCAACAGCATCCGCAAGCCGCTCTGGGGCTACCGCCTGATGGTGTACTCGGCGATCTTCATCGGCTTCATGTCGTTTCTCGTCTGGTCGCATCACATGTTCCTCACCGGCATGGGGACGGGCATGAGCGCCTTCTTCCAGACCACGACGATGATCATCTCGATCCCGTCGGTCGTGATCCTGACCGCGCTGCTGCTGTCGCTGTACGGGGGGTCGATTCGCTTCACGACGGCGTCGCTCTTCGCGCTCGCGTTCCTGCCGATGTTCGGCATCGGCGGCCTGACGGGGCTTCCGCTGGGCCTCGCCGCCAGCGACATCCACCTGCACGACACCTATTACGTCATCGGCCACTTCCACTACATCGTCGCGCCGGGGACGATCTTCGCGCTGTTCGCCGGCGTGTATTACTGGTTCCCCAAGCTGACGGGACGCTTCCTCGACGAGCGGCTCGGCACGATCCATTTCTGGGGTTCGCTCGTGTGCATGAACCTGATCTTCATGCCCATGTTCATCGAAGGGCTTGCCGGGATGAACCGGCGCATGTACGACGGCGGCCTGTTCTATCCGCACAATCAGGGCCTGCAGAAGTGGAACGTGCTGCAGGGATGGTCGGCGTGGACGCTTGGACTCGTGCAGATCGTCTTCCTGCTGAATCTCGTCGTCAGCGTCCGGCGCGGCCGCATGGCGAGCGACAATCCCTGGGACGCGACCACGCTCGAGTGGGCGACCGCGACGCCGCCGCCGCACGGCAACTTTGCCGTCGCGCCGATTGTGTACCGCGGCGCCTACGAGTACAGCGTGCCGGGTGCGGCGCGCGACTTCATTCCGCAGAACGAGCCAGGCAACGGCGGCCTGCCAGCCGGCCGTGGGGCGCAGCCGCAGATCTCATGAGCGCGATCCCCTACACCTTCGAGCGGCGGCCCGACACCGGCGTCAACAACGTCAAGCTCGGGGTGTGGCTGTTCCTCGCCTCCGAGGTGATGTTCTTCGGCGGCCTCTTTTCCGCGTACTTCATGCTGCGCGCGGGCGCGACGTCCTGGCCGCACGGCCCCGACGTGCTCAGCCTGCCTCTCGGCTCGATCAACACCGTCGTGCTGCTGACCGCGTCGGCGGTCTTCACCGTAGCCGTTCGAGCGGCGCAGGCGGGGCGGCAGGAGCGGATCCGGCGACTGCTGGCCTTCTCCATGCTGCTGTGCCTGGCGTTTCTCGGCATCAAGTCGCTCGAGTACGCGCGCGAAATCGCCGCGGGCCTCGTGCCGCGCACGAGCACGTTCTTCGCGTTGTATTACACGTTGACGGCGGTGCACGCGCTGCATGTCATCGCCGGGATCATCCTGTCGCTCTGGCTGTGGACGACGTCGCCGCCCGCGTGGCGGGCTGCCCCCGCACGCGTCGTCAATCGCCTCGAAGCGGCGGCGATGTACTGGTACTTCGTCGACGCGATCTGGCTGATCATTGTCCTGTTGATGTATGTGGCGTAGCCGGGCGCTGCTCGCGTCGATCCTGCTCGCCGTCCCGGCGGCCGCCGAGGCGTGCCCGGTCTGCCTGGGGGCCGCGCAGGGGCCGACGATCGACGCCGCGCGCATCGGCGTGCTCGTCATGCTCGGCATCACGGTCGGGGTGCTCTGCGCGTTCGCGATGTTCTTTCGACGCGTGGCGCGCGCAGCCCGCGACGCCGCGGCAGTGCCGCGTGCAGCAGATGCGGCCCTCTCCCCGGGCGGGATCCGATGATGGCGCGCTGGCTCGGGCTCCCTGTTCAAGCCTCCGCGCAGGCCGCCGGCCTGGATCGGCTCACCGTGCTGGTGCACCTGCTGATGGCTGTCGTCTTCGTCGGCTGGAGCATCTATTTCGTCTACGCGCTCGTGCGCTTCCGCCGCGGACGTCACCCCCGGGCCGATTACGCGGGCGCGCGCGGACGCTGGTCGTCGGGCACCGAGGCCGCCGTCGCGATCGTGGAGCTGATCCTGCTCGCGGCCTTCTCGATTCCCGCGTGGGCCACGCGCGTGAACGGCGCCCCCGACGAGCGCACGGCCGTCGTCGTGCGCGTGGTGGCGCAGCAGTTCGCGTGGAACGTGCACTATCCGGGTCCGGACGGCGTGTTCGGCGCCAGCAATCCGCGCCTGATCGGGCCCGATAATCCCATCGGGCTCGATCGCGCCTCGCCTCACGCCCACGACGATGTCGTGACCATCAACGACATGCACCTGCCGATCGGACGCCCCGTCGTCGTGCAGCTCTCGTCGATGGACGTCGTGCACAGCTTCGGCGTGCCCGCGATGCGGGTGAAGCAGGATGCGATCCCGGGCACGATGATTCCCGTGTGGTTCACCCCCACGCTCGAGGGCCAGTTCGACATCGCCTGCTCGCAGTTGTGCGGCCTGGGGCACTATCGCATGCGCGGGGTGATCACCGTCGTCTCGCCGGAGCAGTTCGGGGCGTGGCTGAAGACGCAATAGATCGGCTGATAGCCGGCCGGTTGCCCTC
Source organism: Vicinamibacterales bacterium (assembly GCA_036278735.1). Lineage (GTDB taxonomy): Bacteria > Acidobacteriota > Vicinamibacteria > Vicinamibacterales > 2-12-FULL-66-21 > DASUKM01. Next base: position 95,722 of record DASUKM010000037.1, read on the forward strand.
GCTGAGCCACTTGCCATAGCCGCCGAGCAGGGCGTGGGCGTCGAGCCCCGCCTGTTGCAGGATGAGCGCCGCACGGGCGCTCGTGTGCTCCTCTGGTCAACTGCAGTACGTGACGATCGGCTTCTTCGCGGCGCGAAGCTCGCGCACGTGGCGGGCGATGTCGTCGGCGGGGATGAGACGCGCGCCGGGAATGTGCCCCATGTCGTACGACGCCCGGTCGCGCGTATCCACGACGACGACCGCGTGGGCGCGATAGAGAGTGATGAACGCGGCGTACGGCATGCGCAGGGCGGGATCGGTCACGTCCCGCGCCGGCGCGTGCTGCAGGCCCAGAAGGGCGAACGTCAGGACGAGCGGCAGCATCGGTCGATTGTATGACGGAGGGCGGGGG